>NZ_QMDW01000003.1 GCF_003605635.1 Halonotius pteroides
CGATCGTCGTCAGCAGGCCGTGATCGGAGCTGACGGCCTCGTTGCCGGTGTTCATGAGCATGAACGAGCCGGTACCGTAGGTGTTCTTGGCGTCACCAGCATCAAAGCAGGTCTGGCCGAACAGCGCGGCCTGCTGGTCGCCGAGGGCACCCGCAACAGGTACCTCAGCACCGAGGAAGCCGTCGGCGTCGGTCGACCCGTAGGTCTCGTCGTCCGAAGAGGGACGAACCTCGGGGAGGATCTCCCGCGGAACGTTGAACTCATCGAGGAGTTCGTCGTCCCAGTGGAGCCCCTCGATGTCGTAGAGCATCGTCCGGGAGGCGTTGGACACGTCGGTGATGTGGTTGCCGGTAAGGTTGTAGATAACCCATGTGTCCGGGGTACCCATCATGAGCTCGCCGTCCTCGGCGCGGTCGCGGACGTCTTCCGGTCGGGATCGCTGGAGCTTGATCGGATCGGCGTTGTCGAGAATCCACTCGGTTTTTGTTGCCGAGAAGTACGCATCACATTCGAGACCGGTCTTCTCGCGGATCTCTTCGACGGTCAGCGTGTCGGTGCTTTCGTCTTGGATCTCTTCGACCCGATCGGTCGTCCGACGGTCTTGCCAGACGAGAGCGTTGTGTACCGGTTTACCGGTTTCGGCGTCCCAGATGATCGTGGTCTCACGCTGATTGGTGATACCGATCGATTCGAGCTGGTTAGCGTCGAGGCCTTCCTTGTCGAGTGCCTCGTTAATCACGAGCTTCGTGTTCTCCCAGATCTCCATCGGGTCGTGTTCGACCCAGCCGGGCTCCGGATAGATCTGTTCGTGTTTTTCGTAGGCTTGCGATACGACGTTTCCGTCATGGTCAAAGACCATGAAACGAGTTCCAGTCGTCCCTTGGTCAATTGAACCAACGTATGTTTCTGACATGTGTATTCACCACACTCCTTGTGGGGGCCACTCCCCCGCTGGCGGCGAACCGTTCTTTACGACCGGTTCCACCACCACGGGTAAACACTATGGAAGAACGTGATAAATGTTACTCCCGTCCCCAAACTTGACTATAGTTTCGCATTGTTTCGGGTGGTTTGCGAGACACTCACACGCATGAATAGAACGTCAGACGCGCGTCGTTCATGATGACTCGGTGGCGCGTGCCATCAGCAGGGGATAAAGTAAAGTAATCATAGTTTAAACGCAGACTGAACGGATGAGTAGCCAACCACACGTTCTCGTAATCGGCGGCGGTTCAACGGGGTGCGGCATCGCGCGCGACCTCGCGATGCGCGGACTCGATGTGACGCTCGTCGAACAGGGGAACCTCACCCACGGAACGACAGGACGGATGCACGGCCTCCTCCACAGCGGTGGCCGGTATGCGGTTGCCGACCAGGCCAGCGCAAAGGAGTGTATGATCGAAAACCGGATCCTGCGGGATATCGCCAGCCACTGTGTCGAAGAGACCGGCGGGCTCTTTGTCAAACGACCGGAGGACTCCGAGGAGTACTTCCAGAAGAAACTGGAGGGCTGCAAGGAGTGTGACATCCCGGTTGAGGTACTGTCTGGCGAGGAGGCACGGAAAGAGGAGCCGTACCTCGCGAAAGACGTCGAAAAGGCGATCCGCGTTCCTGACGGCGCGGTCGACCCCTTCCGGCTCTGTGTGGCCAACGCCGCCAGCGCGGAGGAACACGGCGCGCGCATCGAGACACACGCGCCCGTGGTCGACGTGCTCAAAGAGGGCGACGAGGTCGTCGGCGTCGAGGTCGAACACGAATCGGGCCCAGGCAAGCGCGTCCACCGCGAGCCTGGCACCCGCGAGGAGATCCGCGCCGACTACGTCGTCAACGCCACCGGGGCATGGGCCGGCGAGATCGGCGAGATGGCCGGCCTCGAACAGGAGATCGAGGTTCGACCCGGCAAGGGCGTCATGACGATCATGAACACCCGCCAGGTCGACACCGTTATCAACCGCTGTAAGCCGAAGGGCGACGCAGACATTGTCGTCCCCCACGAGACGACCTGTATCCTCGGCACCACAGACGTCGAGGTTGATGATCCCGAGGACTACCCCGAAGAACAGTGGGAGGTCGACCTGATGATCGACACGCTCAAAGAGCTGGTGCCGATCGTCGAAGAGGCTCGGACGATCCGCTCCTTCTGGGGTGTCCGCCCGCTGTATGAGCCGCCGGGGACCGGCACGAGCGATTCGACGGACATCACCCGAGACTTCTTTTTGCTCGACCACGCCGACCGCGACGGCGTCGAGAACTTCACCTCGATTGTCGGCGGGAAGTTCACGACCTACCGGATGATGGGCGAGGATATCTCCGATCACGTCTGCGACAAGCTCGGCGTCGACGCCGAGTGTCGCACCGACGAGGTACCGCTGCCCGGCAGCGATGACTTCTCGGTGCTGCGAGATTACATGGACGAGTTCGGGATTCGCTCGCCGATCGGCCGCCGCAGCGCCCAGCGACTCGGCTCCCGTACCGACGAGGTGCTGGATGTCGACGGCCCGAACCCGGTCGTCTGTGAGTGTGAGGCGGTCACGCGCGCGGAGGTTCAGGACGGCATCGATGGGGCCGGCTCAGACCTCAACGCTGTGCGGCTTCGCACGCGGGCGTCAATGGGTAACTGTCAAGGTGCGTTCTGTTGTCACCGGATGGCCTCGGAGCTCTACGATGAGTACGACGAGGAGACGGCGTACACCGCGTGGGACGAACTCTATCAGGAACGTTGGAAGGGTGAGCGCCACGCGATGTGGGGCCGACAGCTCTCTCAGGCCGCGCTCAAATACTCGCTGCACGGCACGACAATGAACCGCGATAAGGACGCCGCGACGACCGACACCGTCATCAGCGACTTCACCGCCTTCGACACCGGTGTCGGGGCATCACCGAGCGACGGCGCGGCCGGTGCGGCAGCGACTGATGGCGGCCGGCGGGGAGGTGACTGATGGCAATCCATGAGGATGTGATCGTTATCGGTGGCGGGCTTGCCGGCTCGATAGCCGCGCTTGAAGCGGTCGACGGTGACGCCTCAGTCCGCCTGATCACACATAAAAAGAGCACGCTGCGACACGCCAGCGGGCTGATCGACGTGCTGGGCTATTTCGACGACGAAGAGCCGGTCGCTGATCCCTTCGCGGCGATCAGCGAACTGCCGGATGATCACCCCTACTCGATCGCCGGCGAGGCGGCGATCCGCGATGGGCTCGCCCGTTTCGATGCGGCGGTCGGTGACAGCTATCAGGGTTCCCACACCGACAACAACGCCTTGTTGCCGACGTTCGGTGGTGCGGTCAAACCGACCGCCCGCTATCCGACCGCCGCGGCGGCCGGCCTTGCCAGCGACAGCCGCGACATGCTGATCGTCGGCTTTGCGGAACTCACCGAGTACAACGCCGGCATGCTGGCCGACCATCTTGACGCTGCCGACGTGCCGTTCGATGTCGAGGGCGTCGAACTCAATTTCCCCGGCGAGTACGCCAACGACTCCCGGGTGACGCGGTTTGCCAAGCGGTTGGATAGCAACGAGGATGTCGATCACGACGGCCAAACGATGGGTGCCCGCCAGGCGCTCGCCGATGCGGTCGACCCACATATCGGTGACGCTAAACGTGTCGGCTTCCCGGCCTTCCTTGGTGACGACCACGCGGTCGACGTGCGAACCGATCTCGAACGGGAACTCGGGGTCGATGTGTTCGAGATCCCGATGGGGCCGCCGAGCTTCCCTGGGATGCGGCTGGCCGACCAGCTAAAAGACGCTATCCACGACGCTGGCGTTCGCATCTCGGCGGGCAACCCGGTCATCGACTACGAGGCCGACGGCGACGAGCTTACCGCCGTTGTTGTTGACAGCAAAGGTCGAGAGGTGCCGTACCACGCCGAGGAGTTCATCCTTGCGACCGGTGGACTCGTCGGCAAAGGGATCGACTCCGAGCGCGACGGTACCGTCGAGGAGCCGATCTTTGACTGCCATATCCCGCATTCCGACGACCGATACGACTGGTTCGACGAGGAGGCCTTTGGCAACCAACCGTTCGCTCACTTTGGTGTCCGTATCGACGACGGAATGCGCCCGCTGAACCCTGACGGCGAGCCGGAGTTTACCAATCTCCGAGCCGCCGGCGGTGTTGTCGGCGGGACAGATCCGGTCGCTGAGAAATCCCAAAGCGGGATCTCGCTGACGACCGCCACGGTCGCGGGGCAACGTGCGCGTGAACGAACTGTGAAACGAGAGGTGAGCCAATGAGCGACGCACAACAACCGAGTGAGTTTGATGCCACGACGGCAGTCGATGAGTTCGAACCGGTCGATGTCTTTCCGTCCAGTGAGGATATGGATCTCCGGCCGGGTGCCGACAACTGTTATAAATGCACCAGCTGTGACACCTCGTGTCCGGTCGCCGAGGTCAACGAGGACTTCCCTGGGCCCAAGTTCCAGGGGCCCGAACAGTGGCGGCTCAAACGCCACGAGGACGTTGACATCGACGACTCGATCATGTCGTGTTCGAACTGTATGCGGTGTGACGACGCCTGTCCGTCAAGCGTCCCGCTGAGCCAGATGCACAACACCGCCCGCGGAGAGTATGTCGAGAAACACATGGACAAGCTCTCCGTTGAGTACCTCCGCAATCGGATGTTGGCCAACTACCGGACGATGGCGACGCTCGGCACAAAGGTGCCACGGCTGGCCAACTTCGTGATGGGGCTTGACATCACCAGCTACCTCGGTGACAAGCTCATGGGCATCCCCAGCGAGCGCGATATGCCGGAGTTTGCCACCGAAACCTTCCGGCAGTGGTGGAAACAACGCGGCGGGTCGAAGGTGTCAAACCCTGACAAACAGGTTGCCTACTTCCATGGCTGTTACTCCAACTTCAATACGACCGAGGTTGGAAAAGCGATGGTACGGGTCTACGAGGAGTTCGGGTACGAGGTGCTCGTTCCAAAACAGCAGTGTTCCGGCACACCGATGTTTGCCAACGGGATGCTGGATGACGCTCGTCGTGAGGCCGAGGTCAACGTTCGCGAACTCGGTGCGGCGATCGAGAACGGTGCGGAGGTTATCGCCTCATGTACGTCCTGTTCGATGGCACTGCGACAGGAGTACCCCGAGCTGTTTGACATCGATGGGATCGATGAACTCGCAGCACACACCTGGGAATCGCTTGAGTTCCTCCGTGTCAACGAGGATCTCGAAGCCAAGCTGAGCGAGGCTGAGATCGATTCGCAGGCCTTTGCCTACCACGCGCCGTGTCACGCCCGAAACCAAGGCATCGATCACCAGGCGATCGAGCTCTTCCGTGAGCTTGATGGCGCGACGATTGAGGATGTCGGCGACTCCTGTTCCGGCATCTCGGGCACCTACGGCTGGAAGTCCGAAAAGTACGAAACCTCGATGAAGATCGGCGCGGAGATGTTCGACCACATGGAACACGCAGAGGGTGATGTCGGGATGACCGAGTGCCCAACGTGTTCAATGCAGATGAACCACGGGACAGGCTACGAGATCCGCCACCCGCTGGAGCTGCTCGAGGAAGCCCTCCTTTAGCTTCCGGTTTCGCCGCTTTCTGTTGGCTGTCGATCACGTCAATACAGACGATAAGATGTATTGATCGTTGATGATAGTATTTTTACCTGTGGGAATCCTAAGTATGTTGCTTCCGGTTTATACACCCAGAAATCATCTCAACCGGATGCGGTATTTATGACCCAAACAACAACCGCACTCATAATCGGCGGCGGCGGCACCGGTGTTGGAACAGCACGTGACCTCGCACTCCGCGGTGTCGACGTGACACTCGTTGAACGCGGCGAACTCGCCAGCGAAACATCGGGCAGTTCGCACGGATTACTACACAGCGGCGCGCGGTACGCGGAGTCAGATCCCGAGGGCGCGGCCGAGTGTATCCGCGAAAACGAAACGCTCCGTGATATCGCCGGCCACTGTATTCACGATACTGGTGGGCTCTTCGTTCAGCTTAAGCAGGACGACCCGGAGTACTTCGACACCAAACTCGAGGCCTGCCGCGAACACGGGATCGACGCCGAGGTAATCGACGGCGACGAGGCACGCAACCGCGTGCCGGATCTCAGCGAGAACGTTGAGCGAGCGATGGTCGTTCCCGACGGGGCGATCTATCCCTCGCGGCTCGCCGCTGCAAACGCCGAGAGCGCGGCCGAACACGGTGCGACGATCCACACCAACGCCCCGGTAACTGAGATCACTGTCACCGACGGCGAGATCGAACACGTTGCTATCGGCGGTGAGGTAAACACGACAATCGAACCGGAGTACGTTATCAACGCAACCGGCCCGTGGGCCGACAAAATCGGTGCGATGGCCGGTGTTGACTTCGCGATGAAACCAACGAAGGGTGTTATGCTCAGCGTCGAATATGAGGATCTTGGCCCTGTGCTCAACCGCTGTCGTGAGCCGGCCGATGGCGATATCATCATCCCCCACGAGGGCGAGGCCGTTCTTGGCACAACAAGTGTTGAGGTGGAGAATCCGGATGACTACCCCAAAGAGGAGTGGGAAGTCGACCGGATGTACGAGGAGTGTGCTGAGATGGTGCCGGACATCGAGGGCCGCGAGGAGCTCCGCAAATGGTGGGCCTGCCGGCCACTGTACGCACCTGACGAGAGCAACCGTACTGACTCCGGTGAGGGCGACGAGCGTAGCATCTCCCGTGATTTCACGCTGTTGGATCACGAGCGGGACGGCGTCGATAACTTCGCCAGCGTTGTCGGCGGCAAGCTGACAACCTACCGCATGATGGCAGAATCGACCGCCGACCATGTCGCCGGGAAGCTTGGTGTCGATGCCGAGTCGATCACCGCCGACGAGCAGCTGCCGGGAGCCGACGACCCCGCCGAACTCGATCGCTTGGTCGCCAAGTACAGCGAACCACAACCGACCGACGCTGGTGTTGTTGCCGATCTGTCCGGGTCGACGGCTGCCGGCGACTGAGGCAGCCGGCTGGTGTGTCTGCTGGTAGCCGCCCGGTCACGGGCTGTGTCGACTCGCTGCCCGCTGGTTACCGTTACTCGTTTCTCACGACAGCTACACCGTCCGACGCCGATGAGTTGCAGGATCGGTTCGGTGAGCAGCCAACAGACAGCACTGATATCGCGCTCACTGACGCCCCCGTTAGGGTGCGATCTGATCCCGTCGCAGTAGCCGCACTGCCGACGTACCCACCCGACGACGAAACGATGTACGACCCAACGGTTGCAGCCGCCGAGTGATGTTACTAGCCGTGGTTACGCCGCTGAGCCGCCCGATCCGAGCGTTCTTATCCTTCGGTCGACTCCCTCCGGCCATGTTTCGGGATCGGTCGGCCGCGATCGCCGACAATCAGCCAGTCATCGGTGCCGGCGCGGCGGTCACGCCCGGCCCTGCGGGGCCGCTCATCCTGGTCACCGGGGTCGACTGCCCGAACCAGCTTCGCTCGTGGGCCGACGGCCGTCTCCGAGATCGCGCCTGTGGGATCATCGCCGACGCAAACCGACAGGCTATCGGCGTCGCGGCGGCCGATCTTGACGCCGACGGCGAGGAAGAACTGTACGTTCACAACACCGATACTGACGGCGGGACGTGTGCGACGACCGACCTGTTACTCGACCGGATCGACCACAACGGCCGGACGGTCTGGTGTGATGCCTTCGCCAACGCGGTCAACGCTGACCGCGGAAACTTCACCGCCGGCCGGTCGGTCGCCGCTGTCGATCGCTTCGGCACCGGTCGCTACGGCATGGTTGTCGCCGGCTCCGCGGCGGCTACCCGGTGTTATGAGCTCGGCGACGACGGCGAGATCACCGATATGGCCGACGCGATCGGACTAGATGCCACCTGTGGGGCGCGCTCGCTGCTCGCCGCCCCGCTTGTTACCGAGCAGATGGATCTGTTCGTCGGCGTCGACGACGGGCCCAACCGCCTGTTCCGAAACGACGACGGCCATTTTGTCGATGTCGCTGATACGGCTGGCGTCGACGCCCCGGAGGCCGATGCCCGCGGCGTGACCCTCGTTGACGCCGGCAACGGGACTGTCGCTGTCGCGGTCGGCAGTTGGGACGGCGAGAACCATCTCTTCGTGCCGACCGACACCGGCTTTAGAGATGCGTCGCCACCGGGCTTTGCCGATCCGGCGCGTGTTCAAACGCTCCTTGCGGCGGATTTTGACAACGACGGCCGCCAAGAGCTCTTCGTCAACGTCTGTGGCGGTTCCAACCGCCTGTTCGCGCCGGTCGTCAACGAGGCATCGACCACAGATGGAGCGGCCACCGCCACAGCGACCGGGTGGGAAGCCCGCTCGCTTGGTGCGGCGGCCGAACCTGCGAGGCGGGGGACGGGTGCGGTCGTCGCCGATCTCGATGGCGATGGCCGGTTGGAACTGTTGGTCGTCGGCGGCGATGGCGACGCCCAACCCTTGTCACTGTACGACGCTCCGACCGACAACGACTGGCTTCGCGTGCGGCCAACAACCCAGTACGGCGCGGCAGCCCGCGGTGCGGTCGTCACGCTTGATACCGATCGCGGCCACCAGCGACGCGTGATCGACGCCGGCAGCGGCTATCTCTGCCAATCCGAGCCGGTCGCCCACTTCGGCCTTGGTGGCGCGACGGCACCCACACAGACGCCACGCCGGCTTACGGTTTGCTGGCTCGATGGCCGAGAGCGAACGATCGAGAGCCCAGCCACAAAGACGACCTACGAGATCGCTCATCCGGCCAGCGAGTAGCAGGCGTGGCGGTCGGTACTGTTCGGGATAGTGCGATTAGACTGAGCACACCTCGAAAGCCCCCGGCCCCTTTCAGTCCCACCCGACTGCGGCTGCTTGGCCCGCTGACGCGGGTGGGACTGAAAGGGGCGACGCGCTGGAGGAAGGCGGGCGTTCACGAGAGCAAGCTCTCGTGAGCCAACCAGAAATCTCTGATTTCTGGTGACGACGCAAGCACTGCAGGGCCGAAGGCCTGAAGCGCGCAGCGAGCCCCCCGACTCCAGGGCGTCGGGGCTTTCGAGATGGTTCCAATTTCATCGACTTCTCTGAACACGACTTAGCGGTCGCCGAGACGTTTTTTGATTCGTCCCACCCAGTAGTATGACAGTGATCCGAAACCGTGACCAACTGCCGAGTTCCCCTGCTCACGAGGTTGCTCTCGACTGTCTCGCTGCTGGGATCAAGGCCGCCGATCCCGCGCGACTGACTCGTAGGGCGGTGTCACTGGCCGACGGCGCGCTGACCGTCGACGACCTCGCCGACTACGGTGCGGTGATCGTCCTCGGCGGCGGGAAGGCCGCGGCGGTCGTCGCCGCGGAGCTTGAGGCGATCCTCGGCGACGCCCTTGACGGCGGCCTCGTTATCACCGATTCGCCGGACGCCTCGCCTGTCTCGACCCAACGCGTCGAGGTGCTCGCTGGCGACCACCCGATCCCCAGCGAACGCGGCGTCGAGAGTACCCGCCGGCTGTTGGAGGCCGCCGAAGCAGCCGACGAATCCACGCTGATACTCGGTGTTATCACCGGCGGCGGCAGCGCGCTCATGACCGCCCCCGCTGAGGAGCTTTCGCTGGCCGACTTGCAGGCGACGACCGACGCGCTGTTGGCGTCGGGTGCGACGATCGATGAGATCAACGCCGTCCGCAAACACTGCTCGGCGATCAAGGGCGGCCGGCTCGCGGCAGCAGCCCAGCCCGCCGATATCCGTTCGCTCGTTGTCAGTGATGTCGTTGGCAACGATCTTGCGACGGTCGCCAGCGGCCCCCTCGTTGGCGATCCGACAACCTACGCTGACGCCCGCGCGGTGCTCGACCGCTATGACTGCGATGTGCCGGCGGCGGTTATCGACCACCTGGATCGCGGCATAGCCGGCGAGATTGATGAGACGCCGACGCCCGGCGACCCGGTTTTCACCTCGGTGACAACGACGATTATCAGTGATGGGCGAACCGCCGTTGAGGCTGCCGCCGACCGCGCAACCGAGGCCGGCTTCGATCCAGTGGTTCTCTCCTCACAGATTCGTGGCGAAGCGCGCGAGGCGGCGAAAACACAGGTCGCGATCGCCGAGGAGATACAGGCCAGCGGCCGGCCGATCGCCCCGCCAGCGGTCGTCGTCTCCGGTGGCGAGACAACTGTCACCGTCGACGGCGACGGTACTGGCGGCCCAAATCAGGAGTTCGCGTTGTCGGCTGCAGTCGAACTCGCCGCAGCCGCGGCCGACGACAGCGGCGTCGGCGACGCGGTTGGCGACACCGTCGTTGCCGCCGTCGACACCGACGGGATCGACGGGCCGACCGACGCCGCCGGCGGGATCGTCGACAGCGAGACGATCACTCCCGGGGTCGGACGGCGCGCGCTGGCCGAAAACGACGCGACTGCGGTTCTCGATTCGGCCGACGCGCTCATCGACACCGGCCCGACCGGGACAAACGTCAACGATCTACGGGTCGTTGTGGTCGATGCATCGTGACGAAGCGGCAACATCCGTCACGACGAGTAGACAGCTTAACGTACCGAGGCCCACCTGTTCCGGTATGGTCGATCCGACATCTGATATCGGGGAGGACGTCGACGAGGCTGACGCCCCCGACTGTGCGGTCTGCGGCGAACGTATCATCGAACTCCCGACCCATCGTGTCATCGCCACTGTCGAGGACGGACAGATCGAACACACACACTTCTGTTCCGAGGACTGCCGGGCGGGCTATCTGGATTGACATCCTCCCGCGGGGAGCGTTTTTATTATCCGCGGTGTAATGCTGTAGTATGATCTCCCTTGAGGATGCAGTCACCGCGCGGCTGGAATCCCACGGCGCGCGCTTTGAGGTACTGATCGATCCCGACGCCGCCCTCGAAATCAAACGCGATGAGTTCGACGGCGACCTCGAGGAGGTGATCGCCGCCGAGGATGTCTTCGAGAACGCCTCCCGCGGTGATCGCCCGGCCGAAACCGATCTGGAGGATGTGTTTGACACCACCGAGCCACTGGAGATCATTCCCGAGGTGATCAAACGCGGCGAGATCCAGATCACCGCCGAGCAGCGCCGCGAGATGCAGGAACAGAAGCGCAAACAGCTCATCAATCAGATCGCACGCAACGCCGTTAACCCACAGATGGACGATGCCCCACACCCGCCGGAGCGGATCGAACGCGCCTTAGAAGAGGCTGGCTTCCGGATTGATCCGATGGAGCCCGTCTCCGAGCAGGTCGACGAGGCTCTGGAGGATCTTCGCCCGGTGATCCCGATCCGATTTGATGAGGTGACCATGGCGGTACAGCTCCCGGCCGACCACGCCGGCAGCGGGCAGGCTGAGGTGCGGCAGTACGGCGAGTTAGAGCGCGAGGAGTGGCAAAGCGACGGCTCGTGGGTCGGTGTCGTCACGTTTCCAGCGGGATTACAGAACGATTTCTACGATATGGTCAACGAGCTTACCAGCGGTGAGGCCGAAACACGGGTGATCAGAGACGAAGACGACATCAAAACCCGGTGAGTTCGCCGAGAGATTCTTGATGTTCCCAGCCCACTGTTTGATATGGACGTGGTTTGGACTGTCCGTGCGTGATCACGGCTTTGATCGACCGGGGGCGGCCGCCCGGCGTGGAGGCCACCGATGAAGGCGATACTCGCCAAGCGCGTCGACAGTGGCACCGCTGATCTGTCTGAGCTCCGCGACCTTGCGGCGGCGGCCGGCTACGAGGTTGTCGGCGAACTCACCCAGACCAGAAAAGAGGATACGGCCCACCACTTCGGACAGGGGAAAGTGACCGAACTCGCCGAGTTGGTTGCCCGTACCGACGCCGAAACGGCCATTATCGACAACGAGGTCGGCCCCTACCAGATGTTCAACATCGGCCGCATCCTGCCCGGCGAGACCGAGGTACTCGATCGGTTTACGCTCATCCTCACGATCTTCGGGCAGCGCGCCCAAACCCGGAAAGCCCAACTCCAGGTCGAACTCGCCGAGCTACGCTACGAGCTCCCGCGGGCGTCGGCGAAAACGAGCCTTGCCAAACGCGATGAGCGCCCGGGATTCATGGGGCTCGGCGAGTACGACGAGAGCCGCGAACAGGATATCAAATCTCAGATCGCCTCGATCAAAGACGAGCTGGATTCGATCGCTGAGAAGGAAGCCCAGCGACGCGCCGAGCGTCGTGACTCCGGGTTTGATCTGGTCGCCCTCGCGGGGTACACCAACGCCGGCAAGTCGACACTACTCCGGCAGTTGGCGGCCGAACTCGATGTCGACGAAAACGCCGAGAAACATCCTGATCTCGACGATGTGGCTGAATCCCAGGATATGCTGTTTACCACCCTCGGGACGACAACCCGGCGGGCCGAACTAGAGCGGCGGGAGGTGTTGTTGACCGACACCGTCGGCTTTATTTCGGATCTCCCTCACTGGCTTGTTGAATCCTTTGAGTCGACACTCGATTCGGTGTACCGAGCGGATCTTGTGTTGCTTGTTGTCGACGCCAGCGAGTCGGTACAGGAGATGCGAGAGAAGCTGGTGACCTCCCACGATACCCTTCATGAGCGCAACGAGGCTCCCGTGTGCACCATCTTCAATAAGGCTGACCTACTCTCTCCGGAGGAACTCGCTGACAAACAGGCCGCGCTGTCGACGCTTGCGCCGAATCCAATCGCCGTCTCGGGGAAGACCGGCGAGAACATCGAGACGCTTCGTGCGCGCGCCGAAGCCGAGCTCCCCGACTGGGAACACGAACGCCTGCTGGTACCGATGGCCGACGACACAATGAGCTTCGTCTCGTGGCTCTACGATCACGCCCACGTTGAGACTGAATCCTACGAGGGCGATCAGGTACTGTTGGCGTTTGATGCCCGACCGGCGATCGTCGAGCAGGCTCGTGCGAAAGCCGCCGCGCTCACGCCCGTCGAATCGGCCTAACGCCGTTGTGTTGTTGGACAGCCAGCGTCGTAGCGACCACCCTTACAGCGGGAGAAATGATCGCCCGATCGTGTATGAGGCAACGATATCGAGGCCAAACAGCACAAAGATCCCGGCGGCCACCCGGTGGAACCACGTCCGATCGAGCCGGTGGGCGGTTTTGTTGAAAAACAGCGCGGTCGCCAGGCTCACCGGGATAATCGCCAGCATTTCGCCGACCCAGATCGCCGGTGTCGCGCCGTACTGGACGGCCAGCCCGATCGTGACTAGCTGTGTTTTGTCGCCGAACTCACCGAAAACCATGAACCAAAACGACGGGAGAAAGCCATGGAGTCGCTTCGGGAGCTGCGATTGGATCGCAGCTAACCGGCTCCCTTCGGCGGCGACCTCCGGGGTATCGACGCTATCGACAGTCGTATACAACAGCCACCCCCCGAAGGTGAAAAATAGGCCTGCGGTGATGGCGTCGAGATACACTTCGGGTAACGCGCCTTTCAACGCGTTCCCCAGGAGTATCTCGATAACCGTCCAACCGCCGAAGGCTGTCGACGCGCCCGCGACAACCATATACGGGTTGTACCGTGTCGCCAGCCCGGCGATCACGAGCTGTCCCTTCTCGCCGGGAAGGGCGGTCAGCTGAAGAATAAATGCGGTGCCAACAACACTAATAAAGGACTCCATTCAGTGCGCGAAGATTAGAGGCGTCTAAGTATTATATTTATGCATTCGAACTATCGATCGTCGCGCCGATACCGCTCGGGCACGTGTTCGACGACCGGGTCGGGAACGAACTCGGCGAGCACCGGGGCGAGTGCGGCGAGTCGCCGCCGAAGCAGCCCATAGCCGATGGCGGTGATGAGCGCGGTGGCGACAAGCCAGCGGAACAGCGGCGGCACCACGGCGACAAGCGGGAGGCCGACCAGCAGCGACAGCCCCACATCCTCAGGCGCGCCATCGTAGCGCACCCACCGCTTGGGTGCGTGCCACTCGCCAGCAACGTGATCGTACACGGCCCGCTCGGAGGTGTTCTCCCATGGCCGGAGTTCGAGGCCGCCACCGAAGCGATCCATCTGACAGTGAGCGGCGGCGGCAACAAGCGCGACAGCGAGGCTAAGTGTAAGCGGCGACCCAACAACGGCTGCACCGATTACCGCTGGGATCGCTGCTAACGAATAGCCCGTCGGGTAATGGAGCGTTCGCCGATGGCCACCGTACAGATCTAGATCCGGCCAGATCCCACCACCCACCCCGCCGATCAGCGCGGCGGTCGCAGATTCGGGAGCCAGCCACAGCAGCGGCGCGCTGATCGCAAGCCCGACCAGCGCGTGGGTTGGCAGCATCATGCCGTTCGGGAGGCGGTGGGTCGGAATAAACACGTCGCTGAGGTGGTGTCTTCGCGCCGCTGGCTTTATCGCCATCTCGCGGTTTTGATCGAGTATGTCTTCACCGCCATCTGCGCCACCGGGTGCCAACGCGATCCCCGGCGCGCTTGAACGGCTGTTCCGTGACGGTCGTTACAACGCGGGACTGGCGTGGCTATTGATCGCCGTCCTTGCTGGTGTCTTCGTTGAGAGTCTGTTGGGACTTGATTATCGGTGGATCCTGTTTGTTGCCGTTGTCGGTGCGGTTGTCTGTCTCCCGCCGATCGCCTATCGGGACTGGCGCGTGATGCTGCCCTGGGAGCTGCTTGTCGTCGCGTTGCTACCGATTCTCGTGCGTGGCCTCGTCGGCGGCACTGTTGGCACGGTTGCGACCTACATCTCCTTGGCGGCTCTCGCCTTGCTCGTTGTTGTCGAACTCCACATGTTCACGTCGTTGACGGTGACCCACTGGTTTGCGGTCGCCCTTGTCGTGTTGACGACGCTTGCGGTCGTCGGGGTGTGGACGATCCTTCGGTGGGGTGCCGATCAGTATCTTGGCACCGCGTTTCTCGTTGACAACGAGACGCTGATGATCGAGTGGCTCTCCGTAACCGTCGCCGGTGTCGTCGCCGGAATCCTGTTCGACGGCTACTTCAGCCGCCGGGATCGCCAGCTGCGCCGCGTGCTTCGGCGGGTGATCGGCCGATGAGTTTGTTACCTCGGCCATCGCTGTCGACACAGCGGCGACTCACGGTTGTGATGCAGATATTGCTAGTTACTATCGTTGTATATGGTTTATTAGCTGGACAGCCGAAAGCAGTCACCAACGGCGGCATTGGACTGGGTGTGACGCTGCTGCCGGCGATACTCCGGCGTAACTACCGGTTTTCGCTCGATCCATGGCTTGGGTTGTGGATCACGACGGCGGTCTTTCTGCACACCCTGGGATCGGCTGGGCTCTACGCACAGTTTGCGTGGTGGGATAGTATGACCCACGCGCTGTCGGCGTCGCTTGTCGCCGGCGTCGGCTACACGGCCGCGCGCGTGGTTGACCTCCACAGCGACAAGATCCACATCCCCACGCAGTTCGTGTTCGTCTATCTGTTCATTGTCGTGTTGGCCTTCGGGGTGATCTGGGAGCTTTTCGAGTTTACCCTTGATCTGATCAGTGCTGAAACGGGGCTTACGATGCCGCTGGCCCAACACGGGCTGGATGATACGGTTGTTGATATGTTGTACAACTCGCTGGGCGCGCTGTTGGTCGCGCTGTTCGGCCAGGCACATCTTACCGGGGTTGCCGAGTCACTGTGCGACCGGGTGTGGTCGCTGGAGGCGTAGTCGGGCCCCGGCGGTTCGGGTCTGTGGTTGTCAGCGGCGATATTCGCCCAAATAAACTACAATGTGCTATATCGACTTCTTTTGTTTTGTAACAACACAGATTCCATCGATCCGCGTGTCGGGATACCCCCCGTCGCCGTCCTTTTCGGCGGCCTTACACATATCCCAGACGACGTTTAAACCGGTTGTCACGCCCTCCAAGGCTTCCATCTCACAGCCGGTTTTCCCGGTTGTCTCGACGGCGACGGTCAGTTCGATCCGGTCGTCGGCGACCGAAAACTCGGTGTCGACGTTCGTGATCGGGATCTGGTGGCACATCGGGATCGACTCCCAGGTGTGTTTGACCGCCTGAACCGCGCCGACCCGGGCGGTAGCGAGCACATCGCCTTTCGCTACGTCGTTGGCTTCGATCGCTTCGACCGTTGAGGGCTGGAGGTGGATCGTCCCCTCGGCGACAGCCCGGCGGTCGCTGTCGGGTTTGTCGCCGACGTCGACCATCTGTGCTGTCCCCGAGTCGTCGGTGTGGGTCAGTTTGTCGGCCGTATCGGTCGTCGGCTGCGTCGGCTCCTCTGTTGGCTCACTCATCGGTCGCAAACACCTCCGGGAGTCGGTCGAGTAGATCTGTCGCAACAAGGCTGTCGCCGACAGTGTCAGCCGCCAGATCGGCGGCGCGGCCGGTGACGTAGGCCCCGACCGCCGCAGCCGCCCGTGGCTCTTCGGTTGCCAGCAGCGCGCCGACCACCCCCGCCAGCACGTCGCCGGTACCGCCGACGGTCATCCCGGGGTTGCCGGTGCGATTGATCCGGGTTGTCTCGCCGTCGCTGATGATATCGTGGGCACCCTTCACCAGCAGCGTGTGGCCGAGGTCGGCCGCGAAATCGCTAACCTGATCGGCCAACTGCTCGCGGTCGTCGGTGCTCGGCCCGCCCATTTTAACCACCTCGCCCTGATGGGGGGTACACACCAGCGTCGCGCCGGTGTCAACCTCAGGGACGACACTCAGCGCGTCGGCGTCAACGACGGCTCGACCGTCGTAGCGCTCAAGAAACGCGCCCACAGCCGCCCGAGTCGACTCGTTGTCGCCGAGTCCCGGGCCACAGACAACGGCGTCGACCGCGGTGGCCTGTGTCAACAGGTCGTCGACAACACTTTGGGTCACCAACTCACCAGCAAGCGGGTGGACAATCAGGTTCTCGCTGTACCCTTGCACCTGCGGGGCGACTGACTCAGGGCAGGCAACATGGACGAGGTCGGCACCCGCTTGGAGGGCAGCCTGGCCGGCCAACGCCGGCGCGCCGGTGTAGGGGCCGCCACCGATCACCAGCAGTTCGCCGTGGTCGCCCTTGTGGCTCTCGGCGGCCCGCTCGCGGCCCAACAGATCGCCGGGGCCGACGAACCGCTCGGCGGCCGCCGGAATCCCGATATCGGCGACGGTCACCGCGGCATCGAGGGCGTCGAGTCCGGGTTTTGTGTCGTGAAAGGTGACAACGTGATCGGCTGTGACCGCATCGCCGGCAGCCTCCCCGGTGTCGGCATCGACACCAGAGGGGACATCAACGGCGACGACCGCCGTATCGGCGGCGGTGATCGCGCGGGCTGCTGTCGCCGCCGGCTCTCTAAGCGCGCCGGTGACGCCGGTGCCGAGCATCGCGTCGACGATGCAGTCGGCCCCGGCGAGATCGAGGTCGTCGATCGCGGTCGAATCGGTGATTGTTGTCGCCGGGATCTCTGCGGCTTGGAGGGCCGCCCAGTTTTTGCGGGCGATGTCGGTACCGATGCGATCAGGATGGCCAAGCAAGGCGACTTCGACATCGTACGCATCAAGAAACCGGGCGGCGACGAAGGCGTCGCCTCCATTGTTCCCGCGGCCACAGACGAAGATCACCTGGTCGTCGGGATCGACATACTGTCGGACGACGCGGGCGACGGCGTTGCCGCTTGACTCCATCAACTGCTTGCGCGGGACACCGAGGGCCGCCGCGTTTGCGTCGACGGCTGCCATGCGGTCGGCGGTGAGCATACCCTCACTCGGTGGTCGAGGGAATTAATGGTCGGGGATCGTTTACTAGATCGCACATTTTTCAGGAGAATCGGTGTAGAAAGCCCTCGACGCGCTCGACTCCCGCGGCTCGCTGTGCTCCTCGTCACTCGCTTCGCTCGTTCCTACGGTGCTTACGTCGCCGTGGTTCGTCGAGCGCATCTCGCCCTTTCAGTCCGCCAGGACGTGGTTTGGTCGGTCAGCCGACCCAGCTGCTTGGCTGCTTGTTTCTACAGGCGGATTACTGGTCAACGTCAGAGGAACGATTCCTGCAGGAACCCGATGTAGTCCCGCACCGACAGCGCGAGCGTGATCGCAAGCACGACCGGCACCACGTAGCGCAGCGTCGTCAGCCAGACCGCTTCGATCCGGCCGTCGCTGGTTCGGCCCTTGCCGAGCTCCTCGATCGCCTCGCCGGCGTACACCCAGCCGATAAAAATCGACAACAGGAGTCCACTGAGAATCAGGAGGATGTTGTTAGCAAAGAGATCGTAGGCGTCGAGATAGCTCAGATCGATGGCGGTCGGGATTCCGACGACGAACAACACTGCCGCCATCCCAATCGCCGTCGGCACGCGGTCGACATCGAAGGTATCAGTGACGTAGGAGACAACGACCTCGAAGATGCTGAACGCGCTGGTCAACGCGGCGACCAACAGCATGAGGAAGAAGACGCCACCGAGTATTTCCCCGCCGGGTAGCTGTTGGAACGCGCCCGCGAGGCTGATAAAGATCGATCCCGCCCCGCCTTCGCCGGGCTCGATCCCCTGAGTAAACAGGAATGGGAAGACAACAAGCCCAGCCAACAGCGCGATCGCCGTATCGAGGACGACGATGACGCCCGCGTCCTGCAGGAGATTGCGATCCTCGCCGATGTAGGAGGCGTAGGTGATCATGATCCCCATCCCCAGCGACAGCGTGTAGAACGCCTGGCCGGCTGCTGCCGGGAGAATCGAGACGGCATCGCCAACGATCGTACTGAGATCCGGCGCGAGATAGTAGCTGTAGGCGGCTCCCGCACCGTCGAGTGTTGCCCCGTAGCCGGCCAGCCCGACGAGCAAGACGACGACTGTCGGCACCATCACCGTAGCTGCCTTTTCAAGTCCGTTGCGAATCCCGAGGGCGACGATGCCGGCGACCGTCGTCATGAACAGCCCGTGGTAGGCGATCGCGTTGGTGCCGGAGGCCGTACTCAGAAAGAACGCCTCGGCGTCAGCGCCGTAGCCGCCGGTAAAGCTGGCGACGACATACTGGATCACCCAGCCGCCGACGACGCTGTAGTACGAAAAGATGATGAACGCGGCGATCGCACCGACCGCGCCGGCGGCCTTCCAGCCGGGGTGACCGAGCCGCTCGAAGGCCCCGATCGGGTTGCGGTTCGATCGCCGTCCGATAACGAACTCGACGAGCAACACCGGGACGCCAACGCCCACGACCAACAGCAGGTAGACAACGAGAAACGCCGCCCCACCCGACTCACCGGTCAGGAACGGAAACCGCCAGATGTTGCCCAGTCCGACCGCGCTGCCGGCCGCGGCGAGGATGAAGCCGATGCGTGTCGCCCAGGTTGCGCGTTCGTCCATCACGCGCCTGTTTTGCGAACACGCAGATAAGGCCGTTTGTTGCCGCCGACAATCGGTTGCGGAACCCTTTTTGCGCCCGTCGGTGTCGGAGGTAGCAATGAGAGGTGGTCGCCGATGACGATGGACGACCGCATCGATGAGCTACGGGCGAAACGCGAGGAGGCCCGCCAAGGCGGCGGTGAAGCCCGCATCGCCAAACAGCATGACAAGGGCAAAAAGACCGCCCGCGAGCGGATCGACTACTTCCTCGATGACGGCACCTTCCATGAGTTCGATCAGTTCCGCACCCACCGAAACCACACCTTCGGGATGGAGGAACAACAGCTGCTGACCGACGGGGTTGTCACCGGCTACGGCGAGGTCAACGGTCGCACCGCCTTCGTTTTCGCGCACGATTTCACCGTTTTCGGTGGCTCACTCGGCGAGGTCTTTGCCGAGAAGATCTGTAAGGTGATGGATAAGGCGATGGAGGTTGGCGCGCCGATCGTCGGGCTCAACGACTCCGCGGGAGCCAGGATTCAGGAGGGTGTCGGCTCGCTCGGCGGGTTCGGCGAGATCTTCCAGCGCAACGTCGACGCCAGCGGCGTTATCCCACAGATATCGGGGATCTTCGGGCCGTGTGCCGGCGGCGCGGTCTACTCGCCGGCGATCACGGATTTCGTCTTCATGGTCAAAGAGACCAGCCACATGTTCATCACCGGTCCCGATGTCGTCGAGACGGTCACCGGTGAGGAGGTCAGCTTCGAGGAGCTTGGCGGCGCGGTCACCCATGCCTCGACCTCCGGGTCGGCGCATTTCGCCGAGGCAAGTGAGGAAGAAGCCCTCGACAACATTGCGCGTCTGTTGTCCTACCTGCCGCAGAACAACGTCGAAGATCCACCCCGGATCGATCCGTGGGACGATCCCGACCGCGACACCACGGCGGCCGGCGAGATCGTCCCCGACGCGCCGAAGAAACCCTACGATTCGACCACGGTCATCGACGAGATCGTCGACGAGGGCTCGTTTTTCGAGGTACACGAGGACTTTGCGAAGAACCTCGTCGTCGGCTTCGCTCGGCTTGACGGCCGTTCGGTCGGCATCGTCGCCAACCAACCCCGCGTCAATGCGGGGACGCTCGACATCGAGGCCAGCGAGAAGGGCGCACGATTTGTTCGGTTCTGTGATGCGTTCAACATCCCGATCGTCACCTTCGAGGACGTCCCCGGCTTCATGCCCGGCACCGACCAGGAACACGGCGGGATCATCCGCCACGGCGCGAAGCTGCTGTATGCCTACGCCGAGGCGACCGTCCCGCTGCTGACCGTCATCACGCGGAAGGCCTACGGCGGTGCCTACTGTGTCATGGCTTCGAAGCATATCGGCGGCGACGTGAACTACGCCTGGCCGACCGCCGAGATCGCCGTCATGGGGCCGAAAGGCGCGGTCAACATCCTCTATCGGGAGGAACTCGCTGACGCCGACGATACCGAGGCCCGCCGTCAAGAGCTAATCGACGAATACCGCGAGGAGTTTGCCAACCCCTACACCGCCGCCGACCGCGGCTTTATCGACGACGTGATCGAACCCGCTGAAACCCGGACGCGGCTGATCGACGACCTCGAAATGCTGCTCTCGAAACGCGAGGAGAAACCGTCGAAGAAACACGGGAACATTCCGATCTGATGTCGCCGGAACCGCCAATCGACGCCGACGCACTCAATGGGCTTGCCGCCGCCAGCGACGAGGAAGCCGCCGCCATCGTTGCCGCGATCAGCGATCACATCCGAACGCAGGAAGCCGCAGCGGCCGCTGCCGCCACAGCCGACGCCGATGGTGACGATGCAGGCCAACGGTCATGGCAGTTTGCCGGCCGGCTGTCCGGACTGGGGGTCACCGCCCCTCGGCCGGCATCGTCGACGCCATCGGACAGCTGGACAGCCGCGGATCGCGCTGATCGGTTCTGAGCCCGGTGCTGTTGGGATCGCCACCACACCACTTCTATCAGCTTCGATACTGTTACCCCGAGCTATATTACGATAGCTTCCGTTTGTCCAGCAATGACAGCGAACCAGCCCGATATCGATGCTGACGGTGAATTCGAGTTTGGTGCGGACACAAACGGCTCCAGCGATGCGGCCATCAACGGTGGTGTCGACGACACGATCGCCGACGTCTACACCGCCTCCCAAGATGTCGCCGACGGCGTCGAGGAGATCTCCGACCGAGCCCACAAACAGTCGAACAACATGCGGGAGGTCTCCGCGGAGGTCTCGGATCTCAGCGCGGCCGTCGAAGAGATCGCCTCCTCCGCCGAGGAGGTTGCCACCGCCGCCGACGATGCCGACGAGCGCGCCCAGGAAGGCGAGGCAGCAACCCAGGAGGTCGTCGAGGCGATGACCGAGATCCAGTCGGCGACTGAGGAAGCTGTCGAGGAGATCCGGACGATCCGGGAGGGCGTCGAGGAGATCACCGCACTGGCCGACGTGATCGACGAGATCGCCGACCAGACGAACCTGCTGGCGTTGAATGCCTCGATCGAGGCCGCTCGGGTCGGCGAGGAGGGAGAAGGGTTTGCGGTCGTCGCCGACGAGATCAAATCGCTTGCCCAGGAGTCCCGTGAACAGGCCGAGGATATCGATGCGACCGTCCAGCGGGTCACCGAGGACGCCGCTGGCGCGGTCGAGACGCTGGAATCCAGCGTTGAGGAGGTCGAAACCGGGATGAGCCGCGCCAACGAGGCGAAATCTAGTCTCGATGAGATCACGGATGCTGTCGGCGAAGTGTCGGCCGGTGTCGACGAGATCGCTGCTGCGACCGACGAGCAGGCCCAGAGTGCAAGCACCGTTGCCTCGATGGTCGATGAAACTGCCAGCAACGCCGACAAGATCGACAGCGAGACCGAGACGATCAGCGACCGGATCGACGAGCAGATCGCGATGCTCAACCGACTTCGGTAGCCCTGCCGACCCGCTTTGCGTTCAGCACACCCACTTTTCGGTTCGACCAGTAGTTTCATGCGCTGATAGCTTGGTTTCTACCAGCCATATCGCGTCAGGGTCGACCGATAGAATCAGGTAACCCTTCGGTCAATGAGGCGGTAGGAATGTTCAGGAAGGTTCTGGTTGCCAACCGCGGTGAGATCGCGGTTCGGGTGATGCGCGCCTGCGAGGAGTTGGGCGTCCGCACCGTCGCCGTCTACAGCGAGGCCGACAAACACACCGGCCACGTTCGCTACGCCGACGAGGCCTACAATATCGGCCCCGCCCGCGCTGCTGATTCCTATCTTGATCAGGAGGCTGTTCTTGAAGCCGCAGCGAAAGCGGGTGTCGACGCGATCCATCCGGGCTATGGCTTTCTGGCCGAAAACGCCGAGTTCGCCCAAGCCGTCGTCGACAGCGGCTTTGTTTGGGTCGGCCCTGATCCGGACGCGATGGAGGCCCTCGGCGAGAAGACAAACGCTCGCGCGCTCATGCAGGAGGCCGACGTGCCGGTCGTTCCGGGGACGACGGAGCCGGTCTCGTCGGTCGCGGAGATCACCGCTGTTGCCGACGACTATGGGTATCCTGTTGCGATCAAAGCGGAGGGTGGCGGTGGCGGTCGTGGGCTGAAAGTCGTTCACAGCGAGGACGAAGTCGAAGCCCAATTTGAAACCGCCCAACGCGAGGGCGAGGCCTACTTCGATAATAGCTCTGTCTACGTCGAGAAATATCTGGAAACACCCCACCATATCGAAGTCCAGATCCTCGCCGACGAACACGGCAACGTTCGCCATCTCGGCGAACGCGACTGTTCACTCCAGCGTCGCCACCAGAAGGTCATCGAGGAAGCACCCGCCTCGATTCTCGACGACGACCTTCGTGCGGAGATCGGTGACGCCGCCAAACGCGGCGTCGACGCCGCTGGCTACACCAACGCTGGCACCGTCGAATTCCTCGTCGAGAACGGCGAGTTCTATTTCATGGAGGTCAACACGCGGATTCAGGTCGAACACACCGTCACCGAAGCGATCACCGGCCTCGATATCGTCAAATGGCAGCTCCGCGTTGCTGCGGGTGAGACACTCGATTTCGCACAGGACGACATCGAGTTCGACGGCCACGCCATCGAGTTCCGGATCAACGCCGAGAACGCCGCCGCGGAGTTCGAACCCGCGACCGGCACGCTTGAGACGTACGATCCCGCCGGCGGGATCGGCGTCCGCGTCGACGACGCGGTTCGGCAGGGCGACGAGATCGGCGGCGACTATGACTCGATGATCGCGAAGTTGATCGTTTCGGCGAGCGACCGCGATGAGTGTCTCACCCGCTCGGAGCGCGCTCTCGCGGAGTTCGACATCGAGGGCATCCAGACGATCATCCCGTTCCACCGCCTCATGCTGACCGATGAGGCCTTTTCAAATAGCGAGCATACGACAAAGTATCTGGATGAGCAGCTGGATCAGAGCCGCATCGAGGAGGCGGTTTCCCAGTGGGGGCCAAGGGATGTTGGCGACAGCGACGGCGACGACAGCGACGACAGTGATGACGACGAGGCGACAACTGAACGCGAGTACACCGTCGAGGTCAACGGCAAACGCTTCGATGTCAACCTCGAAGCACACGACGCGCCGGCGATCGACGTTGGCTCGGTCGCTGTCGACGACAGCGGGGGGATGGATCGCCCACCGCAGGCCGACAGCGACGACGAGGACGAGGCGGTCAGCGTCGAGGGCGGCGACACCGTCACCGCCGAGATGCAGGGGACGATTCTCTCGGTCGATGTGGCGGCAGGCGACGAGATCGCCGCCGGCGACGTGGTCTGTGTGCTGGAGGCGATGAAGATGGAAAACGACGTGGTGACCGAACGCGGTGGCACCGTCACCGAGATCATGATTGATGAGGGCGACAGCGTCGATATGGGCGACGTGTTGGTCGTCGTCGAGTAGCTCGCTGCTGCGGTCGGCGTCGACACACTACTTACGCGCTGTCGGGAAGTGGCTCGACGCGGAACACGTAGTCGTCGTAGACGGCATCGAGATTGACCGGGCGCTCCTCTGCGGTGTGGGTTGCACACAACTCGACCCGTGCTTCGACAGCCCCGTGGCCGCCTTCCTCCTGATAGCGTTCAACCACGACAAACGCCGCGGGCTCGGCACAGTCACGGCGGTAACATGTCGCTGGCGCGTCGGGGTCGGCCTCATCGCCTCGCTTGCGGGCCTCCGCTCTGTCGCGCTCGCGTTGCCGGTTGGCTTCGTCGTCGGCCTGTTTGGCCCGCCCTTGTTTGGTATCTGCCATACAGAATGGCGGCGTGGCAGCGACATAACGTTGTGGCTACCCGCCTTAGCTCCCGGCGGTATCGAGCTGTCGCGTCCGCCGCTCGACGATGAGGAGTGCTGCCAACCCCAGAATAATCAGCGTGTAGGAGCCGGCAGCCATCAGGGCCGCGCCCTCGTCGGCGTACTCGCCGGTGCGGAAGATGATCGCCTTCCGAACCATGGCGATAACACCGGTGTAGATCACCAGCCGGACGATCCGTCGGGTTTCGCTCTCCTGGGTGTAGGCGACAACCGTCTGATAAACCTCAACGATAATAAACAGCAACAGCGCGGTATCGATGAAGCCGACGACGACGAGTGGATCGGTGATACTACCGCTCAGCGCGCTTTCGAAGATCTGCAAGCCGAGATCAAAGACACCGATCGCAAACAGGAGCACAAGCACCACCGCGGCGATCACCTCGACGTACCGCAACAGATGCTCGCTCGCTCCAAGAATTCGCTCGTCGAATGACTCGGCTGGTGAGAGCGCACCACCGACCGGCTCTGTCTCCTCGTTGTCCATACTGTCGTATGAGCGTCACGCGGCATTAGTGTCGTCCCTAACACGGCGTGAATCGTCTCTCGATGCGGCCGCACAGACAACGACTGGTGACTGTTGTCGTTTGCGCCGGCGACGATTTTTCATCCGAGCCGCAGATAGCTTGTCTATGGCCACGATCAAGGACAGTGTCCACGACCACATCGAGATCAGCGGTGTCGCCGAGGCCCTGCTCGATACGCCGACCGTCCAGCGGCTCCGTCACATCAGCCAACTCGGGACGGTGCAGCTCGTCTACCCCTCGGCGAATCACACCCGCTTTGAACACAGCCTCGGCGTCTACCATCTCGCTGACCGCGCGCTCGCCGAACTCGGCATCGAAGGTCGGGCGGCCGAACGCATTCGGGCGGCCGCCTTATTACACGATGTTGGCCACGGCCCGTTCAGCCACAACATCGAGGCGCTCATCCACCGCAAGACCGGAAACTACCACGACGATGTCGACGAACTGCTTGCTTCGGGCGATGTCGGTGAGATCCTTCGTGAGCATGATCTCGACCCGGCGCACATCGCCGGCCTCGTCGCTGGCGAGGGCCAGTTCGGCCAGCTCGTCTCCGGCGAACTCGACGTTGACCGGATGGACTACCTCGTCCGGGATGCCCACCACACCGGCGTTCCCTACGGCACCATCGACGCCGAGCGACTCCTTCGGGAACTTACCTTTGTTGACGGCGAGTTGGTGCTTGCGGCGGGCAACGTCCAGACCGCCGAGAGTCTGCTGCTGGCTCGCGCGCTGATGAATCCAACCGTCTACATGCACCCTGTCGCCCGCATCAGCAAGGCGATGTTGCGTCGGGCCAGCGAGCGACTGTTGGGAACGACCGACATCGACGCGGACGAGTTGCGGCGGATGGACGACCACGATCTGCTGGTCGCCCTGCGGACGACGCCAGCGACCGAGGCCTTCGCCGAGCGGTACGATGAGCGTCGGCTGTTCAAACGCGCTGTCTGGGCGGAGCTGCAAAACGTCCCTGACGAGCTGCTTGATCTCGACCACGACGAGCTCCGGGAGTTGGAGGCGACGATCGCCGATCGGGCCAACGTGCCCGAAGAAACCGTGATCATCGAGATCCCAGAGGAGCCATCAATGCGGGAGTCCTCAACGCGCGTCGTCGTCAACGGCGAGAGCCGGAACCTCAGCGCGCAGTCACCGCTGGTGAACGCGTTACGAACCACCCAACGCGGCCAGTGGCGACTCGGCGTCTACACGACGCCGTCGGCCGCTGATCGTGTTGGCCACCTCGCCGCTGCGGAACTTGGTCTCGATATCACCGGCGGGCTTGTGACCGAATCTCGGCAGGGAATCCACGCAACGCTGGATGAGTTCGAGTAGCGGGGACGACGCTGACTAGTAACTATCATACCAGCTCCAGCCCCTACAGTCGGGTGTGACTACATGGGTTGAGACGACGGGTGATGGCCGGGGTCGCGGCCCGGTCGGGATCGCTCGTGCGTGGGCCGCGGTGCTTCGTCGCCCTCGGCGATTTTTTACGACCGGTGTCGCCCCCGGTGAGCAAGCCCCTGGCCTTGCCTTCGCGGTCGTCGTCGCTGTCGTCTATGTTGCCGGGCTGTTAGCCGTCCAACCGGGGTTGATACTCGGCACGTCAGTTGTGCCGATTCTCGGCGGGAGTACCGCGCTGACGATGCTGTTGGTTCTGCTCGTGACCGCTGTCGTCGCTGCGCCCGCCGGACTGCATCTGACCGCGGCGATCCAGACGGTGTTGTTGATGCTGACGGTCGATGATCGCGCCGGCGTCAGCGAGACGGTGCAGGTCGTCGCTTACGCGACCGCACCCTGTGCGCTGACGTGGATCCCGGTGCCAGCGGTGGCAGCGGCCTGTACGCTGTATGGGGCCGGGCTGTTGCTCGTTGGGCTTGCAACCGTTCACGAAACGTCGCTCCTGCGGGCGATTGTAGCGGGTCTCATCCCGGCTGTCCTCGTGTTCGGTGTTGGCTTCCGTGGGCTCTGGCTGCTGGCAGCACTCGTGGGGTAGCTGACAGCCGCGTTTCGACAACCGTTAAAGGGAGGCCCCCTAGTTCGGGAACAAATGGGTACCTGTATCATCTGTGGCACGCCCGTCGACGGCGGCCACGTTTGTGCGAGTCATCAAGAGGATGTCCTTTTCGAGTTCCGTGGCAACAACGCTGCTCAACTCGTTTCAAGCCGTTTCTATACGGGAACGGTCGACGGCTACGCCGATTTTGGTGTCTTCGTCGATATCGCCCCCGGCGTGACCGGGCTGTTGCACCGCAGTGAACTTGATCGGCGGCTCGATAGCCTCGATTGGGAGCCCGGCGACACCGTCTGCGTCAAGGTGACCAACGTCCGAGATAACGGCAACATCGACCTCGCCAAATCGATCCGCCAGTCCGAGCGAGAGTTCCGCGGGAAGATCATCCTTGATGGCGACGGCGAGACGCTTCCGGGCGACGAGGACGACGCTGATGCTGATACCGACGAGGAGGCCCCCAACCCGGAGTCGACACCGGCTGAGTCTACGGGTGACTCAGCCGACACCGACGACGTTGCTATCGATACCGATGACACCGCGAGCGACGCTGCCGATGCTGGGTCATCGACGACAGAGCACGACCCATCGCCGACCAACGCGGCGGCCGATCCGACACCGGCCGAGACCGATGGCGACACAGCAGCCGCCACTGAATCTACCAGCGACGATGTCGCGTCAGAATCCGTTGCCGACACGGCTGGTGACACCACAGACGCTGCTGTCGACGCTGAATCCGTCACCGACACGAACGGCACAGCGGCCGTCGCTGTCGCCGACTCCGACGACGCCGAAACCGTAGACGCCGACACCGTGACCGACGACGATGCTAACCCCGACAGCGGCACAACGGTCACAGCACTCACCGACCGGGTCGGCGAGTCAGTTCGTCTCGACGGTGAGATCGTCAGCGTCCGCCAGACCGGCGGGCCAACCATCTTCGAACTCCGCGATGAGACCGGTGTCGTCGACTGTGCGGCCTTCGTTGAGGCTGGCGTTCGCGCCTACCCGGAGATCGAGGTCGGCGATGTCGTCCGCCTCGACGGCGAGGTTGAACAACGGCGTGGCGAACTACAGGTCGAAACCGAGGAACTCGTTGCCTTAGAGGGCGCTGCCCGCGAGGCCGTGACCGACCGGCTGGCCGACGCGCTGACCGACCGCGCCCGCCCTGACGAGCTCGATCCGATCGGCGATCACGACACTGTCGCCGGGATGGCTGCGTCGCTGCTGGATGTCGCCGAGGCGATCCGGCGAGCCATCTTGGAATCGCGGCCGGTCGTTATCCGCCATCCCGCAACCGCCGCGGGCTACGTCGCCGGTGCGGCCATCGAGCGCGCTGTCCTCCCCCTCGTTCGAGAGGAACACGCCCGCTCGGACGCCGAGTACCACTACATCGTCCGCCGCCCGCTGGAGAACGCGGTCTACGACATGGACGATGCAACCAACGACGCCACCCAGATGCTGCGGGATCGGGATCGACACGACGAGAAGCTGCCCCTGTTCTGCTTTGTCGGCGCGGGCTCGACGGCTGACTCCGTCGATGGACTTGGGCTGCTCGGCGTGTACGGTGCCGAACGGATCGTCCTTGACGCCATCGCCGCCGACTCCGAGGTCAGCGATGTAGCCGAGCAGGTTGTCACCGGCGACGCCGCTGATCTCTCGATCGGCGCGCTGACGGCGACGCTTGCGGCCGCGCTCAACCCTGAGGTGCGCGAGGAGATGCAGCACCTCCCGGCGATCAGCTACTGGGAGCACACGCCCACGGCGTACACCGAGGCCGCCGAACAGGCCGGCTACGATGCCGAACAGGTGCGACACCTCCGGGAGGCCATCGCGCTTGAGGCCTACTACCAGTCTTATCAGGACAAACGCGAGTTGATTACGGATCTTCTGTTCGACGACCCGGGTGGACTTGCGGGCCACATCGCCGAGCAGTTCCGACAGAAACTCGACGATGAGATTGAAACCGCTCAAGCCAACCTCGACCGCCGCGAGCATGATGGCGTTGGGGTTGCGGTACTCGATACCGACCAGTTCACCCATCGGTTTGATTTCCCGCCGACGACGCTCCTGCTTGATGAACTTCACTACGTCGAACGCGACGAGGATGGGTTCCTCACCGTCGGCGTTGGGATGGATGAACTGTATCTTCGGAGCAGCCAGCCCCTCGATGTTCGTGCGATCGCTGCGGCGGCCGCCGAGGCCGCACCCGAAGCCGACGTGACCGCCCGCGGCATCCGTGAGGGTCGCATCGAGTTCCTTTCGGGTCGACGCGAGGCTGCTCGTGAGGCCGTTATCGACGCGGCTGTCGACCGCTTCGAGTAGCTGCCATCTCCAACGCTGCTTGCCAGCCGGTTCAACACCGGTGTGTCATGGTGTTACAAATGTATCGCATCCTTGCCAAATACATGAAACGTTTTATACCGCTATATCTATACTTTTGAATAAGGTACTGGCGTTGTATCGGCCGCGGTGATCGCACCCTTAACCACCATGTTCAGCACCAACGAGCGCGGTCAGGTCGGGATAGGAACACTTATCGTTTTTATAGCGATGGTGCTCGTTGCTGCGATCGCCTCCGGTGTGCTAATTACGACCGCCGGACAGCTTCAGTCTCAGGCCTCTCAGACCGGTGAGGAAACCACCTCACAGGTCAGTGACATAGTCCGGATCACAGACATTATCGGCACCGCCAACGCCAGCGGTGGAACGACCGAGATCGAAACCCTCGAAGCGAAGATCCGGCTCGCTTCGGGTGCTGATTCCGTTGAGATGAACGAAACCTCCTATACGATCGCGACGATGGGAGATACGAACGCCGCGACGGTTGTCTCCGGAAACGAAAGCACCACCGGTATCAGCTACAATCAGTCACAAGGGTTAGCCGCTGGTGAAACAACGCTGACAGACCAAGATCAAGTTATTATCGCAAAGTTTGACCTCACAAACCTCTCTGAGGTAAATCCCCTTGCTGCTGACGACCGTGTCTCGATTAGCATTGAATCTCCGGCCGGCGGTCGGACTGTTATCGAGAAACAGGCACCTGGACAGCTGAATGATGGGGGCTCCTACGTACTCAGATAACGGCCTTCTATTGAGATAGTAGCTGTTTCTTTACCAACTAGCTGACTCTGAGCAACGAACAGACTCCGGACTCTATCGGTACAGCCCTCCTGATTTCGCCGAGGAGAGACAGGCTCACACCAGCGGTGGCTTTTTGCGCTCAGACTATGATATATTATCATAAACGTTTTACAGACCACACAGCAGGTTCGGGGAACCGTCGTGACCGAACTAAATCGGCACAGCGCGATGACGCTCCGGTCTGTGGACGACCGCACGTATCAGATCATCGACTGTGCGTCACCGGGGGCTGTAGACGAGCTTGCCGGGCTGACGGTCGGCGACACCGTTTCGGTCACCCTCACCGAGGCTGCCTGCCGCGGCAACGGGTGGCGGGTAATCGCTGTCGACACCGCCTGTGCGGTCGTTGACGCATCGCTTGTCGCCTGAGGTCGCCGTCGACTCTCACAGACCGCGAGCGACGCACACCGGAACGACACCCCTTTTTCCCGTCGTCGTGAGATATCGGTATGGACGCCAAGCGGGAGCTCTCTAGCATTGACCTTGCCGCCCTCGTCACCGAGATGGGCCGCTACGAGGGCGCGAAGGTCGACAAGGCGTATCTCTACGGCGATGATCTCCTCCGGCTCAAATGTCGGGATTTCGACCGCGGTCGCGTTGAGTTGCTGCTTGAGGTCGGCGAGGTCAAACGCGCACACATGGCCGACCCCGAACACGTTGCTGACGCCCCCGGCCGGCCGCCAAACTTCGCGAAGATGCTACGCAACCGCCTCGGCGGCGCGGATTTCGCCGGTGTCACCCAGTATGAGTTCGATCGGATTCTCGTCTTCGAGTTTGAACGCCCCGACGCAAACACGACCCTCGTTGTCGAACTGTTCGGCGAGGGCAACATCGCCGTTCTTGATGAAACCGGCGAGGTCATCCAGAGCCTCCAGACCGTCCGGCTGAAATCCCGGACGATCGCTCCCGGCAGCCAGTATGCGTACCCCGACTCGCGGATCAATCCGCTCTCGATCGGCTACGATACCTTTGCCAGAGAGATGGACGACTCCACCAGCGACGTGGTGCGCACCATCGCCACCCAACTCAATCTTGGTGGGCTTTACGCCGAGGAGGTCTGTACCCGCGCTGGCATCCCGAAGGAGACCGGCATCGACGAGACCGACGAGGCCGACTATCAGGCCCTCTACGATGCTCTCACCGAGTTAGCCACCCGTGTCGATGCCGGTGATTTCGAGCCGCGGATCTACCTCGATGACGACCGCGTTGTCGACGTGACACCGTTCCCGCTGGCCGAACGCGAGGCCGAAGGGCTTGATGAGGCACATTACGACGATTTCACCACCGCCGTCGACGACTACTTTCATCGGTTTGATCGCTCCGAGGACGATAGCGATAGCTCCGAGCCTAACACCGGCAAACCGGATTTTGAAGCCGAGATCGCCAAACAGCAGCGCATTATTGACCAACAGGAGGGTGCTATCGAGGGCTTTGAGCAGCAGGCCGCCGCCGAACGCGCGAAAGCTGAAGCCCTTTACGAGCAGTACGACCGTGTTGACGAGATTCTGACAACGATTCAAGCTGCCCGCGATGATGATGTCTCGTGGGACGAGATCGACGCCACGCTCCAAGAAGCCGCCGACGCCGGCCTGTCGGCTGCTGAGGCTGTTGTCGAGGTCGATGGCTCAGAGGGAACGGTTACCGTCGATCTGGGTGAGACACAGGCAACCGTGGACGCGACTGTTGGCGTTGAAAAAAACGCCGACCACCTGTATCAGGAAGCCAAACGCATCGAGGACAAAAAGGAGGGCGCGAAAGCCGCGATCGAAAACACCCGCGAGGAGCTTGCGGCCGTAAAGGCGCGCCGTGACGCGTGGGAGGCCGATGATGGCGACAACGGCGATACGCGCGGCGAGAACGACGATAGCGATGCCGACGCCGACGAGTTCGCCGATGCCGACTGGCTTTCGCGGTCGTCGATCCCGATCAAACGCGACGAAGGCTGGTACGAACAGTTCCGGTGGTTCCACACGACCGACGGCTTCCTGATTATCGGTGGCCGCAACGCCGATCAAAACGAAGACCTTGTGAAGAAATATATGAGCAGCGGTGATCGGTTCTTTCATGCGCAAGCCCACGGCGGCCCGGTGACGATCCTGAAGGCAACCGGCCCAAGCGAACCCGCCAAAGCGGTCGACTTTCCTGAGACAACCCTCCGACAGGCCGCACAGTTTGCTGTGTCACACTCGTCGGTCTGGAAGGCTGGTCAATACGCCGGCGACGTGTATATGGTCGAGCCTGATCAGGTCTCGAAAACGCCGGAAAGCGGGGAGTATATCGAAAAAGGGAGCTTCGTGATCCGGGGCGACCGCACCTACTTCACCGATCTCGCTGTCGACCTCGCGGTTGGGATTCAGTGTGAGCCGCAGACGCGTGTTATCGGCGGGCCGACCGCCGCTGTCGCCGACCATGCCGCGACACACCTCGAACTGCAACCCGGCAAATACGCCCAAAACGACGCGGCGAAACGCTGTTACCGCTCGCTGAAGGGTCGCTTTGCCGACGACAGCTTCGTGCGCTCGGTTGCCAGCCCGGATCTGATTCAGGAACACCTGCCCGCAGGCGGCAGTGAGATCGTCGACTGACCGTTCCCGGCAGGCTGTCGTCGCCGCGACGCGCAGGTATAACTGCCCGGAGCGTCTGGGCTGAGGTGATGCTCAACGAGGCCCTCCGCGTTCCGTACCGCGCTGTCGACGCAACAGGGACGCTGCTTGTCGGAGCGGTGTTGACGGGGCTCACCGTTGTTGCCGCCGCCGGCTGGTTCGCGTTGCTGGCGGTCGAACCCACAATCGGTGCTGCGGTGACGCCGATCATCTTCCTGTTGAGTCTGTTGGTGCGGGGGTATCTGGTTCGTGTTGTCGCCGCTGGGATCAGCGAGCGTTCCGACGCGCCCTCCTTTGTCCGGTGGGGGTCGCTGCTCCGTACCGGGGCACAATCAACGCTCGTCTCGGCGATCTACGCGCTGCCGGCGTCGGCCTGCGTCGGCCTCGCTGGGGGCGCAGGCGCGGCCACGATCATCGACCCACCCGGGTTCGAGGGGATTCCGCAGGTGCTCGCGGCGGTCGCGATCCTGATCGGTGGGTTTGGGCTTCTTCTCTACGGGCTCGTCTATCTGTATCTTCGCCCGGCCGCGCGGGCTGTGTTGGCGGCGACTGGTTCGCTGCTAGCGGCGATCAACCCCCGCCGGGTGGTGAGCGTCTCGATGGCAGGCTCGTATCTTGCCGGTTGGCTGATTGCGATCGGACTGTTGACCGTCGGCCCGCTGTTGGTGACACCGCTGATCGTGGTCTCGGTGCTCGCCGGTCTGTACGACATCGCGTTGGCTGCCATCGGTGGCCTGCTCACCCTGCTTGTCACGGTGGTGCTGTTGTTCTCGTTGCGGATGTCGGCAGCGTGGGCGACAGGGCGGGGAGCCGCCGACGCGTTGCGGCCTGACAGTGGCATCGGGATTGTTGCTGATGCGCTGCCGGATGCACCGACAGTTATCGATACCGAGATCCCAGACCGCCCGACAGAAGCCCCGCCGGCGGTACAGGTCGGACGTGAGGTTGCTGCCGGCACAGGCGGCGCCGTCCAGCACACAGACGGCGGTGCCGACCAGTCACCCGGGTTCGGGATGCCAGAGTCGACAACACCGACGACGGCGTCCGCGGGTGACGACGAGCCCGGGGAGTTCGACTGGGACGCTGCTGAGCGGGAGTAGTCGCCGCGGCTCAGGAAAACTGTGCGGCGATGTCGGCTTCGGTGATGATACCGACAGTCGCGCCACCTTGGGTGACCATCACGGCTTTATAATGCTCCAGCAGGTTTCGGGTTTCGTCGACGGTGGCGTCCTCGCTGACCGTCGGGAACGACTCGCTCATGACCTCACTGACCGGGTAGTCGCTGACGTCCTCGCCGGCTTGGATCACGTCGTGTTGGCTGATCGACCCGACCGGAACGCTGCTCTGTAACACCGGGAGTTGTGAGTAGGCCTCGGCCTCCATCGTCTCGACGGCCTCGCCGACAGCGTCGTCAGGGGCGACGCTAATGACAGTTTCGTTCATCAGGTCAGCGGCGCGGACAACCTCGCCTTCGGTCTCGTCTAAGGCGTTGACGATCCGGCGAAGCGTCGAGAGCCGTGGGTCGACATCGCCGCCCTCGATGCGGGCGATCAGCGGCTGTGAGACGCCGGCGGCCTCGGCGAGTGCACTCTGGGTGAGTTCCAAGGCGGTGCGGCGTTCCTTGAGATCCTGTGGCGTCGGCAGATCCATACAGGTATATTACCTCAGGTTATTGAAAAGCTTTCGTCGACAACGCCGGGTAGCGACAGTTACGCCGCGGCCTCCGGATCGTCTGCGTCCTCGTCGATCACGTCGATGACCGTCAGCGGTACGTCCCGCAGTGCGCCACCGACCTCGCTTTTGGCGATCCGGGAGGCGTGTTCGACGCTGTCGGCGTTGAAGACATCGATCTCAAGCAGCAGCCCGACGAGGGCGGTGTCGGCGGCGATAAACGCCGAGTCAAAGGGCTCGCCGCAGGCCGGACAGCCGGTGACGCCGACCTCGATGTCGACGTACTCCTTGTCGGCCTCGTTGAGCCGCTTGCCGGCGGAGCTCACGGCGACGCCGATGGCGTCGTCGACATCCTCAACATCACGAACCAACCAAGCCGCTTCCATGGCGACAAGATAGTTGCTCATACACATTTCTTGAGCCGGAGGGTTTCGTGTCTTGTGATTCGTTCCAACGCAGGGCGCGACACCTCTCAACCGGCTGCATCGAGGGTCACATACTGGTTTGGATAGGCGCAAGAGCCCTGTTGGTTTCTCATACGTTACGACAATCAGGCCGGTTTGTCACACGGTTTACGTCGGATGAGCGGCCGTTCGCCGGTCACGCGGCTCCGTTCGCGGCGACAACCCAAAACCGCACGACTGCGCCGATGTTGACGCAGACCTCGCCTCCAAACATTTATATACCGCTACTGGCCAGGGGTGAGTACGGACATGATCGACACGGTTTCGCGGTTCACCACGTTCGCGCTGTATCAACTCACGGTGCTGCTCGGGATCGTCCTGCTGCCGGTCGCGTTGGCGACCCGTCGCCTCGGCGTCCAGCCGCCGATCGCCTCCCTGCTCGACCGCCTGGAAGCCGCTTACGAGTCGGGCTGATTCTTTTTGCTGCCGTCTAGCGCTCGTCCTGCCAGTAGTCGACGACAGCGTCCTGCTCGAAATATCCTTCGAGGGCGCGTTCCTCGCGGCCGCCGGGTGGGGAGCCCACATAGACGCCGAATTTCTCCGAATCGGGATAGACAGTGACATTCGGCTCGATCATCGTCGAGACCACCAGATACCGAAGCGGCTCGTCGGTGTCGTTGATGACGCGATGGCCGCCACTGCCGTCGGCCGGAAAGTTGAGATAGTCGCCCTCGCTGATGGCTGCCTTTTCACCGTCACACCGCACGGTTCCCGCGCCCGACAGCACGAAGATGGCCTCCTCGTTTGCGGTGTGATAGTGGTAGGGCCACGACCGGCTACCGGCCGGCAGTTCATACAGGCTACAGCCGAGTTGGTCGCCGCCGGCGGCCTCGCCGAGGTGTTTGCGCTTGAAATTGGTCTCGCCGTTTTCAGTCGTCGACTACTCCATATCGTCGGCGGTAGCGCGTCGCATACGCCGCGTTGTGTCGGCGGCGTGGAATGCTTTCCGTCGTGTTGCGGCGAGGGTTGCGAAATGGTTGCATTTATCCGCTCGCCGACCGAATAAGAAATAATGCGAACTCCGACAAGCGGTTTTGCTGATGAGTTGGGTCAGCGTGACGGTGACAACAGCAACGTCTTCGGCCCGGAACTCGGCGAGTTCAGTGGTGAGGGCCACCAGAGCGGAACTGACGCCGACGACGCCGGCATGAAAACAGGGACGACAACGGTCGGCCTCAAAACTGACGAGGGTGTCGTACTCGCCACGGACATGCGAGCGAGCCTGGGCAACATGGTCTCCAGCAAGGACGTCCAAAAGGTCGAGGAGATCCACCCGACGGGCGCGCTCACGATCGCGGGCTCGGTCTCAGCGGCCCAGAACCTGATCAGCTCGCTGCAGGCCGAGGTGCGGCTCTATGAGGCCCGCCGCGGCGAGGATATGAGCATGCAGGCGCTGTCGACGCTGACCGGGAACTTCCTCCGCTCGGGGGCGTTCCTCATCGTGAGTCCGATCCTTGGCGGCGTCGACGACGAGGGCAGCCACATCTACTCCATTGACGCCCTCGGCGGGACGACCGAAGAGGAGTACACGGTTACCGGCTCCGGCAGCCAGTTCGCCCTCGGTGTGCTCGAACAGCACTACGAGGACGACCTCTCGCTGGATGAGGCCGAGGAAGTCGCCGCCCGGGCGATCAAGAGCGCGGTCGAGCGCGATCTGGCCTCCGGCAACGGTATCAACGTCGCCGTGGTCACCGAGGACGGCGTCGATGTCAGCAAGTACAAAGATATCGACCAACTGCTCTAAGCGACGCCTTCGATCCTGATTCTGCAGTTGGGTTTTCCGGACGACTCAGTGCCATCGGTTTCAGTTGCAACCGCGAGCAGTGCAACCGTGTGTTGCTGATCGTGATCAATATTACCGTTGCCTTCTGGTTCACCGGCGACACCGGGCAGGCTCTCAGTATCGGCCTCGTCGCGAACGTCGTCAAAACGGGGACGTACTACGGCTATGAACGGCTCTGGGATCGGATCTCATGGGGCGTCAATCCGAAACGCAGTGAGTGAGGAGCCGTGTCAGGGCCTACACTACCGACACGCCCGACTGCCCACTTTTGATCGCGCTGTCACACGCTGGCTGTGGTAGAGATCTCTTGATCGTGTTCCTTGCCCTGTCTTAGCAGACTAAACCATTCCACTCGATGGGACTGTCTGGTATAGCCATCGATGTTCGTTGCTATGCGGTAATCAGCGCCGTGAACCGCCTCGGAACGTCGTCTATAGCCGACCGACCGGCATGTGAGGTGGCGAGTCCGGGCGCTCAACTAACGCATGTTGGTAGTTGTCACTGATCACCAATCGCGGAAGTCGCCGTCGATCAGCGTCCGAGATTGGTGTTCGACATACGCCCGCTGCATCCCGTGAACCGCCTCATCGAACGCCGCACCCTCGTTGAGCCGCTGTCGCACCTGTTCGCGTTTCCAGCCGGCGGGCGTCAGTTCGTTGTCGACGCGCCACAGCAGCGGTTGGAGGTAGGCATCGACCGCCCCGTCGTCGAGGCCGACCGCGCGCAGCCCCTCGGCAGCATGATCCAAGAGGTCGGTGATCGCGGCGGTGCTGTCGCTCGTTTCGGTGCCATCGGCGAGGATCCACTCGATGTCGGCTTCAAGCCCGTTGCGCATCGCGGCGTAGAAATTGTCGCGGGCGGCGTCCCACGGAAGATCGCCGACCGGGTGCTCGGTGCGGGTGAGGCCCTCCATCGCGCCGGCAAACGCGACTGTTAGCGCCATCGAATCTCGGACGGTCGGCTGAGCGGGCAGGGGCCGGAACTCGATTCTGGCGTTGGCCGCCGATCGGGAGGGGCCGCCGAACACCGGTCGCACCCACCGCCAGAAGGTGCCGTGCTTGCGGCGAAGTGTGGCAAAGTTGTCGTGGAAGCGGTCGCTGCGGTCGACATCCATCGGGACGATCACCTCGTCGTCGACGACGCGGCGAATCGCCGTCTCAAGGGTGTCGATATCCTCGGGGAAGACCACCTTGTCGGTCTCGGTGGCGGTGTTGAGCACCGACTCGAAGACGGCGATCCGGTTTTCGTGCCAGCCCTCCGCGAGGATCGTCTCGGGGTCGATGCCGTCCTCATAGAGATCCGGCGGGAAGAACGGCGCGTTGACGCCGAGGGCGAGCAGCGGGCCGGCGAGTCGGAGCGCGTAGCTGAAACATCGCGGGAGATCCATCGCCTGCTGCATCTGGTAGTGTGGCTGAATGGAGGTGATCAGGCTCTCGGGCATCAGCGTCTCGGCGGCGATATCGACATGGGGAGCCTCAACGCGGAACGTGTCCGCGAGATTCCCGTTGGCCATCGCGTGGTACCGGACGGCGTCGGTCATGTTGGTGGCGATCCGGACGCCGTCGTCGTTGACGCTGTCGGTGAGATACTCGCGGGCGGTTTCACCGGTCGGTGGGATCGTCCACAGCCCGTCGCTGACCAGCCGCAGACCTTCGGGGGCCGTACAGTCGAGGGCGGCCGTGAGCTGGCTGCGAACCTCCGATTCGATGGCGCGAACGCCGTCAGCGTTGAACGGCTGGGGGGTGGCGGTCATCTCGGCGTTGTGCAAGCCGAGTTCCTTCTCGAAGCCGATCAACTCCAGCAGGCGGCGCGGGACACGTGCCAGCCCGTAGGCCCCGTCGTCGCCGGGATTCCAGCGGTTTTCCGAGACGGCGTAAAACTCGTATTCGAGGCCGAGAATCGACTGGTGGTTGTCGAAGGTGCCGTCGCTGAGCTCCGATAGCACGAAGTCGGCGTCGGTCGCGGCGTCCGTCCGGTACGATTCGGGATCGACGGCCAGCACGTCGCGGACGGCGGCGGCCAACGAGGACTCTGTCATCGGGCGGGTGTGTGTGTTCAAGCCTCTTGAAGCCACCTAGCTCGGATGGAGCTATCGCCACTGTTTGTGGTGTTCCCAGCGGTCGCTAACACCGTTGTCGGTCATGGCGGTCGCTGGTCTGATCGTCATGGGTTTTATTATCGGCCCGCCTGAGTTAGTTCCGCTGGCCCGCCGGAGTCACCACCGGCTGCGCGCGTGGGTATGGGAGCACGGCCCCGACGGCGGCGACATGCTTCGCTCCGGGCATTGATCGTATCGGTGACATACTATACATTCTGTGCCACACAAGATACCCGAAGCTGACGACGCACCGGCAAAGAATGAATCCCACAGCAACAGTACGTCACACCATGTCGCGGCAGGTGAACATCGTCGTCGCCGGTGACGGGTCGGAGATTCACGACGAGCCCCACATTCGAGACCGGCGAATCACCATGCGCTACATTCACGTGCTGGTTGAGGAGCGCGGGCTCGACGCGCAGACGGTTGCCGAGCGGTTCGATCTCACTGCCGCAGCGGTCTACCACGCCCTGGCGTACTATCACGACCATCCCGAGGAGATGCGGGCGGTCGAAGAAGCCCGTCGAGAGCGGCACGACGCCGCAGCGGACGACCCGAGAATCGTTACCGGGCCCGAGGATCTGCCGGACTCGTAGGCATGCAGGTGTCGTTGCTGTCGGAGAAACGACATGTTTTATACAGAGATCTGCTTGGAATTTTCAACCAAGAATCATATTTTTAGGTTAGCAGACAATTGATCACATGTAACTATGCTCACAAGACGAAAGCTGGTATCAGGTCTAACTGTGATTTCTCTTGTAGGTGTATCAGGCTGTACCCAAAACCAAGCGACACAGACGAGTACCGAAACAACTGCAACGACTGGTGCCAAAAGTACAACAACGGAAACGGATGAAGTAACAGCTGAAATCGAAAGGGGTGTTGAAATAAAGGGTCTAGTAGGAGCAGTCAACAATGATGGTGATAAAATACAAAATCTCGAAATAAAACTCGGGTTGGTATCGGGGTCTGAACCTGTTAACCTATCCGAATTGATCTATACTATAGGATTACCTGAGGAATCGGTACTGATAAATGGCAATCCAGGCCAGACGGACGGACTGGATGTTCGTTGGGTAGAGGGCTTAGAACAAGATCCAATAGTTTTGAGCGACACAGAAGATCTGGTAGTAATTAATCTCGAATTATCAAACATAAGCCAAGTAGAACCTATAAAAACCGATGTTAGTTTCACAATCTCTATCGATGTTCCAAACGGTAGTCTCTTCAAGGCCGCATTTCTCACGCCAAAGCAGGAAAAATTGGAAAAATCAGGAGAATACGTGTTTCATAATTAAATCACCAATCAATTGTCATTCGATATTTATATCAGTGCTATGTGTCCCGCAGAAGATCGACTCTTACACCCAACTCGGCGTCGAATCCTTCAGACAACAGGTGGCCTCACTGCACTGGGCGTCCTTGGAAACAGTGCATCATTGCCTGTCACTGCCGATCCCGGAACCGAGCAGTGGGCCTTCGAAACCAGTAATATTCGTTCGTCGCCGACAGTCGTAGATGGGACAGTTTTTGTCGGGAGTACCGACGACCACCTGTACGCCGTAGATGCGGCAACGGGCGAGCAAGAGTGGGCCTTCGAGACCGACCGCTGGCAATCTGTCAACGCATCACCGACAGTGGTGGATGGAACAGTCTTCGTTGGGAGTCACGACCACCATCTGTATGCAGTAGATGCGACAACGGGGGAAAAACAGTGGGCCGTCGAAACAGGTGATAAGCTTGGCTCGTCACCGACAGTCGTGGATGGGACAGTCTTTGTTGGGAGTTGGGACACCAATCTGTACGCGATAGATGCAGCAACGGGCGACCAGGAGTGGACCTTCGAAACCGACGATTGGATACAATCGTCGCCAACAGTGGTAGATGGGACAGTTTTTGTTGGGGGTGGAGACAACTACCTGCACGCGGTAGATGCGACAACTGGTGAGCAAGAGTGGGTCTTCGAGACCGGCGACTCGGTTTTCTCGTCACCGACAGTCGTCAATGGGACAGTCTTTGTCGGGAGTATCGATACCAATCTGTATGCAGTAGATGCGGCAACAGGCGATCAGGAGTGGATCTTTGAAACCGCCGACTCGGTTCTCTCCTCGCCGACAGTAGTAGATGGGACAGTTTTTGTTGGGAGTAATGACCACCATCTGTATGCGGTAAATGCGAAAAAGGGCGATGAACAGTGGGCCGTCGAAACCGGAGAAGCGATTTACTCGTCGCCGACAGTGGCGGATGGGACGGTCTTTGTTGGGAGCATAGACAATAATTTGTACGCGCTATCTGCGGAAACAGGCGAGGAACAGTGGGTCGTCGAAACTGGAAGTGCGGTTTTCTCGTCGCCGACGGTGGTAGATGGAACCGTCTTCGTCGGGAGTGCCGACGACAATCTCTATGTCCTTGACGCAGGTGTTGAGGGTTCGACCGAAGGCTCACGAGTACACTTGGGGACGCCCGGCCATCACGGAGACTGGCAGTATGCGGATCAATCGACTACATATCGTGCTGAGTCGGAAGGTACTGATTCAGTTCCAGGGTTTGGAGTCGGGAGCGGAATCACCGCAATCGGAGCGACAGGCTACCTGTTGAAGCGTTGTCTTAAACACGATTCTGAGTAACAGACTTACGCACTGTATCCATTACAAATTGACTCATAAGGTAGCCGAGCAGTACGCTGTGTCATTGTAGCAGACAAAAGCGAGTCGCTGAAAAACAAAAAGCCGTACGTAGCCGTTTAGTCAGCCGTCGGCACCGGCGCCTCGATATCGATCTCGCCGTTATCGAGTTCGGCTTCGACCTGCCGAGTCGCCTCGACCATGTTTGCCATCTTGCCGTAGGCGACATCCCGCGGGAGGAGTTTCAGGCCGCAGTCGGGGCTGATCGTGAGCCGTTCCGGCGGCACGACCTTCAGACCCTGTTTGATGTTTGCTTTGATCTCGTCGACGGGTTCGACCTCGGCGTTGTGCACGTCGACAACGCCGAGGGCGAGATCCGGGACAAACTCCGGGTCGGTGAACACGTCGATCTGCTCGTAGTTGCCGTTGCAGAGTTCGAGATCGACCTCGTCGACCGGGTAGTCGTTGAGTTCGGGGTAGATCCGCGAGTAGTCGCCGTAACAGACGTGCAGGCCGACCCGCACGTCCTCGTCGATCCCGCTGACGATCCGGTCGAGGGCTTCGCCGACGATGGCGTGGTCGTCCGGCGTCGTCGCGAGGGCGGGCTCGTCGATCTGGATGTATCTCGCGCCGGCGTCGACCAGCTGTTCGACCTCTGTGTTGACAAGCTCAGCGAGCCCGTAGATGAGCTCCTCCTGTGAGTCGTATGCCTCATTGAACGCCCAGCAGCCGAGGGTGTACGGGCCGGTGATCGGCACCTTGACCGGCTTGCTGGCGACGTTGTTCGTGAACTCGAACTCGTCGACGAGCCACGGCTCGTCGTAGCCGACCTCGGCGGAGACGGAGGGTTTGTCGAAGTAGTTGTGGCCCCAGACCTTGACCGGGCCGTTGAACTCGTAGCCCTCAATCCGCTCGGCGAAGAACTCGACCATCTCGTTGCGCCGAACTTCGCCGTCGACGACCGTGTCGAGCCCGCAGCGTTCGTGTTCGTTGGTGATAACGCGGGCGGCGTCGTCGTGGGCTTCTTGGAGGTTCTCTTCGTCGAACTTCGAGTCGGGGTCATCGACGAGGTCGTCAACCCGGTTCAGCCACTTCGGCTTGGCGTAGGAGCCAACGACGGTCGTCAGCAGGAAATGATCGTTGGGGTGGTCGTCGGGGTGGAACTGCGCGCGGTTGTCGGCGGGGCGGCTCATGCCGTCACCTCCTCGGCGTCAACATTACCGGCTGCAGCAGCAATCGCCTCCAGCTTGGCGCGGTGTTTGTTCACCGGCAGGTAGAACGGCTCCGTGTTCGTCGACAGATAGAGCCGGTCGAACTCCTGGACCGGGATCTGATCCTCGAACCACTCGACGCGCTCGGTGAGCGTGTCGGCGGACTCAACGAGGGTGTTCTGGCCGTCGGCGATCCCGAGGGCGGCGGCGTCCTTCGTACCGAACTCGGTGATGTTCGACAGCGTCTCCTCGCGGTCGCCCGCGACGAGGTCGAAGCCGAGTGCCTCGACATCGGCGTCCATCAGGTGCGCGTAGGTCGTCTCATCGAGCGCGCCGAAGTAGGTGTGGACGACCACATCGGCGTCAGTCTCGCTTGCGACGGTGTCGACGGCGTCGGCGAGTCGCTCGACGCGATCCTCGTTCGGCGGGTTCTCGACCAGCGAGGGCTCGTGCAGCGTGAGCGTTTTGTGATCCGGGAACGCCTCGACTTCGCCGGCGAGGAACTCGGCGATCGCACCGAAGAACTCGCTGTCGTCGCCGTAATGTTCGTCGCTGGCGAGATCAAACAGCGAGTACGGGCCCGGGAGGACAGCCTGCAGCGAGTCAGCCGAGTCGTCGACGAGCTTGGCAGCGGTGTCGAGTTCGTCGGCCACATCACCGGAGAAATCGAGTTCGCCCCGAACCTGCGGATCACGGTAAAAATTGTTATTGTCGTAGTAGCGGACGATCCCGTTGGGATCGACGTTGTCGTGGGTCGTCAGCGGATGGGCGAGCATGTCGTCCCACCGGAGCTGGCCCTCGGTAACCCGGTCGAGGCCAGCGGACTGCTGTTCGTCGATTACTTCGCGGCGGTACTCGGCGTAGGCACCCGCGATCTCCTCGCCTTCGGTGCCGGAGATCAGATCGTGCTTTTGATACCCTTTAAGACCGGAGAGCTCTGACTTGGCCGGGTCAGGAAGGGGTAGTAGCCCTGTCGTCGTCGCAACGCGTTCAGTCATCTGTTTAGCGTTGATGATTCGGCTGCTTAATATTTACTAAGTCAGAACATGTCTGTGAGTAATTCCACGGGCGAATCATCGTGCCAGCCGTAGCACCGACAGCACCTCAAACGGATACGACTCCTGTGCGATCTCCGTTGTCTCGAAGCCAGCATTCTCCGCGAGGTCGACGACGGTCTCGTAGCCGGTGAGACTGCTAACCAGGAGATACACCACACCGTCCGCGGTCAACACGCGACCAACATCGTCAAGAAATGGTACGATCAGTCGGCGGCCGTCAGCCCCTCCGGACAGGGCGTGTTCCATCCAGTCGTCCCACTCGTTGTCCGGCTCGGTCGGCAGATACGGCGGATTGAACAGCACCGCCCCGAAGCTCTCGGCGGTAAACGGCGCGACCAGGTCGGCGCGAGCGGTTTCGATCCCCTGCTCGCGGGCCTGCCGGCAGGCGTGGGGGTTGAGATCGCTGCCGACAACGCGGGCGTCGGACTCGTCTGTGATCTGTTCGGCGACCCATCCCGAGCCGGTGCCGACTTCGAGGACACGCTCGGGAGCCGCCATGTCGTCGATGGCTGCTTTCGCCAGCAGTGCGGAGTCCTCTGCAGGCTGGTAGACATGGCCGTCGACGCCGCGTTGCTCGGCGAGTGACGGGCGGTCGTTGTCGGCGTTACCCATCGTCGGAGTCGGCAAAACCGTGTTCGACTGCGGTTTGTGCGAGCGCGGCGAACTCCGCGGGCGCGACGTTGCCGGCCCGCCGCCCCAACAGCTCCTCGTCGGCCGCATCGACCACGGCGTCGGCGTCGTCTAACCCGGAGATGTGGGCCGTGTTGCGGATCGCGTTGCGGATCGTTTTGCGACGCTGTGTGAAGATCGCCTTCACGAACCGGAGGAAGAATTCCTCGTCGGCGACGCTATATTCGGGCTCTTGGGGCGTCAGCCGGACAAGCGCGCTCTGAACTGCAGGGCGAGGGTCGAAGGCGGTGTTCGGCACCGATTCGACGATCTTGCAGTCGGCGTAGTGGTGGGCACTCACCGAGAGCCGCCCGTAGTCGTCGTCGCCGACGGCGGCGACCATGCGCTCGGCGAACTCCTGTTGGAACATCAACACCAGCGGAATACCAAGCGGCAACAGCCGAAATGCGATCTCGCTGGACGCGCTGTACGGGAGGTTCGATACACAGGCCGTTACATCGGGGAGATCCACATCGAGGGCGTCACCCTCGATGACGGTCAGCCGGCCGTCGTCGATGGCATCGGCGAACTCCGTGTGGAGATGCGCGGCGAAGGTGGGGTCGCGTTCGATCACGGTCACGCGGTCGGCGACCGCGAGCAGACGATCGGTGAGAACGCCCGGCCCGCCGCCGATTTCGAGTATGTGGCTGCGGTCAGCGCCGTCGGGCAGATAGCCGGGGATCCGGTCAACAACGCGGTCATCGACGAGAAAATGCTGGTCGAAATCCGGGTTGCCGCGGTCGCCGGCCCGCCGGATCAAGGCGTCGGGATCGCGGCCCCCAGCGGGTGGTTCGGAGCGAGTCATACCACAGGGTTCGCCGCCGCCGGTCTAAACATCCCGTTTTGTTGTCGCCGCGGGGCACGAAGCCGGGAGCCGCGCCGGCGTCGCTGCTGGAGGGGTATCGCTATGACTCGTCGTTGCGGACGAAGATCTTGTATTTCAGATCCTCATCGCGGAGCTCATCCATGATCCGCTCGGCGATCACCTCCTTTGGGTTGTGGAGGCCACCAACGCGGTCGGCGAGATCCGCGAAGCTCTCGAAGGGCTGGCGTTTTCGCTTGTCGATGATCTTGTTGCGGAGCTTCTTGCCGATTCCGGGCAACAGATTCAGTTGGTGAAGCCGGAGACTGATCGGCTGGGCGTCGTTGTAGAAGTCGACGAACCGCTGTTCGTCGGCGTCGATGATCGCCTCGATAGCATATTCAAGCTCTGAGACCCCCGAGTTTGAGAGGTCATCATACTCGATGTCGGCGACGTCCTCGATAACTGCGTCGTTGGCCGCCTCGTCGATAGGGATGCGGTCGACGATGTTGACGTCGGCATCCTCGATGAGAGTCAACTCCAGCAGATCGAAGCTCTCAGTTTCGAGGGCGTAGGCCAGCGCCGCCTTCTGGTACTGCGGGCGGGTATCGTCGGGCCGGCCGTGGGGGAGGTAATCGACGATCACGGCCTCGCGGCTCGTAGCCTCGGGCTCGCTAGCATCGTCCTCGGTGTTGGACATATCACGTCCTATGCAAACGAGCTATTTAAAAAATCGCCTCGAACGGCCGGCCGCGATACCGTCGACGGGTGTGGATTAGACGTATTTGGCGACAACATCGAGGATCTCGTCGAGTTCCTCGCCGTCGAGGGCAAACCGCTCGTTGGCGTAGATCGCCCGCAGTTCGGTGCGATCCTCGGGCAGCAGGTCGGCGATCCGGTGGGCGATCTCCTCGGAGACCTTATCGAGTTCAAGCAGATCATCGACGAGGTCGCGAGATTCCTCGGCCTCCAAAACGGCGTGTCGGTTAACATGCTCGATGGCGCGGGCGAGTTCATACCGCAGGTCGCGATCCTCGTCGCCGGCACGCTCATCTTCGACCTCGTTGAGGAGCGACTTCGCCTCGGAGATGGTGATATACTCCTCGTCGAGTTTCTCCTTGAAGATCGTCATTCCTCTTGGGCGCGCAGGTGGGCCGGGCGGGCGATGATAGTTTTCTCCTTGCCGCCGTCGGTGATCGACACGGTGTAGGCACTGCCCTGAGTGCCGGTAACCTCGCCGGTGTGGCCGTTAAATCGTGGGTGGAACCGGCCCTCCGGCACGCTTGGATCGAGCGTCAGGTGGACGCTTTGCCCGACATCGAACTCCTCGATCGCCCGCTGCGGTGGTGAGGTACCGCTTTCGCGGGGTGGATTTGAGAGTTTGCCGCGCGTCGTGTTCAGGGGCCCATTGGAACTTGGCATAGTAGTACCGGCGGTTGTCCGCCTCAGGGTATAAATGGTGCGTTCCGTCGCCCCCACGTGAGGCCGTCACACGGCGTCGCTACGGTGGTGTTGCGATCCCTACCGTCGCAAAAACTCCGAGAGCCGCTTCCGAATCCCGTCTTGCTCGCCAAGTTTGAGATAGAAGGCGTCGCCGTTGTCCTCGTAGTAGCTGTCGATCCGGCGGTCGATCTCGAAGCCGAGATGCTGATAGAAGCCTAACGCCGACTCGTTGGTCGTGCGGGCGTGACAGGTGATCGTTGTGTGTTCCTCGGCGACCTCCGCGACCAACCGCTCACCGTACCCTTGTCCACGCGCCTCAGGCGCGACAGCTAAAAAGAGGATGTAGCCGTCGCGCCGCACCGAGCCGAAGGCAACGAGTGTGTCATCTTCAAAGTACAGCAGGGTCGTCGCCCGGCGGTAGGCGTCGGTGAAAAAGCCACGCCGCTGTTTGAGCACACCCTCCTGGCGGTGGATGCGCTCTTTGAGCTGCCACGCGAGGTCGACGTGATCGGTCTCACCCGGCCCGTCACGCCGCCGTTCGAGATTGACACTCACTACCTGTTGTATGCACCACGAGAGTATTAATTCCACCGTCCTGGCAGCCGATGTGGGTGACTCCCAGCCCGGTCTGGACGCCGGGATGCGGCGTGGACTGCGGCGTCACCAACGCGGCGATTGCCCGGTGGCGTGGGATCTACATCGGCTCACCACCGACCGGTGGTATTAGTATGTTCACGTCCATACGAGCGGGTATGCACCATCGCTTACGTCGCGTGGTTGGACTCCTGACCGCCCTCCTTGCTGCTGCCCACATTCTCGTCGGGTCGGCGGCCGCCCACGTTGAGTACGTCACACCGGGTGGCGAACCACAGAATGTCGTCGCCTTCCTGACCGATGCGTTGACAACGCCGTTTATGATCGCGATTCTGCTCGGCGGTTTCCTCGCTATTGTCGTCGGCTTGGTCGTCTATCTTTACGTTCGGCCGTTCCCGGCTGATATCGCCGCGTTTCGGGCGGTCATGACCGACTACAAGGATCTGTTGCCCTGGCTGTTCCGGCTGAGCATGGGGATGCCGATGATCGGCGCGGGGTTCGGTGGCTACTTCTTCAGCCCCGCTGTCGAGCTGCCGTATCCGACAGTTCTCCGACTGTTTGGGATCAGCGTCGGCTTCCTGCTGCTGTTCGGGTTGGCGACACGGGTTGTTGCTGCCGGTACCCTCCTGCTGTATCTGGCTGTGTTGCCATCCGAGCCGGGGCTGCTGTTGGCGTTTGAGTATGTGCCTGGCCTGCTGGCGATCGCGCTCCTCGGCGGCGGCCGGCCGAGTGCCGATGCGATGATCGCCCGACTGGCCGACGACGACCGCACCGTCTACTCCGATATCGATCCATTCTACCGCCGTGTTGCGGTGCCGTTCGCCGAGCGGATCGAACCCTATACCGCGATGGTACCGACGCTGCTGCGGGGCGGGATCGGCGTCGCCTTCATCTATCTCGGCATTACCCAGAAACTGCTGCGCCCCGGCCAGGCGCTGGCCGTCGTTGGTAAATATGACCTTACAGCCGTCGTCCCCGTCGCTCCCGAGCTTTGGGTGATCGGTGCCGGCCTCACTGAGGCCCTTGTCGGTGTGATGTTCCTCCTTGGAGCGTTCACGCGTGGGTTCTCCTTGGTCGCCTTCGGGCTGTTCGTGACGACGCTGTTCGGGTTGCCGGACGACCCGGTTGTGGCCCACATCTCGCTGTTCGGACTGGTGTCGGCGCTGTTGATCACCGGGGCTGGGCCGTACTCGGTTGACGGGTGGCTCAAATCAAAGTTCGGAGCCGCTGCCGAGATGATCGGCCGCGACGACGACCGACGCGATCCGCCGACTGCTGAGGAACCTGTTAGCGACGACTGAGCGACATACTGCGTCCGTTGTTTGCCGCGAAACGCCCGTAATTGAGACAGCGCGAGTCGGCTGCCCGTGTTCGAAAACGGTTACAACAGTCCAACGACTGCAATCCCACCAACGATAACCAAGGCGAACAGCGCGACGATGAGCCCCCAGAGGATCTTCGCCCCCTTTCGCCCACCGAGTTCGACGGCAGCAATCCCGAAGATGCCGACGAGAATGACCGTCCAGACTTCTAACGCACTTTGGGTTCTTCCTTCACCCCTGTCAGCCTTGATATAGAAGTATGCCGGCACGAGGAGGCCGACCGGGATAGTTAAGATTCCAACAAGAATCGCGGCAATCCAGACGATGACCGAGTACTGATCGGTGAGGGAACCAGTGTCCATACGTCCGAACGTGTCTCTGATCGTGAAAAACCCCGTGGTCGATCGTTTGTTCGACACAATTGCTATTGCGTTGTGTGATGGTATCATATATATCTAGACTGCTGCGCCGATACCACCGCTGTTTCTGAACCTGACATGCGGGCTCGGATTTAACATGCCATCCTCGTAACTGTCAGCTATGCCAACCCAAGCAGCCGGTGACACAACCCTCGCAGCATTGGCGCATGCCTCCGCACTCGTTGCGGCCTTCTTTGGCCCACTGTTGTTCCTCCTCCTTGCTGACGACGACGATGAACTCGTCCGAGAAAACGCAAACAATGCCCTGAACTTTCAGATCGTGCTCTTCATTGCGACGGTGATCGCGGCGGTGTTGGTGTTTGCGTTTGTGGGGATTCTACTGCTCCCGATTCTCGGTGTGATCGATGTCATCTTCGTGATTATCGGGACGGTCAACGCCAACAACGGTGAGATATACGCCTATCCACTGACGCCCAATATTATCTGAGTTGTACTCGCCGGTCGCGGGAAAACAGTGTGGCTCGGAACCTGTGTAGACAGCTAAACTGAGGGCTTAAACACCTGCAGGTGTACGTTGATACAATGAGTGCAGACACCGGCTCAGATGGTACCGCCGCGTCAAGAACGTCTCGCCGTGCAGTGATTACAGCAGCCGGAACCGGTATTGTTGGACTTAGCGGGTGTCTCGGTGGAAACACAGACACCACCGCAGGCAATGAAACGGGCGGTACAGCGGGTGAGATGTCGACCGGTGAGACGCTGCGGGTTAGCACATGGAGCGGCACAAACGAGGAGGTCTTCCGACAGGAGATCAAGCCGCTCTACGAGGAGCAGACCGGCAACACCCTCGAGGTTATCGGTAACTGGGCGAACATCCTCTCGCAGATCCGGGCCGCTCCGGCGGATGATCCGCCCTTTGACCTGACACTGGTCGGCGACAAGGATCACTACTTTGGGGTTCAAGAGGATCTGTGGGAGCCGTTCGACATCGACACCTTGGAGAATCGGGATCTCATCAAATCGAATCTGCTTAGGGAGGATCCGGTATCTGTCCCGCTCTGTTATGGTGTGACCTGCGCCGTATACGATCAAGACGCGGTCGATTTCGAGCTTGGCTCGTGGAATGAGATCGCGTCACAGGCGTCGAATGTCTCACTCCCCGGTTCATTCTTTACGAATGCGTTACAGATGGCCGCACTGGCCGCCGACGAGATGCCAGCCGACGAGGAACTGTACGATGAGAGCGGTCACGATGTGATCTTCGAGACGCTACGTGGTGTCGATACCGCCCAATACTACAGCTCTCCGGGCGATATGTGGCCGGCATTTAGTAACGACCTTGTCGATCTCGGGCAGTATTTCTACGCGTATTCAGCGAAAAAGATCGAAACCACAGATACTGAAACCAACTTCGGGATTCACGTTCCGGAACAAACAACCGGATACACTGACGACTATCATATTGTCCGGGGAACCCAGAACAAAGCGTTGGCAAAGGAGTTCCTTGATTTCATGCTTACCGAGGAGGTACAGACGACCTACGCCCAAAACTTCAATCTTGGAATGGCAAATCCGGAAACCAACTACCCGGATGCAACACAAGAAAACGTCCCGCTGTCCGATGACGAACTAGAGAACGTGTCGTTTATTGAGTACGCCGACATTGCGGAGTACTCCGACAACCTCTCGAATCGGTTTACCGAGATCAAGCAGGGTATATAGCTAGCCGATTCCTGATACACCACTATGGCTATCCTTGAGGTCGATTCGATCACGAACTCCTTCGGTAGCGTGACCGCGGTCGACGACGTTTCGCTGTCGGTCGAAGCCGGTGAGCTGTTTTGCTTGCTTGGGCCGTCAGGGTGTGGTAAATCAACCACGTTGCGAACGATCGCCGGATTTGAACAGCCGGATTCGGGACAGATCCGGATCGACGGCACGGATGTCACCCCCACCGAGCCGAACCGGCGAGACTGCTCGATGGTGTTTCAGGACTGGGCGCTGTTCCCGAACAAGACCGTCCGGGAGAACGTTGCTTTTGGCCTGCGGATGAACGACGTTGCGACAGCCCAACGCCGACAGCGGGTCGATGAAACATTATCGTTAGTTGAGATGACCGACCACGCCGAGAAGCCACCGGCCGCGCTTTCCGGCGGCCAGAAACAACGGGTCGCACTAGCGCGCTCGCTGGCGTTTGAGCCAGAGATCCTTCTGTTGGACGAGCCGCTGTCGAATCTGGATCGCAAGCTCAGAGAGGCGATGCAGTTGGAGATCAAATCGATCCAGCGTGAGACGGGGATGACGATGGTGTATGTGACCCACGATCAGGACGAGGCCTTCACGTTGGCCGATAGAATCGGCATCATCAACGAGGGTCATATCGCCCAACAGGGGCCACCAGCTACGGTATACACCGACCCGACCAACCAGTTTGTCGAATCCTTCCTCGGCACGACAAACTTCATCACCTGCGAGGTCACCGCAACGACCGCGGTGGAGCCAGCAACCCCCGAAGCAACCGACGGCGGCACCGCCGAAATCGAGTTGACAACGCCGTTTGGCGAGCCGTTGTCGGTTCCAGCTGTTGATCGTCTCTCGCCCGGGGATACGGTGACCGCATCGATCCGACCGGAACGGGTGTCCGTTGTGACAGCCTCCAGCGAGCCGCCGGCATCGTGGCTGTTTACCGCCACCGGCACCGTCGAACAGCGGTTACACCGCGGATCGCGCATCCGCTATGAGCTGGCTGTCGGCGAGACAACACTTGTCACCGAACGGCGGATCGACGAGCGACTTGGCGTCGATATCGGTGACAGCGTTGCTGTCGGCTGTCAGCCCGAGGCGATAACCTACTTCGACGCCGCCGGGAGACGCATCCGATGAGTGTCACCGCGGCAGGTCTCCGCGATCGGCTCCAAAACGGTGAGCTTCGCGGACTCCTCGTGGCACCGATCGTATTGTTCGATCTGCTGGTGTTCGTGGTGCCGTTTGGCTATCTGCTCCGGATCAGTCTGACCGAACGAACCCAGCGCGGGGCGTTTGTCGAGGGCTCGTGGTCGCTAGAAGCCTTCCAGTATGTGCTGTCAACGCCGACACTGATAGACAGCTTTCTGTTTACGCTCTGGTTTGCGGCCGGCGTCACCGCACTGTCGTTGGGGATCTCGTTGCTGTATGCCTACGCCATCTGGCGGGCCGCCGGCGGTCTCCGTGTGGCGCTGTTGGGTGGCGTCTTGGTGTCGATGTTGACGGCGATTGTGGTGAAACTGTTTGCGGTACAGCAGCTGTTCGCACCGAACGGTGTGATCAATCAGGGTGTACTGGCAACCGGGGTCATACAGGAACCGCTCGCGCTGATCAACAGTGCCGCCGGTGCTGTCATCGGCCAACTGTATATCGTTGTTCCGTACTCGGTGTTGGCGATCTACTCCGTGCTGTCGAGTGTCGACGAGAGCCTCCTTGATGCCGCCCGTGACCTCGGGGCTGGACGACTGCGGGCGGTTGTGGAGGTAATCATTCCGCATACGATCCCGGGGCTCATCGTCGCTGGCGTCATCAGTTTCACCTGGAGCGTTGGCTCATTTGCGGCCCCACTGCTTGCCGGGTCGAGTGCCGAACGCACGACGGGTATCGCGATCTCCGATCTGCTCCAGCAAAACTTCGATTGGGCGGCCGCGGCGGCGATGGGATTGCTCGTTGCCACAACGGTGTTTGTGGCGCTTGCGGTGACATACGGGCTCCTCAGCTACACCGGTGGAGGAACCGATGGGTAACACCGATCGGGCGCTCCGGTGGCTGTTCCGTGCCGGGTACGGAACGGTATTTCTGCTGCTCGTGGCTCCGGTCGTGGTTGTAACCGCAACCTCACTCAGTGCAACAACCGCAGTCACCTTTCCGCCGACAGACCTCTCTTTCCGGTGGTATACAACACTGTTCACACGGCGTGTGTGGATGCAAGCCGTTCAGAACAGCCTGCTCACCGCCGGCGGGACAGCGGTCTTCTCGACGGGGCTCGGCGTCGCTGGCGCACTTGGTGCCCGACATCTCAGCGACCGCTCACAGATCGCCGTCTCAGGGCTTGTGCTCGTGCCGCTGCTCGTGCCCGGCGTCGTTTTGGGTGTGTCACTTCTGATCTTTTTTAGCCGCTTCGGGCTCCAACAGCGGCTGTCAACAATCGTGCTTGCACACGCGCTGTGGGCAACGCCACTGACATTCTCGGTGATGCGGGCAACGTTCTCCCGGTTTGATTGGCAGCTACAGGAGGCAGCGATGGATCTTGGTGCGAGTCGACTTCGCGCCTTCCGAGAGGTGGTTGTCCCGAACACCGTCTCCGGACTCGTTGCCGCAGCGGCCATCGCCTTCGTTGTCAGCCTACAAGAGTTTATCATGGCTCTCTTTCTGTCGGGTCGGGAAACAAGAACGATCCCGGTTGAGTCTTGGTTCGCACTGCGTGGCTCATTAAGCCCGCTAGTAAGCGTTGCCTCCACGCTTCTCGTCGGCGCGGTCGTCCTGACGCTTATCATCGCCGCGACCGCAATCGGGCTCGAACGGGTTGCTGATGATACCTAACGGTGGCGTCTCTCACGGGGTGGCCCGTGGGCTCGGTTGCTGATCGCCATACCTCGCCGCTGAGGCCGTATCTGTGGGGTGATCACCCGGCGCAGCCCCCGATGGACACACCCCTCATTGCGATTCTTGTGTCTCAGTCACAACCCACCCGCCTCCGAACGGTAGTTCTTTTACCGAACCGGTTGATCCTCCAGTATGACGCAGTTAGGACTGGTGGTCGCACAGTTCAACAGCGCGGTCACCAGCGAGATGCGGGCCGCCGCCGAGAACGCGGCCGTCGAACGCGACGCCACACTCAGCGAGGTACTGGAGGTACCGGGGGCCTACGACACGCCGCTGGCGGCCGATCGCCTCGCCCGCCGCGAGGATATCGACGCCGTTGCCGTCATCGGTGCGATCGTCACCGGCGACACCGATCACGATCGGGTGATCGCCGACGCCGCCGCCCAAGGACTCACGGATGTGAGCCTTGATCGCGATACACCGGTGACCTTCGGCGTCAGCGGCCCGGGGATGAGCGGGGCTGAAGCCCGCGAGCGTAAGGACAAGGGAGCGGAAGCGGTAAACGCCGCGGTGGACTTAGTGGAGGTACTAGCATGAACATGGAGTTCGCAGACCGCGTTCAGCGGGTCGAACCAAGCGCGACGCTGGCGATCAGCAACCTCTCCAGTGAGCTTGAAGCAGAGGGGATCGATGTCGTTGACCTCTCGGTCGGCGAACCTGATTTCCCGACGCCCGAGAACATCGTCGAGGCCGGCAAGGCGGCGATGGACGCCGGCCACACCGGTTACACGTCCTCAAACGGGATCCCCGAACTTCGGGAAGCGCTCGCCGACAAGTTCACCGGACAGGGGATCGACGCCGACGCCGACGAGATCATCGTCACCCCCGGTGGGAAACAGGGCCTGTATGAGGCGGTCACCACGCTGATCGACGACGGCGACGAGGTCGTCCTGCTCGATCCGGCGTGGGTGTCCTACGAGGCGATGGTCAAGCTCTCCGGTGGCTCGCTCAACCGCGTCGATCTCTCACCGTACGACTTCCAGCTCGAACCCGGCCTCGACGATCTTGCCGACGCGGTTTCCGACGAGACGGAACTCCTGGTCGTCAACTCGCCGTCGAACCCAACCGGTGCCGTCTACTCCGATGCGGCACTCGAAGGCGTCCGCGATCTCGCAGTCGAACATGAGTTCGTTGTGATCTCCGATGAGATCTACGAGCGGATCACCTACGGCGTCGAACAGACCGCACTCGGATCGCTGGACGGGATGGAAGACCGGACGATCACGCTCAACGGCTTCTCGAAGGCGTTCTCGATGACAGGGTGGCGACTCGGCTACATCCACGCCCCCGAAGACCTCATCGATCAGGCCAGCAAACTCCACTCGCATTCGGTGTCGTGTGCGGTCAACTTCGTCCAGCGAGCCGGCCTCGAAGCCCTCTCAGAACGCACCGATGATTCGGTCGTTGAGATGCGGGAGGCGTTCCGTGAGCGACGCGATATGTTGGCCGACCTCTTCGCCGAACACGGCGTCGATGTCCCCGTTGGCGACGGCGCGTTCTACATGATGCTCCCCGTTGATGACGACGATCAGACGTGGTGTGAGGAGGCGATTCAGGACGCCCACGTCGCCACCGTTCCGGGCAGTGCCTTCGGCGCGCCCGGCTACGCCCGCATCTCCTACGCTGCCAGCGAAGCGCGACTCCGCGAAGCGGTCGATCGCCTCTCCGAGGGCGGCTTCCTGTAGGACGAATTGGGATCACAGTTGCAGGCAGTGATTATTTTTCCTTTCTCCTCGCGTCGCTTATCGCTCACCGCTAAAAATCAGGAAAACGGAGACGAAACCGCGTTACTCGTCGGCGACGACGCTGTAGGAGCCGATCAGGCTCTCTGTGAGGTCAATCCCCTCGACGGTCGCCTTCTCGTCGAAAACCGTGTCGGTGAGTTCGGCGTCCTCAATGTGGGCGTCGGGGAAAACGAGCGTGTCGGTCAGCGTCGCGTTCTTGACGGTCGCGCCGTCCATGACGTGTGTTGAGCCGTTGAGATCGCTGTTTTCGACGGTCGCGCCCTCGGCGACCGTTGGCTCGCCGCCGAGCTTCCAGTCGACGGCATCGAGGTAGGCGTCGGCTTCGCCGATGTCGAACCACACGTCCTCGAAGGTGAAGGCGTAGACGGACTGGCGATCCTGGAGCCACTGAAGGAACCAGCCGGGCTCGTCGGGGTTCTCGTCGTTGGCGAGGTAGGTATCGAATTTCGGCAGTACGTCCGCCGGGAAGGCGTAACACGCGATCGACGCCAGCGTCGTGTTCGGCTCGTCGGGCTTTTCTTGGAAGTTGACGACCTCGTCGCCGTCGAGTTCGACCAGCCCGTAGGATTTCGCGCGTTCGCGGTCGCCGACATCGTAAGCCGCCAACACCGGCGATTCCTTCTCCTCGAAGAAGCCGACGAAGTCCTCGATATCGAAGCCGACCATGTTGTCGCCGGCGATGATGAGCAGGTCGTCGTTGAGGCCTTCGCGGTCGATGAGTTGGGCGAGCGCGCCGACCACACCGAACTTCTCGTCCTCGTCGCTGGTGTCCTCGACGGAGAGTTCGGGCTTCTCGTAGCCCTGCTCGTCAACGTAGTTCTCGAAGTCCGCGGCAAATCGCTCGTTGGTGCTGATGTAGACATCCTCGACATCGTCGTTGTCGTCGAGTTGGGCGAGCGTTTTGTCGATCACCGTGGTGTCGCCGACCGGGAGCAGCATCTTCGGTCGGTTCCGCGTGATCGGCCACATTCGGGTTGCATAGCCACCGGCAAGAACAATTGCGTCCATGGCCCGACAAGCCACCGCCGATGACTTATACTCTGTTATTGGTATGGTGTGTCATAACACGATCTGAACCGTTTACTGCCGCCCTGTCTCGCCATCGGGTTCAACACGCTGGGCTCGTGCTACGAGAGCCACTCCGTGAGCCGCTGTGGGTGACTGTCGACCGATTCAGTAACCGATCTGAGCGTTGCGGTTGCCTCAGTATCAAACCACAGTCGGCGTCGCCACCACGGGCCGTTCCCGGAATCGTTCGACAGCTCGGTGACGATCCGGTTGGCTGTCGACCCCGATTCTGGCGCGCTGAGCGGGACTCCGCGACCAAACAGCTGTGAGTCCTTACCCCCGCGAACCAACACCTTCGCGTCGAACTCGGCGCGTTTGCGGTGGGCGTTGCTGGCGAACGCCGCCTTCTCGGCTGCCGACAATGATCGGCAGGCGTCGCTATCGAGTACGCGATCGATCCGAAATTCGCCGATCAGATACGCCCCCCACCCGGGGGCGACCCACTCGACGGCAGGTTCGGTGTCGACCTCGGCGGGCGGCTCGTGGCGCGTCAGCGTCGCATAGAACAACAGCGAATCGCCGGGCTCCAACCCACTGATCGGGCCGGCCTTGACCCCATGTTCATCGCCGTAGGTGTAGGAATCACAGCCGGGGTAGCCCGCAAATTCGGGGTCGAGATGCACCGGGGTGTCGCGGCTCTCACCCGGCAACTCGAAGGGGAGCGGTGCAAGCTCGGCCAGCAGGTCGTCGTAGGTTGGCACCTCGGCGGCCGAATCGATCGGTTCGCGCTCGGGAATCGGGAGATAGACAACGCTCCCGTCGGGATAGATCGGCCCTCTCACGCCCGGGAGGTTCGTGTTGGCGGCGACGTTGATGGCGAGTGCGCGGGCCACGCTACTCACTCGCTGGTCGGCGGCGGATTCTCATCTTGCGCCGCCGAAGGCGGCGTGTCGTGTGGCGCGTCAGGCGGTGACAGCGTCCGCTGGAACTCATCAAAGATCTCGACCTCATCGTCGATCTCGTGGTCGATCTCGCGGTTGCTCTGTCGGTTCGGCAGTCGGCCATCATCGATCGGCTCAGCGACCGCTTCCCAGCCGGGTTTGATTTTGACGCTGTTGGCGGGGGAGCCGACGACGACATGGTGGGCTGGCACATCGCCTTGTACCACCGCACGCGCGCCGACCACCGCGTTCTCGCCGACCCGGCAGCCGGCTCGCACCATCGCGTCGTAGGTGACGCGGGCGTCGTCGTCGACGATTGTGTGGTAGTTGTCGACGTGGGTTTGATCGACCAAGTCGTGATCGTGGCTGTAGATGTGGACGCCATCGGAGACCGAGACACGGTCGCCGACGGTCAATTTTCCGCGGTCGTCAAGGTGGACATCGTCGTGGACGACGACGTTGTCGCCGACCGAGATGTTGTGGCCGTAGGTGAACGTGATCCCCTTGAAAAATCGGCAGTTGTCGCCACACTCATCGAACAGGTGGTTGGCGAGCATCTGGCGGAATTGGAGGGCGAAGGCGACGTTGTCGGCCATCGGCGTCGCGTCGAACTGCCGCCAGAGCCACTGGAGGTGTTTTGATTCCTCGAAGCGATCCTCGTCTCTCTCGGCATAGTACTCTGACTCCAGTGTCGCGTTACAGGGATCATAGCCTTGGAGCCGAACCCGGGTTGCTGGCGAGACCTCTTCGCCACGCTGCCATGCCTCGTAGGCCTCCCGATCGCCGAACAGATCAACGAGTACGTCGGTGACGACCTCGCAGGTATTCTCCGATCCTGAGAGTCGTTCATCCACCGACTCGATGAAGCGATCAACCCCGTCGGCCGCCGCGGCCGGCAGGGAGACGTGTCGCTTGGTCATTGGCATTGGTTGCCTACGAGTAACTAAATGGATTCGGTTGTGTGGGTGTTACCGGCCTTCCGGCCAGCCGGACTGATCAGGCGGCGAATCGGGTCACTTGCGACATCATGTCAATCAATCGCGTTCGGGAGTTGATGACAACTGCCCTCGTAACTGTCCCGGTCGAAGCCGATATGCGAACTATCGTTCGCGCCCACGGCGACCTCCTCACGGAGGTTCGGTAGACCGAACAGGGACGGGGCCTGGATGATCCCAACGACTGGCAACGCTCCGAGGAGTAGCCCCAGCAGCCAAAACAGACCGGCTAACTGTCTCGACTGATACAGCGTGGACATGGACTCACACCTCACAACCGAACCACGACACGTCAACCGCGGAGGCGATCGATGATCTCGTTGCCGTCCGTCCTCGGCATCACCGTTGTCGCCCATGCGTTGCTCGCGATCGGTGTGGTCTTCGATGGTCGTCGCACCGACACCGATCCCGGCTACTGGCCGCTGGCGACGCTGTTGGTCGGGCTTATCGGTGTTGCCGGCTACCTGTGGCGCCGATAACACACCCGATGCACCTCGACCGCAACCCGTCTCTTGCCCCCCGTTTTCTGTTCGAGATCGCCGGCCAACGAGCTGACGGGTCGCCGAAACGTCACGTTCACTCCGCCACCGGACACGCGGCGCGGTAGTCGTAACGGTATTATCCTCGGCCCTGTCTTGATTGGGTATGGTCGAAAACGTACTCTGGCCGGCGTATTTTGACGCCGACCTGACGCGATCCGGGGGTCGGCGGGTCGCGACCGATCTTGCGGTTGACGAGCCCGCTGTCGACGAGATTGCCACCGCCGTCCAGCAGATCGGCTACGACGCCGTGATCGAACGCGATAAGACGTATCCCCGAGCCATCGAAACCCGTGGCCGCGTCCTCGTCACGGGCGCGGAGGATACGAAAAACGATCTTGTCCAGGCCGTCGGTGCCTACCTCGGCGTCCTCCGGGAGTAAGATGCAGCGGATCGGCACTGTCGACAAAACCGCTCAGGGGCTCGGGATCGTCGCCCTCGACACCGAGGAGACGCCCGACATCGGCCTCATGGTGATTGACGAGTCGCTGTCGACGGTCGGCCGGATCGTCGACATCTTTGGCCCGGTTGCCAGCCCGTATGCGGCGATCACGCCGACCGATAACGCGTCGCTGACGGATCTGGTCGGGACGACACTGTACGCCGAGTAGCACTACCCGACCAATTCTTCGGGTGGGATCGCACCGTGGCGGTGCAGTTCTGTATCAAACGTGACCAGTGTTCCGCCGATGTGTTCCGCACTGGCGAGCATGAGCGCGTCCATCGCGGTTACGTAGGTTTCCTGTTGAATGTCGTCAGCTTGCTGGAGAAGAATCGAACTGTGTGAGACTGGCTCCGCGTACGCCCGGACGGTTTGTTCGATCTGTTCGATCTCCGATCGGTTATACTGGTATTTCGTCGCCAAGACGTTCCGAATCTCCATGAGGCTGTAGATCGAGGAGTAGAACTCGCGGTCAGTGTTCAGCAGCGCGCGGGCACCGTCGGATCGATCCGTGTCGTCGGTAACGATCGCAATAAAAATATTCGAATCAAGGAAGACCGTCATATCTCCTCACGTGCTTCACGAACCGCAGCCACCGCGTCGACATCGACCTCCGTGTCAACAGCCAGCGCGGCGAGTGCATCACCGAACGGCACATCAGTATCAACGGTCTCTTCGATCTCCTCCGACCGCCACTCCATGCCTGTCATACGTAGTGCGAGAACCTCGAGTCTGTTAATTTCTCCGGCTGCTGACAACGGCCGTCGCCAAACACAACGGCCAAACCCCCCACCGTCCAAAGGCGACCATGTTCCCCCGGGAGTATCGCGGCGTCGCCGTCGCCGTCGTGTTGTTTCTCCTCGTCCAACTCGGCGCGCTCGCGTTGGTGGAGACGTTTTTCCAGCAGGGCTATCAGCCGGTAGATAACCCGAGCGATCCGACCAACAGCCTGCTTTACATCGGTGCGGTGTTGGTCGCAACGGTGTTCTTTCTGGCAGCGTTCAAATACGATCTTGATTGGGTCGTCCGCGTCGTTATCGTCGCCACCAGCGGGATGCTCTCGTGGTACGTCTTCAGCGCGGTCGCCCCCTCCGGGGTCGCCGCAGTTCTTGGTGCCGGCGTCTCGGTTGGGCTGTGGATCTACCCCGAGTGGTACGTCGTCGACACCGCCGGGGTGTTGATGGGTGCCGGCGCGGCGGGGCTGTTCGGCATTACCTTCGGCCTGCTGCCGGCGATCGTCCTCCTGTCGGTGCTGGCAGTCTACGATGCGATCAGCGTCTACAAGACCGAACACATGTTAGATCTCGCGGATGGCGTGATGGATCTCCGAATCCCCGTCATTCTCGTGATCCCGCTGTCGTGGTCGTACTCGCTGCTGGACGATGCTGACACAGACGACAGCGAGAGCGACAGTGTTGGCGATGAAGCTGACACAGACGACAGCGAGAGCGACGACGCGAAGGCCGATCCGAGCGATGACATCGCTCCCGGTGACGACAAACGCGAGGCCTTCTTTATCGGCCTCGGCGATGCCGTGATCCCGGGCGTGATGGTCGCCAGCGCGGCCTTTTTTTCGTCGGCCCCGCAGTACGCTATCCCTCTCATCGAACTCAATACGCCCGCGCTGTTCTCGCTTGGTGGCACGCTCGCCGGCCTGCTCGTCCTCATGTCGATGGTGATGAAAGGCAAACCTCATGCCGGTCTGCCGCTGCTCAACGGCGGCGCGATCGGTGGCTACCTGGTTGGTGCGCTGTGGGTCGGCCTCCCGCTTGTTGAGGCGGTCGGGGCCACCGGGTTTCTCTAACTCGCGGTCAGCGAGACCTCAGTCGTCGACACCCTCCCGCACTTTGACCGCCATCCCGCTGTCGAAATCAGCCATCGCTTCGGGCGAGAGTTCGGCCCGGCCGACGGCCAGCAGATCGCCGCGGTCGTGGACGACCAGCACCTCATCGCCCGGGCGAATCTCGGGGTCGACGTCGCTGACGAACTTGGCAAAGGCGTTTTTCCCCGCCCGAACAAACGGCTCGGAGTCGTCGCCGACGACGACGCGGCACCGCGGTCGATCGAAGGCAGCCGCCAGTCGCCGGCCGCCGGCGATGCCGAGGGTGAACCGCCCGTCGACGCCGTAGGAGACCAGCCGCTGGCCGTCGGCGACGAGCTGCCGCGGGCGACCGCTGCTGGAGCGGCGGATCTCAACGGCCTCGCCGGGCGGAAACAGCGCTACGCCCGCGCCAGCACCGAACTGGTAGTCGGCAATCGTCCGGAGTTCATCAAGGCCGCGGTCGTGAGTATTGGCGTCGTCGATCGCATCATCACTCGGAGTTGTTGCCCTACGGCTGGCTCCCTCATCGCTCATACAGTCGTGTCTCGTCGGGCGTACAAAAACGAGGTTGTCTGTGGCGACGACACCGGGGTGTGGCTATGAGACGAGTCGATTCCGCCCCCACGCCAACAGCGCGAACAGGACAAGCCCGATGGCGACGCCGGCGAGCGTGCTCTGCAGCAGTGTTCGGCCGAGCGCGAGGCCGATCGCCACGCCGAAGGTAAACGGGAGGGCAAGCCCTTCGATCTGGGTGCTCGTGACCATCTTACAGGAGGAACCGCTCTTTGTTGTCGGCGAGATCGGTGAACTCGTCGGTCGCGTCGATCAGCTCCTCGGCCGTCGAGGAGCCGAAGGCCATCACCTCAACGCGGACGCCCTCGTGGCGGAGATGTGAACAGAGCCGCGAGAAGTCGCCGTCGCCGGTACAAAGAACGACTGTGTCGACGTGGTCGGCCAGCGTGATCGCATCGAGACTCATGCCGACATCCCAGTCGGCCTTCTTGCTGCCGTCGCCGAACGTTTTGATCGCTTTGATTTTGGTTTCGAAGCCGATCTCAACGAGTGCATCAAAGAAATCCTCCTCGTTGGGTGCGTCCGCCCGGATCACGTAGGCGATCGCTCGGGTCAGCTCGCGGCCGGCGACCGCCTCAGTCAACAGCCCCTCGTAGTCGACGTTCCGTGAGTAATCGCTGTGGGCCGTATGATACAGGTTCTGTGAGTCAGCGAGCACGGCCACGCGCTGGTCAGGGTGAATATCTGTCATACCGATCCACGACCGGCCGGCATGTTGAGCCTGTCGCACCGCCCACACGTCGGCACTCGCCGGTCTCTCTCAGGCTCAACGGTTGAATTTCACGTTTGCGTCGGTGATCGACTCCCGGAGAAACGGATGCTCAATCGTTTTCTCGACCGATCCGTCCTGTGTGTGCACCGCCAACTGCTTAAAATCGAACTGCTCTTGGGCCTGTTTGCCGTACACAAAGGCTTGCTTGACCGCGCTTGCGGAGCCAAACACGTAGCGTTCGCCCTCGGGGACGACAAGCCATTTTTTCAACAGTTGGCTGTAGGTGACACGCAGCGTGCTGAACAGATCGTTCCAGTAGATATCGCCGACGCTTGTTTCTGAGTCCCACCGCAACGTACAGGGGTGGCGGTCGGCCTCCAACCGATCTGAGGCGGCTGCCATCGCCGCCATCCGCCGCTGGTGAACCGAAAACACCGTCGCCTTCTCTGGGTCGCGCCGGAACTCACGACAGACGTACCCCTGCTCGGTCTCGATGACCTCCAAGGGCTGCTTGCAGGGTGGGGCGTCGCCGCCGCCGAGATGCTCAACGGCGGATCGGTTGTTCGACACGGATACAGATAGCTCCGCTGGAACGCATAAATAAGTTCCCAAGAACTGACCGATCGGACTGTAGTTTGCGGGATCATCCAAGAAATAGTATTTCGGTACTATTTCACCACCCGTCTCGCCGACGGCGGCTCGCCAAGGTTAAAGCTGTGTGCGGACGCGGCTGATCGCCGGCAGCGAGACCCCGAGGACGCCGGCGATGGCATCGGCCGCGCTCAACAGCCAGTCGGCGCGCTCGACCCGTGAATCAAGATCACCGGGGCCGAGGCGATACCGTTCGACGAGCGTCTCGATCGTTGCGCCCTCGCTCCACTCAGCGAGGATCCGGGCGGTTTTGACCGCCTCAAGCCATCGCTCGAAGTCCTCTGTGTCGCCCATCGCTGTTGTGAACTCGTCGGCGTGCTGGCGGGCGTACTCGTAGATCGCCGCCCGCTCCTCGTTGCCGAGGTAGGTATCGTGCATATCCGGCGTGTCACAGATGATCTCTAGGGCGGTGAGCGTGGTCGGCTCGGCCATCTCTCCGGCTGTCCGCAGTCCCTCGACGATCCGTACCCCGGTTTCGGGGGTGATATACTGCGTTGAGACGGTCGCGCCGATCTCCGTCGCCGCCAGCACGCGACCGTCCACGTTGTCGGTGCCGTCAGCCGAGTTGCGAACAACCAGCCCCATCCCGATCAGCTCCTCGATGACGGCGGCGACGATCCCGGCGAGATCACCGACGGGGGTCTGGTGGGCGTAAAATGTTGCCGCCAACACATCCAAGATCCCGGCTTCGGTTTCGGCGAAGTCGGAGGCGATAATCGACAGCACGTGGGTTCGCAAGGCGGCCTCGCTTGCCAGCTTCGATTCGACGGCCTCGGGGTCGGCATCGAGATATCTGTCGGCCAGCGCCTCGGGGTCGTCGGTGTCAACGAGAATTGCCTCGCCGTAGGGGTCGAGATGCGGCCGGCCGGCCCGCCCGCACATCTGGTGGATTTCGAGGACGGGCAGCCACTCGGTTCCCGAACCGGTGTAGCGTTGCTGGTCGCGGACGACGACCCGGCGGGCGGGGACGTTGACCCCGGCGGCCAGCGTCGGCGTCGCACAGATGGCCTCCAGCGTTCGCTCCCGAAACGCCGATTCGACGAGCGCGCGATGGCCGCTTCTGAGGCCGGCGTGGTGGAAGGCGACCCCATCGCGCACACAGTCGGCGAGGCGCTGACCGGTGACGGTGTCGTCGAGGGTTTCGATCTCGTCGGCGACGGCCTCGCGGTCGGGTTGGGTAGTGTCGTCGCTGGTGGTGTCGTCAACGTCGCCGCGCAGTCGCTCAGCGAGCGTTTCGGCCTCCCGGCGGGAGCGGACGAACGCCAGCGACTGCCCGCCGTCGGCGAGGGCGTCGTCGACGAGCCGAGCCGTCGTCTCAGTGTCGAGATCCGCATCGGGCGGTAGTTCCGCAGCCTCGATCCCGATCGGATCGGATCTCTCATCGTCGTATGTGACGACGTTGCTGTCGGCGACACCGGTACGGAGATCAACGGGTCGCCAGTCGGATTCGACGAGTTCCGCGCCAAGCCAGTCGGCGATCTCGTCGGCGTTGGCGACGGTCGCCGACAGCGCGACCAGTTGGACACCCGGTGTGAGCCGCCGGAGATGCGCCAGGGTGACCTCCAGTGTCGGCCCGCGATCCGCCTGGCCAAGCAGGTGTACCTCGTCGACGACGACACAGCCGATGTTGTCGACCCACGACGCGCCGTTGCGAACGGCGGAGTCGACCTTCTCGCTTGTGGCGACGACGATATCGTGGTCGGCGAGTTCGGCGGCCGGCGAGTCGTAGTCGCCGGTGGCGACCCCGACATCCACACCTGGAAGCTCGCTGAACGTGGCGTGTTTTTCGGTGGCAAGGGCCCGCAGCGGGACGATATACAGCCCTGGCCCGTCGGCGGTCAGCATGGCGAGTTGGGCGATCAGCGTCTTGCCGCTGGCGGTCGGGATCGCGGCCATAACGTTCTCGCCGGCACAGATCCCGGCGTCGACCGTTTCGGCCTGTGGTGGGTACAGCTGCTCGATCCCCTGTCGCTGGAAGTGGGCGACGCGTGGTGTCGCAAGCGGCAACGCATCGACCTGCATCTATCAGTTCTTGCGGCTTACTGCGGTAAAAGCCTATGCGGCCCAGCCGGCTCAGGCGCGGCTGATCTGCTCGGTGACAACGCGTACGCCGACGTCGACGCCGGTTGTATCCCGTATCCGTTCGCGGAGTGTGGCGGCCGCAGGCGGATTCTCCCCGTAGACACGCACGGTTACCGTTTCCGGCTGTTGGGTCAGCAGGTTTGCTTTGTAGCTAAACTCCACAGCAAGCAGGTTTTCGGTTGCATCGTCGGCGATCGTCTCAACCTCGGTTTCAAACTGGGCGTTCTCGCGGGCTGCCAGCGAACTTGTCGCCAGAAACGACGTGAGAATCAGGATCGACACCCCAAAGATCAGGAGCCGCCGTCCGGTGAGCCGGCGAGCCTCTTTCGCATCGTACCAGTGGGTCGGCTTGTATCGCCGCACCCAGACGGTTGCCACGCCGGCAACGTTGATCGATAACAGATTGACCGCCACCAACACGCCCGCGCCGACCGCAAGCGTCGGATCGACGTAGGCGATCCCGAGCCCAACTGCGGCTGCCGGCGGCATCAGCGCGACGGCGATCATGACGCCGACCAGCGCCTCGTCGGCCCCGGAAGTCAGCGACAGCGCGCCGGCGATCCCCGCCCCCAGCGCGATCGCCAACGAGAGCAGGCCAGGGTGGGCGCGCTCGGCGACCTGCTGAATGAGGAGCAGTTCAAGCTCCGGTGCGAGGATGGCCCGATAGCCAGCCGCAAACAGCGTTGCACTGACAATTGCGACCGCGAGGCCGATCGCCTGCGAGCGCATTCCCTCCCAGAACAGCGCGTCGTCGCTGACAACGGTGCCGACACAGGAGGCCATCGCCGGCCCGATCAGCGGCGCGATCACCATCGAACCGACGACGACTGCCGCGCTGTCCTGCAGGAGGCCGGCGGTGGCGACGATCGCGCTGATCAGCGTCAACGCGATGTAGTTGGCCGTGCTCCGAGAGAGGTTTCGGGCCTTCGTCTGCAGTTCCTCTCTGGAGATCCGTTCGTCCTCGGCGACGCTGTTTGTCTCCTCGTCGCCCGCATTGTTTGCCTGCTGTTGCTCAAAGCGATCGGAGACGATAGTCTCGACATCGGAGACGATCATGTAACCGTCGCGCTCGACGCCAACATCCCGAAGCTCATCGAGGATCTCCTCGACGCTGTCGACATCGGTCGGGATGTAGGCGATGTCGCTGTACTCGCTTCGGGAGGTTTCGCTTGTCATCGCGTAATCGATCGCTGCGTCCTCTAGGTGCTCGATTACCAGCCGGCGTTTCCCCTCCGGGATGAGTGCTTGGATCAGGCGCATGGCTGATGACTGTCTGGTGACGACTCCATCGGTCGGCGTGGTGCGAACACTACCCCTCCATTTCGGAGCCGAAACTAAAACACTCGTGGGTGTTTGCGTCAATCCCATGGCTTGGCTGGCTCTCCGTTGCTCGCGGCGCGGTCGTTTGGGAACGTTCTTACTACAGTAGTGCCGTACCTCGGACATGTCACAATCCGCCTACGCCATCGGTCACCAACAGCCCGATACGGATACGATCATCTCGGCGATCGCTCTTGCCCGCCTGAAACGGGCCCAGGGCGGCGATGTCGTTGCCGGCCGCGCCGGCGAACTCAACCCTGAAACCGAGTTTGTGCTTGAGCGGTGGGGCGTCGACGCCCCGACGCTGCTGGAGGACGCAACCGACGCGGAACTGCTGCTTGTCGACCACAACGAGTACAGCCAAACCGTTTCGGGCGCACGCGAGGCGACGATCACCCAGGTCGTCGACCACCACCGGATCGGCGACGTGACAACCGGCGATCCCATCTCCTTCCGCGCTGAACCGGTCGGTTCGACGGGGACGATCCTCACCGGGCTCTACGATGAGGCCGGCGTCGACATCGACGAGGAGACCGCTGGACTGCTGCTCAGTGGTCTGCTCAGCGACACCGTCGTGCTCCGGTCGCCGACGACGACCGACACCGATCGTGAGGTCGCCGAGCGACTGGCTGACATCGCCGGCGTCGACTACGAGGACTACGGCAAGGAACTGTTGGCCCAAAAGAGCAAACTCGGCGAGAAAAGCCCCCGTGAGATGGTGCTTGGGGACTTCAAGGAGTACGACATCGGCGACGACGTCTTGGGCATCGGTCAGATCGAGACCGTCGAACCCGAGACCGTTCTTGAGCAGCGCGATGCGGTCATCGAGGCGATGGACGAGGTTGTCGCCGGGCGCGGCTACGCCGTGTTGCTCGTCCTCGTCACCGACCTCCTCGAAGAGGAGTCGACGGCGTTTATCGCCGGCGACCACGCCGAGGCTGTCGGCGACGCCCTCGATGCGACATTCACCGACCGAGAGGCGTTCCTGCCGGGCGTGATGTCCCGGAAAAAACAGGTCGTTCCGCCGGTCGAAGACCACCTCAAATAACGACAGTTCGACGGGGATACCAGAGTACTAATCGGTTGTCGATCCCGAGGTGTGAACCAGACCGTCCGGCAGCCGACCAGCGGGTTGACAGCAGTCTGTAGGGTGCCGACATCCACACGCCAGCGCACAATGATCCCACTCTATCACGATTTCACTGACACAACGGTGCTCATCTTCGGCGGCGGCAGTGTTGGCGCACGGAAAGCCAAGCGGTTCGCTGCCGAGGCCAACGTGGTCGTCGTCAGCCCAACCTTTGACGACCGCTTCGCGGAGCCCGAATTCCCGCCGATCGAGCGGATTCGAGCCGCCCCGGCGACCACGGAGATACCGGCGTGGTTCGACCGCGCCGACCCCGCGTTGGTCGTCGCCGCCACCGACGACGGCGAACTCAACGCTGCCGTCGCCGAGGCGGCCGACGACCGCGACGTGCTGATTAACCGAACTGATCGGGCAGGCGAGCGGTCGGTCGGCAGCGTCGTTGTTCCCGCTACCGTCGACGATGGGTCGGTCTCGGTGGCCATCTCAACCGGTGGACAAAGCCCAGCGCTCGCCCGCTATCTCCGCGAACAGATCGACGGTGAGATCGAAGCCGCCGGAAAAATGGCCGAACTGACGGGTCAGCTTCGGGCCGAGTTGAAACAGACTGAGCCCCCCGAGACGCGGCGGGCGATGCTCCGTGCGGTCGTCCGCTCGCCGGCGGTTTGGAAGGTTTTACATACCGGAATAGCCAACGCAAAAAAAGAGGCAGCACGCGTAATGCAGGATCACCGCACAGGGGAGGACACATGATACGCAACGGCGTCATCACCGGCGTTCGAGTCGCCCACGATACGGCAACCGTCGACGAGATCGAGGCCGCCAGCGCGGATGATATCTCGGCTCGGATCGCCGACCTGCTGGCGACGCCAGGCGTCCGGGAAGCGTTTGCCATCCAAACATGCAATCGCGCGGAGGCCTACGTCGTCACCGACCGTGCCGATCAGGGTCGCGATGCCCTCGCCCAGATCGCTGATCCGGTTCGCTCCGGGGGGGTTGTCACGATGCCCCACGAGGAGGGGCTGCGCCATCTGATGCGGCTGGCCGCCGGGCTCGAATCGCTCGTTGTCGGCGAGGATCAGATCATCGGGCAGCTGAAAGACGCCATCGAGATTGCCCGACGCGCCGAGGGGCTTGGGCCGATCTTAGAGGACGCGCTGATGAAAGCCGTCCACGTCGGCGAACGCGCCCGCACCGAGACCGCGATCAACGAGGGCGTCGTCTCGCTTGGCTCGGCGGCCGTCACACTCGCCGATCGGGAAACCAATCTCGACGGCGCGACCGCCCTGATTCTCGGGGCGGGTGAGATGGGAACGATCGCCGCCGAAGCGATCGCCGAAACCGCGATTGATCGACTGTTGATCGCCAACCGAACGATCCCGCATGCAACCCACATCGCCGACACTGTGCCGACCGACGCGAGTGCGATCGGGCTGTCGGCAGCCGGAGCCGCCGCCCAGCGGGCTGACGTGGTGATCGCCGCCACCGGGAGCCCAGCCCATGTTCTCACAGCCGAGGAGCTGGCGAGTGCCGGCGAGACGTTCTGTATCGATCTCGCCCAGCCACGGGATATCGACCCCGCCGCCGACGCCGAGGTCGGGGTGACGATCCACGATATCGACGCTCTGGAGACGATCACCGCCGAAACCCACGCCCGTCGGGAAGATGCCGCCGCCGAGGTCGAAGCGATGATCGACGAGGAGTTCGAGCGCCTGCTCGCGCTGTTCAAACGCAAGCGCGCTGACGCGGCGATCAGCACGATGTATGAAAGCGCCGAACGAGTCAAAGACCGGGAGGTCGGCACCGCGATGGCCAAGCTCGATGCCAACACTGAGCTCACCGAGACTCACCGTGAGGTCATCGAGTCGCTGGCGGATTCGCTGGTCAGCCAACTGCTGGCCGCGCCGACGAAAAGTCTGCGTGAGGCCGCCGCCGAGGACGATTGGACGACGATCCAGACGGCGATGCAGCTGTTTAATCCTGAGTTTGACGGCCCGGTTCCGACCGACGACGCTGTCGACGAGTTGGATGTCGACAACGCTGACACCGAGGCCGGTGACAACGACGAGATGCCTGCTGGCAGCGACAGCGGGACACCGGCTGGCCCACCGGAGTCGCCTGCGGGACTGCCTGACGGTGTCGATCCCGAGGAAATCCCTCAGCACGTGCTCGAACAGCTTTCGGATAACTAACTCTTCGCCGGCATGCAGGCGAACTACGTGTTTCGGGTGACAGTCCAGCTTGATCCACCAGAAGCCTGTCTCGATCCTGATCGCTTCGAGACAGTGTGTCGACTCCCGGCTGCGACGCCGGGAACCGATGGCTGGCTGTTTTTCCAGTACAATCTCTGGCGCGGTGCTGTCGCCGACGCCGATCATATGCGAGCACTCCTGACGGACACACCCGACGTGGAGGTTATCGAGGCCAGCTTCAGCGAACTCGAAACCGACGCGGCCTACCGGGCAGCACTTGAAACCGAAATCAAGACCGATCTCTCGCGGTTCAACGCCGACTCGGTTGACGCCGTCGTCCACCAACATCTCGGCAGTTCGATCCACGTCCGGGACGCCGAGGCGATCCCCGACGCCTAACGAGTGGGGCTGTCTCCCGTCGCGCGCAGCGGGCGGTCATGCTATCAGATGGTACGATGACCTCGGTGCCGACGACATCGATCACCGCGTCTTCCGCCTATGTGCCCATATAGACGGCCCAAAATTCGAGATCCTCGACCCCCGGACCGACCAACATGGCGATCCGCGTGTCATCAAGTTTCATCCGTGATCACTGTCTCGATACAATTTCCATCTTGGCATACCAGTTTGTCCCGATTCGCTGCCCGGCTCGCCACAACACAGATATAGCTGCCCGTCGTACTCTCTGGTCGATGGTCACCGGCGCGTACGACTTCTGGCTGTTCGATCTCGATGGCACAATCATCGATGCGGAGTGGGGGTATATCCGCGATATCTTCGACCGTGTCGGCCAGCGACTCGACCGTCGGTTCACCGATCGGGAAGCCGAGATCCTCTGGCATGGCCTCGGCGGCCCACGAAACGCCACGCTGCAGGAGTTCGGTGTCGACCCTGATCCGTTCTGGGCGGCCTTTCATGAGATCGAAGACCCACAGCAGCGCGCGGAAGCGACCTACCTCCACGACGACGCCGCAACGCTGCTTCGGACGATCACCGACCAAACAACACCGGTCGGTCTCGTCACCCACTGTCAGGAGTTTCTGACGACCCCTGTGTTGCGGCATCTCGATATCGCCGACTGGTTCGATGTGGTTGTCTGCTGTACTGATGAGCTGGGCTGGAAGCCCGACCCCGACCCGGTACAGCAGGCGATGACGGGACTGGGTGTCGACGATGACCACCGCGGCGCGCTCGTCGGCGATGCGGCCGTCGACATCGGCGCGGCGTGGAACGCCGGCCTTGATGGCGTCCACATCGAACGCCACGGCCACGACACCCGCGGGCGGTGTGTCCTCGGCGATTATCGCGTCAGAACGCTTGAGTCCTTGCTGGCCCCACCGGCGACTGATGGCGGTATCGACAACGCGGCCGACGAGTAAGCGCCGTCAGTCAGAGCCCTGTCGGGTGACTGTGATAGCTTGTCGTTAGTCCCCACTCTTCTGTGAGCGCCTGGAGTCGCTGAACACCGCCGGTCTCGGTGGCGTAGTGGCCGGCTAAGATGACGTTGACCCCGGCCTCTCTCGCGCGATGGTAGACCTGTTGTTTGCCTTCGCCCGTAATCAGCGTGTCCGCGCCGATCTCGCGGGCTTCATCCAGCCAGTCGGTGCCACTGCCGGTGACGATGGCGACCTGGTCGATATTCTCAGGGCCGAACTCCAGCAGCTGCAGGTCGTCGGTTTCGAGCTCCGCTTTGAGTGTCGCTGTCAGCTCTGCCCGCGTCAACGATGCTGGCGCGGCCCCCTGCTGGCCGACGGTGACCGGCCCCATCGAGCCGAAGGGCTCAGCCGCGTCGAGATCGAGCAGGTCGGCAAGGGCGGCTGCGTTCCCAAGCGTCTGGTGGCCGTCAAGCGGGAGATGGGAGACGTACAGCGCGATGTCGTTGTCGACGAGGGCGGCGATCCGCTCATACTGGCGGTCGGTGACGCGCTCGATCCCGCCCCATGAGAGCCCGTGGTGGACGACAAGCACATCGCTGTCAGCGTCGGCCGCGGCGGTGATCGTTGCCTCGGCGGCATCAACGGCAAAGGCCGCGTGCTCGATGGTCGCCTCGGTGGGGCCGACCTGTAGCCCATTCGCGCTGGCATCGACATCGCTGTAGGCGTCGGTGGCAAGACGGTCGTCAAGCCGGCTGACGAACTCGGCGAGTTCCATACCGGTCTCTCGTCGTGGCTCGGTTTGTAAGCGGCGAAAGAAGCAACCGGATCAGTCGAGGGCGACGGCGCTGACCTGGCCGACTTGGCCGGGGCGGGAGGTGACGCGGGCTCGACCCTCGCTGGTCTCGATAATCGCGCCCTTGGTGATGATGTTTCGGCGGGCGTAGTTGACGTTTGCCGGGTTCTCAACGACATCCTCGATGTCGACCTCGGTCGTCTCGCCGCCGTCGGCGAGGTGGGCGACGTCCGTTGAGAGGGCTCGCAGCTTGTCCTTGGTGCCGCGGGCGTCGATAACGCGGAACCGGGGGTCGTCAACGGTTGTCTCGGCTGGTTCGCGTCCAAGCTGGTGTCGTTTCTTCTTGCTGGCGTGTTTGAGTCGGCCGCCGGTGCGTTTCCGCGCCGAGCGTCCCTGATCTTTCATATCGGGTATAACCTCCAGCAGCTACTTGAATCGCTCGGAACGCCCCCGGAGTCGCAAACGTTAGGTGCCTCTCGCCGTCTCCGTTCGCTATGAGCCTGCAGGTTGCTGTCGCGGTGCCGTTTCGCCAGGCGGGCACCGACCGGCTGGGCGAGGGAGCCTTTGTGGTTGCGCTCTCGCTTGATCGGGAGTGGTTCTCGCCGGATCAGGCCAAACGGCTGGTGGATGTGGCGGTCGGCCGCGGCCTCTTAGAGACGGTGGATGGTGATCTCGTCGCGACGTTCGATCTCGACGCCGTCGATATCCCGGCAGAGTACACGCCCGACACCGACATCCTCCGTGCGCAGTCGACCTTCGAACAGCTCCTCGATCGACTGACCGACGCCGGGATGGCTAAACAGGAGGCCGTTGCCGCCGCCAATGAAACCCAACGCCGGCTTGGGATCACACTTGAGGCGGCGGCGGTGCTTGTCGCCACCCGCGAGGGGATCGCCGTTGACGCTGCGGCTGATGCCGTTCGGACAGACCTTTCGGGGCAATCGGCGTAGCCTGCCTCCCCGCCGGATCACGCGGTGGTTGTGTCGACCAGCTCCGTGTCGGCATCGGCGACGGCCGCCGCAAGATCGGTTTTTGTCAGGATGCCGATGGCGTCGCCGTCGCTATCGGTGACCGGTAGATGACTGTAGTCGCCCATGAGCGCGGCCGCGTCGGTCAACGGTGTCGTCGGCGAAACGGTCTCGACAGGCGTGGTCATATACGCTCCAACCGTCGTCTCCCCAGCCGCGACGGCGTCAGCCAACGCCGACAGTGCATCCGTCGAGGTAAAGATCCCCTCCGGCCGACAGCCGTCCGCAACGATCACGACCGACTTGACATCCGCTTCACCCATCGCTTGGGCGGCCTCGTCGATCGGTGTCTCAGCGGCAAGCGTCAACATCGGTGTCGTCATCACATCGCTGACGTGAGTCTCTGTCATGGTTGATACTGCAGCCGAGCCAGGATAGTAGTTTGTGCGTCAGGAGAGCGATGGCGGACGCACCGTCAACAAACACGAACCGATTTCAGGCTGGCCCGCCGGAAAACGAGTATGGTACAGGATCGGCTCCGTGACGGCAAACGGATCGCCCAACTGTTGGCCAGCGAACTGACCGGCGACCAGTCTACCCTCGCCACCGTTGTTGTCGCCGACGCCGACCCGGATGTCGAGGCGACCGACGACGGCGCGTTCGCCTACCGCGTTGTCCATGTCGCCGACAGCGACGCTCTCACGACTGACGATCGGGGTCGCCCAACACTCGCCGACTCCACAGCCGATGTCGACGCTGAACTGACCGAGATTGCGACCGTCTCTGTCCAGCCAGACCGTGCCCAGGTTGGGTTTAGCACCGCGGCTGATCGCGCTGTCGAGGCCGCGACAACAGCCAATCTCGATGTTGTGTCGACTGCCGGCACGGCCACCGACGACACCGCACTGATCGGCATCACCGACGGTGTGGACGCAAAACGCGTGGTTCCGGTGTTTACGGCCGTTGTCGCCGCGGTGTCGACAACACCAGCGTAGGCGGCGGCTGTGCGTTTCTCGCCCCAAACCGCAGCATATACAAATCAAATGGGTCACATCGTTTGAGTAGCGACGCGGCGTACAAACGAGTGAGCTATGACACGATACATCCGGACTGCCGACGACGGACGCATCACCGACACCCGAACCGATCGCCCCGAGGATGACGACTGGATCGAGGTTTCTGAGCTGGCGTATCTCAGCAATGCCGCCCCTGACGGCCACGAGGCGATCCGCTACTACAAGCCCGAGGCCGATGAGCCGGCCGACGGGTGGGGGATCGAATCCGAAACGCTGGGTAAGCGGTTTGTTGAAAGATAGGGACTTGGGCTGTTAGCTCACAACCGCGAGTGTACTGTTCGGCGCACTGCAACCGCCTGGATGTGGAGTATGCCACCACCGGTATGTGACGATGTTGTGTCCCGAGCAAGACGGCCGCCATTCTGATCTCTCTAACCACGAACGCATGTGGGCGACAGCACGAGCTCCCAGTTTTAATATTGTCCTATCGTTGTCGGCGATCTGCTGTCCGGTTACGGTGTTCTCAGAAGGCGGCAAGCAGCCCCGGAAGATCTGCGGCAAGCTGGTCGCGTTCGATGTAGGCATCGGCTCGTGTATCCCGTTGTGGCCCGCTGTCGAACAACACCTGAACGGTGTGGATACCAGCAGCGTCGGCACCTGAGATATCCTCATCGGGTGTATCACCGATAAAGACCGTCTGCTCGGGTGGTGTTCCGAGTGCGTCCAACAGCGCGTCGAAGGCGGCGGGGTCGGGTTTCCCCGCATCGAGTTCGCCGGTCACGAGTGTCGTATCAAACAGCGGCTCCCAGTCGAGATACTCGATCTTTGATCGTTGGGCGCGAACCGGGCCGTTCGTCAGCAGACCAACACGGTAGTCACTCCGAAGCTCACACAACAGGGGTTCGGCATCAGGGATCGGCACGAGGGCGTTGGTGACCGCGTTGCGATAGGCGGCGGCCAGCCGGTCGGGATCAGTCTCTGTGGTGTCGTCGGCCAGCAGCTCGGCGAAGATCGGTGTGCGGCTGTCTGTCGTGAGGTGATTGCGGTGGGCCTGTACATACTCGCCTCGGGAGATCGGTGGTGCGTCGGCTTGCTCGACAGCCTCCGCCAGCAGTGTCTCCCGGTCGCGATCAGGCACCGCGAGCGTATAATCGAGGTCGAAGGCGACCCCGCGTATCGACATAAACAGTTGTTCTGGCTCCACGGGTATGAGGCTAGCGACACGCGGGCTGACCACGGTTTTTTGACGATCCCTCACTCGGGTATTGGTATGACACTTGATCCGATCCACGTTGACGCCATCGCCAGGCTTGCGGGATCGGTCGCCGACGCCGTTGACGACAGCGACCACGACGATGTCGCCGAAACCGTCTGGGAGTCGTGGCTTGATCCGCTCACCGACGCCCGCGGCCGCACCATCGTCGAACCCCTCGGCGAGCAACAACGGGCCCGTGTCGCTATCGACGATATCGCGCTGGCGGAGCGACCGTTTCCGACCGTCCACGGCATCGACTCGGGGACGATCAACCCGACCTCGTTTAAAAATGGGGTGGTGTTGGATCTCGCCCACGCCGCGATGGCGGTTGACCCCTCCGAGCTTTCGGTTCACCGTGCGCGGACGATCGTCGCAACAGTTCACGCGACCGACCGCTCTCGGTCGCTGGAAACTGATTGGGTGCGCCACGACGAGGGCCACAGCCAACACCGCGTCATCAACTCGCCGCCGGTCAACCGCTACGCCGAGGCCGTTGTCCACGCGCTCTCGTTGTATCTTGCAGAGGGTCACCACGCCCGCGAGCACGCCCACACAGTTGAAGATCTATTACTGCTTGATGGGCCGCTTTACCCAAAAGAGATCCTGACGTGGCGGGATCGCAACCCAGAACTCGACGCGTTGACCTACGAGGCGCGGCCGAAAAACGTGCTCAAAAACTACGTCCGGCTTGTCGAACGCTTCGTCGAGGCGGAGACACCGATCGCCGGCTTCGTCAAGAACCCCTCGGCCCGCGTCATCACCAGCGCGCTCGCCGACAACGAAATCGGCTTCGACGCACCGTGGCCGGATGACACCGCCTTCTTTACGCGGTTGCTTGAGCAGCAGGCCGCCGAAAGCGGGGCTGACACCGAGGCTGCGCCCGGAGCCGACCGTCGCACCGACGAACTCTCCGTGACCTCATGGCTTATCTCCCGCGGCGGCCCGGACGGCGCGATGGCGGCCGATGGTGACGCGCTTGGTGTCGAGCGACAACTTGCCCCCGAGTGCTATGAGGTCACCTTCTTCATCATTTACGATCCGCGGAACGATCTCTGTTACAAGATCGAAGCCCCGTATGCGATCACCCACAATCCGGCCATGCGTGAGCAACTCCACACACAGATTCTCTCGGAGGTCGCCGCCGAGCGCGGGCCGCCGCGGGCGGTCGACAAGGCCGACGAACTCGCGAAGATCAGTGCGGGCGAGAAGGCAGCCCTTCGCCGAAAGTTCGAGGGAAAACTCCACAGCGAGCAGCTGGAGACGTACGACGACGAACGCTGGACAGAGGGTTAGGCCGTCGGCTCAGCGGTCTCAACTTCCACGGTGACCGACTCGGAATCAACGCCGATACGCGTGAGCTGTGTGACGACGTGCTCCTTGGCCGCTGACAGCGCCTGTTGTTTTGTCTCAAAGCCGCGCGGCATCGGTGATTCGAAGGCGACACGCACCTCTTCGCCGTCGACTTCGACAGCTGTCCCACCGCTTTCGACCGCATAGAAGGAATCACACACCCAGACGTACGGTGCGGCAGCATCAGGTGACCCCCTGTATTTCGGTGGTTCTTCGCCTCGCTCAAACACCGTGCCTGTCAACCCGGTGCCACCACCAAGCCCGCGAACCAGTAGCATACTGCGTTCTACGGGCTCAGCCCTAAAAAGCGGGGCGTCATCGCGTGCTCAGACAGTCGTATCGAGATGTGCCAGCAATTCCTCGGCCGTCTCCTCGGGCCGCTCATGCAGTACCCAATGCGTTGCCGACGGAAAGGTCATCAACCGCCCCGCATCGCAGTAGTCCAGACTCTCCTCGGCCATCCTCGATTCCAGAAAGTCATCCTGCTGTCCCCACATCACAAGCGTCGGCACCGACACCTGCTGTTGTGGCGGCCGCGGTCGATACCGCCCCATCGCCCGATACCAGTTGATCATCGCGGTCACCGCCCCCGGTTGTGTCCATGCCTCACGGTATCGCCGGAGCTCCGTCGCCGAGAACGTGTCGGGACGACTGCTCTCTGTCAGGCCACGCTCCAGCACCCGACAGTTGTTGGCTGTCGCAATCGTCTCCGGTAGCACCGGGAACTGAAACGCAATCATGTACCAGCTTTTCCGCAGCTGTGAGAGACTCCGCCGAAGTGTGTCCTCCATCACTGTCGGGTGTGGCACGTTGACCGCGGTCAGTGAGTCGATCCGCGCAGGATAGCTGAGTGCGAGCCACCAAGCGACGGCTGCCCCCCAGTCGTGGCCCGCGACCGCTGCTGTCTCCCGGCCGGCGGCGTCGATAAGGCCGATCACATCCGCCGCCAGCTCCTCGATGTGGTAGCTGTCAACGCCGTCGGGTTTGTCGCTGCGGTTGTAGCCGCGCTGGTCAGGGGCGATGACACGGTAGCCGGCGTCGGCCAGTGGCGTGATCTGTCGGTGCCACCCATCCCAAAACTCCGGAAACCCATGCAGTAAAACCACGAGTGGCCCGTCTTCGGGGCCGGCCTGTCGTGTGTGGAGGCTGATCCCGTTGGTTTCGACGACGACCGATTCACCCGGCCGGTCGCCAGCTGTGGCGGCTGCTGCGTCCGACGGAACAGAAGCGTCCATACGATACCAACGGGCTGGACTGCGTAATAGCTGCTGCCAGCGTTCGCCCCTACTCCGACGACAGCGTCAACAGCGCTTCAGCATCGAACTTCTGTTTTTCATAGAAGCCACGCCCCTTCAGCCGTGGGACGGTGTGGGTGTGTAGCGTCTCGGTGTCGAGATCATACAACAACGGAAACAGGTTCGTTCGCCGGTTGGCAACGGTGAACTCCTCGGTGGCAAACTCGATGAGCTCTTGGTCGGGTGAGGCCCGCGGGTAGACGATGTAGCCAAAGAGATTCTGAAAGGAGCCGTCAGCCGGCGGCGAGGCCGAGCCGACAAGGGTGCGGAAGGATTCGGTCGTCGTCTTGACCGTCTCGGGATCAAGCTCAAGATCCTCGTTGATCGTCACGTAGACTTTCGTCCGGCCGATTGTTGGGTCTTCGTCTTCCTTGTACCAGACCGGATCGAACGGGTTTGCCTCCTCAGGCGGCAGCGGGTCGTACTCGTGATCGACCACCTGCGCTTCGACGTGATCACGATACTCGTCGATGTCCATGTGACGTACTCTATGGGTCGTTGTATATGTTATTCGGTATCCGAGTGCGACCCGCGTGGTTCAGGGTCGACTCACCGCTCTCGTCGCGTGGTCAGGCGGCCGCCCGCATCGACCACACAGCCAACAACCCGAGCAGCACTGCCGGCACCAGTGGGAGGATCAGAAACGTCGCAAAAAACGGCAAGCCCGCGGCCGCGGGGATGGCCGGCCGGAGATAGATGAGTCCGGGCACGACGAGGAAACAGGCGACGACACCGGCGACCAACACCCACCCGTGTCGGTCGACTTCCTCGCGGTCTGTCGCCTCGGCCGGATCTAGCTGCGTCGCGGTGGCATCGGGTGCATCCGACTGGTGAACCGGATCGTCGGCATCTGTCTCGGCTCCACCGGCTTCGGAACTCACTGTGCAACATTGTTCGCCGGCGGTCAAAGCCCTCACGGTTCGACACCACACCGCATGCGAGCAGTTTTAACGCATCCGGCGGCTACCAGCCCGTATGAGCAAACAGGAACCCAAAGCGGAGTCGGGGAAAGACCCGGCGTTGCGGAGCAACGAGGTCACCGAAGGCACCGATCAAGCGCCCTCGCGGGCGATGTTCCGTGCGATGGGGTACGACGACGAGGATCTGTCCTCGCCGATGGTCGGGGTCGCCAACTGTGCGGCCGATATCACGCCCTGTAACGTCCATCTCGACGACGTGGCCGAGTCGGCCTACGCGGGCGTCGACGCCGCCGGCGGGATGCCGATCGAGTTCAATACGATCACGATCTCCGATGCGATTTCGATGGGAACCGAGGGGATGAAGGCCTCGCTGATCTCCCGGGAGGTCATCGCCGACAGCGTCGAACTTGTCTCCTTCGGCGAGCGGATGGATGGCCTCGTGACGATCGGCGGCTGCGATAAGAACATGCCGGGGATGATGATGGCGATGATCCGGACTGACCTCCCATCTGTCTTCGTCTACGGCGGCTCGATCATGCCGGGCGAGCACGACGGCCGGGAGATCACGATCCAGAACGTCTTCGAGGGCGTCGGCGCGGTCGCCCAAGGCGAGATGAGCGAGAACGAACTCGACGAGATGGAACGCCATGCCTGCCCCGGCGCGGGCTCCTGTGGCGGGATGTTCACCGCCAACACAATGGCGTCGATCTCCGAGACGCTTGGGCTTGCACCCCTGGGCTCGGCGTCGGCCCCCGCCGAACACGACGAGCGGTATGAGATCGCCGAACGATCCGGCGAGATCGCCCTTGAGGTGATCGAGAACGACCGCCGACCTTCGGATATCCTCTCGAAGAAAAGCTTCGAGAACGCTATCGCCATGCAGGTTGCCACCGGCGGCTCGACCAACGCCGTCCTCCACCTGCTCGCGCTGGCCGCCGAAGCCGGCGTCGATCTCGACATCGAGGAGTTCGACGAGATCTCGCGTCGCACACCGAAGATCGCTGACCTCCAGCCTGGCGGCACTCGTGTGATGAATGACCTCTTCGAGATCGGCGGCGTCCCGGTCATTCTCCGGCGGCTGCTTGCGGCCGACCTGATCCACGGCGACGCGATGACTGTCACCGGTCGCACCATCGCTGAGGAACTCGATCATCTCGAAGCCGAGGGTCGCATCCCTGATGACGCGGAGATCGACGCCGACTACCTCTACCCCGTCGACGACCCCTATCAGCCAGAGGGCGCGATCAAGATCCTCACCGGCAATCTCGCACCGGACGGCGGCGTCCTCAAGGTGACCGGCGACGACAAGTTCCACCATGAGGGGCCGGCTCGCATCTTCGAAAACGAGGAGGACGCGATGGCCTACGTCCAGGAGGGTCACATCGAATCTGGCGATGTGATCGTCATCCGCAACGAGGGCCCCAGCGGCGGCCCCGGCATGCGGGAGATGCTCGGCGTCACCGCTGCTGTCGTCGGCGCGGGCCATGAGGACGACGTGGCACTGCTGACCGACGGCCGGTTTTCGGGTGCCACGCGCGGCCCGATGATCGGTCACGTCGCGCCCGAAGCCGCCGACGGCGGCCCAATCGGGCTGTTGGAGGAGGGTGATACCGTCACCGTCGATATTCCCGAACGCGAGCTTTCGGTTGATTGCTCCGACGCGGAACTCGACGCTCGCCGCGAGGAGTGGGAGCGACGCGACCCGGCCTACACGAACGGTATTCTGGCGAAATATGCTCGAGACTTCGGCTCGGCGGCGACGGGTGCGGTGACGAACCCCGGACTCATCGACAACGACTGAACGAACCGCGCTGCCGGTGACGGCGGGTGCCGGGCAAACCGTCGCCCGGTCGTTCGTGGCTCCGCTGTTAGGTGTTTGGTCGCTGCTCCGCGCTCGTTGTTGTCGTGCTATCGTAGACCGCTGCCAACAGCAGGACGGCGATCACGGCGTCAAGGCCATGTTCGAAAAAGTGGTGGCTACCGGGTGACAGTAGTCCGCGAAGCGTCAGCAACCCAACGAGCGACCGGGAGAGCAACGCCGCCAGCGTCGCGCTCACAAGGAGATACCGGCGGCGTCGACGGCGGTATGCGACGACGAGACTCAGCCCAAACAGCATGGCCGTCACCCCCGCGGCGGTGAGCAACACCCACGAGAGCATCTGCTCGCCGCCGCCAGCATGTAACAACGGTGGCGACGCCAGCGGCGGTGCCGACACACCCACCAGAGTCCAGCCCATTGCTGACTCCTACCCCGGCTGTGTTCAAATCGGTTGTGGCTGGATCGTGAAATGTTGGTGGCGGCCGCTGTTCTCACTCAGTGGGAAGCGATCTGGTATACTTGTAGTCGTATCAGCTACAGTGTTGTGAGGCGAACACACCTATGACAACCACGCGGGAGCAGATCAAAACCCACGTCACCGAGCACCCCGGTGTCCACTTCAACGAGATCGGCCGGGCCCTCGACATCGCAACCGGACAGACACAGTATCATCTCCGCCGGCTGATGAACGACGGTGCAGTCGACTCCCAGTCGCTTGTGGGGCGCACCCATTACTACCCTGCCGGATTTGAGCCCTGGGAGCAACGCGCCCTCGCATTGCTGCGCCGGGAGACGGCCCGGGAGATCCTCCTAACACTGTTGGAAACCGGCACGCAATCCGCCCCAGCACTCACCGACGAGATCGGTATCGCCCGCAGCACGCTCTCGTGGCATCTCTCGAATCTGGCGGATGCTGACCTGATCGACACGGAGACCGTTGACGGCGAGGTTCGTATCACCCCGCGCCGCCCGGAACGACTTGCAGAGCTCGCTCGCACCGTCTCGCCGTCGCTGCCGAGTCGGCTTGTCGATCGGTTCGAACGGCTTGTCGACGATGCCCTGATCGGCTGACTACTCGTGGGTAAAGAGGAACGCCCGGTCGTCGTCGCTGACGGAGACACAGAGATCCATCACCTCATCCAGCGACAGACTGCTTTGGGGGCCTTTTGAGGCGATGAGGTAATCGAAGGGCTCCTCACAGACAGGACAGGCGATGGCAGTGGTGTTCTGGTAGGTGGCGATCATCTCGTTGTCCCGCCGCGGCGTGAGGTAGTTGACGAGTTCGGTCAGCGCTTCGTCGGACGGATCGTCTGGATCGGCGGGTTCACTATCCATGTGAGCACTAGCCACGGCCGCGAAAATAAAGACTCCGCTCACCCCGCGTTATCGGTGGGTGCTGTCACCGCATCAATCAGCGTCGTCACCGCGTCAGTCGCATCGTCGCCGAAGACGTAGGTGATCGGTTCGATCCCGAAGGCGCCCTCGTGATAGAGCACCTCGGGGGTCGGCTCGGTCGACGCCAACAGGTCGGTAAGTCGCTCGTATCGATTCTCGTAGCCGGCCTCAAATTCGGCTGTCGACAGCCCGGCCGCGGTCACCGCATCCAACAGCGCGTCACTCGTTTTGAGGTTGAGCGCGCCCCGTCGCTCGGGGGCGGCGGTACCCATCGCCAACACGGTGGTCGCAACGTGTTCCGAGGCACCGAACTCCGGGTCGGTTGGGACGTTCGCCTGCCCACCCATGGCGTGAACTCGTCCCGGCACGGCTGCCACGTCGGTTGTCCGTTCAGCGTCGGGCATCGCCATGGCAATGTTGGTACCGACGTTTGGGATGTGGTCGACGACTGCGGCCGTGTTAGCAAACGTTCGCACCGCGCCCCGGACGTTCCGCAACACCTCGCGTTCGGTTTCGACGCGGGGGTCCTGGCCGCGCACACAGAGATCACAGCCGAGCCCCTGGAGGGCTGGCATCTCTGCTTCGTGGACGGCACAGATCGGGCCGCGATCCTCGAAGGATTCGATCAGTTCGAGCAGCTCGGCGAGCGCCTCATACTCGTCGACGCTGCCGTCGGCGAAGCCGCTGGCGATATACTCGATGGTCGCCTGCATCTCGGCGTTGTCGGCGAACCGCGGGTCGCCGGTCTGCTCGCCGTTGAGATACTTGCTGACGGCAGCCTGTGAGAGGCCGAGCTTGTTGGCGATCGTCTGCTGGGAGCAGTCCTCGGCGGCGAGTTCCCTCGCCAACATCGCGCGAGCGGTTGGCAGAAACCGCTCGACAACGATCTCACTGGGCAGTTGTAGCGTCACGGCAGCCCAACACCGTGGTCGGCGTCATATCTACGTGTCATAACTACTTATTCCGGCCAACAGCGTATGTAGCTTTGGCGGTCACAGTTGCCAACGAGGGATACAGCCTTGGTGGTCACAACCGCACCCGTTGCCGACCAGAAGCCACCGGCTATTTATATCTCGGGCCCACCTATCCGAGTAACCAACGCGCTGTTCCTCGTGTGTCGGTGCGTTCGTTTCGGCTGTCGCTCCCTGCGGTGTGGACGGTTCCGCTGGTTTGACACGGCCGGGCGTCGCCCGCGGCACCGACGGAACGGCTCCTGTTTGGACTACCTATGGAAATCGAAATCGCAACCGTTGGCGGCTACGAAGAGGTTGGACGACAGATGACGGCCGTGCGGATGGACGACGAGATCGTCGTCTTCGATATGGGCCTCAACCTCTCGCAGGTACTGATTCACGACAACGTCCAGACCGAGACGATGCACAGTCTCGATCTGATCGATATGGGCGCGATCCCCGACGACCGCGTCATGAGCGAACTCGACGGCGAGGTCACGGCTATCGTCCCCACCCACGGCCACCTCGACCACATCGGCGCGATCCCGAAGCTCGCTCACCGCTACGACGCACCGATTGTCGCCACGCCGTTTACCATCGAACTCGTTCGCGACCAGATCGCCGACGAGGACAAGTTCGACGTTGATCTCGACCTGCAGGTGATGAATTCCGGCGAGCAGATGGCGGTCAGCGATCAGGTGCAGATGGAGTTCGTCAACGTCACCCACTCGACGATCGACGCCATCAACCCCGTTCTCCATACGCCGGAGGGTGCGATCGTCTACGGGCTGGACAAACGCCTCGATCACGATCCCGTTCTTGGCGACCCCATCGATATGAAGCGGTTCCGCGAGATCGGCCGTGAGGGCGACGGTGTTCTCTGTTACATCGAGGACTGTACGAACGCCAACCAGAAGGGCCGCACGCCCTCTGAGTCGGTTGCGCGCAAGGAACTCCACGACACGATGCTGAGCCTCGAAGATTACGACGGCGGGATGGTGGCGACGACGTTTGCGAGCCACATTGCCCGTGTGTCGAGTCTGCTTGAGTTCGCCGAGGAGATCGGCCGCGAGCCGATCCTGCTCGGCCGTTCGATGGAGAAATACACCGGCACCGCGACGAACCTCGATGTCGACCTCCCGGACAACATCGAAATGTACGGTCACCGGCGGGCGATCGACCAGAGTCTCGAACGGATCATGGATGACGGCAAGGAGAACTTCCTGCCGATCGTGACGGGTCACCAAGGCGAGCCACGGGCGCTGCTCACCCGGATGGGCCGCGGCGAGACCAACTACGACTTTGATACCGGCGACAAGGTGATCTTCTCGGCCGGCATCATCCCCGAGCCGACAAACGAGGGCAACCGCTACCAGTCTGAACGCCTTCTGAAGATGCAGGGTGCGCGTATCTACGACGACATCCACGTGTCGGGCCACCTGCGTCAAGAGGGTCACTACCAGATGCTGGAGGCGCTTCAGCCACAGCAGCTGGTTCCGGCCCACCAGGATCTCAAGGGGCTGTCAGGCTACGTCAACACGGCCAACGCCTTCGGCTACGAGGTCGGCCGCGACATGCATCTCAGCCGGAACGGCAACATCATCCAGCTGACCGAGTAACAACGGTTTGCCCTGCAAATCCCAATGTGCGGTTACCAGCCGATCGTTGTCCGATCAGCTTCTGACACTGTCACCGACTTTTAATCGGTAACAGCCACGATCAGATGTCAGCAATCCACCTGGTGGGCTCTCCTCGATTGTATTGCTGCTGTTGTCTTACAGGTGTTTCGCGGGTCGTTGTCTCTTCGATGAGTGCGGCTGTGTCGGTCATATCGTGGCCACCTTCGCCCCAGAGGTTTTGGGAATCGGGGTGCCACCCACGGTATGCATCCCCCACTCTGTATCGTCGGCCCCAGCGACGCCGGCAAGACGACGCTGCTGGAATCGCTGGTCGCCGAACTCGCCGATGCCGGCCGGGTCGGCACGATCAAATCTATTCACCACGATATTGAGATCGACACGCCCGGCAAGGACACCTACCGCCACCGCACCGCCGGTGCCGACACGGTCGTCGGGCTGACGCCGTCGCTGTCGTTTAAGATCACTTCTAGTGGAAAGACTGACGCCGACAGCGAGGGTGCCCTGCTGGAATCAACCGTTGACGACCTCCAGGCGGCCGGCTACGAGTTCATTCTCATCGAGGGATTTCACACTGCACCCTATCCAAAACTCGTTGTCGGCGACCGCCCGGCTGCCCCGCCAGTCGTCGCTCGCGGTCCGCCGGCGGCCATCGATGTCTCCGCGCTTGCGACTGCGATGATCGAGGGAACGCTTCTCGACGCCGACCCGGTGTGACCGCGGCCCCGACCGGAACGCCCAAACCACCCACACGCCAACGGGGGGGCATGTACGAGGCGGTTGCGGCCTATCCTGCGGGTGACAGCACCGTCAGCCGGCAGGCGCGGACGGCCGCCGACTACGGCTACGACGGCCTTGTTGTCCGCACCCGCGAAGCCGATTTCGACGCCGACGCGATCAGCGATCGCTACGGGATCGAGGTCGTCCGCGGGATCGAGGTCGACGCCGCCGATCCCGGATCCGCGGCGGGGGCGGTCGGCAACTATCGCCCCGAGTGCTCCGTCCTGCTCGTCCGTGGCGGCACCAACGCACGCAACCGCTATGCCGTCGAAACCGACCGAATCGACGTGCTAACCCGCCCAATGGCTGGCGACGGCGATTTCAATCACGTGCTTGCTCGCGCCGCAAAGACCCACCGCGTCCACGTTGAGTTTGACTTCGGGCCAGTGCTGCGAGCGAGTGGCGGCCCCCGCGTGCAGGCGCTTCAGGGGCTTCGCAAGCTTCGTGAACTTATCGAGCAGTATGACGCGCCCTTCGTTGTTAGCGTGACCGCCGACTCTCATCGTCAGCTTCGGGCCCCACGCGAGCTGCGTGCGGTCGGCGAACAGATCGGGTTTACCGCCGACCAGATCACCGCCGGCCTCGAAGCATGGGGTGAGATCGTCGCCCGCAACCGCAACCGCGAAGATGAGCGTTTCATCGAACCCGGTGTTCGGCGTGGCCGCTATGAGCCCTGAGTACCATCATGAAACACCTTCCCAAACATATCCGTCCGCGATGGCGGTATCTTGCCGTCGAGATCGAGGCCGCTCCCGCCGCCGAGATCGACCGCACGGCGTTCCAGCGCGCGCTGTGGTATGCCGCCGGCAACCTCCTCGGCGACGCCGGCAGCGCCGACGCCGACCTGACCGTGTTCGGATTTACGTATGCCGACGGCATCGGTGAGGCGATCGTCCGCGCTCGCCGCGAGGAGACGGCTGCCGCGCGGGCCGCTCTCGCCTGTATCGACAGCGTCGACAGTGAGCCGATCGGCCTCGTCGTTCGCGGGATCTCCGGGACGGTACGTGCCTGTGAAGAAAGCTATTTAGGCGACCGAAGCACACATTCGATAGAGGAACCCGTCGCGTTTGCGGACGACCAACGGCCGGCGATTCACCGTGACGATGTCGCCGAACTCTCGCTGCCTGAGGGGTTCGTGGCGGCGACGGAACTCGATTTCCACTAGTATGCAGGGACAACAACAGCAGGCCTACGACCGTGGCACCACGATCTTCTCGCCGGACGGCCGGCTCTACCAAGTCGAATACGCCCGCGAAGCCGTCAAACGCGGGTCGGCATCGATCGGCGTTCGAACGCCGGACGGTGTCGTGTTGCTCGCCGACAAACAGAGCCACTCGCCGCTCTTAGAGCCCTCCAGCGTCGAAAAGCTCCATAAAGCTGACGACCACGTTGGGATGGCCTCGGCGGGCCACGTCGCCGACGCCCGCCAGCTGATTGATTTCGCTCGCCGGCAGGCACAGGTCAACCGCCTCCGGTTCGGCGAGGTGATGGGCGTCGAAACGCTCACAAAGACGGTCACCGACTTCATCCAGCGATATACGCAGGTTGGTGGGGCCCGCCCGTTCGGTGTCGCCCTCGTTGTTGGCGGGATCGAAAACGGCGAACCGCGGCTCTTCGAGACCGATCCCTCGGGAACACCGTACGAGTGGGAGGCCCTCGCCATCGGTGAGAGCCGCGACGACATTCAGGACTACTTCGAGGAGCACTACGAGCCGGATCTCTCGCTTGACGATGGGATCGAACTCGCGCTTCGCGCCTTGGCGTCCGTCAGCGACGACGGGCTTACGACTGCTGGCCTAGACCTGGCGACGATTGCTGTCGATACCGAACAGTACTACCAGTACTCACCTGACGAGCTTGATGATGTTCTCGCCGAACACGGGCTGTTGGCTGCGGACGACGAGTAGCGGCTGGTCGTGGTTTAGTTTTCGTCGAAGAAACACACCGGTAGCAACTGCCCCGAAGCGAGAAGATTGCGTTGCCTAAGAGAACGGTTGTATCTTACCTGATGATCTCGATCCGAGATCGTTGCCACGCATCATATTTGATACGCTCAACAACCAGAACCAATCAGCGACTCTGCATTTTTGGTAGTTTCAGAATAAATACGGTTCCGTCCGGTTCGTTGTCTACGACTTCGATTCTTCCATTATTCCGCTCAACGATCTTTTTCACCAAGTAGAGTCCCAAGCCAGTCCCGTCACTATCCAACCCACTGTTGCCTTCCTCAAACATGCTCGTCTTATGCCGATCAGGGATCCCCGGGCCGTTGTCAGCAACCTCAACTACTGCACTTGAATCTGTTTCGCTGACAGAGACGGATACCTCAGGAGCCGCCTTGTCGTTGTGTTGGATGGCGTTGCTCAACAGGTTTCTAAACACTGATTCTAACATATCGCTACCCACGACAGCAATATCAGGAACCTGGCCTATGATTTTGATTGTCGATCTGGGATAGCTACTATCGATATTCTCAATCTGTGGCGACAAAACTGCCGAAAGAACCACACCCTCATCGGTCTGATCCGCCTGGAGAAGTATGTCTGTCACCTCTCTGGCTGTCTTAGTTAGCTCAACGGCATTTGTCACGCGCTGACTGATCTTGTGTAGCTCTTTGGCTTCGTCTACTCTATCTTCTGCTCGTTTTGCGTAGGCAGCAATCAATTGTAAATCGTTCCGGATATCATGCCGCACAATCTTATTGACAATCCGAAGATTGTCTCGTTGCTCCGCGACTGTTTGCTCATGAGCTTGGAGTTGTTGGTAGGTTTCGATCTGTGAGAGTGCTGCTGTCGCATTCACAGCCAACGTGTTGGCCAACGTTATATCGCTATCGGTAAATGAGTCAGTTTCTGTAGAGGAAATCAAGAGCACGCCATGATCGCCTAACGGAAAGGCGATCTCGCTTTGAATATCTGTCTGGTCGTTGTAGACGGTATCGGCAGCCTGAAGATCATGATACACCTGAGGCTCCCCCGTTTCGTACGCCTGCCATCCCACCCCTTCATCGAGAACCGGTGGCTCCTCAACGACCTGTCTACTCCCCTGAGAGACGCTCACAGGAGCCAACCCCCCGGCAGTTTCATCATACAGATGAACGCCGTTCATCGCAAGGCCGATCGATTCTTTGACGGTTGTAGTAACGACCTCAGCAACCTCCTCTGTCGTTGACGCAGAAACCATCTGACGAGTTGCATCCAGCAAGGAGTCTAGTGCCTCTCGATACTGTTTTCTGTCGGTAATATCGGTCGAGACGCCACAGAGACCCACAACGTCGCCACGCTCGTCGTACACCGGTGATTTTCGCGTCAGTCGGACGGTGTTCCCTGCAGCTGTTGGGATGGTCTCCTCTACTTCGATCGTCTCCCCAGTTTCAATGACCTGTTGATCGTCTGTTTTCGCCTGCTCAGCGGTATCTGGCGGAAAAAGCTCCGCATCGGTTAGCCCAACGATGTCTCGATCTTCCGCATTGAACAGTTCACGGCACGCCTGATTCATCATGAGATACTGGCCGTCGGCATCCTTCAGAAACACCGCTGCGGACATGGTCTCCATGATGGTTTCGAACCGTCGATTGATACGCTCTAGCTGCTGTTCCTGCTCTTTTTTGTCTGTTATGTCCCGTGCGACGCCGACGATCTGAGTGACCTCCCCAGCAGTAACGATCGGGGTCAGCCTTGTTTGCCAGTGGCTCGTTCCGCCTGGTAACTGTAATGTCTCCTCATACCTGAGCGTCTCCTTCTGTTCGACACACCGGCGGTAGTTTTCTGCAACAACCAGGCCCTGTTCGTCGTCAAGAAGTTCTCGTGGCCTTTGCCCGCGTAGCTCGTCTTCCGAAAGGCCAGTCTGTTGTTGACGTGAGGCATTGTTTCGCAGGTACGTGAACGTGTAGTCCTGTCCTGATCGATCAACATCGATCAAAAAGGCTGCGTCACTCATCTCCTCGAAGATGGTTTGATAAACGTCTCTGGACTCACCAGCGGCTGTGTCACCCGCATCAGCATCCGCTGGGGCGTCAGAATCGCCTTTCATTGGCTTAGTTAGTTCACCGAGTCGGTTAAATACTAACGCCGAAACGCTCTCAGTTCAGATGATATTGATTGTCAGGCACACAGGCCATGGTTGATTCCCGCGTTCTCCCTTCTGCGTTAATCAGTACCAATACACCGATCGCATCGATGTGTTTCTGTGTCGACTTTTAACCGATCACGCTTTCGGAACGAATCCCCGAAGTAGCCGGCAGCCAAGCGGCTGGTATGGACTACGAGCAGACGACCGACACCGACGAGTTCACCGAGTGGGAACGCGACGACGGTTATGTCACGATCCGCCTTCGTAAGCGCGCTGACGGCCAGTTTGCGGTGCGATACGATCAGTTGCATCAGGCCGATGACGGCCGAGCCTACGCCTATGAAACCGTCGAGAGCCGCGAGGCCGCCGAGGCGTTGGTCACCGAGTGGCGGAACGACGCTCCTGTGTGACTCCCGGGGATTTTAGGTGTCGCTGTTGTCGCCATCTGTATGACCAGATTTGACGCCACCGCGGCCGACGCCCGTCAGGCGTTGTTTGCGGCGACCGTCGCAGCCCATCGTGAGCGCGGCAGCGAGTTCTGTACACTTGAACCCGACGAGACACCACCCAGCAGCGACGACGAGCTGGTGCCGTGGATTCAGTTCGGCGGCACCACAGTTGCGCTTGATTGCACTGACAGCGAGCTTAAGCGCCTGAAAGCACTCCTCGGTGAGTATCCCGACTTCCGCATCGACGACCTCGAAAGCCCTGAGGAAGCCGAGGGCACCCACGTCCAAATCACGGCCCACTCCGACGAAGACCGGCTGGCTGCGTTTTTCGAGACCGTCTTTCGACGAGCCTTTGGCTACCCCGAGGAGTATCGCGTCTGGGCTGTCTCGCTGTAATCGCCCGCGCTATTCCTCGTTGGTGTCGATCCCAAGAGCGGCGTTGAGCCCGCAGAAACAGGTTGTCGCGTTGAATCCCAACCCAACCGCGCCGATACCTGCGAGCAGCCCTTTCGATCGCTGCCCGGCGACAAGCGCGCGAACAGCAACAATCGACAGTAGCATCGCACCGAGTGCCCGAAGCAGGCGGTCGGTTCCGCCGACGTTTGCATCAATGTCCATAGGTTACATACGGGATCATCGTACTTGTATCGTCCGTTGACTCAGCATCCGACTGTAGTCACCGATTGCCGACGGCAGGTTCGGGGTAAGACAAAGAGTTTTCGCCCTCGGGTGTTCACTGATATCAATGACGACCCACGAGTACGACGTTGCCATCGTCGGTGCCGGCACCGCCGGCTGCTATGCGGCGGCGACAATCGCCAACGCAGGCCTTGACGCCGTTATCATCGAGCGCAAAGACGCCGAAGAGGCCGGCCACATCGCCTGTGGCGACGCGCTGAAGGGGGCCGACAAGTTCCCAACTGCGATCCCGAAATCGAAGATCGAACCCGCCTTCACAAACACTGGCGTCGATCACGGTCGCTTCGAGATCCCGAGCCACGACACAGTGCTGGATATCCCCGTCCCGGGTGAGCTCGCGGTTATCGACCGCCTCAAATACGGCAAGCTGCTGATCGAGGGCGCAGAGGAGGCCGGCGCGGAGCTCCACTACGACACCGTCGTCAACGACGTGAAACAGACCGAGGACGGACAGATCACCGGTGTCGTCGGCAAACACAAGGACGATCCTGTCGAGTACGACGCCGAGGTCGTTATCGACGGCGCGGGCGCGCTCTCGCTGCTGCAGGACAAGGCTGATCTTGAGGACGCAACCTTCGACACCAACGTCCGGTACTCCCAGTTCTGTTCGGCCTACCGCGAGATCGTCGAGGTCGACGAGGCGGTCGAGTGGGACGATGCGCTCGTTTTCAAACCAACCGAACGCGCTGCGGGCTATCTTTGGTACTTCCCGCGCACCTCGACGGAGATCAACGCCGGACTGGGCTTCCAGATGAACGAGGAGCCGATGCAGATGATCGACGACCTCAAAGACGACCTCCGCGACCGCGAGGAGTTCGACAACGCCGAGGTCACCGACAAGCTCGGCGCGGCCCTGCCGACCCGCCGAACCTACGATTCAGCTGTCGCGCCGGGCTATATGGCCGTCGGCGATGCCGCCGCCCACGTCAATCCGACGACCGGCGGCGGGATCGCTGGCGCGGCCTACGCCGGCCAGTACGCCGCCGAGCAGGCCGTCGAGGCTATCGAGGACGGCGACGTGAGCGAGGACGCGCTTTGGCACTACAACGAGCGCGTCATGGAGCACTTCGGTGCGCGTTACGCCGGCCTCGACGTGTACAATATCCTCTCGACGGCGGTCGATGTCGATGACCTGATGGGGCTTCTCGCCGCCCTGCCGGGCAAGAAACTGGCCGAGGCCCTCTACGATGGCAAGACCTCAATGGGGCCGCTGTTGGCAGCCAGAACCGCGATCAACAGTTTCGGCTACTGGCGACAGATCCTTGATTTCTACAAGGTCAAACAGGTCGCCGAGCAGGTGATCGACCACTACGAACGGTACCCCTCCAGCCCCGACGCGCTCGACACCTGGCAACGACAACGCGACGAACTGATGGAGACGGTCTACGACGTGACGGGCGCGGAGCCGAAGTACTGAGACCGTTCTGCATCTACGCGTCGCCATCGACGTGTCGGATGTCGTTTTCTCGGTTGATGATCAACCCCCCACTCTCTGTGTCGACCTCGATCTCATTTATCGTGCAGTTGCCCTGCTCTTGTTCCATAATCGTCGCCACGATGTCGACGTCTTTGATCCACCCAAGCAGCAGATACAGCGGCCCGCCGTGGGTGACAACGACGACGGTTTCCTCGCTGTCCATGTCGTCGATAAGGGTGGTCAGCGCGTCGAGGATGCGGTTCCGCTGTTCGATGAGACTCTCGCCGCCCTCAGGGCGAGCCTCTGCGGCCGTGTATCCGACCTCGGTGAGGGTGAACTCCGGATAGCCGAGAAACAGCTCACCGTAGCTGAGCCCTTGGAGAACGCCAAAATCTCGTTCTCGCCAGCAACGATCCGGCGTCGGCTCGCAGTCGACGGCTCGGCCTACTGGCCGCGCGGTCTCCAGTGTTCGCCGGAGGTCAGAGCTTATCAGCCGGTCGACCGCGTACTGATCGGTAACTGTTGCCGCGAGCGCGTCGGCTTGGCGGCGACCCGTCTCGGTAAGGGCGACCGGTGCCCATCCTTGTACTCGGTTCTCGCGGTTCCACAGCGTCTCGCCGTGTCGAACCACAACCAGCGTCGCCATACCACAGCTCGCGGCCGACAAGTCGTAACGTTTGCTACCCTCCCTGTCCTCTGGGTAGCTATGAGCGATCCGGTCGAGATCACAGTTTACAGCCGCGAGAACTGTCACCTCTGTGCGTCAGCGATGGAGACGATCGACCGCGTCGTCGACGACACCGATGTTGCCGTAGCGGTCGAGGAGATCGATGTCGACGCCGACGCGCAGTTGGCCGAGACGTACGGCGACCGCGTGCCCCACATCGTAATCAACGACGAGGACGCTTTCAGTTACCGTGTTCACGCCGCTGAGCTCCGAACGAAACTTCGGGCGGCTGCAAACACTGTCGGCACAGAACCAACAGAATAGCGACCATACAGGTCAACTCGCTTACGAACTCATTTATTAGCTTGCTGGGGTAGTGCTTGGCTGCCTGATGTTTCGTCCGATCCGGGTGCTCCATGTCGACGACAGTCAGGAGTACGGTGAGATCGTCACCGCCTATCTTGCGGAGCACGACGAGCCGTTTACCCTCGTCACTGAACCTACCCCGAACGACGCATTGGAAACCCTATCCGAGGAGTCTTTTGACTGTCTGGTGACCGATTATGAGATGCCGGGGATGGACGGGCTTGAACTCTTTTCGGTGGTAGACCGCCGCTATCCCGATCTGCCGGTGATACTGCTGACCGCAAAGGGCAACGAATCGATTGCCAGCGACGCGATCGCCGCTGGCGTCACCGACTATATCCCGAAAGACGACCTCACTGACAGCCCTGCTCTCTTAGCGAAACGTATTACCAACGCCGTTGAACGACAGACCTACAGCCGTCAGTTTGAGACGCTCGTCGAAACGTTGCCAGGGGTTGTCTACCGCACCCGAGAGACGCCGGAGTGGGACACCGATTTTGTCGGTGGCAACTGCGAGTCGCTGATCGGCTATCCGGCTGACGCCATTGTTGCCGGCGAGGTCACCTGGGAATCGGATATCATCCATCCCGACGACCGGTCGTTTGTCCGCGAAACGGTCGCCTCGCAGCTTGAAGATGGGGATACCTTTGAGTTGACTTACCGGATTGTCACCGCCGATGGCGACGAGAAGTGGGTCAGCGAGCACGGCCAACAAGTCGCCATCGAGGACGGCAAGGGAGTCTTCGAGGGGTTCATCACCGATGTAACCACGCTCAAAGAGAGCGAACGCCAACTCGCCCAGTACAGCAACACGCTTGAAGGCCTCCAGCGAACAACCCAGCGGCTGTTGGAGGCGACGACCCCGGAAGCCGCCGCGGAGATCGTTATCGACGGACTCGAATCCACACTTGAGTTTGACATCGCCTGTATCTGGCTGGCAACTGATACTCACCTTGAACCGATCGCACAGACTGAACGCGGCTGGTCATTGGTCAATGAGCCACCGACGTACTCGCCGGATGCTGATTCGCTGTCATGGACGGCTTTCGAGGAGGGGGCGACAAAGCGGATCACCAATATGGCCGACCATCCCGACCGGGCGAACCCCGAAACACCGGTCGCCAGCGAACTGATCGTCCCGTTGGGTGAGTACGCGTTACTAAACATCGGCGCGACAGAGCCTGACGCGTTCAGCGAGGCCGACGCCGAGCGTGTCCAACTGTGGGCCGACACCGTCACCGAGGCCTTCGCCCGGATCGACCAACTGCAACAGCTCAAAGCCCGTGAGGACGAACTCACCCGCCAACGGGATCGTCTCGACCAGTTTGCCAGCGTCGTCTCTCATGACCTCCGCAATCCGATCAACGTTGCCAGCGGGCGGCTCAAACTCGCCGCCGAGGAGTGTGACAGCGATCAACTTGACGTCATCGACCGCGCACTCACTCGCATGGAGGAACTCATCGACGACGCGTTGCTGTTGGCACGGCAGGGCCAGACGGTTGGTGAAACCGAAGCTGTCGCCTTGGCTGATCTCGTCAGCCAGTGTTGGGGCACAGTTGTGACCGCCGACGCGACAATCGATGCGGAGTGTGCTGTCACGATTCAGGGTGATCGGAGCCGCTTGGCCGATGTCTTCGAGAATCTGTTCCGAAATGTCGTTGAACACAGCGACGACGACGTGTCGATCACCGTTGCGATGACCGACGACGGATTCTATATCGCCGACGATGGCTCGGGGATCCCGGAGGACAAACGCGAACAGATCTTCGAAACCGGCTACTCAACCAACCGGGATGGTACCGGCTTCGGGCTGGCGATCGTCCGGGAGATCGTTGAGGCCCACGGCTGGGAGATCACCGTCGGCGACAGCGAGACTGGCGGTGCCCGCTTCGATATTACCGGCGTCGAGTTTGAGTGAGTGTTGTCACGTCCGGTCGCCGCTCAGTTGCCCGTCCACCGGAGCAACGCCAGGGTGCCCTCAAAGAGGACGACCATCGTGAGCGCGACAATGATCGGTGCCATCCCGGTCGGATCCGGGCTAAAGAGGAACGCGATCCCGAGGAACGAGCCCCAGAAGATCAGGCGTTTGGCCTCCAGCCACTGACGGGTGACGAGATTCATCATGATCGCCAGCATGATGAACAGCGGAATCTGGAAGATGATCGCCATCCAGCCCATCAACACCAAGATCAGGTTGAACGTCTCTTGGAGCCCGAAGGCGATGACGGCGGCCTCGGCGGTGTAGGTCGTAAAGTACGCGAAGACGAACGGAAGAACGGCAAAGTGGGCGAACAACACGCCGAGCGTTCCCAACACAAGGCTGGTCGGCACGGCCGCGAGGTAGTAGCGTCGCTCAGTCGGATACAGCCCGGGGCGCATGAAGCGGTAGGTCTGATAGACGAACATCGGAAGGCCGACGATCAGCCCGGCGAGCCCGGCGACTTTGAGCTTCGTGAGAATGAACTCCAGTGGCCCATACAGCCGCGGGCGATTCGTCACCGGTTCCGGGATATGCACCGACCACAGATAGTTGACGAGATCGCCCGCAAACGGGTAGGCGATCGCCAAGGCGATCCCACCGATGAGGAACACGAGCCCTAACCGGCGCATCATCTCCTCGATGTGGTCGGCCAACGGCATCTCCTCGTCGGTGGCCGGCCCCTCGCCGGCGAGCCCCTCGTCGACGGCCGTATCGCCGGGCGTGGCTGGCGGCTGGTCTGTAGCGACTGAGCTGCCGGTGCCGCCGTCGGCGGCCGGGGTCGCCGCGGCAGTTGACGCGACAGTCGGCTTGTCGTCGGACTCGGCGGTCGTATCGGCAGCGTCGCTGTCAGCCGTGTGTGCTGACGGGTCACCGTCCGCTGGTGGTTTCTGGCGGTCGGTTGGATCGTCGCTGCTGTCCGGCGACTCGGCCATACAACTAGGGAAGGCTTCCCTGTGGGTATATGCCTTTTCGGATTCGGCTGTGGTGGCTGTCGTCGCTGACCGCTGCTCGCGCCGAGAGACAACGTTGATAACGCCGACGCGACTGGGTGTCGGTATGGCAAGCGCGCTCGACGACGACACACAACGCGCGCTCGGCGAGGCGACCGCAACCGGGCGGGCGATGTTGCGGTCGGCCCAGAAGGATCTCCAGAAGGTTTTTATTATCTTCCTTCTCGGCTTTCTGGGCACATTCTACGCGTTGCGGCTCTACATCTGGGATTTTCTCCGCACTGTCACCGAATCCCGCATGCGAGCAGAGGTTGGCGAGAGCTTTGAGATCATCGCCCAGACGCCGTTTGATGTGATTCTCCTGCAGGCGAAGATCGGCCTTGTCGTCGGGCTGATCGTCGCCCTGCCAGCGTTTTTGTACTTTGCCCGCGACGCACTCAAGCGACGGGGAGTTTGGCGGCAACTGCCCGCGGCCCGCTGGAAGGTTGCCACGGTTGGTGGGTTTGCGGCCACGCTGTTCATCGGCGGAGCAGCCTACGGCTACGCTGTCTTCTTCCCGGTGATGTTCAGCTTTCTGGCGGAGTTTGGTTTCGAGGCTGGCTTCGCGCCGCGGTACTCGATCGTGTTGTGGACGCAGTTTATCGTCTTGTTGACGCTGTCATTCGGCCTTGCGGCGCAGATGCCGCTGGCGATCACTGGGCTTTCCTACGCCGAGATCGTTCCATACGAGACGTTCCGCGACAAGTGGCGACACGCCGTTGTCGGCATCTTTGTTTTCGGAGCGGTGTTCTCGCCGCCCGATCCGTTCACCCAGATCATGTGGGCGATCCCGCTTGTCATCCTCTACGGGTTGAGCCTCTATCTGGCGAAGGTGATCGTCACGACGAAACGCGGCAGCGACCAGATCGACATCCGAGCGACACTTCGTGCCCGCTGGAACGTCCTTGCCGGGCTGGCGACTGTTGGTGCGATCCTTCCGTACGCCTTCTACACATACGGCGGTTCCAACGCGGTCAACGCCGTGTTCTCGTATCCGCTGATCGATAGCCGCTACCGGGTTCTCCCGCCCGGAGCGGGCCTCGGCGTTGACCCCCAAACGGCGATGGCGGTCTATGGGGGAATCGTCGCTGTGCTGCTTGCGGTCGGCGGATTCGCCGCCCTGATCTACGCCGGGCTTGAGGTCGACCCCGACGGCGAGTTCGGCGATCCGACCGCGATCGATCTGACCACGCTTGACGCTGGCGGGATCGAGGCCGCCCCGCCCGAGGCGTTTATCGAACTCAGCGAAGACGAGGCGATGCGGTATGCCAGCGAGGCCATCGACGAGGGCGACGAGGCCAAAGCCCAAGCGATCCTCGATCGGTTTGACGAAACGGCAGAGGCCCGACAGGCGGCCCAGGACGACGGCGAGGGTAGCGGCGATGCGGACGGCGGCGATGGGGCGGATGAGGCTACCGGCGAACCGGGACTGGGTGATCGCGCCAGCCGCGCCGGCGATTCGTTCCTCAGTGAACTCACCGACGGCGAGCAGGACGCCGACGACATCGGCGGCTACTACACCGATATCGCCTTCGTCGCCGGCAGCTTACGATCAAAATCCTTCCGGCTGGTGGCCACGTTCATGATCGCGTTGGTGGTGACGTTCACGTGGTTCTACATCGGCGGGCTGGGTGCTGTCCGCGGGAACTTCCTGCGTCGACTGCCGTCTGAGCTTGTCAGTGAAACCAGCTTGGAGATCATCACGCTCCACCCGGTCGAGGCTCTCCTGTTTATTGTGAAATTCTCGGTGCTGGCCGGCGGGGTCGCTGTGGTGCCGATGGTCGCCTACTACGCCTGGCCCGCTCTGCGTGAACTCGGTGCTGTGCGCGGCCGTCAATCGGTGGTTTTCCTGTGGGTTGGCTCGTTGACCGCCGGTCTGCTTGGTGGTCTTGCGCTCGGGTATCTCTATATCGCGCCGGCGATCATCTCCTATCTCGTCGCCGATGCGCGAGCCTACGATATGTTGCTCACCTACCGCATCAACGACTTCTTTTGGCTCATTTTCTTTACGACCGTCGGGATCGGGCTGCTTGCTGACGTACCGATTCTGATGCTCCTGCTCAACCGCGCTGGAATCCCCTATCGGGCGATGCGAACGCGCTGGCGAGAGGTCACCGTCGGGATGCTCACTGTTGGCGCGCTGTTGACGCCAGCGGATATCGTGACGATGTTCCTCGTGACAGTGCCGCTGATGGCGGCCTACGGTGTCGGGCTGCTCGTGTTGTTTCTGGTGACCGGCGGCGGGCGGCGCAACCTCGCCCCGCCGGCGGAAATTGTCAGCTAGCCGGTGCGGCCGTCGTGATCGGTGATCAGCCGATTGAGACGAGCACCACACCACAAACGGCTAATCCGCCGGCCAGCAGCCGTACTCTGGCGTGTGGCTCCCCGAGTAGCAGGCTCCCGAGCACGACCGCGATGACGGCCTGCGTGTTCACGATCGGTGAGACGACGCTGGCCGGCAGCGCGACAAACGCTACCGAAATGAGGTGTTGACCCGCAGCGAGGACGCCACCAGCAACAAGGAGTTTCCAGCGGTCGCCGCGAAGGCTGCCTCCGCCTCGCCGGCGGAGCGCCCACGGCAGCAACGCGATCGGGACGATCGCCAGCGTCAGGATCACAAACGCACGGGCGGGGACGGCCAACTCCTGCATGCTCACCCGTTTGCCGACATCGACAACGCCGAAAACGGCCGCGCTGGCGAGCGCAAGCAGCGCGTCACGCCGCTGAACCACCGTTCGAAGCGGCCCCACCAGCGACCCGCCGCGGTAGTTAGCAACGTACACCGCGGTCGTGGCGACGAGGACGCCGACGACCTGTATCCCCGAGAGGTGCTGGCCGAGCAACAGCACCTCAAGCGGCAGCACAAAGACGGGGACGATCTTGCTGATCGGCGCGACATACGACACGTCGCCGATCGCCAGCGCGTGATAAAACGCCGCGAGCGCGACCGCAATGAGGCCGACCGTGCCAACGACAAGCCCTGCCTCGCCCGCTGTCAGCGGCGCGAAGAGATCGTCAGTCCCCGCCGTTGCAACGACAACCGGGAGATACCAACAGAGCCCGATAGCGTGGACGACAACGAGATACAGCGTTGGCGGATAGTGACTGAAATACCGCTTGACGCCGACGAGATAGCTGCCCAGCAGCACCGCCGCGGCAACGCTGGCAATCAGGCCGCCCGTCATCGGGGCGGCGACCTGCGACTCCGGATCACGTGATTACAGGTATTCGCTCAGCGCGGTCAACGAGTCGATCATGGCGCGTGGCTCGACCGGCAGCGACACGTCGCCGTTGTGTGGTCGGCGAATAAAGATCGCGTCCAACCCAGCCCGTCGTGCGGCCATCACATCGGTTGGGCGGTCGCCAACGTAGACACCGTCGGTGCCGCCGAGGGCTTCCCGGCCGGCCAGCAGATAGTGCGGATTGGGTTTGCGCCGATAGAAGCCACCGACGCCGGGTTCGCGGCCGCGGGCGTAGGCGAAGCCATCGAGGTCGTAGTGGTCGACGACGAATTCGACGACGGCGTCGTAGTTGTTGCTGATGAGGCCGAGGGTGTAGTCGTCGGCGAACCCATCGAGCGCGTCGCTGTCGGGATACAGCGTTCGGTCGCCGGCCGCCAGTCGGTCGATCGTGTGGCTTGCGCTGTGACGCTCCCGCCGGCGATAGAAGGCGACTGGATCGATCCCGAGGTGCTCACAGCCGCGGACAAACTCGGTATCGTACTCGTAGCCGGCCAACAGCGATCGCGTATCGTCGTCGACGCTGAGTCCGGCTTCGGCGATCGCCTCGTCGAGTGCATCGTCGTGGACGGCTGGATCAGTGCCGTGGCCCTCCAGGATGACGCCATCCATATCGAACAATAGGAGCTGGTCGCCGTCGGTCATATCGGGTGCTGGGGTGGCGGCCGCATCTACCTGTCGGTGGGCCATCTCAGCGCACCAGACCCCGCGTGTAGGCTGACAGCCCCTCGGTGACGACGACGACCCCAAGGATGACCAAGAGGATCATCGCGGTCGACTGCCAGGCGAAGGCGTTGACCGACTGGAACAGTTGGACGCCGATCCCGCCGGCACCGACGAAGCCAAGCACCGTCGAATCCCGGATGTTGATATCCCACCGATAGATCGCCAAGCCGATCAGCGCGGGCTTGACCTGCGGTAAGACACCATACAACAGGAGTTGCAGCGACGAGGCCCCGGTCGCCCGGACAGCTTCGACTTGGCCGAAGTCGATCTCTTCGATCTCCTCGCCGAGCAGCTTGCCGAGGAAGCCGACCGATCGGAAGGCGATAGCGACCGCGCCGGCCAGTGGCCCAGAACCGAATGTCACCACGAAGATCAACGCCCAGATGATCGTGTTGACCGATCGGCTGACGGTGACGATCAGCTTTCCAAGCCAGAAGGTCGCGGCGTTTGGCGTGGTGTTTTCAGCGGCCAACAGCGCGACTGGGATCGACAACACCAGCGCGCCGACCGTTCCGAGCGCGGCGATGTGGATCGTTTCGATCAGCGGCCCGATGATCTGGGGTGTGTACGCAATATCTGGCGGATACATCCGCGTCAGGAGGTCGGCGATCTCCCGTGGGACGGTGTTGGGGTCGACGACACCGATATCCATGAACTGCCAGGAGGCGATCACGACGACGCCGGCGGTAAGCACCGCGAGAAATCGGCCGATCCGGCGACGACGATCAAACCGCTGCCAACTCGGTTGTTCCGCCGACATTACTGGTACCTCCGTCTGACAACCGCGCTGACGCCCTCAGCGAACAGGACGACGACGATGATTGACAGCAGGATCGCCGAGACGTACTGGTAGTCATAGCGATTGAACGCCGTCAACAGCACCGAGCCGATGCCGCCCGCGCCGACGATGCCGATCACCGTCGAGGTGCGGATATTGATATCCCATCGATACACCGACAGCCCGGCAAACCGCGGGATAATCTGTGGCACAACACCGTACAGCAGCGTCTGGATCGGCGACGATCCGGTAGCCCGAACGGCGTCGACCGCGCCCATATCGATATCCTCGATATCCTCGGCCAACAGCTTCGAAAAGAAGCCGACCGTCTTGAACGTGATCGTGATGATGCCGGCCAGCGGGCCGAAACCGACGGCCTTGACGGCGAGGATGGCGACGATGATCGCGTTGAACGCCCGGGAGACCGAGATGAAGCCGCGGTTGAGCGCGTACAGCGGTTTCGGCGAGATGTTCTCGGCAGCCATGAACGCGATTGGGATGCTGACAGCGATCCCGGTGACGGTGGCGACCATCGCCATCGCTACGCTTTCGAGCATCTTGGCGATGATGCGGTCGAGCTCGCGGGCGGTCGCATCCGGGGGCAGGAAGTCGCCGATGAGTACCGCCGTGTTGCCGATCCCCTGCAGCACCCGGCTTGGATCGAACCCGATGCCAACCGCTGACCACGCAAAAAACGCGAGCAAGCCGGCGTAGACGGCCCACTTGACGCGCCGGGTGCGGAAGATCGTCGGCCGCTGCCACGTCCGTTCACCCGTCGCCACGTCAGACGCCCCCCGCCGTCGATCCGGTAGTCGTCAGCGGCACCTCCTGATCGTCTGTTTCGGTCGATCCCTCGCCATCGGTTGTCGTATCGGGGATGTCGGCCCCGCGGTAGACGCGGTCGAGGGCCGCCTCATCAAGATCGTCGGGTGTCCCCTCGAAAACGAGTTCGCCGTCGTGAAGGCCGACGATGCGGTCGGCGTGCTCGAGTGCAAGGTTCACCTCGTGGATATTGATCAACACCGGGATCGACCGATCAGCGGCGATATCGGTCAGCAGCCGCATGACGGTGTCTGAGGTCTCGGGGTCGAGACTGGAGGTCGGCTCATCGACCAGCAGGATCTTCGGCTCTTGGATCACCGCGCGGGCGATACCGACCCGCTGGCGTTGGCCGCCGGAGAGTTCGTCGACACGTTTGTCGGCCATCTCATCGAGGCCCACCTGCTCAAGAATCCCGTAGGCGCGCTCGATGTCCGCCGGTGGGAACGACCGCCGAAACGCCTGCCACGCCGACACATAGCCTAGCCGTCCCGAAAGGACATTTTCCATGACGGTGAGCCGCTCGATGAGATTGTACTCCTGAAAGATCATCCCGATATCCCGCCGGGCGGCCCGCAGGTCGTCGTCGTCGAGTGCCGTTAGCTCCGTGCCGTCAAGATCGATCTCACCACCGCTGGGCTCGGTAAGCCGGTTGACACACCGGATGAAGGTGCTCTTGCCGGCCCCACTCGGCCCGATCATAGCAACAGTTTCGCTGCCTTCGACCGATGTAGTGACACCACGTAGGGCCTCGTCGCCGGTGTCGTAGGTCTTCTGTAGGTTGGTGACGTGGAGCATTATTCTCCCAGCGCGCTTTGGGTGTAGTTGACGTCGTTGTACCGCTGGATGACCATGATGTCCTTCCAGTGTTTGCGGTAGGTGATCGGGACGAACTGATTGTACCCCGTTCGGTCGGCATAGGCGGTTCCGGAGTAATCGGTGTCGAGCCATGCCGCTTCGATCCCCTCGACGATGTCTGGATGGAGGTTGTAGCGGTAGGCGATGGGGCCGTTCGGGAACGGTGCCGAGGCCCACACAACCTTGAAATCGTCGTACGAGAGGCTGCTGTTCGCATCGACTGTGTCCTTGAAACAGGTCGAACAGATCGGGCCGGCGTCGTAGTCGCCGTTGGCGATCCCACGGGTCGTGTTGCCGTGACCGCCCGAGAAGTTCACCTCATAGTCCTCGGTAGGTGTCACATCGAAGTACTGATCGAACAGTGCCGACGGGGCTTGATGGCCGGAGTTTGAGGCCGGCTCGGAGTGGCCGATTGTCACGTCGTCGCGGCCGAAGTCCTTCACACTCTGGATGCTGTTGGCGTCGGCTCGGGTCGTCGCAAACAGCCGGTAGCCGAAGGCTCCGTCAGCGGTGAGCCCGGCCGCAAACGGGACGGCGCCGGCGAGGTTGACCGCAAACGCCGTTGTCCCCGTGGAGAAGTTGGCGATATGGGCGCGCTCCGAGCGCATCGCTTCGACGGAGGCGGCGTAGCTGTTGACCTTGTTGAACTCGACTTCCTTGCCGGTCTCCTCACGGATGCTCTCGAAGAGGGCCGCGAAGTCATCCTCGTAGCGGCCCTGGACGTCCTCGCTTGGGCTGACGGTGAACACGAGGGTGTCGGGATCGAGGAACTCGCCCTCGTCGCTGGGGGCCTCCCGAACCGGATCGCCGTGCGGTACTTCCTCGACCTCACGGTTCCCCATGTTTTCGAGGTCGGCTTCCGACCCGCGTTCATACCTCTTGTCGACCAACGGCGTCGAGAGGTAGTTGTTCTCCTCCCACTGGGGGTTTGCGGGGTCGAACGAGCTGGCGTCAGCCAGTAGCGGATCTTCGCCGCCACCACTTGATCCGTCGTCGGTACTGGTCGATTGAGAGCCGGTACAGCCGGCGACACCGACCGTCAGCGCGATTGCCGAGCCTTTCAGGAACTGCCGTCGTCGATCGTTGGGTGCCATCAGGTGAGGCAAACACCTTCTCGCCCTTGAAGTATAGTAATAGTTATATGTTGTCCGATAGAGCAGTTTCAACCGCTACATAACGACAGATACCGCTACAGTAACGCTGTACTGGAATATCTATCACAATAGATCTATATATGTGACAGCAACGGATGGGCGTGTCGTGGCACGTCTTGGAAGACGACAGACAGCGGGAGCAAGCAGTGAGATAACACGCCCACTGACGCCGTTCAGCTGTGAGAAAGAAAAACGTCGCTATGAGTGATATATATCGGTCTATTGTGGCTTTGAGGGTCACACAACGAGGTCGGAACCTACAAATATGTTCTTAGGATATTATCCAGCGATGACCAAGATAAGCGTAGAGGTGCCAGATGAACTGCTTGGAGATCTCGACGCCCATGTCGGTGAGGGCAAGAAGTTCGTCAATCGGAGTGAGGCCGTGCGGGCCTCGATCCGAAAGACGCTGGATCAGCTTGACGAGATCGACGCCAGACAAGGGCGGATCGACGATGAGTAACGCCGTTGCACCCGGCGGCAGCACCGACCGACAGGCGGTCGGTCAGGTTGCCCTGCTTGGGTTGTTTGTCACCGCATTGGTGACCGCACAGGTGACTGCCGCAAAGCTGTTAGCCCTCCCGCTGCCGTTTGGGCTAGAGCTACCGGTCGTCGAAGCGTCTATTACCCTTCCCGGTGCGGCACTCGCGTATGCACTGACATTCTTTGCCTCGGACTGCTACTCGGAGCTCTATGGTCGCCGGGCCGCCCAGCTCATGGTCAACGTCGGCTTCGCGCTCAACTTTGTCGTGTTGCTGTTGGTGTTTTCGACGCTCCGTGCGCCCGCTGCGAACCCCGAATTTGCGGAGACCTTTCAGGCTGCGCTTGCCCCCAGCGTTAATATCGTGTTAGGAAGCCTGCTGGCGTATCTCATCAGCCAGAACTGGGATGTGATTGTCTTCCACAAGATCCGGGAGCTCACCGGCCACGGGCAACTTTGGCTGCGAAATCTCGCCTCGACGGCAAGCAGTCAAGCGATCGATACGGTGATCTTTGTCGGAGTCGCCTTCTATCTCGCGCCGACGCTGCTGGGGGTTGGCTCGCCGTTGCCGACAAACGTGCTTCTCGGGCTCATTGCTGGCCAGTACCTCCTGAAACTGCTGATCGCCGTAGTGGATACGCCGGTTGTCTATCTTGTTGTTCGGCTTGTCGGCCGTGTCGACGCCAAACCAAATCCGGCTGCCTTCGGCAACTAAGCGGGATCGGCCGCCTACTGCTGTTCCGGCGGCCGCGTTTTCCGTTCCTGTTCGGGATGTTTGATGAAGACGGTCGTGTGATCCGGCACGTCGTCGGTCACCCACGCGTTGGCCTCGATGCTCACGTGGTCGCCGACCGTGATCGGGCCCAGGAGCTTACTTCCGGCTCCGAGGACGACATTGTCGCCGATCGTCGGATGGCGTTTGTACCCTTTCTTGAGTGTGCGTTCATCGTTTTCATCCTCCTCGAAGTGGAGCGCGCCGAGGGTCACCTCCTGATAGATGCGAGCCCAGTCGCCAACCTCGGCGGTTTCGCCGATGACGACGCCGCTGCCGTGATCGATAAAGAAGTACTCGCCGAGCTCCGCGCCAGGATGGATGTCGATCCCACTGACGCTTTTAGCGGCCTCCGAGAGCTCCCGAGCGTAGACGCCCTCGCCTTCCTCGTAGATCGCGTGTGCAACGCGGTGTACCATCGTCGCATGAAAGCCCGGATACGATCGGATGACCTCGACGTAGCTCTTGGCGGCGGGGTCACCCTTGTAGGCGGCTTCAACATCGCGTTTGAGCAGCTTCCGGATCGCCGGTAGCTGGTCGAGGACGTTGGTGACAACCGTCGCCAGACACTGGTTGGCGTACGGTTGAATCCCTTGACAGAACCGCTGTCCTAACTCATCGAGTGTTTCTTTGACCGCGTCCGCGTCGCCGACAAGCGTCGACGCGTTCCAACAGCCCGGAAACAGCAGCCGGCGGAGAATACCAACCTCTTCGACTGTCGTCGCCCGCTCCGGAAACGCTGACTGCTGGTGTGTCCGGAACCGGTCGTCGTCGGCCGCGTAGGCCTCAACCAACGACTCGTGGGCGGTACCAGTATACGTGTACTCCATTAGCTGATACTTGCGCTCTGAGAACTTTAGTGCCTCGCGTTCGTGCGACAACCCGAGCACAGCGAGCCCTCTGTCGCGATGTTATCGAGTAAACTTCACGCCGGATTTTGTCAGCGAGTGCCTGATAAATCGATGTTCGACGACCTTCTCAACCTCACCCCGACGCGAACACACCGCAAGCTCCTTGAAATCGTACTCCTGTTGAACGCGTTTGCCGTACTTGTAGGCCTTTTTCGCACTTGGCGCGGAGGCGAATGCAAACCGATCAGTCGATGGGACAACGAGCCACGATGAGAGGAAATCGCTGTATTCGACGCGCAGGGATTCGAAGTGCTCGTTCCAGTAGATGTCGCCGACGCTGTTGGGGGTATCCCAGCGCAGCGTGCAGGGATGATGCTCGCTTGTCAGCTGTTTCGAGGCGGTTCGCATCGCCATCATCCGCCGGTCATGGTGGGAAAACACCGTTGCCTCGCTTGGATCCCGACGGTACTCACGGACGAGATAGCCGTCGTCGCTGGCGATCACCTCAAGCGGCTGTCTCGATGGCGGCAGATCGATCGTCCCGATTGCCTTCGGGATCGGCCCGGTTCGCTCTTTGGGCTCACCCTCGGACTCACCGCCGGGCACCCTCGGCCCCGATGGCCCAGTTGGGCCGCCGATGCCGCCGGGCTGGCCCCCGCCGACCGGCGACGCGCGATCGGTTGTCACGCCGGTATCGGCTGGCCGGCCGCCGTCGGCCGGCTGCACCGTTGGATCCGGGACATCAGCGATCGCGGCGGCGAGATCACGGATCGTTCTGAACCGATCCTGTTTGTCCGGCGCCATCGCCCGTGCGATCGCCTGATCGAGTTCGGTCGGAAGCTCGGGGCGGTGCTCGCTTGGCGGGGTTGGCCCGTCGACGACCGCCTGCGAGATCTCGATTTGGCTTCCCTCGTAGGGGGGCTCGCCGACCGCCAGCGTGTAGATGATCGCCCCAACCTGGTAGATATCGGTCATCGAGTCAGGCTCGCCGAACTGGTCGGGGTGGAACTGTTCGGGCGCGCTGAAGGCGACCGAGACGCCGCTGTCGGTGCTGCCCTCTAAGGGCCGCGAGGAGGTGCCCCAGTCGGCGATCTTCGCGACATCCCACATACCAGCCTCGGTCGTCCGAAACAACACGTTCTCCGGCTTGAGGTCGAGATGCGAGATCCCCTCGTAGTGGGCGAGTTCGACCCCGCGGGCGATACAGTCGATGATCCACTGCAGTTCGGGGATCTCGTATGGCTCGCTTCGGCTCGCCAGCCGGTCGCCGAGTGAGCCGCCGTCCATATACTCCATGGCGATCCACGGCAACTCCTCGCCGGTGTCGACAACGCCGACAAGGTGTTCGTAGTCGGTGTAGAGCTGTTTTTCACGCTCTCGGGTATCGAGCTTCCGCCACGTCTGGGCCTCACGGATAAACTCCTTGGCCGCTGACGCCGGCAGCGTCCGCTCCTCGTGGGTCGGCTCCTTGACCGCGACGACCCGCGGCTCAGCGTGTGTCGTCACCTTCGCCTTGTAGACGGTGGCGTGGCCGCCGCCGCCAAGCCGGTCGACGATCTGGAGATCGTCATACGTCAACGACCGACGTGGTGGACTCGCCACGGACGCAACATCCGGGCGACGCGACGGTGGCATACCGATCTTTTGTGCGTGGATTCGTATAGAGGTTAGCCCTCCGACAGCGGTCAGCTCGACGCTCGGGCGTAGAGCCCCTCGATCCGGTCGCTGAGGGCTGTCAGTTCCGCCTGCCACTCCTCGTCTAACTCCTCTGTGTGGTGGAGGCCACCCGCCTTGCTCTCAAGCCGTCGCTCGATCTGTTCGACACGACGCTGTACCGCCTCGTGCTCCGAGCTATCCAACTGGTGAGAGTCAAGAAACGACCGGAGTTCGGCGACAACGCTCCGGCTTTCCGCAACTGAGTCGGTGCTGGCGGCTCGCAACGCGTTGGCCAGCGTTCTGGCGTGGGCGGCCGGGCTGACCCCACCTGCCTGCTCGGCTGCCGGACTGCGCTGAGAGCCCTCACGCTCGACAGTGGCCTGCAACGTGAGACTAATCCCGACTGTCAGTCGACAGTCATCGGTGATCGCGGCGGCGTCACCCGCTGTCAACGTGTGGGTTCGGAGATTGGTGCTGAGGCTGACCGGATTCGTGCTTCCGTGGTTGCGGACGCTGATCCCGCGTGAGATCGGCGAGAGTTCAACCGGCGGTCGACCGTCGGTTTTTCGGGAGACGGTTGCATCGCGGACAGCGAGGTCGACGCGTTGGCCCTCGGTTTCGGCCACGATCGTCTTACTGCCGTCGCCGAGCCGGTAGATCCCGACCCGTGAGTCGATCGGCACGCGGGTCGGGGTTGCGTCCTCACTGGCCGGATCCGACAGCAGATATCGCTTCATCCCCCATCCCACGCGTCCAAACTCGGGTCGGTTGCCTCGATGGCGGCTGTCAGGTGGGCCTGTGAGATCGGGACGACCGAGTCGGCATCCCGAGCTTCCTTCAGGGCGTTGCGTGCGGCCGTCGAGGCGATGATCTCGAGGTCGCTGGCAACATACCCATCGGTCTGTGCTTTGATCTCATCCCAATCGATCTCGTCGGTGACGACCGGCCGATCCCGGAGATGGATCCGCAGGATCGCTGCCCGCGCCGTCGCATCCGGCGGTGGCACCTCGATGCGCTCGTCGAATCGCCGCCAGGCCGCGCCGTCGAGTTCCTCCGGCAGGTTTGTCGCGCCGACGACCACCACGTCTTCGCCTTTCGTCTCCGACATTTCGGTGAGAAACTGGGTGATCATCTGGCTCTCGCTCATGGTTTTGTTTGCCGTCCCGCCGCGCTCGGCGGCGATGGCATCGATCTCATCGAGAAAGAGCAGACAGGGCTGGTTGTCGCGGGCGATCTCGAACAGATCAGCCATGTTGTCGGCGGCCTCACCGACCAGCGAACTGGTGATATCCGAGGCTTGGGCGATGACGACGTTGTACCCCAACTCGCCGGCCAGTGCCTCCGTAATATACGTTTTGCCGGTTCCCGGCGGGCCATATAGGAGAACGCCGTTGACGACGCCGAGATCGTACTCCGCGTACAGTTCGGGTCGCTGCAGCGGGTCGATGACCTGATCTTTCAGCGTTTCTTTGAGGTCGGTCATCCCGCCAACGTCGCTGAAATCCATCGCGGGGGGTTCCGCAAGAAACGTTTCGGGATCGGTGCCGGTGTCGTCGGCGTCGCCGGCCCGCCCGGGTGTGTCGCCATCGCCCGTGGCTGTCGTGGTCGTTGTCGACCCACCGGTACTGCCACCGCTTTCGTCGACAAGCGGCTTGTCGCTTTCGAGGCGTTCGGCGGCGGTGGCAAGATTGGCGGCCAGCTCCTTGCGCTCGGTGGCCAGCCGTGGGTTGGTTTCAAGCTCGGCGAGATCCTCAAGCACGCCGACACACTGCCGGTAGTAGCGGGCGGCCGCCGACGGCTGGCCCTCCTCGCGGGCGGCCTCGGCGTGGCTCCGGTAGCGCTCGTACTCGGATTCGAGATGGCTCTTCTGGGCACTCCGCTTCAGCGACATGGGTTAGAGGCTTGGCTCGCTGTCCTCGATGTCGACATCGAAGTCGTCCGGCTCGACCTCGACGGTGTCGTCGATATCGACCTGCTCGTGGTTGATGTCGCCGGCGGCCATCTCCTCCATGAGCTCTATCTCCTCGTCGGCCCCGGTTTCGAGATCCTGGTCGAGAATCTCCACGTCGAGGGCCTCCTGTACCTGCTTCATATCCTCGATCTCAAGGCCGAACTCCGCCATCTGATCCATAACCTCTCGCTGGAGTTCCTGGGCGTTGAGTTCGTCGTCAAACAGGTGATCGAGTTCGTAGGACTCACCGTCGCCGTTGTGCATCGCCAACACCTCACGCATTCCCTCGATGGAGATGACGGTGCCAAGCTTGATGCTGTTGGTCTTGTGTTTTTTCTTTTTGACCTCGTATTTTTTCTTCTCGAATTTGGCCTTCTGGGCGTACTGCTGGCGGCGGAACTCATCGGCCTCCGCGCCCTTCTGAAGCAGCTTCTGGTATCGTTCGGCGTGGTTATCCATCTCGGATTCGATCTGTCTGAGGTGCTGTTCGAGTTTCGTCTTATCCTTCCGGAGCTCGGTTCGGCTGTAGGCACTCTCATCGAGCAGCGTCGCCGTGTCGGCGGTGCCGAACCGGTCTCTCACCCACGATCGAATGTCCATTATCAACCTGTATGGATTCGAGGTATAATGCCTTTTGCCATGGGTAGGGCCAGCGCGTAGCGCGTGCTACCGTGTTGGGGGAGCAGTCGTGCCAGTGATGAGATGGACGACGCTTCCCAACGATCGACAGCATTCACACCGCCAACTCGTGGGCGCGGCCAACAGCTATTAGTGAGGAAACAATACCCTCAACAGACTATCAGGCGTCTCATGACCTCCCCATCGACTCTCCTGTTAGCTCAGGGACAGCCGTTGTCGCCGCCATCGACAGCGGCGCGCGCGCGGTCGTCGACACCACTGGTGGGGACGCCACAAGCTACCCTCCATTCGCCGCTGCCGGTCGTCTGGCCGGCCGCTCTCATCGATCTTGTATGACCGACTGTCAAGACTGGCTCTCCGAGCTCACTCACGCCGCCGATCGCATCCTCAATGAGGATCTCGCTGCCCTCCAGCGAATGTCGGAGCTTGCCAGACTCGACCGGTATGAATCGATCACACGCGACGAGGAGGCCCTCCGCTGGGAGTTTACCAAGGAGTGCAACGGGTTTCTGACCAGCAGCGAGGAGGATCGACTGCGCGGCGAACTCCGCCTTGCGCGGCTGCTGTTGGCGGCGAGCTTCTACGCTGAGGGCGAGGTGCCGGAGTCGATCGCCGACGATTTCATTCAGCCTGAACTCCAAGCTGTCGTCGACTTCGATCGCTTCAAACGGTTCGATACGCTGGATGAATCCCAACTTGAAGCGCGTATCCAGCGATTAGACGGTGAGGTGACCGAGTTACTGGAGACGTACGCCGACTCGACGGTCGCCAACATCGACACCCTGCTGGAAAACCCCGATGTCCAACAGGACGTGATCGACCGCCTGCTCGACCGGTATGAAGACCGCCGCGCGCGCGTTCGTCAGGCGATCTTTCTCTATGCTGAGACCCACGGCCTCGAAACCCTTGGCGGTGATCTCGCATTCGACGACATAGAGAACCCCGCCGGTGTTGACGGCGGTCGCCCGACCGGTGCTGCCGACGGGGCAGGGTCAGCTGCCGCCGCTGCCGACGCCAGTGATCGATCAGCCGACGACGCCGGGCGATCGCCGACTGCCACCCGCCCCACGACTACAACCGCCGACAGTGACGCCGTCACCGCCGCGACCGCCCGCCTGTTCGAGTTGGATTATCTTGGCCGCTTCGAGACCTCGATGCAGGAGATAGACGAGATCCACCTGCCCGATGAGGCGTTTTCCGTTCCTGACGGCTACTGGGAGGGTCGTTGTAGCCGCCGAAACGAACGCGATCGTATGGCTGCCCTTCTCGAAACGAACGGCGACGACGTGGCGGCCCATCCGGTCAACCCGACCGCGCGCTATGCGCTCACCGACTCGAAGTATTTCGGCCTCACCAGCGAGACGCGGATGGTCATCGAGGCGACGGTCTACTCTCACCTCACCCAGCACGCCAGCGAGGGCGTCGATGCGACCCCGGCTGGTGTCGATGACCTCGTTGCCATCGTGGGTGAGGCGGTCGACGAAGCGGCTGATCGCACAGCCCCCTCGCTGCTCGGGATCGCCTCCCCAACCGGCTGGACGGATCGCGTCGTCGGCTACGTCCAAGACGACGAGCTTAGCCGGACACATTATGGCCCACACGTGAGCGTCTGTCTGATCGACCTCCAGCGCGGCGACCTCATCTACGATACGACCGATTCTGTCGTCGCCGAAAACGCCGACCTCTTTGAGCGCGCGGTACAGGCGGACGCCGTCGCCAACTGCGTTGACACCCTCCGGAGCCGGTATCTGGAGGGGCTTGGTCGAGAAACGCTGCTGCTTACTGCTGCCACCGAGGAAACGGGCTACGACCGTCACGTCGTTCGACAGGCGTTCTCACGGTTGGAAGCCGACGATGCGGGCGAAGTGTTCTCGATCAACGACGACGGCGTCGCCTTTGAGTTCCGATAGCGGTCACCGGTGGGTTCGCGAGACGACTACGCTTCGTTGTCAGTGTCGTTCTTGCTGTCGTTGCTGCCGTCCGTACTGTTGTCGTTGATCGTAGTAGCTGGGCCGCTGTCGTCGGTTCCAGCATCGCTGTCAGCGTCCGCGTTGCGCTCGCCGCTGTTGTCGCCGAGTGCCGGCAGCTCGATCCGGACGGTCGTTCCGTTGTCAGTCTCGAAGGCAAGGTCGCCGTTGAGCGCGTCGACACCCCATTTGAGTTGCCAGAGGCCGAGTCCCCGGCCGTGCTGGAGGTCGGTTTCGGTGCCGGCGGCAAGCGAGTCGAGTTCTGCCGCCGGGATGCCCGGCCCGTCATCGCTGATGACGACACGACACCCCGCCGGCGTTGACGTGACCGACACCTGAACCGTTGAATCGGCGTACTTGACCGCGTTTTCCAGCGGACTCACCAGCGCCGTTCGGAGCGTCTCGACGTCTGTTCGGAGCTCCGCGGTGGCTGGCAGTGCAGTCTCGATGGTAGTCTCACTCTCCGCCGCCGCGACACTCTCAACTAACCCGTCGACGACGGCGACCACATCAACAGTGGTCGGATTTGGATCGCGTGCCACCAGTTGATCGATCCGTCGGGCGCGGGTGCCGAGGGTCGCCAGCCGATCGGCCGCGGTCAACACCGTCTCGGCGTGGTCGCCCTCGGTGCGGTCGGCCAGCCGCTCGGCGTGGCCTTTGATCACATCAAGGCGGTTCCGGAAGTTGTGTCGGAGCAGTCGGTTGAACACTGTCAGCCGTTGCTCACGACGCTGCCGCTCGGTGATGTCGCGGGCGTTGATTAATACTGCTGGTTCGCCATCGTGGCTGATCTTTGAGCCGGTCGCCTCGATGCGGCGTCGCTGCCCGGCTTTCGTCTCGATGTCGTGGACGTACTGATCGGCGGGGTTCCGGTCGGTGAGCACGCGCTGGGCCTGCTCGCGGGCGCCAGCAAGATCCTCCTCAACAACAACCGCGGCATACGACATGCCAACCAACTCTTCGCGGCTGTAGCCGGTGATGTCGGCTAATCGCTCGTTGACGAAGACGAACGATTCACCTTGGACGACCGCGATCCCGTCTTTGCTCTGTTCGACCAGTGTTGAGTACCGCTGGCGTTCGGTTTCCAGTTCGTCGATAAACCGCCGCAGATCGCCGCGCATGTCGGCCATCGCCGTCCCGATCCGACCAGGGATCGCCGCCGCAAAGGCGTCGTCGTCAAACGCCTGCCGGGAGAGGGCGTCGGCCTGGCTGGCGATCGTTTCGATGTAGGCTTTGGTGTTCCGGAATGCCGTCTGGAGGTCGCCGATCTCATCCTCGCGGCCCTCATCCTCGATCTCAACGGTCAACTCACCGTCGGCGATGTCGTCGGCCTGCCGTGCCAGCCGCTGGATCGAGCGGATCGGCCCGCGCTGGATCACCACGCCGATCAGCAGGAACCCAAGGAGTGTGATGCCAACGAGCGTCGTCAGATCGCCGCGGATCGACTCGCTGACCGCAAGCGCGTTCTGCCGTGGGGCCTCCTTGACAACGACCCAATCGACAGCCTCGCCGGGAACGCTGTGGTAGCCTTTGACGCTGTGTTCGGTTAGTACAGAGCCGTTCAACTCAGCACCAGGATCGGTATCGAGGATACGGTTCCCGATCGTCGTATTCGCGCGGTCGCCCTCGTAGGGGGTGATAACGTTCGTCTCGTTTTCGTCAAACAGGACAAAGGCGGTAAACCCACCCAGGACCTGCGTTTTGGTTCCATCGATGACGCTAGTAAACGACTCGGCCTGTACGTCTGTCCGGTACTCGCCGACAAGTACGTGGTCACCATCCGGGGTTGGCGATGCAACAGCGACGAGAGCCTCCGTTTCATCGGTGTACACCCACGAAAGGATCACCTCATCAGTGCTGTTGAAATTGAAGCCGACCGTTGGCTTCCAGTTGACATCGGTCACCGACAGCGACCGGCCAACGTAGGACGGCTCTGTGCTGGCAAGGATCTGTTCGTCGGTGCCCTCAGAAAACGTCGCTGGACTGCGTTCGACCACCGACAGCGTTGCCACCTCCGCTGATAACGCCTCGCGTTCACGCGCCAGCACGGCTGCCGTCTCCCCGGGTGCCGACGGGTCGAGTCCCCGGTGACTTGAGAGGGCCCGAACCGTCTGTTGGTTGCCCTCGATCCACTGGGCGAGGGCGTTGGCCTCTAGTTCCGCGTTCGTCTCCATCGAGCGCAGCTGCTCGTCTCTGACGCTGTTGGTTACGTCGACCACGGTTGTCGCGGTGATCGCGGTGATCAGCAGGCCGATAAGCAGCGCGCCACCGAGCAGCTTCAGCGCGTACCGCGAGCGGATTGACTTGGGGAGCAACGATTCGATAGCCATGCGGGGTTACACGCCGGATGAGGTGGATCCCCCCTCGACGTCTATACCCCACCTATCCGAACCGTGCATCTTAACGCTTGGTCATGTCGTCTCGGTCGACACTGGGCACTGGTTGATCTCAACTCGCTCAAAACTATGCGCCGTCCGGGAACTGAACCTCGGTCGCTCCCTTCGCTCCCTGCTTCAATTCCGTGGCGATTGTCACCTCACTTCGTTCTCAAAAATGCGCCGTCCGAGAATTGAACCCGGGCTAGAGCCTTGGGAAGGCTCTGTCCTACCACTGGACCAACGGCGCGCTCGCTTTGTCGTTACTGTACGACGACGCATAAATCTCCTCTTTCAACGTCGTTGCGATTGTTTTTTCGAGCCCGTGTAATTGATTTGCTATTCGGAACATAGCTTCTTAGACAGGTACATACTGACTCATATTCGACCATTTTGCGTATATGCGTCCACGCTCTGGTGGTAATACAAGCCTATTTGTCGATGCCGCCCATTAGATGTGGTATGTCTACGACTACCGCTCCCGTTTTGTCAGAGCGAGCGCCGCTTGACATCCGGTTTTCGACATCCGAGATAGAGACAGTTCGTGAAACGCTCGTTTCGTTTATCGAAGACACCGTCGACGATGCCGGTGCCGAAGGCGCAACACTCGGGCTTTCCGGTGGGATCGACTCGACGACGACCGCCTACCTCGCGGTCGAAGCACTTGGAACCGATGGCCTCCACGGGCTCGTCATGCCCAGCGAGGTCAACGACCCAGACAACATGAGCGACGCCGAGCGCGTCGCCGAGGAGTTGGGCATCGAGTACGACGTCATCGAGATCCAACCCATCGCCGAGCAGGTTTTCGAGGCTGTTCCGAGCGCGACAGAGGATCAAATGGCGATGGGCAACGTCTACGTTCGCACGCGGGCCGTGCTCAACTATTTCGTCGCCAATGCTGAAAATCGGGTTGTCCTCGGCACCGGCAACCGTGCGGAGGCGATGACCGGCTACTACACGAAGTACGGCGACCAAGCCGTCGACTGTAACCCGATCGGCGGGCTCTACAAACAGCAGGTGCGACAGCTCGCCGACGCGGTGGGCGTCCCTGCTGATCTCGTTGCACAGACGCCAACTGCCGGCATGTGGGACGGCCAGACTGACGAGGAGGAACTTGGCTTGGATTACGACACCGTCGACGCGATTCTCGCCCTCCACATCGATGGCCCGCTGTCGACGGCGGCGACACTTCGGATACTCGACGGCGTCGACCACGATCAGATCCAGCGTGTCGAATCGCTCGTTGCGGACAGCAAACACAAGCGTTCCATGCCGCCGGCCCCCGAGCCGCTTGGGGAGTAACCCCTGCTGTTGGTGCCCAGCGCACGACCGCTTGAGCACCGAACATCCCACCACGCTGGTAGATAGCGACGACGAAAGCGGTAAACCATCCCCTTGCTAATCGGCGGGCAATGAAGGAGTACAAGATGCGTCGCGGGGAGCATCTGGACGATCGCATCCCCGACCTCAAGACAACGATCGAATCGTACTTCGGCACCGTCACCGGCACCGAAGAACACAACGGCCACGATCTGTACGTTGTTGCAGACCCTGACAACGCTGTGTTTAAGCGTATTCTCGCCGGGGCGGCCGAATACAGCGGCAAGAAAGACAGGATCGCGGTTCACTTCGAGGAGCGACCGGCTGAGGAGGTTATCGCTGCCGGCGAGGCCGACGCCGCCGAGGAGGCTGTCTCGCTGAAAAACGAGTTCCTGCTTGAGGCGACCGGCCGTGACGCCAAATCCCGCCGGGAGTCGCTGAAGCGAGCGGTCGAAGACGACGCCCCGGACTACTGATCACGCACACCGTTTTTTACCCACCGGTAACCGACTCTCGCAGAGTAAAAACACCCTAATTAAGTGTGATCGCTCCCCGAAGTCGGGTGATGGCCGTCTACGTGGGTGTCGACCTCGGGGCGACGAATATCCGGGCCGTTGTCGCCGACGGCTCGGCGACAATCCTTGGGAGTGCCATGGCCGAAACACCGCGCGGGCCAACAGGTATCGCGGTCACCGAAGCGATTCTGGCGTTGATCCGGGAAGCCTGTGGACAGGCCGGTATCACCCCCGGCACAGCGACCGCCTGTGGGATCGGTTCGATCGGGCCGCTGGATCTCGCCGCAGGCGTTGTCGAAAACCCAGCAAATCTCCCGGATCGGATCGATCGGATTCCGCTCACCGGCCCGATTTCGAAGCTGTTGGCGACCGACGACGTGTACCTTCACAATGACACCATCGCGGGTGTCATCGGCGAGCGATTTCACAGTGAACGCAACCCCGACGATATGGTGTATCTCACCATCTCCTCGGGGATCGGCGCGGGCGTCTGTGTCGACGGCACCGTCATCGCCGGCTGGGACGGCAACGCCGGCGAGGTCGGCCACATGACACTCGACCCCCAGGGGTTCATGACCTGTGGCTGTGGCCACGACGGCCACTGGGAGGCCTACTGCTCGGGCAACAACATCCCCCGCTATGCCGAACGCCTCCATGCTGAGGATCCGATCGAGACAGCACTCCCACTGGATGATCCTGATTTCTCGGCGGCGGATCTCTTCGACCACGCCGGCGAGGATGAGTTTGCTGATCACGTCATCGACCAACTCGGCCACTGGAACGCAATGGGTCTCGCCAACATCATCCACGCCTACGCGCCACTGGTCGTCAACGTCGGCGGCGCGGTCGCGCTCAACAACCCCGAGTTGGTGCTTACCCCGATTCGCGACCGGCTTGATGAGATGGTGATGACGAACATCCCCGAGGTCAACCTCACCGATCTCGGTGACGACGTGGTGGTCAAAGGCGCGGTCGCCAGCGCGCTCACCGGCGGGACGGGCGACCGCTCGAAGCTCTAAGCGGGCGTTAGTCATGATTGTTCACCGGTGTTGAAACTGCTGGAACCACAACTTACCCATACGTTGAGCCCATAGACCGATCCATGTCCGACGAGAGCCTCAAATCTCGCGTTGAAACGTGGATGGTCAAGCAGATGCCGATCATCCAGATGCACGGGGGGACGAGCATGGTTCGAGAGGCCAACCCAGAGACCGGCCAGGTTGTCGTCGAACTTGGCGGCACCTGCTCCGGCTGTGGGATCTCGAATGTCACCGCTCAGAACATCAAGCGCGATATGTACATGGAGTTTGAGGAGATCGAGGATGTCCAGGTCAAAGTCCCCTCAACCGGTGATACCGGCGCGGATACGGTCGAAGGTGGCCGCGGCGGCGACGTGCAGTACTCCAACGAGTCAGCCGGCCACTTCTGAGCCGCCTACGGGCCGACAGCAACACCCCCAGACAGCTACGACAGCGACGTTTCCAACGCGGTCGCAACGGCTCTTGCTTTCTCCGCCAGTTCTTCGCTAATTTCCCCCGCGTCGACAGCCCCGTCGAGTTCGTCGTCGTCGACACGCTCGATAGTACCATCAGGATATTTCAGCACGTCAACATGAAGGTCGATGTAGCGAACGCCGTCAGGAAAACATTCCAGCGGCGTACAGACGTTGACATAGGTGCCGATGAGCTCCCCGTCGCGGTCGCGGTAGACGGTTGGATACCACCACCGACCCTCCTGGAAGCTTGTCGTTGCGGTGTCGCCGTCGGATCGCGGCAGATCAAGCCCATCGTAGCGGCCGCCGCCGGAGAGCTTTCGAACGAGCGTGATTGAGTCGGCATCCCGCTCGGTCACGGTGCCCGACCCAAGGCTGAACAGCCGCCCATCGGGTTTGCCGTGGTTGATGGCGATCTCGTCGCCGACAGTTGGCCCGAAGTTGTCGGCGACAACCGCAAACGGAAACCCGGCGTCGTCGTCGCTGATCTCGCCGCCCGAGCAGAGCGATTCGACGAAATCGACCGCCGAACTCGCGTTTTCACTGCCGGCTTTAATCCGATGGTGGCCGGCCATCGTCTCGGTCACCTCGCGGCGACGCCTATCAAGTGCAAACCGCGACTCGCGGCCGAACCAACACCACGTGCCGGCTTGCTGGCTGAACACCTCTCGTGGGGTCTCATTCCCGTCAGCATCCTCAACACCATCGCCAGCTAGCTCCGCGATGACGGTCTCGGCCTGTGCGGTTGCCGTCTCCAACGCCCCGCGGAGCTCAGCCATCGATGCGTCGGTCGCGGCGTGCTGCCACCTGATTCGCCATCCGTCGGGCGCGTCGATCTCCAGTAACTCCGCCATCCCGAGAAGCTCGCGGGCGGCAGCGTCGTCATGGCTATCGACTGTCGGTGACCCGTCCTCCGGACGCAGGGTCACGAGGTCAGTCGAGACCCGAATCTCGCCGCCCAGTTGGTGGCGACTGTCGCTCCACGGCGGTGTCGACTCTCGCACCTGCACCCGAACCGTCTCGCCGGTGTCAATGTGGCGTTCGACCGCCCCAAAGGGGAGATAGCCCTCGACCGAACCGAGGTCGACGATCGCTCCACGGCCCGTCGTGTCGGTGATCCGTCCGTCGATGACCGTGCCGACTGGGGCTGGATCGCGCCACCAACAGGTGTCGATACCGATGTCAGCGAGGCGGTTCGTTAGGGACTCAACCGCGGTTGGCGCGCCGGCGACCCCAACCCCCTGTCGGTCGCCCGTTGTTTCGATAGCGACATCGTGAGCAGCGCTATCGAAGTCAGCGTCGAACCGGCGTTCGATCGGTGCTGAGGCGTCGACAACCGTCCAGCTGGCATCGAGGGCTAACTTCGTTAGTGCGGTCGCATAGATCCCGCGAACCCGGACGCGTCGGTTGTTTCCGGTCGACTCACTCATCGTTGCCTCCGGTGTGCATATCTCACTGTAGGCGGTGACGCCGTTTGAAACGTTGTTGTTTAGGCTGTGGTCGGTGGTGTATCACCCAGTGGGATCGCGTCCAAGTTATTATATTCCGGTACAGCAAACCCGTAGCTATGTACGACACGATTCTTGTTCCAACTGATGACAGTGAGCCAGCCGGTGAAGCCGTCGACCACGGGATCGACCTTGCGGCCAGCTGCGACGCGACGTTGCACGTGCTGTCTGTCGTCGATAGTTCAGCGTACGCCTCGCTTGATGTAAGCTCCGAGCAGGCGCTCGATGAACTTGAGGCCCGTGCCGAAGCGGCAACCGGGGAGATCGCCGAAACCGCGGCTGAGGCCGGCATCGAGGCCGTCACCACCGTTTCGATCGGCACGCCACATGAACAGATCACCGACTACGCCGAGGCTGTCGATGTGGATCTTATCGTTATGGGGACACACGGTCGTACCGGCCTCGATCGCTTCCTGCTTGGGAGTGTCACCGAACGTGTTGTCCGCGCCGCGCCCGCGCCGGTGTTGACCGTGCGAGCCACGGAGTCTTGAGGATGCGGGCACCTCTTGCCGGCCGGCCGGTGATCGGCGATGCGTGACTGGCTTTCCCACCGCGCGGCGGCAACCCCCGATGATCTCGCGGTGATCGACGCCGACACCGACACCCGGTGGTCGTACAGCGGCCTTGACGCCGCTGTCGATGAAACCGCCGGCCGCCTTGCCAACCTTGGTGTCGACGCCGGCGACCAGATCGCTACCCTGCTGCCGCGCACTTTCCTTGGCGTCTGTCTCCTCCATGCAGCCCAGCGGCTCGGCGTCACGCTTGTCCCGCTGAATCACCGGTTGACAGCTGAGGAGCTTGGTGTACAGATCGACCAACTGGAACTCACGCTTGTTGTCTGCGACATTGACACCGAACCAACTGCCGTCGAGGCCGTCGAGGAGGTGCCGATCGCCTCGATTGACGAGCCACAGTGGGCGGCCGTCAAATCGTTCAAAGACGTTGCGCCCGCGGCGATCGACCCTTTTGGGTGGCAACGCGAGGAGCCACAGCTGATCGTCTTTACATCCGGCTCGACGGGAGCCCCGAAGCCGGTTGTGTTGACGATGGGGAATCTGTTGGCCAGCGCCATCGCCTCGGCATTCCGGCTCGGCGTCGACCCAGCCGATCGCTGGCTGTTGACGCTGTCGCTGTATCACGTCGGCGGGATCGCGCCGATCTTCCGGTCGACGCTGTACGGGACGGCCATCGTCGTTCGCTCCGACTTCGATCCCGGGCAGGCGGCTGACGACCTCGACCGCTACGACGTGACGGTCGTGTCGCTGGTGCCGACGATGCTCAAATCGATGTTGGATCGCCGCGGGACGCTCTCGGATTCCCTGCGGGTCGTCTTGCTCGGCGGCGCGCCGGCCGATGACGCGTTGATACAGCGCTGTGAGAACTACTCGGTGCCGGTACATCCGACCTATGGGATGACCGAAACCGCCTCCCAGGTGGCGACCGCCCGGCCAACCGACGCCTTCGATCGACCGGGGACTGTTGGCCGCCCGCTGCTGTGGACCGATGTGACGGTGCTCGGTGCTGATGATGAGCCGGTTGCGCCCGGCGAGTCGGGTGAACTCGTTGTTAGCGGGCCGACAGTGACCCCTGGCTACGACGGCGAGAGTGGTGAGGCATTCTGCTCGTATGGGCTCCGCACCGGCGATATCGGCTACCAGACCGAGGACGGCTCACTGTTTGTCGTCAACCGGATCGACGACCGCATCACCAGCGGCGGCGAGACGATCGATCCCGGTGCGATCGTCGCTGTGCTCACCGACCACGCGGCGATCGAGGCGGCGGCGGTCGTCGGGGTTCCCGATGAGCAGTGGGGTGAACGTGTGACCGCACTTGTCGTGTCCACTGACGACGATCTATCCGCTGAAGCGGTCGACGGCCACTGCCGAGAGCACCTTGCGGGATTCAAATGCCCGAAAACGATCGTCTTCGCCGACGAACTCCCCCGAACCGCCTCGGGATCGGTTGACCGCCCGGCCGCTCGTGAGGCTGTGACCACAGCCATCGAAGATGCATCGATCGCGACCAACGCTGACACTGATAGGGACGACGCCGACGAGACGGAACCGCCGATCGAGTCCGTAGAGACGACCGCGGTTGACGACGATGCCGATGATGAGTCAGGTATCCCCGACCGACGACCGCCATCGGCGATGTCGCCGGCGGAAGAACCGACCACGACACCAACCGACACCGAGCCTATTCCTGACGCCGAATCCGACGCCGCGGACGACGATGGTTCGGCCGATACCGACGACGATGCTGCACTCGACGCCGACGACGATGCGACTGATCACAACGACGGTGAGTAACTCCAAGCAGAAACCGAAACCCACACCTCCGATCACCGATTGCGGTGGGATATGCAGGGTTCACAGGAGGTCGTCGTGCTTCGGTACGGCCACCGCCCCGGCCGCGACGACCGGATGACGACACATGTCGGGTTAACTGCCCGTGCGCTTGGTGCGGATCGCGTGATCTTCCCTGACAACGCCACCCAGGGAGCCGACACCGTCGCCGATATCACCGATCGCTTCGGCGGCCCCTTCGAGATCGAGCAAACCGACAGCCAGGCGGCGGTCGTTCGCAACTGGGCGGGCCCGGTTGTCCATCTCACGATGTATGGCCTCCCGATCGACGACGTTGAGGGTGAGATCCAAGCGGCTGTCGAGGCCGATCCGCTGCTCGTTGTTGTCGGCGGCGAAAAGGTGCCTTTCGACCTGTATGACCACGCCGACTGGAACGTTGGCGTGACCAATCAGCCTCACTCGGAGGTCGCCGGGCTGGCGGTGTTTTTGGATCGGTTCTTCGAGGGGCGGGAGTTAGATACCGAGTGGGTCGATGCCGAGCGCACGGTGATCCCGAAAGCGACGGGCAAAAAAGTCGTTTCGGGCGACGACACAGCCTCTGACGTGGCCGACACCGACGGCGACTCGTAGCCACGATCCCGGCGGGCTTCGGTAGTCGGAGCTTTTAACAAAGTTCACCGCCGATATCTCCTCAATGGCTTTTGAGGAGTTACTGAACGATCCAGTCATCCAAAAATACCTCCACGAGCTGGTTGGCCCGGAAGGGATGCCGGTCGCCGCCGCGCCGCCGGAGGGTGAGGTGACCGACGAGGAGCTCGCCGAGGAACTCGATCTCGAACTCAACGACGTGCGCCGCGCGCTGTTTATTCTCTACGAGAACGATCTCGCCTCCTACCGCCGCGTCCGCGACGAGGACTCCGGCTGGCTCACCTATCTGTGGACGTTTCACTACGACAACATCCCCGAAAATCTTGAATCCGAGATGGAACGCCTGCTTGCGGCCATCGAAGAACGCGAGGAGTACGAGCGTACCCACGAGTTCTATCTCTGTGAGGTCTGTTCGATTCGCTTTGAGTTCGGCGAGGCGATGGATCAGGGGTTCCAGTGTCCGGAGTGTGCGTCCCCGCTTGAATCGATGGACAACGATGCCCTTGTCAACGCGATGGCCGAACGCGGCGAGGCCCTCCGTGAGGAACTAAACGTCGAGATCCACGCGGACGCCGACTAAATGGTCGTCTTAGCCACCAAATGCTACGTTGCGGGCGACGCCCGCGACCGTGCCCTGAAAAGCCTCGGCTCACTGATCGACAACACCCTCGGTGACCTGCATGTCGACGACGAGATCGGCGTCCGCAGCGACGAGTTCGTCACCGTGACCGTCACCGGCGACGACGCGACCGCCGCCCGCAACGCGTTGCGGGCAGAGTGGGGTGAGGTCACCGACCACTTCGAGACCGGTGAGCGCTACACTGGCACGCTTGAATCGTGGGACGACGATGGGATCACCCTTGACGCCGGCGAGCAGGTCCGGATTCCGGCGGGCGAACTCGGCCTCGGGCAGGGAACCCCACCCCAGATCCGCGAGCGGTTTGGCCTCGTTCAACACCTCCCGATGGAGTTTGTCTACGGTGATCCCTCGCGGCTCGCCGACGATGAACGCGACCGGCTCTACGAGTGGCCGCGCGGCCCCGGTCGCGTCACCGTCAACAGCGCGACCCGCGGCGAGGTGCGGGCAACGGTCAATCGCGCCGGCCACGCACAGGATATCGTCACCGTCGAGCGGCTTGGTCTACTAGAACAGTCAATCATCTGTGGTGAGGGAACCGACGCGCCCGGCCTGCTGGCGGCGATCGGTGACTACCTCCCGGCTGAACTCCGGGCTGTGATCGGCGACGACTAATATGAATCGACGCCTTGGCCTTGCCATTCTCGTGGTACTCTCCCTGACGCTCACAGCCGGCTGTCTCGATTATGTCACCGACGGCGGCGAGATCAGCGACGACGTGCTTGACGCCGAGCCGGCGGCGGCCTACGACTGGGAGACCGACCGCAACGCCAGTCTGACGCTGGATACCGGCTCAGAACTCCAGGCCGTCTACAACGTGTCGGCCGACCAGCGGCTCAGACTGTATCAACCGACCAGTATCGGCCAAGAGGGGCCGCTCGATATCTCGGCCGTCCGGTTCCGCTATGCGAACGGCACCGTCATCTCCGGCACCGAACTCCGGGCTCGCGGCGAGATCGATCAGACGCCGGATGAGGTGTATGTCACACTCCCCGCCGACGGCCGCCTCGCGTTTACCGCGGGGGCAACACCCCGTCGACTGACCCTCCCAGTCTATGTCGAGGGCTCGTATGAGGTTATCCTCCCGGAGGGCAGCCGGATGGACTTCTTCCTTTTTAGCAACACTGTCCCCGCGGGGGCGACAACCGAACGGGTTGACAACCGCGTTCACGTCACCTGGGAGAACGTTGAGTCGAGTTCGATCCTCGTCCAGTACTACCAGAACAACGATCTCACCATCTTCGGTGCCATCATCGGGATTCTCTCGGCGATCGCCGTCGGCGGGCTCTACTACTACCGCCGGCAGATCGACCGGCTACACGAGACACGCGTCGAGATGGGCCTTGACGACGAGGACGAGCAATGAACGTCGCCATCGTCACGGTCGGGGATGAACTGCTAGCCGGCGAGACCGTCGATACGAACAGCACGTGGTTGGCCTCGGAGTTGACCGATCGCGGCTGTACTGTCACCCGCATCACGACCGTTCCCGATCAGATCGAGGTGATCGCCGCCGTTGTCAACGAGTATCGGGCTGACGACGACGCGGTCATCGTTACCGGTGGGCTAGGGCCTACCCACGACGATCGCACGATGGAAGCGGTTGCTGCGGCGGTTGGCCGTGATCTCGAACACCATCCCGAGGCGGAAGCCTGGCTCACCACCGAGGGCGGATACAGTGCCGCCGAACTCGACGCGGGCACCACTGACCTGCCGGCTGGCGCGCGAATGGTACCGAACGAAGCCGGTGTCGCTCCCGGTGCTGTCATCGAGTCAATCTACGTACTCCCAGGGGTGCCCACAGAGATGAAAACCATGTTTGGGCATGTTGCTGCGGAGTTCAGCGGTGAGCCGATCCACACCGAGGTGGTCGTCGCCGACGAACCCGAAAGCGCGCTGATCGACCGTCTTGAGACGGCACAACAGCGGTTCGCTGTCGATGTCGGCAGCTATCCGGGCGAGTACGTTCGCGTCAAGTTCCGCGGCGGCGACCCCGAGGCTGTCGCGGCGGCGACCGACTGGTTTCGCCAGCAGGTAACCGTTGGCAACATCGATGACAACGACGACTCATAGCGCGGACGGCTACGACCGAAACAGATGGGCCAGCCAGCCGAGGGTCAAGGCGATACTCGCAACCAACACGACGGCGGCCGTCTCGAAGATCGGCAACGGCGCGGTCTCCAGTGGAGTCATTACCCGCCGGTAGCGTGCCGACCGGCTTAATTCCTTGAGTCTCCGCGTCGGTGCAGGCCACTTTTCACTGCCGCCGCCATCTGGTTGGTATGCGCCTTGGGTTCCTCGTTAATCCGATCGCCGGAATGGGCGGGCGTGTCGGCCTGAAAGGAACCGATGGGAAGGTCGCCGATGCTGTCGCCCGTGGTGCTGCGCCCCGCTCGCCGGCGCGTGCCAGCCGGGCCTTAACGCAGTTGGCCGACCACGGTGCTGACATCGATCTCGTTACCGCTGGCGAGCCGATGGGGGCGGCCGAAGCGCGGGCCGCTGGATTTGAGCCAACGATTGCTTTTGAGCCGACCATCGGCGATGCTGCGGCAGTCACCGACGGTGTATCCACCACAACCGCCAGCGACACCGCCAGTGCCGTCGCTGCCTTCGTTGATCACGGGGTTGATCTCGTGGTCTTTGTCGGCGGCGATGGAACGGCCGTTGATGTCGCTGAGGGGCTGGCCGACACCGGGGTTCCGATGCTCGGTGTGCCCGCCGGTGTCAAGGTCTACTCCTCGGCGTTTGCGGTCTCCCCCGAGGCCGCCGCGGATGTCGCTGTCGAATTCGATAGAACCGAACAGCGGGAGGTCATGGATATCGACGAGGATGCCTATAGAGCCGGCGAGGTCAGTCCCGAACTCCGAGCCATCGCAGCAGTGCCGGTTGCCGACGACCTCCAGTCGGCCAAACAGCGCGGTGGCGGGACGGTTTCGGCCCTTGCCGAAGGGATCGCCAACAGCGTTGACCCCGAGACGACCTACGTGCTTGCCCCCGGGTCGACGCTCGGGGCGATCAAAACGGCTCTCGGCTTTGAGGGCTCACCGCTTGGGGTTGATGTTTGGCGAGACGGACAGGTGCTTGCAGCCGACGCGAGCGAAGCCGAGATCCTGGACTCACTTGGCGAGACCAACACCATCATCGTCTCACCGATCGGCGGACAGGGGTTCATCTTCGGCCGCGGGAACCCTCAACTCTCACCCGCGGTCATCCGACAGGCGAGCGTTGCGATCGTCGCCTCACAATCGAAACTCGATGACCTGCGGGTGTTGCGTGTCGACACCGACGACCCGGAACTTGACGCTGAACTCCGCGGCTGGCGGACGGTTCGCGTCGGTCGCGTTGAAACCCGCATGCTTCGAATCGTATAGCATGCCACACAACCACATATTAACATCTGCTGTAGTCAGCACATTAGTTCAACATCTGTTGTTCAATAAGCGTTGTATGCATACAATTAAGATGTCGCCACCCTGAGAAAGGGTATGGAAACACGGAAGGTACAGCGGTTAGGGCCCTCAACACTGGCGATGACGCTGCCGGCGGAGTGGACGAAGGAACACTACGTCGAAAAAGGCGATGAGGTCTCGATCCGGATGGGTGGAAAGGGAACGCTCACCGTGCTCCCGGAGTCCGCAAGCACCGGCGAAAGCGAAGCGGTGATCCACGCCGACAATCTCGATGCCGGCTCTGTCGAGCGGGCGATTGTCGCCCAGTATGTGTTGGGCCGGCGAGTGATCCACGTGCAGATGGAAGCTGATGCCCTTGAGTCTGAACACATCAACGCGGTCTATCAGGCCGAAACGCAGCTGATGGGGCTGGGCGTCATCGAGGAGACACCCGAACGTATTGCGATTCGGTGTTCGGCTGACCCTGAGGACTTCACGCTGGATAATCTCTTAGAGCGACTCGAAAACACCGGTAGCACCATGCGCGGGGAGGCTGTCAAGGCGTTGGCCCACGGCAACCGTGATCTCGCCGAACGCGCGCTCAACCGCGAGCGACAGGCCAACAAGATCTTCGTCCTGCTGCTCAGACTCATCTTCACCGCCTACCAGAACCCGAACCTCTGTCGGGCGGTTGGTCTTGATTCGAGCTTCCCGCTGATCGGCTACCGATCGGTGGCGAAAAATCTCGAACTCACCGCCGACAACGCCGAGGATATCGCCGAGATCGTTGCCTCAGCCGACGAGATGCCGGATGTCGAGAGCTCGACCATCCGCCGGATTCGGGAGTTCACCGACCAGATCGACGAGTTGACCGCGATGGCCGTCCGCTCGGTTGTCGAACGTGACTACGATCTGACGATCCGGTGTCGACACCTCTTCGGTGAGATCTCTGACCGCGAACAGGAGATCCTCAATGACCTCGAAGAGCTGCCAAACGAGGATCTGCTCCAGATCCGGGAGGTGCTCGTCAGTCTTCAGCACACCGCCGAGTATGCGATGCGAAACGCCGAGATCGCCGCGAACCTCGCGCTCAACGAGGAGTCCGAACACGTCGATATCACCTGAGGCGGTCACCGATGCCGCTGTCGGCGTATCCCGGCGTTCGAATGAACTAAGCCACCCGACAGGGAACGTATATCCATGGCTACCCACGAAACGGTGACCGACAAGGGACTCGGTGTTGCGATCGCCTGCGGGACGGTTGCGGTGCTTGGGGCTGGACTCATGTTTGCCGGCGGCACCCAACGCACGAAGGCTTGGGGCTTTGCGGCGGCTGTCATCGCCGCTGGGCTCTCGGTGGCTGCACTCCAACTGTACGACGCCTGAGCCCCTGCTTGACTGGAGTGAGCCGACGTAATCATTAAGCCGTTCAGTCCTCTAGCTATTATAGATGACACAGTATACCGAGGAGGAACAACGGATCGTCGCCTATCTCCGTGACAGCGTTGCCCGCGGTGAGCGATATTTCCGGGCGAAGACCATCGCCGAGGCGATCGGTCTCTCCTCGAAGCAGGTTGGTGTCCGCCTGCCGCAGCTCGCCGAGAAATCCGACGATGTCGACATCGAAAAATGGAGTCGGGCCCGATCGACGACGTGGCGTGTCACCCCTGAGTAACAATCAATCGCTGTTTCCGCGTCCTTTTTTACCCCGCCACCCCACCACTCTATAATGACTGTCCGTGTCTCACGGACCTTCGAGTTCGATGTTCCCGGCGAGCAGATCTGGGCGTTTATTGCCGATCCCGAGCAACGCGCCGGCGCGATCAGCGTCGTCGATACCTTCACGATCCACGACGACAGCCGCGCGACGTGGCAGGTACAGCTGCCGATCCCCCTGCTCAACTCGACGGTCACCGTCGAAACCGAGGAGCTAATCCGCGAGCCGCCAACCAGAGTGAAATTTGCGGGTCGCTCACGGGCACTCCGGGTGACCGGCGAACACACGATCACTGAAACCGACAGCGGTTGTCAACTCCACAATGAGTTCGTTGTCGACGGCCAACTCCCCGGCGTTGAGGGGTTCTTTAAGCGCAATCTTGATACCGAACTCGACAATCTTGAGGCTGCTCTCCGGGCGGATATCGACTGACGATGCAGGTCGCTGCGATCCAACTTGATATCGAGCCTGAAGCCGTCGAAACAAATCTTGATCGCGCCCACGAGGCGATCATTGATGCCGCGACAGCGGGTGCCGATCTCGCTGTTCTTCCCGAACAGTTCTGTGTTGGTTTCTTTGCCTTCGACGCCTATCCGACCCATGCTGTCGGGCTTGACGACGGATTATTCGACCGTCTTGCTGAGCTGGCTGCCGACAACGGCATCGCGCTTGTGGCTGGTAGCGTCGTCGAATCGCTTGCTGACAGCGCGGCCGCTGGTTACGATGTGCCGGCGACGGAGGGATACGCCAACACATCCGTTTTCTTTGACCGCGACGGAACCAGGCGGAGTATCTACCGAAAACACCATCTCTTCGGCTACGAATCCGCGGAATCCGAGCTGTTGGTGCCCGGCGATTCGCTGTCGGTCGTCGAATTCGAGGGCCTGACGATCGGGACGACGACCTGCTATGATCTCCGGTTTCCGTCGCTGTACCGCCGGCTGCTCGACCGCGGTGTCGACTGTCTTGTCGTCCCAAGTGCGTGGCCGTATCCCCGGATCGAACATTGGGAGACGCTGGGTCGGGCCCGAGCGATCGAGAACCTCAGCTACGTGATCGCGGTCAACGGCTCGGGCTCGTTCTCCGCGGCGGATGCAACGCTCTGTGGCCGCTCGACGGTTTACGATCCGTGGGGAACGGCCCGGGCCGCCGCTGGCGACGAGCCGACGACGCTCACCGCGACCGTCGAACCCGCGGTCGTCGACCGTGTTCGATCCTCCTTCCCCGCGCTTGCTGACCGCCGGTAGCTGATTGGTTTGCGGCTGCCGGTGGCTGATTACTTCGCCACACGGTGTCTGGTCTTGCGCCGAGACGACATGGACGGTGGATTTATACGCCGCACTGACATACCTTTTGCTGCCGACGTATTGACGCTTTTCTCGTCACTGTCGGCACACACACCTCGCCGCCACGCCCGTCGGCCGCCACGCGGCACGATCCACTCCGAGGATCGGGGGCGTCCTCGATCGGATCATCCGCCGCGCTCCTCGCCTTGTTGCAGTAACATAGTCCCGACCGAGCAGACGCTTTGACTCTCCCTTCTGTGTCATAGAGCTATACAATTGCCAACTGCAGTGGCAAATAGGCCAATAATATCAAACAATATCAGCGAAAAACAGTTTTTACTCAGCGAATATAATGGAATTACCGCAAACCGTGCAGTATATATACAATCAAGCTTGTTGGTTAAGGTAATGTTAATATCGGAGGTGACAGCCAACGGCGGTTGAGGCGGGACGCCGGGTTGTGGGCCGCAGTGTGCTCCACCCGGCGTATCGTGGTTGGGCCCCCTCACACTGCCGGTGGCTGTCGATGTGATGGCCGCTCCCCCATCGGGTGCTGGATGTGCGACCACGATGCCCAACGTACTGACGACCACCATACTCCACCCGCCTCTCACATCCGGGCGGCCACTCGTTTTCACCGAAATGCACATCGTCAACAGCGACGCCCCTCGGGAGCAGAGCGGACTGTCGTACGCTCGTCACACGGGATGCTTTTAGGCCACAGCACAAAAGAGAGGATATGAAATCAACACGGAAAGGGCTCCGCAACGACGACCTGTATAAGGACAACTACGAGCGGATCGCCTGTGGTGAGTGCGAAGAGACGCTTCAACGAGAGAACGATCCTGACGAGGTATTCGATATTCGAACCTGTCCCAACTGCGGGAAACAGTGGAAGGAACTCCCCTGATCGGTTACCGGAACCGGAACGTTTCGAGGTTTTTCGGCGCGAACGTCCGGATGTCGAACTCGTGGTAGAGCGCCGACGAGAGGTCTTGGACGGAGCGTTCGTCGCCGTGAACACAGAGGATCTTTTCTGGTCGTGGGTTCATCGTACGGACGAAATCCATCAGCCCCTTGCGGTCAGCGTGTCCGGAGAACCCATCAACGGTTTCGACGCCCATGTTCAGGGTGAGGGTGTCGCCACGGCCACCGTTGTAGTCGTTGTTGACTGGAATCTCATCCCAGCCGTTTTGAATCCGATTGCCGAGCGTTCCTTGTGCCTGATAGCCAACGAAGACAAGTCGGGAGTCCGAATCGCTGCCGAGATGTCGGAGCCACGACATAATTGGTCCACCGGTGATCATCCCCGAGGTTGAGAGGATGATCGACTGCTCGTCGTCGGCGACCGCCTGGCGTTCGTCCTCGCCGGCGTCGATGTGATTAAACTGATCGGCGAGGAACGGGTTTTTATTATCATGGAAGATCCGATCCTGCAGATCGTCTCGCAGGTATTCAGGATAGGTCGTGTGGATCGCTGTCGCCTCCCAGATCATCCCATCGAGGTGGATCGGCATCTCCGGGATCTTTCCGGTGCGCATCGCCTCCTCTAAGACGAGCATGATCTCCTGGGAGCGGCCGACGGCGAAGGCCGGGATCAACACCGTTCCGCCGTCGTCGTAGGTCTCGTTGATGACCTCTAACAGCTTTTCCTCGGAGTCTTCCTGATCGGTTTGGTAGTCGTTGCGACCGCCGTAGGTTGATTCGAGCACGAGCGTTTCGACCCGCGGGAAGTCGTTGACCGCACCGTTGAACAGCCGCGTGTCGGTGTAGTGGATATCGCCGGAGAAGGCGACGTTGTAGAGCCCATCGCCGATATGGAAGTGGGTGACCGCCGAGCCGAGAATGTGGCCTGCGTTGTGGAAGGTGACCTTGATGTCGGGGGCGATGTCGGTCACGTCACCGTATTCAAGCGGGATCGCGTGTTTGATCGCCTCTCTGACCTGTTCAGAGTCATACGGCGGCGTGCGGCCCTCCTTCGAGGCGACATCGAGATAATCGAGCTGGAGCAGCCCCATCAGATCCCGTGTCGGCTCTGTACAGTAGATCGGGCCATCGTAGCCGTATTTGAAAAGCAGCGGAATGAGCGCGGAGTGATCGAGGTGGGCGTGGGTGAGCACGACGGCATCGATCGAATTCGGCCCGGAGCCGAGGGCTTCCGGCACCTGAAGGTATGGGACTTCGCCTTCTGCCCCTGGTTTGTCGCCACAGTCGATCAAGACCCGTGTCTCAGCGGTCTGGAGGAGAAACGCTGCCCGGCCGACCTCCCGACAACAGCCCAGCGTTGAGATCCGCACCCACTGGTCGCGGCCGATCTCCTCGCGGTGGATCTGTCGCCCCACGCGTTCGAGCACGTCGCGTCGCTCGTCGCGTTCCTGTTTGAGAAAGTTCCGGACGTTCGAGACGGTCGAGGATTCGATCGGCGGCGTGCGGACGACTTCGGGTGTCCACCCGACTTCTCGGGTGATCTCCCGGAGCGTTGAGCCGTGGCGGCCGATCACCATGCCGGGTTTTTCGGCTTCGATGACGACTTCGCCGGTGTCCTCGTGGAAATCGAGATCGGTGACACCGGCGTCGTCGGGGATGACAGACCGAATCTTCGCGTCGGCACTGGCTGGATCCGAGAGTGCTTCCGGGTCGGGACGGACGGTGATCCGCTTTCGAAGCTTGCTGGCGAGGTTACGGACAAGATCGCCATCTTCCGCGAACTCCTTTGGGTGTGGTGTATAGATCACCAGCTCCGGGCCCTCGTATTTCACATCCGAGACGGTAATATCGGGTGGAACCTCTTCGTCGATCTCCGCTTTCAGGTCGTCGAGTTGCTTATCTACTGAGCTCATACGTCAACAAAACCTGCGCTGATCGCCGCCTCGTCGGTTGTTCGCTCGCCAGACTGCACCCCTGAGTAGTCGGGACGCCGTGGGATACTGCCGGTCGAACTGGAACATACTGAATACGATCTGACAACTCCGCATGCGGGAACAGGCAGCGAAAACCCGCTTAGCTTCACCTACACAACCCTCGTTATAAAACCTCTTCGCAACGGCCTGTTTGGCGCCTGCTCGTTTCGTGTGGTGTCACCCACACACCCAAGCCGATTCGTTGCTTCCGCCCGTGTATGCACATTACGCCGGATCGGGTGGCCGCCGAGCATGACTGGGTTCGTCGGCACGCCGACGTTGTCGTGCCGATTCTCAACGAGACTCGGGGTCACCTCGGTGATCTCTTTGAGACCGAGGTCGATACTATAAGCGAAGCTACCTACCAACAGGCGGTCGATCGTGTGTTCGCCGACGGCGAGGTCGCGGTTAATCTCGCCGGCTACATCGCGCTGCTCCGGGAGCTCGATGTCGACGGCGACTATCCGGGTTTCGTTGTCGACGAGGTGTTGGGTCGCCAGCTTGCGGCGACGATCGCCGGCGGGCAACCGCTGTCGGTGCTCGCACAGGCAACGTTCCACATCGCGGATGTCCACACCCACGGCGACACCGATGAGGTGGCTGGCGCAGACGACCTCGACGCCGCGTTGGCCGCAGGGTTTCAGACGCGACTGCCGGGGTGGGACTGGCGGGTGGGTGAGAGTCAGTTCAGCGTCGATCCATAATCAGTCAGCGTCGGCATCAACCGCGTCGGCGCGCGGGATCGTCACGTCGCTGAGGTCGGCTTCGATCTGCTCGCGTTGGTCGGCGAAGGTTCCAGGCAGAATCAGTTCCTCGCCCAACGCATCAAGTGGTTCGTCGCTGGTGTACCCCGGCCCGCTGGTGGCGAGCTCGAACAACACCCCATTTGGCTCACGGAAATACACCGATCGGAACCAGTGGCGGTCGATCTGCTGGGTCGGACGAACGCTGTGGGCGGAGACAGCCTGTCGCATCGCCGTTTGATCCGCGTCGCTTGGCGTCTGGAAGGCGACATGGTGGACGGTGCCGTGGCCCTGCCGTGCGCCCTCAACCGTTGGTAATACGTCGACGTACTGGCCGACGGTACCGGCTGCCTCGAAGCGCGTGCGCTCATCGCCCGGCGTATCGCCCGGTGATTCTTCGGTGCCGGTTGCTTTGAGGCCCATCGTCCGCAGCACCTCTTCTGTTTGATGCGGATCGGCCAGCCACAGCGTCACCGAGTGGAACCCGCGGATCGCGGCCGTCTCGGGAACAAATTCGGTCCACGGGACTGTGGGGTCGTCCGCTGGGATCTCGACGGCGACGAGTTCGACCGGGAGCCCGTCTGGATCGTAAAACGGCAGGACGGTCTCGCCGAACCGCTCGATGCGATCCTCGTAGTCGACACCGTAGTCGTCGAACCGGTCTTCCCAGAACTCAAGACTACCCTCGGGCACGCGGAAGGCGGTGCGGGAGACCTGACCGGAGCCGACCTTGCCCTGGCGGAGATTCTCCCACGGGAAGAAGGTCATACTGGTGCCGGGGGTGCCCTCGGCGTCGGCGAAAAAGAAATGATAGGTGCTGGGGTCGTCCTGATTAACTGACCGCTTGACGAGGCGGAGGCCCAGCGTTTCGACCCAGAAATCGATGTTCTGTTGGGGGTCGCCCGCGATGCAGGTCACGTGGTGAATGCCGGGTGTCGATGGTGCGTCTGCCATTATCATGTGTAAGTGCTGGGGGTACTTGACTTCGCGCTGACACGGGGGTTACCGGATTGAGCGCTGTTCGAGTGTTTATCCAACATTCCGGCCTGATTGCCGGGATGCGTGCTGGCCGAGAAATTCGGCTGATCGAGGAAGACGACGAGTGGTGGTCTGCTATCGATGAGGAGGCGAGAGTGGCGAGCCAAGGGCCAACTCGGCAGGAGCCCCTCGAAAATCTTGATGAGGTGACTGAACTGACCGTTGAGGCCCGAAGCGACGAGACGGCCGCGCTCGAACCCGACGCGCCGTGGTTCCCCCGAACTGCTTCCTATGAACGTCACCATTATCCAAGGTGATGCCGCCCAGCAGGCTGACGCGCTTGTCAACGCGGCGGGAACGAGCCACAAAATGGGCAGCGGCGTCGCCAGCGTGCTCCGCCGCGGTGCGGGCGGCGACAGCAACGCCGAAGTGATGGCGAACGGGCCGGTCGATCCCGGCGAGGTCGTCGCTACCGACGCCTACGATATTGATGCCGAATACGTGATCTACGCGGCGGCGATGCCGCACGACGGCGACAGGCAGGCGACGACGGAGAGTATTCGGAATGCGACGCGGAATACCTTGGAGAAAGCAGACGAATTAGGGTGTGAGTCGGTTGTGTTTCCAGTTCTCGGTACTGGCGTCGCCGGCTTCGATTTCGAGCGCGGCGCGGAACTGATCTGTTCGGTGATTGCTGACTACGAGTCGTCGACGCTGACTGATGTGCGTGTGATCGCCTATTCGGATTCGGAGTACGAGTCGTTGCAGTCGGTTGCTGATACGATTCAGGACTAGCCGATTTGGGAAGTGTCGTTGGCGACTGCCATAACAGATAGAAAGCCCTCGACGCTATCGACCGCCGAAAGACTCGCTCCGCTCGTCTTTCGAGGTTCTGCTCGCTTCGCTCGCAGAACTCCCGCGGCTCGCTGCGCGCTTCGTCACTCGCTTCGCTCGTTCCTGCAGTGCTTGCGTCGCCGGGGTTCGTCGATAGCGTCTCGCCCTTTCAGTCCGCCAGGGCTGTGGCTGCGGGGCTTGTCGTATACATCTGGTTGTTGAGTGTCTCGTATGATCGCGGCTGTCAAGCGAGTCGACTCAGCGGTTGAAAAGAACGAAAATTGCAGTATCGCCGTGAGGCGAGGACTGTAGTTAGTTGCGAACGACGTTCGTCGCGCGCGGGCCTTTCGGGGACTGTTCGATATCGAAGTCGATCTCCTCGCCTTCTGTGAGATCCTCGCCGCCGACATCCTCCATGTGGAAGAACACGTCGTCGTCAGCATCGTCCGTCTCGATAAATCCGTAGCCGCCAGTGTCGTTGAAGAAATCAACTTTTCCGTGTGCCATTGCAATCAAACGTATAGGTCACCGGGCTATAACCCTTGCGAGGGTCGTGGTACCACGACCGCCGCGGCGGCTACCATGACTCGGCTTCGACGTATTCTGCGGTTCTTACGCCTGTCGCGGCCGCGGACAACACACTGCGTTTATTTGTCCCGGTTGCGGAGTGCCAGCAATGAGTAGCGAGCAAGATCTCGGGATCACCGAGAGCAAACAGCACAACACGGGCGAGTGGTACGCTGAGGTCGTTAAAAAGGCCGGCCTCGTTAACTACGGCCCCGACGGGATGAGCGGCTTCATTGTCACACGCCCGCGCGGCTACGCCCTCTGGGAGGCGATCCAATCGGAACTTGATAGCAAGTTCAAGGCCACCGGCGTCCAGAACGCCTACTTCCCGATGTTCATCCCCGAGAGCTATCTCGAACGGGAGAAAGACATCGTGGAGGGCTTCGACCCCGAAGTGGCGTGGGTTACCCACGGCGGCCACGACGAACTTGAGGAGCGACTCGCCGTCCGCCCGACCAGCGAATCGATCATCGCGCCCTATCTGGCCCAGTGGGTGCGGAGCCACCGCGACCTCCCGCTGCGGGTCAACCAGTGGGGTTCGGTTGTTCGCTGGGAAGCAACGGAGACAAAACCGTTTTTCAGAACGAAAGAATTCCTCTGGCAGGAGGGCCATACGGCCCACGAAACCCACGACAAGGCGTGGGACGAAACGATGACCCGCCTCGATCAGTATGCTGACCTCTACGAGGATCTGCTGGCGATCCCTGTGCTGAAAGGACAAAAGCCGGATCACGACAAGTTCCCCGGGGCGCATAAGACGACGACCGTCGAAGCCCTGATGCCGGACGGCAAATCGGTACAGGCAGGCACGAGTCACCACCTCGGCACCTCCTTCGCCGAGGCGTTTGACATCACCTTTTCCAATAAAGACGAGGAAACCCAGCCCGCCCACACGACCTCGTGGGGGCTCTCGTGGCGCGCACTCGGCGCGCTCATCATGACCCATTCCGACGATCAAGGGCTCGTCCTCCCGCCGACGATCGCGCCCGAACAGGTCGTCATCGTCCCGATCTGGCAGGAGGACACAAAAGGCGATGTGCTCGACTACGCCGATGAGGTCGCCAACGACCTCGCCGACAGCGGCGTCCGTGTCGAACTCGACGATCGCGACGAGCGGAATCCCGGCTTCAAATTCAACGAGTGGGAGCTGAAGGGCGTTCCTATCCGGATTGAGATCGGCCCCCACGAGGTCGAGGACGGCGAGGTGACGATCATCCACCGCCCCGACGGCGAGTCGATCACCGCTGACCGCGACAATATCGATGCGACGATTCAGGACCACTTCGATGGGGTGTACGCGAAGCTCTATGCGGCTGCTGAAGAAAACCTCGACGACAGTGTCCGCGAAGCCGACTCCCGCGAGGAGATTCTCGGGACGCTTGGTCGACACGGTGGTTATGTGAAAGCCCCGTGGTGTGGCGACGAGGAGTGTGAGGAGCCGATCAAGGAACCGCTGGCCGCCGAGATCGTCATGTGTCCCTTCGACGACGAGGAGACGGTCGGTGACGACGAGACGTGTGCGATCTGTGGCGACGACGCCACCCAAACCGCCTACTTCGCGAAGAACTACTGACCGAACGGCGCGAGCGTCGACCGATAGGTTCTCGCTGACCGCTGTTTCGGAGTTGACGATTGCTTCGCTTTTGTTCCAACTCTGGATGCGTTCTTGGCCCAGATCGTACATGATCGTTAAGCCTGATTACGCCTGATCGTTTCAGGCTGCTAACTATCAATTCTTAATATCTCCTAATATGGGAATTAGGAACCCTTATTTTCGCATCAGCAGGCATTTAGTTAAGCGATTGCTCAACTCATGTATGGCTAATCATCACAGTGAGTCGCATGCGCAAACAGACGATGCGCATGGTGAACCCGTCGGGCTCGCCGATCCGACCGATACCAAATCAAATTGCGGCGTTGGCGCGGTCGTCGATCTTGACGGCGGTGCCTCACACGATGTCGTCGCCGACGGCATCGAACTACTCTGCAATCTCGAACACCGCGGCACGACCGGTGCCGAAGAGGGAACCGGCGACGGGGCCGGCATCATGATTCAACGCCCCGACGCATTTTTTGCGGCGGTCGTCGGCGACCTCCCGGACACATACGCCGTCGGCTCAGTGTTCATGCCACAGGACGAGACGGTTCGAGACCGGCTTATCGAGCGCTTCGAATCGACCCTCGCCGACTACGATCTCGAGGCGTTCCACTGGCGGGATGTCCCAACGGACAACAGCGACCTCGGCCAGACCGCACTCGACTCCGAACCTGATGTATGGCAGGTCTTTGTGACCCCCTCCGAGTCGATGGCCGACGACGCCTTCGACCGTGGGCTATTCCTTGCTCGCCGCGACCTCGAAGCGGCCGCTGAGGAGATCGACGGCGCGGGTCGGTTCTACGTCTGTTCGCTCCACCGCAAAACGCTGGTCTACAAGGGACTGCTGAAAGGCGAACAGCTCGCCGGCTACTACCCCGATCTGGAGGACGAACGCCTGCAGACAACGCTGACGCTCGTCCATGCGCGGTTCTCGACGAACACCCTCGGCGCGTGGCATCTCGCCCACCCCTACCGGCGGATCATCCACAACGGCGAGATCAACACGATCCGCGGCAACATCAACTGGATGCGGGCCCGTGAATCCCAACTCGAACACGAGGATTTCGGCGACGACATGGAGACGCTCAAACCCGTCACCGAGGCCGGCCAGTCCGACACCGCCAGTGTCGACAACGCCATCGAGCTGTTGATGCATTCCGATCGTGACCTGCCGCACATCCTCCGCATGCTGATCCCGGAGGCCCACGAGAACGATGCTTCGATGGATCCTGATCGACAGGATTTCTACGATTATCACGCCAGCCTCGTCGAGCCGTGGGATGGCCCCGCGCTCGTCGCGGCGACCGACGGCGACAAGATCGCCGCCGTGCTCGACCGCAACGGACTGCGGCCCTGCCGGTACGACATCACCGAGGACAACCAGCTCATCGCCGCCAGCGAGGTCGGCGCGATCGAGACCGACCCAAGTGAGATCCGCGAGCGCGGCCGTCTCCAGCCGGGCCAGATCTTTGTTGCCGACCCCGAGGAAGGCGAGGTCATCCCCGACGCCGAGGTTTTCGACGAGCTTACCGACGACAAATACGGCGAGTGGGTCGATGAACACCAACAAGATCTTTCAGACATTGCCGGTGACACCCTCGAACCCCACGGCGATGTCGACTCCCTTCGCGCCCAGCAGGCCGCTTTCGGCTATACGGAGGATCAACTGACACACCTCTTAGAGCCGATGGCCGACCAAGGGAAAGATCCCGTTGGCTCGATGGGTGACGACACACCCCTGTCAGTCCTTGGCGAGTTCAATCGGCCGCTGTTTACCTACTTCAAACAGCTGTTCGCCCAGGTGTCGAACCCGCCGATCGACTACATCCGCGAGGAGTTGGTGACGAGCCTCCAGTCGCGGCTCGGCAAACAGCGAAACCTGATGACCGAGTCGCCGGAACACGCCCACCAGCTCGTTGTTGATTCACCTGTTCTCTCCGACGAGAAGATGGCGACGATCAAGAACCTTGACCGCGGCGCGGAGGGCTTCGAGTCGGCGACGCTGGACATGACCTACGACCCCGAGACTGATCTCGAAGCCGCAATCGAGCGGCTCCGGGGTGACGCCCGCGCTGCCATCGACAACGGCGCGGACATCATCGTGCTCTCGGATCGCGGCACCAACGAGGAGCGGATCCCAATCCCAAGTCTGCTTGCGACCGGTGGCGTCCACCACGATCTCGTTCGCCACGGGCTCCGAACCGATGTCGGGCTTGTGGTTGAGTCCGGCGACCCACGCGAGGTACACCACCTCGCAACACTGGTCGGCTATGGGGCAGGAGCAGTCAACCCATATCTTGCCTACCAGACGATCTCCGATCTGTGCGCCGGCCCCGACGGTGCCGACGAAGCAGAAGCTATCGAAGGATACATTCACGCCCTTGAACACGGTCTGCTGAAGATCATGGCGAAGATGGGGATCTCAACGGTCGAATCCTATCAGGGGGCCCAGATCTTCGAGGCCGTCGGCCTCAGCTCCGATCTCATCGCTGAATACTTCGAGGGCACCGAGATCCGGACGGAAGGGATCGGTCTCGACGTGATCGAAGACGACGTTCGGACGCGACACGCTGTTGGCTTTGGCTCCGATCCCGAGCTGGAAACGCAGGGCGAGTACGAACACCGCTCTTCGGGGATCTACCACCAGTGGAACCCGGAGACGGTCGGTACGCTCCAACAGGCTGTCCGCAGCGGCGACTACGATCGCTACGGCGAATTTGCCGAGCTGATCAACAATCAAAACGAGAACCTCCAAACGCTTCGCGGGCTCTTGGAGTTTGACTCCGATCGTGACCCTGTCGACATCGACGCGGTACAGCCGGTTCACGAGATCGTCGAACGGTTTGCGACGGCCTCGATGAGCCTTGGATCACTGTCACCCGAAGCCCACGAAAACAACGCGATTGCGATGAACCGTATCGGCGGCAGTGCCGGAACAGGGGAGGGTGGTGAACCACCCGAGCGGTTCGACACGGAGAAGGAGTGCGACATCAAGCAGGTTGCCTCCGGCCGGTTCGGCGTCACCTCACATTACCTCTCGTCGGCCGAGGAGATCCAGATCAAGATGGCACAGGGATCGAAACCCGGCGAAGGGGGTCACCTGCCCGGAAAGAAGGTCAACGAGATGATCGCCCACGTTCGGTTCTCGACGCCGGGTGTCGGCCTCATCTCGCCGCCGCCGCTACACGACATCTACTCGATCGAGGATCTCAAACAGCTGATCCACGATCTCAAGGCCGCGAACCCGGATGCGGATATCAACGTCAAACTTGTCTCCGAGGCCGGTATCGGGACGATCGCGGCCGGCGTTGCCAAGGCCAACGGAGACACGGTTCACATCTCCGGCGACTCCGGCGGTACCGGTGCGTCACCGAAAACATCGATCAAAAACGCCGGGCTGCCGTGGGAGCTTGGGGTTGCAGAAGCCAATCAGATGCTGTGTGCAACCGGGCTTCGCGACCGGATCAAGATCTCAACTGACGGCGGGATGAAAACCGGCCGCGATGTGGCGATCGCCGCGTTGCTCGGTGCAGAGGAGTACGTTTTCGGCACCGCCTCGCTTGTCACCTCCGGCTGTGTGATGGCCCGACAGTGTCACGCCAACACCTGCCCGGTCGGTGTCGCAACCCAAGATGAGGATCTTAGAGAACGGTTCCCCGGCGAGCCACAACACGTCATCAACTACATGACGTTCATGGCTCAGGAGCTTCGAGAGATCATGGCCGAACTCGGCTTCACGTCGCTCGACGAGATGGTCGGTCGACCGGAACTCCTCAGCCAACGCGACACTGACCACGAGAAGGCCAAACATCTCGATCTCTCGACGGTCATCGCGCCGACAGCTGGTGATCAGCGACGCAAGACCCGCGAACAGCAACACACCGACATCGAGGAGCAACTCGACTGGGAGCTCATTGAGGAAGCCGAGCCGGCCCTCGAATCCGGTCAGCCGATCACCCTCGACAAGGAGATCTCCAACGTTGACCGCGCGGTCGGCGCGACGCTCTCCCATGCGATTTCGACGGAGTACGGCGGTGCAGGACTGGCCGACGATACGATCACCATCGACTTCGATGGGATCGCCGGCCAGAGCTTCGGTGCCTTCCTCGCCGACGGCGTGACGATGCAGCTCACCGGTGCGGCCAACGACTACCTCGGCAAGGGGCTCTCTGGCGGGAAACTCGCCGTCGAGACCCCACCGACAGCAGCCTACGACGCCGACGAAAACATCCTTATCGGCAATGTCGCCCTCTATGGGGCGACCCAGGGTGAGGCCTACATCAACGGCGTCGCTGGCGAGCGATTCGGCGTGCGCAACTCCGGTGTGAAAGCCGTCGTTGAGGGCGTCGGCGACCACGGCTGTGAGTATATGACCGGCGGTGTCGTCGCCGTATTGGGCGAGACGGGTCGTAACTTCGCCGCCGGGATGTCCGGCGGCGTCGCCTACGTCTACGACCCCGACGGCGAGTTCGAATCCAAGCTCAATCCGGAGATGGTGACGCTCTCCGAGGAGCTGACACAGAAAGACGAGCGCATGTTGACCCGGCTGGTCGAAAACCACGCCGAGTACACCGACAGCGAGCGCGCCGCTGAGCTACTCGATGATTGGGCCGCTGAACTCAGCAACTTCGTCCGCGTCTTCCCCGAGGCCTACCGCAACGCAATCGAGACCAAGGGTGGCGACGATGTCCGCGAGGAGCTGCCGGAGACGCCGGCCACCGCGGCCGCTGCCGGGCCTGATACCGGGGCTGTCTCAAGCGACGACTAATTCCGCTTTTCGGATACTGCTTTGACAGCTGCCGGGAGCGATAGTCCGCCAAGCTTCCACAGATGACTGCCACAGTCACAGTCTGAGGCTCCGAACGCGGCGACCGGCGTACAGCCGGCGTCAGCGAACGCCGTTGCCAGCACGCACTCGATGTCTTTGTTGGGGTATGTTTCGACGCTCGCAAGCCCGCTTTGGGCTGCCCCGAGCAGATAATCGATATGCCAGTGGCGGATGTCGTGGTCGCCGCTGGCAACTCGGCGGTGGCGGTCGACACGTGAGAGCCCGCCTGGGCCGAACGCGCTGCCGACGTAGGCGTAGCCACCTGCTGTAAACTCACGCTCTCCGAGTGCGCCGATCGTGATCGTGATCGGAGACTCAACAGCGACGACCAACACGTAGCTGCCGGGCTCGGCCATTAGTCACCCCCGATCGCCGGCAACTGTGGTGCTGAGTCGTACCGGTGTCTCCCGGACGAACAGCGCCGGCGCTTGGTTGTTGAACCCGAATCGCTCCGTGACGCCAGCCGTTGAAACATGGCCAGACGGGATCGATGCCAGTTAGACGGCGACCACGGGGCCGATAACAAAGCCCACACATTACAACACGACCGAGCGGCCGGTCGCTGCGACGATACCGACAAGCGGTCAAAGATCGCCCGCGTTGCGACCAACAGGACGACCCTCCCGAGGGAAATCACTGACAGTTGCATTGTCGGTCTCAACGCGGTCGATCGGCTAAACGGTGACGCGCTGTGACTGTCCCTGCCGCCGTGTCTTTGATCGGTAGCGCAAGTGATCGCTCAGTCGTCGTTCACACCGGGTGGTTTGTCCTCTGGGCGGTCGGCGTCCATCTCGGCGACCTCACTTTCCAGCCATTCGCGGAACCATTTCACGCGCTTGAGCCGCTTGTGACCGATGCTTTCGGCGGTATCGGACTCGACACGATTGAGATGGTCTTTCCCGCGTTCGAGCACGCGGTCGACCATCCGGGCGGCATCCATGTGGGTGCGTGACTCATACCCCATCCGCAACAGCATGAGCGCGGTGCCGTTGGCGCCAACCTTATCGAGCACGTCGGCTTCCATCAGACAGCGAGACTCCAGTGACACCTCTGAGAGTGGCCCCTGAAATGAGTGGTCGGCGACGGACTGACAGACGGTGTCGATAAACGACGGCGGGTACTCCCCGCGGCTTTCGAGGAACTCGCGGGCAACGTGAGCACCCTCCTCGGCGTGTCGATCCTGTGGGGCGTCGAGTTTTGCAACGTCGTGAAACAGCGCGGCGACAACGACGATATCGACATCGGCACCCTCCGTTTCGGCGATCGTTTCGGCGAGATCGGCGACGTTGAGGATGTGATTAAATCGGTACTCCGCGCTGTGCCATGGATACCACCGCATGCGTCCGCCGTCGTCTTCCGTTTCGACGCTGGCAGCCAGATAATCGTAGACAAACTGCTCCATCTCCGCGCGGGCGTCGTCGCTGACCGCTGACTCCTTGATCTCAACACCCATGGAGCCACCTCCGATCGCAACGTCGTAACTGATTCATTGTACAGAGACACGACCGTTTGACTCTTAGGCGTTACGACACCTTGCCCACCGGTGAACGTAGTTTGCTGTTTCGCACGCCGATGCCGACAATCAGTCGTCGTATGCGGCTTTCAGATCTGAGAATCAAAGCACTGAACTTAGGTCATCGGGGTGTCTGCGGCCTGTATGGAACGCAGACAGTATCTCGCGGCCGCGGCGGCCGGCGGTGCCATCGGTGTCGGTGGGGTCGGTGGCTACGTTATCTTGAGTGATGATGTGGGGTTCGGCCCGTCCGGCGTGCCCACCGCACCGTATCCACCCTATCCGACCGTCGACGGCGACGGTGCTATCGAGTCACTCTCGCTTTCGGGCTCGGGACAGGCGACAACGGACAGCTTTGCGTTGACACGTGAGGGCCCCACGATCATCGATACCGATGCTGGCGATGCGGACGCCGGTGAGCGGTTTCTGGTTACACTGGTTTCAGCAACTGATGGCACCGAATACCGGGTGATCGAGGTGCTCGGCCCGTTCACCGGGCGAAATCTGATCAATCCGCCCCCCGGTGAGTACCGACTGGCTGTCAAACAGGCGAGTGCTGACTGGACAGCGACCGTCTACGATGTGCCGGCCTACGATATCGACAGTGAGGTCGAGCTTGAACTGGAGCCGCCGGTTGCGTTCAACGATGGGCTTGATGCGGTACTCGGCCCGATCGACTTCGGTGCACAACAACCGATCGAGTTCAGCCTCTCTGTCGACACGGATGATGATTACAACCTCTCGCTTATCGACAGCAACGGTGAGCAAGTCGAACTCTTGATTCAGAGCATTGTCGGCCAAACCGACCCACAGGTGCGGGCTGTCGGTGGTATCGGCTACCTTGCCGTCGACACCAACACGACATGGACGCTCCGCGCTGAACCCGCCGACGACACGGAGTCATAGATCGGTCAGGCTGTGACGATGGCGATGAGGTTTGAGGCTGTCAACACCGCGCCGAGGAGCGCGACAAACGCCGGCGGGCCGTAGTAGCCGACCCAATCTTCCCGCTGTCGACCGTAGAGATTGATCGTGATTGCGATCAGGAACACGAGTATTTTGAGCCCAAACAATCCCCGAATCCCAAATTCGGCTAAAAGGACGGCGACCAGCGGGTTCCCCTCGCCGAGTCCGTCGACGAGATACACCGCGATGATCGTCGAAACGGAGTCACCAACCCCGTAGGTTGCCACCGCGATCACCCACAGCACCCAGAGGCCGAGACGCTGTGTCATCGGTCTCGTGTCGTCGGCTGTCTCCTCGGCGGCGTCGGTATCAGCGGCCGAAAGTGGGCGAGCCGCCAGCCGCTTACACCGCGCCGACACCAACGCGGTCGGGATCCCCGTCTCCGTTCGGGGAACATGGGCGGCGGCGTCGGCAGTCTCCAACCGCTCGAGAAACGCCGCATCGCTGCCGGCCGTGATCACGACCAGCGGTTTTTCTGGATACAGTTCGCGTATCTGTTCGTAGACGGCCGCCGACGTGACTTCCGGGGCTGAGCAGTCGGCGATCAAACAGTCGACTGCGTGTACCTCTAAGGGGTTGACATCGCGACCAACGACACTGCGTTCGGCATCAGGCAGTCCGCTTTTGAGCTCGGATTCGATTGGGGTTGTACTGGGCTCCCAGAGGCCGATGGTGAGTGGGCGCTCGTCGGTATCAGTATGCGATGTTTCTGTGTCGGGCTCTGGCTCAGGTGACGGTGCCATCTACAACAATCTCGCGACCGGCTGTGGTGCCTCTGCGTGTATCGATTGCATGTGGTGTTCGTGTTATGTGGTAATGTGAGTCCGGCTGATAGGAGTGGTGGTGACACTCGATTTGTCCATCAAAGTATCAGACTTTGATGAGTAAATTAAAACACTGGTTCGAAGGTAATCTGACAACATCACATTTATTTTCCGATGTTATCTGCCTACCACTATACGGAAAGCCGAGTAAATTAAAATTGATTCATAATTATCATATTGTGCTTCGTAGATGCGTTAACTACGGCCAATGTATGGTTTTATTTGCTCCGCTTAAACACTTGATGGCCTCGGGTCGTCCCCACTTATCGTCACGCTATCTGAGATACTATAACCACCGTTAGGGACAACATCTCCGCTGATTGTCGCGAATTTCTTTATTTCAATTTCAGCCTGACTACCTTTGCGAGTCTTAACATCGCCACCAACCTCAGCACGCTCCTTGATTTCGATTGATCCTTTATTCGTCACGTCGCCACCGATCTTAGCTCTCTCTCCGACAGTGATGCTATATCCATTCTTACCCTTTCGAATATTGATATTGCCGGCAACTTCGGCGTCTTCCCCGATGGTAATTGACCCGTTATTGGTGACATCACCACTGATTTTAGCACCTTCATCGACACTAATGCTATATCCGTTTTTACCTTCTCGAATTAGAACATTACCGCCAACTTCGGCATTCTCCTTGATTGTAATTGATCCGTTGTTGATGATGTCACCACCGATCTTAGCTCTCTCTCCAGCAGTGATGCTATACCCATTTTTACCTCTTCGAACCTTGACAATACCGCCAATTTCCGCGTCTTTCCCAATTGTAATCGATCCGTTGTTAATGATCGGGCCGCAAACCGTTCCACCTTCTCCAACAGTGATACTATTTCCGTTTTTACCTTTTCGAATCTTGACGCTACCGCCAACATCGGCGTCTGGCTTGACTTCAATTGACCCGTTGTTGGTTATGTTCCCATTGATTTTAGCACCTTCTCCGACAGTGATGTCATACCCATTTTTACCTTTTCTTATATTGACATTACTACCGACCTTGGCATTCTTCCCGATGCTAATTGACCCGTTGTTGGTTACGTTCCCACCGATTTTAGCACCTACTCCAACACTGATGCTGTTTCCATTTTTACCCTTTTGAATTCTTACATTACCGCCAACCTCTGCACCCTGCTTAATCTCAATCGATCCGTTAGAGACCACATCGCCACTGATCTTAGCACGTTCACCAATAGTAAGGTCACGATTACTGTTTACATCGCCATCAATTTCTGCATCTTTGGCGATTTGCTCAGCTCCATCATAGGTTTTTGCGCTGTCGCTAACAGATACGTCAACAGTGGTCGCAACTGGGCAACTTGGAATACTTACACCAAAGTCAGTCGCGACAGCTATTTCCCGTGTAGCCGTGACTGAAACTGATTCTGATTCTGCGGTAATAGTCACTTCGATTGGACTTGTGCCTGATCGTTCTTTGGTTGCCCTTGCCATGACATCGCCCGACTTGTTTTTGTCCAGCTCGCCTATCGGCGAGATATCAAGAAGATTGCCCGAGGAGCTAATAGATATGTCTAGATCTGAGTTAGTTTGATTGATCAACTCAAGTATTTTTTCTCTTTTATTTTTATTTTCAAATTTAACAGCGGACGTTTTGATTCCTAACAGAGCGTTTTCATCAGCCGCCGTTGTGACGCTAAATCTGCGCGGGGTCTCAGCCTGTGTAAACGCACCGGTACCGCTGATAGCAAGTGTTCCCCCGCCGGCGATCAGCGCGATCGCTGCTCGTCGGCTGAGTTTCCCACCACCGCCTCTGGATGTTGGTGACATACGTGCTCACTCCGTTGCAGCGAACTGGATGTCCGAAAGACGCTGTAGGTCGCCTATTCCATCGGTCGTATCCAGTACTACTACGACCTCAATTATCTCTCCGGTGGCTAAGTCAATACCATTTGCGGCTGCCAGATTGTCACCGGATGCAACGGCATTTGCATCTGTATCGAGCACCCGGTATGGGAACCGAATCTGATCTGTGCTCATTGTGTCGGCTCCATCAAGCAACTCCATGGTGACAGTGACCGACGGCACTGTTGTCGTCGCGTCCTCAGGGCCAACATTGGCAACAAGAAAGGCCACCTCAGTACCCGGTGGACTGCCTCTGAGCGTCCCGATTCTCGTTGTGGCATTCTTATTCAGTTCATCATCGCGGATGCCGCGCAGGAATCCGTCAGGTGTCCCGGTAATGTAGCCCGTCTCGAACAGCGAGCCGTTCCATGTCGCCGGCCCGCCGCTATTGAGACCGTTTGCCGCAGCCGGGTCGACAAGCACTTCGACCGATGTTGAGACGGATGTATCGTCGCCTGCTCCAGCGTCTGTGTCGCCAGTTCCATCGGTCTCATCGTCTATCGCCCCGTCGTCATCGATCGCTCCGTCATCATCACCCGCGTCGCCGTCTGCCGTGCCCTCGCTCCCGGTCGCCTCGCCACTGCTGCTATCCTCTTCGCCAGCTTGCCCAAGCGAACTGAACGTAACCGACTGCTCAACTCCAGCAACCTGTATCCAGTTGTCACCAAGACTTCCCTGCGATCCGACAGTAAGTGCGCCGCTGCTGACGAAGCCAGCGGCTCCGAATGTCAGTGTAGCGATTGCGATGACCGTTCGTCTGCGGTTGCGTTTGGGCATTTTTACTCAGTTCACCATCACGGATTCCACACAGGCATCTGTTAAGCGTCGCAGTATAGTAGCCGTTTCGAACAGCGAACCATCATATATCGCCGACTCGGTGCTATTGAGACTGTTTGCCGCAGCCGGGTCGACGGGTACTTCAACCGACGTTGAGACGAGTGTGCTGCTGCCCGTACCGGCGTCTGTGTCATCAACTACATCTGTCGCCCTGTCGTCGCCACCTGTCATACCTTCGCTCTCGGTCGCCTCGCCACTGCTGTTACCTCCACCGCCGGTTTGCCCAAGCGAACTGAACGTAACTGACTGCTCAGTTCCAGCGATCTGTATCCAGTCATCACCAAGACTCTCCTCTGAACCGACATTAATACAATCGCTAGCGACAAAACCGCTGGCTCCAAATGCCAGCGTAGCGATTCCAATGGCGGTTCGCCTGCGGTTAGATTGTGGCATTATAATGTAATTGTCGGGCTCTTTGTCCCAAGCACGATCAAGACGGGACAGCGACAACAACTGGAATTCAGTTTACGATGTGTTGGCCGTAATAGTAAGCGTATAGCTTGCGCCTGAAGGTAATCTGTTAGGGTCGAAGGTGGTACTATCATCATCAAGGAGATTGACGATTACCCCAAAGGTGATGCTATTTCCCACTGAGAGACCACTGCCGCCTGTGATATCGTTATTATCATCGTTATTATTATCGTATGTGTTGCTTCCGCTCCCGGTGGTAAATTCAAATGCGACGCTTGTATCAACATCTCCAGACGAAGTCGTTAAATTAAGATTAAGCGATGATATATCTTGCGAACCATTGTTTGTTACCGTTATCAGGTTATTGATCGTTGTTTTCGCATCTTGATTAAGACCTGATGAGCTTGCGCTATCACCATCTGTTCCGTTAAGATTAATTTGAATCTGATCGCCAGGGGTGGTAACGTAATCAGAGGCGTTCTCGCCGCTGGCAGGCGCAAGGCTTAGTGCCGCAGATGCGTCGCCTGCTGTTGAAACGTTTACATTTCGCTCCGCTTCAACTGATGTGAACGCGCCCGAGCCGCCGACTACGCCCGCGCCTGCCGCAACCGTGCCGAGTCCGATGAGTGCGTTGCGTCGTGTGAGTCTCATAGTACATTCTACCGTATGACCCCTACCATCTTTGTATTGCGGTACCTGACCGACCGACTGGCAATGCCTGAAGCAGCACAAGTCGGCGGTATATCGATTCAGGCACCGCCTGAAGACGCTGCTGTCGGGTGGTTTTGATCTTGTGTTGTAGGACAAGAATGATCAATACTGTGTCCATAGCAGCAGATATGAGCATTATAACACGAAAGCGCGTGCCAGCAGTGGGTGTCGCTGGCGCGTACGCGCCATTGCTATCGCTCGGTGAGACGTTTTCAATCAGGATTGGGCGTCGTTCAGCCACCCCAATACAAAGTGATACCCGCTGTTCACGACTACTATGCGACTGACAAGACGGAATGCGGTACTCGGCCTTACCGGGGTAACCGCCGGAGGTGGGGCCATCGTCGGTACGGGCGCGTTCACGTCGGTTGAAGCAGAGCGATCAGTCACCGTTACGACAGCAGGCGATGCCGACGCAGCGCTCGGCATGGAACCGTTGTCCACCCCAAACGGGGACGAGTACGCTGCTATCGACGGTGGGACACTCGCGATCACTGTTCCCACGGTAAATCTCACTGCCGTCACCCATATCGACGATGTATTTGGTGTGACCAATAATGGCACTCAGCCTGTGGTTGTCTGTCTTGAAGAACAGGGTGGCGAGAAGACCGCCGCTGTTGACCTTGGCGCGAGGCTTGATCAGGGGTTTAGCGATGGGAGCAATGATGTCACCAGCGTTGGCGGCGGTGAGCAGCCGTCAAGTGACGGCATCGCGGATACGGAGATAGTTGATCTTTCCTACCCCGGTTCGCCCGCTGCTTCACGGTATAATGATATCGGCATACTACTTGATGTTGGACAGTCGTTGGAAGTAGGGGTGTACATCGATACGTCGGATGCAAATCTGAACGACGAGCTCGGCGAGAGTTCGTCTGTAAACCTCAACAAAGACCAGACACTGTTGGACGGAGTTGTCGTCCACGCCAGTGCCACCGCTGCAGACAACGACAACTACTATCTCAAGCGGACGAGCACGTAACGGGAGACCGGGATTAACCCCGCGATCCGCAACGCACGGATCACCGGAGGCTGTTAGAGCGTTGTCGCGGCCTCTAGGGTGATCGTGATCGCGCGTTCAACATTGTTTCGCGCCTTCGGTGGCAGCTCCTCGTCGCCGTCGGCTCCCTTCTGGGTGCCCTCGACGAGGTTGCCGTCGACCGTACAGATCGCGCCGGCTCCCATCCCTTTTCGGCGGGCCAGCGAGAAGACAGCGGCGGCTTCCATCTCGATTGCAAGGAGATTCGCCGCCGCCCAGTCGTCGACATACTCCTCGCTTTCGGCGTAGAAGGCGTCGTCGGAGACGATCGGCCCAACATGGATGGCCTCATCGTTTGCTTCTGCGGCGTCAACGAGCGCGCTCAGGACATTATAGTCTGGCGCGGCCGGGTAGACAGCTGACTCGTAGCGCTTCGTTGTCCCCTCCTCCTTGGCCGCCGCGGTGGCGACGACCATATCGCCGATCTCGATGTCAGATTGGAGCGCGCCGGTCGTCCCACAGCGGATAACGGTTTCGACGCCGACCGCGTTGAGCTCCTCGATGGCGATGGCGGCGGAGGGACAGCCGATCCCCGTCGAGCAGATCGTCAGCGGCGTGTCCTCATACTCGGCGTTGACGAGCTTGTACTCGCGGTTTTCCGCGAGTGGTTCGACGTTGGTACACTGCTTGGCGATGCGATCGACGCGGCCCGGATCACCGGGGATGAGTGCGATGTCGTGGCAGTCGCCCGGTTCAACCAAGAGATGTGGCTGGGTCGCCATACCGGCGGTTGCCCACCAGGCGGCAAAGCTTTGTTGTGTAGCCCCCAATCGATGAGTATGTACAGCGCGCGTGAGCAGGTCGAAAATCAGCCCTGGCTCGACCGTATCGAGTCGGCGGCCGACGAGCTCGGTATCGGGCAAGCGGGCCGAACCACCGCCGGTGACCTCTTTTTATCCCACGTTCCTGACGACGACCGATCGAAGCCGGCGGTCGCCGCTGCCAGCCTGTACGCTGGCGCGCTCATCGCCGGCGAGGAACGCTCTCAACAGGCTGTCGCCGACGCGATGGATGTCTCTCGGCTTAGCGTTCACTCACGATGGAAATCGCTGCTGGAATCAGCCGGATTTCAGCCGCCGACGTGGTAGTCAGCCTGCTACTTGGACTGTCGACCGCTCGCTGTCGGTGTCAGATTGCCGTGGCGATCGATCTCGCCGTCCAAGATCCGTGTTGCGGAGATCCGGTCGCCGTCCTCAGCCATCACATGGTCGACAACTTCAATCTGGAGCGGGTCAAGCCCATCGTCGGCACGTCGCTCGTTGATGCGCTTGGCCCCGTCGACGGTTTCCGGTGAGACAACAAGGACATCGAACCCTGGTTCGGTGGCGATCCCAGTCGGTTCACGGAGGGTGCGAATCTCGAAGCTGCGATCGTGGGCAGTCGCCAGCGGTTCGAGTTCGTCGGCGAGAGCGGCCTTTCGCGTGTCGTAGTCACGGATCGGCCGATCGACGGCTCTGGTTTTCGGTGCAAGCGAATCCGATGTCAGCCCGACGGTCACATCGCCCAGCGAGAACGCCCGCTCGAACAACGCGTGATGGCCGTCGTGGACGGGATCAAACGTCCCGCCCAATGCCACGTTCATACCACCGCCTACAGACGTGTAGACTTAAACGTCTCCTCTCTGGTCGTCACCGGCATCGCCGTCGCTGCTGTCGGTGTCGGCGTCGTTGCTATCGGTGCCAGCATCACCGGTGGCAGCGTCGCCTGTGCTATCGATCGTGATTGTCACCGGGCCGTCGTCGGTTTCAGTGTCCGCGTAACCGGACTCCAGGGTAAAGACGGTGTTGAGCTCCGCTTGTACCTCGCTGACGACGCCACGAACGAGACTGCTTGGAGCGATCGCCTCGTACTCGTAGGGGTTGTTGCCCGCACCGTCGCTGTCGCGTTTGCGGCGGTTAAGCGCGTCCTCGTCGTGGAGATCAGCCAGTGCTTCTCGGACGGTACTCGGGTACAGTCCCGTCCCGTCGGCGATCTCGTCGCTCGTGCTGTGGGGGCGTTGGCGGAGATACACGTAGATTCGCGCCCGGGTCTCGGTGTCTAACAGCCACGCCAACAGATCAACGATCCCCTCATCGAACTCCGAGACCGCCCGGTCGGCCTCGGCTTCGAGGCGTTCTTTCGTCTTCCGGAGTTCGGCCCGCGGCCCCTCGTCACCGGCTGCTGGCTCCCCCATCTCGTCGCCGGCGGTTTCGGCTGTCTCCGTGTCGTCGCCGGTCGCAGTCTCGTCGCTCATAGCGACTGTTGTATTGTGCCTAATCCAACAAAAGGGTTCGTGTCGTCGTCAAAACGACGAAATATCAGAGACGAAGATCGGCACACAGCGCGTCCATTCCTTTCTCCTCGATCAGTCGTCGCTGTCGCTGGCTGCCGCTTTCGCGCTCAAAAACGGCTCGAAGCCCGTTGACGCCGAGCCGGTCGCACTCGCGGTCGACAAACTCGGCGAGAGCGATGGTTCCCTCCCCGTCGCGGGTGATAAAACTCGCCTCGTGGCCGTGCCGGATCGCCCGCCATTTGTTTTCATCGAGGAGTTCTCGGCGCAACGTCGGGGGTGTCTCATTGTCCTCGTAGCGTGCGGTGAGATCCTCGACGAGCGCGTGGATGTATTCGACGAACGCGAGGACGACAGCCGGCTCTGACTGGCCGTCGGGAGCCCGGATCTCGACGGTGCCGTGGCCGGTGTGGGGGCGGACATCGAACCAGAGCTCCCCGCGGTCATCGATCGACCCCTGCTCGACCATCCGCCGCTCATACCGCTCGTAGGCTTCGAAATCCTCGAAACGGCCCGGGATCCCGGTGTTTGGGAGGTTCTCGAATATCTTCGCTCGCGCTGACGCCAGCCCGGTATCAAACCCGTCCCAGTACGGCGAGTTCGCCGACAGTGCCAGCAGCGGCGGAAGATACCAGCGTAGCTCGTTTGCGATCCACACAGCCGTGTCGGCGTCGTCAACGCCGATATGAATGTGGAGCCCGGCTGTTGTATTGCGGTGTTGGGGGTACTGAATCCGTTCCAGTTGAGCCTGGTATCTGGGTTTGGTCGCGTGTTCCTGCTCGCGCCATTTGGCGGCCGGATGCAACCCGGCGGCGGCGATCCGAAAGCCGTGGGCTTCGGCGTGATCCGTCAGCGCCTCACGGATCGTTGTCAACGCCGCGTCCGCCTCACCCGGTGACTCGATAATCGGCGTTTGGGTCTCGATCGTGAACTGAAACAGCTCGTGGTCAAGTCGGTTCTGAAGCGCTGCTGGCGGCTCGGCGTCGTAGATCAGTTCTTGGATGCCTGACACCGGATGACCGGCCTCGTTGACAATAAAAAACTCCTCCTCGATGCCGATCGTCCCTGACTGGCTAAACACATCCGCCGAGCCTGTCTCCATCAGCCTGCCGTATGCAACCGACTCCTAAATACCTCTTGAAGCCGGCGACCGGCCGCCGATTGTCGGTCTTCTTACTGGTCGACCCGTCGCTGGGAGCCGAGTTGCCCGCGCAGCCGATTGGCCGCGGTTTCGACACCCACGATCAACACGAGAATAGCAACGATGACCGCCATCACACGGGTGTAGTTGCGCGCACGGAACGCCATGATCAGCGGGAAGCCAAGCCCGCCTGCGCCGACGATGCCAAGCACCGAGCTTTTGCGGGCGTTGATCTCCAGATAGAAGAGCGTCCAGGCGATGTAGGCGGTCGTTACCTGCGGGAGTCGGGCAGCGGCCGTCGTCGCCACGGCACCCGCGCCGGTCGACTGGACGGCCTCGACGGGCCGTTCGTCGATCTCCTCCATCTCGTCGGCGAACAGCCGCCCGAGATCGCCAACGGTGCCGACGGCGATCGCCAACGCGCCGGCAACCGGGCCGAGCCCGGCGAGAATGACGAACAACAGCGCGTACACCATACTCGGAACGGCGCGAATCCCCCCGAGCAGCAAGCGAACCGGCGTGTGGATCCGCCGCGGCGTTACAGTGTTGGCCGCAAGCGTTCCGAAAACGAGCGCGACCGGAAGGCCGAGTGCGGTACCGACGGCGGCGATGGCAAGCGTCTCGGCCGCGGCCAGCACCAACAGCCCCGCATCGCCCTGCAGTTGCGCCCACAGTGCCTGCGGTGCGAGCATCTCCTCGATCAGTACCGACCACAGATTTCCTCGGTGGGCGTAGAGATAGCCGAGATCGAAGCCCAGCCACCACGCGGCGACGGCGACGCTCACCACGAAGCCGACGGCGATGGCGACCTGGCCGCCGAACCGGCGTCGCCATCGCTGTTGGTGCTGCTGAAACTCGGCATCGACGCTCAGTGAGTCGTCGCTGGCTGCTGGGTGTCCGCCGCCATCGCTTTCTGCTCGCTCACTCATGGGCGTACACCCCCTCGATGTCGTCGCTGTCGATCTGGGCAGCCGGCCGATCAAGCACTAGTTGTCCGCCGGCCATCCCGAGATAGTGGTCGGCAACATCACTCGCTAATCCTGGCTGGTGGAGGCTCACCAAGCCGAATAGGTCGTGTTCGCTGACAGCATGGGCCAGTACCGCCAGCACCGACCGCCCGGTTTCGGGATCGAGCGACGCGACTGGCTCATCTGCCAACAGCACGTCCGGCTGCTGTTGGAGCGCGCGAGCGATGCCGACCCGTTGCTGTTGGCCACCGGAGAGTGCTTCAACCGGTCGGTCGGCGTAGCCTGCCAGTCCCACATCGTGGAGGCGTTCGATGGCAACTCGCTTTTCGTCCGGCGAGTGCCAGCCGATCAGCTCACGCCACGCGGGTTTACGGCCGAGCGCGCCGTCAAGGACGTTTCCGACCGCCGATTTGCCGTCGACGAGTGCGCCCGACTGAAAAACCAGGGCGGCGTCGGTCGCCGCAAGCGGCGCGTCGTCAACGGTGATTCTACCCTCGTCGGGTTGCTCCAACCCATCGAGACACCGCAGCAGGGTCGTCTTACCTGCGCCAGAACGGCCGATCAGGACGGTTAGCTCGCCGCGGGCCAGCTGTGCCGAGAGCCCATCGACTGCGGCTTCAGATCCATACTGTCGGGTAAGGCTCTCGATATCAAGCATGGTTTGATAGTTGGTCGACGACCCTGTAGAGCGCGGTTACGTGTCGCTCTCGTTGGTGTTGGTCGACGCGTTTGTGGTCGACTCGTTGGTTTCGCTGGTGCTGTTCGTTGTGCTGTCGTCGTCAGACTCATTCTCGGGGTCGAGCGTCTCGATCTCGACGCCCATCTCCTCGGCGACGCCGCGAACGGGGTCGTAGGTGCCCTCTGAGATCTCGCCGAAGCGGTCGATCCGGTGGGCTTCGAGCGCCGACTCCGGCGTGTTGAGCAGTCGTTCGATCAGTGCCTGTTGGATCGCATCCGGGGTGTTGGGTTTGGCGACGAGCGGATCGAACGGAATAGGGTCGCTCTCGGCGACTTTGACGATGCTGTCGTCGTCTGTGGGATGCTGGAAATCGCCGTAGGCTGCCGCATCGACGTGGCCGTTCTGGAGTGCTGCCAGCGAGGCGTCGTGACCGCCGGCCCACTGGATGTCGAAATCGTCCGGCTGGGAGTTCACGGTGCCGGCATCGAGACCGGCCTGTGTGAGCATATATCGGGGGAAGAGCCCGCCGCTGCTCGACAGCGGGTCGACCATCGCAACTGTTGAGCCCGCGATGTCTCCAAGGGCGTCGATATCCGACTCAGCGTGGGTTGCGATGTAGGAATAGTAGCTATCCGCACCATGTGACCAGTTGATCACCAGCGGATTGACGCCGTCCTCGGCGGCCAACACCGAGATAATCGGCGAGAGATTCGCCATCTCGGTGTGGCCGTTAACCACACTTTCGACGGTCGCGCTGTAGCTTGTCGTCTGGACGCCTCTGACCGTGTCGACGCCATCGAACCCGTCAGCGAGCCACTCGAAGACCGGTGCGTACTGTTCGTTGAGCTGTTCGGCGTCTTGGAACGGTGGTAGCCCGAACTCGATACTGCCATCATCGGCCCACTCCCCGACCGACTCAGGGGGCTCACTTTCGCTCTGGCCGGCACAGCCGGCGACCGCCACCGCGCTTGTGCTCCCAACCGCCTGCAGGAACGTCCGTCTGTCCATACCCGGCGTACTGATTACCGAGGGATAACACTCTCGAATCGGTGTATGATCACGATCAAGACGACGCTTATCGCTTGCGGGCGACAACGCCGAGGTGGTCGTCGTGAGACGGGTCGAGTCGCTGGCGGTCGGTGATCTTGTAGGCCTCGGTCAACTCCGCACAGACCGAATCGAAGACGGTCTCAGGGTCGGCGGTCACATCCTCACTGCGGGCCTTGATCGCCAACAGGAGTTGGCCGTTATCGCCGAGAAATCGGGCGTTGTCGACGGCGACGCGCGCCTGCCCGCGGGTGGCGACATCCTGAACGAGCAAATCGAGATCGCTCTCGACGACGTGGCTGTAGGTGTCGGGCTTCCGGGCGTCTTTCAGTAGCGGAAAGAGATTGTTACGGGCTTCGGCCACGTCAAGCAGATCTGCCATCGGTCGCGGGGCGAACTCGACGGCGTAGGTCGGCCCTGCGAAGTCGGCGACGTGGCTGACGGTCGTCCCACTGGCCGCGCCGAGATAGAGCACGCCCTCACCGCTCGAAAGATCGATCCCCATCCCGCCTTCGAGCATCGCGCCGAGTTTTGAGCGGCCGGCGTCCCAACACCGCCACCCGCCGTCGGTCGGCTCGCCGTACACTGGGTCGCCGCGCGTCGCCAGCCGAGTTTGGCCGTCGAACTCGCGTCGCTGGATACCGTCCGGGAGGTCGCTCATTGTTCACTCTCCTCATCGCCATCGTCCGCTCGCGCACGGATCGTCGCCATCCGGTCGTCGAGTTCGTCGTGGATTTCGGGGCGGAAGTCGCCGCTGTAGTGGTCGATCCGGGCGGCAATCGTCAGCTTCCCGGCGAGCGCGCGGGCCGCCGAGCCGCGATCCTCCGGGCGAGTTCCGCTGACCGCGGGGTGGGTGTAGATGATCCCGTGTTTTGGCGAGGAGCCACGGCCGGCCAGATGGGCGAACAGCGCGTCCTCCGCGCCGAGCACTTGGACGGTGCCGCTCGGTTTCTTCGCCAGTGAGTCGAGCCCGCCGGCCAGCGAGATCAGCCGTGCCGCGAGTACGGGGCCAGCCATCTCGGCGAGGTTGAGCGCGACCTCCGGGGCGAGCCGCTTGATGAAGCCGCGTAGCTCGTCGGCCTCGGCTGCGAGATCGTCAATCCGATCGGCCAGCGAGACAACGCGTTCCTCAACCGGATCGGTTGGCTCGCGACTGGCGACATCTCGGGCTCCGTCGATCCCGCTGTCGACGTCGTCAAACTGTGTGGACGCCCACTTGTGGCATCGCTCGGCGAGTTCGTTGGCCGTCCGGGTCGCGTCATCCATCGCGCGAACAGCGTGGAGGAGTTGCTGATCGTCGGCTCCTTGGCGTTCGGCAACGGCGTCGTGGGCTGCCTCAATGGTCGCCTCCTGCAGTGTGGCGTAGTAGTCGTCGGTGTCGTCTGCGAAGCCGGCGTTGACGGCGGCGGTCGGCCAGTCGGTGGGTGCGTCGGCTGTGCCGGTTCTGATCGCCGCCCGGAGGTCGTCGTCGGCTGTGTGGCCGGCGAACCACCCCGCATCGGTGGACTGATCGCTCATATATGCTTTCTCTTGGCTGGGGGCGTATATCCATCCCCTTTCGGTTGTGTCGTCGCTTCCGCTGTCGACCCGGATGAGAGTCCTTTTTCCCGCTCCTCCCGAAGAATACCCATGCCGCGAGTCCCGTTTCACTATATCGATCTCCGCACCTTCTGCTATGCGACCGAGGACGAAAAGCGGGTCGAGGAGGCCCTGCGACACTTCTTGCCAGAGGAGTTCGAACTCAACCGGGTCACCAACACGGGCCACCACGGCGACCGGATCGTCGTCCTCTCGGCGCGCGTCGAGAGTGCTGACGGGATGCGGGTCGTCCTCGATCAGCTGGCCGCCCTCGATTCTATCGACCGTGTGCTTGCGGAACTCGACGAACGTGTCGACGACAACTGCTCGTTTTTTCTCCGCCTCGGCAAACAGGCTGCGTTCAATGGCCTCGTTCGGTTGGGCGAGGGGATCACGCTGCGGGCGAAAGTCGAGGCCTATCCGGCCAAACACGAGAAAGCGGTCGCCAACGCCCGCGAAGCGATTGAGCTGGCCGGCGCGGACAACGCCGAATAGACGACCGATTCCTATTCCTCTCGCCACTTGATCGAACAGCCACGGGAGGGTCGATCCGGGTGCTCGATTTCCTCGCCGGTGAGGATCGATTCGATGGCCTCCTCGATGTAGAACTCCGTGGGCTCCGAGTCGGGATCGAGCGCGTCGTCAAGCCGGCCGTGGTAGGCGAGGTGCCAGTCGTCGTCAACGCGGGCAAAGAGGAACGGATCGGGCGTACAGACCGCCCCGTACTCGCGGGCGACATTCTGGGTTTCGTCGTAGAGATAGGCGTCGTAGTCGACCGTCCCGTCGGCGACGAGTTCAACCATGTTCTCGTAGGAGTCGTCGGGATACTCCGCGTTCGCGTTGGGGTTGATCCCGACGATTGCAGCGTCGTCGAACTCATCGCTGAGGCCGTTGAGGTGGTCGAACTTGGCTTGGGCGTACGGACAGTGATTGCAGGTAAAGACGACGAGGAGGGCGTCGTTGCCGGCAAAGTCCTCAGGGCTGTAGTGGGTGCCGTCGGTGGCGCGGAGCTCGAACTCGGGAGCGGTGTCGCCGCGGGCGAGTTCCGAATCGGACTCTTTGAGTACCATACCGGTAGTTGCGAGGCCATGAGCAAATCCATTACGGCTCTGCGTGCTCCGACGGATTGTGGCTGATAAATGCCCTTGAGTTATATTCAAAGTAGAAAGTATTATCACAGAGAATCCGTTATCGGCAACTACGATGAGTGCTACTGTCGCTGCGAGCACGCAGGAATCGTCTGATCGCTGGGAACCCGTCCGTGAGCTACCGCCGAGCGCGAAGCTCGTCGCCAAGGAGCTAGATCGCCACGAGCAACTCACCCAAACCCAACTCGCCGACGCAACGCTGTTGTCGACCCGAACGGTGCGGCAGGCCGTCAGCCGGCTTGAAGATGTTGGGGCCGTCGAATCCCGCGTCTCCTTCCGCGATGCCAGAAAACAGCTCTACACGCTGACGCTGTAGTTGACGGCTCAGTCGTGGGCGTAGTAGACAACTGAGTCGTCGGCAGCATGGTCGTCGACCCGAACAAAGCCGATCCGCTCAAACTGGATGATCTCATCAACGTCAGTCTCAGCAAAGCCCGGCTCGGCCTCGCCAATCACATCGCCGTCAGGTGTTCGCACTCTGACCGAGACGGTGCCGTCGGCCGGCACCCAGTGAATCACATCGACACCATCCTCACGCACCGCGTCGATGTCGTCGCCGGTAGCGACGAACGCACCGTCGGCATGCCGCACACAGCCGTAGCCTTTCAGCCAGATTCGCTCGCCGTCGCTCGGTAGATCGGCCGGTTCGACGAGCACCGCGTCGTCGACGGGGATCTCTCGGCGGCCGCGGTCTTCGTGGTTCGGGTGTCGCGGCGGGTTGCCGGCAGCGGGCTTCTCCTCGCCGACGACGGGGACGCGCTCGCCGTCGCGGACGAGAAAGTAGCGATCTGCCTTGTCGTCGACGAGATCACGGTTGTTGGCGTAGATCGACGACATGGCGAGATCGACATCCGATGTCGACATCCCGAGGCCGATCATCGACTCGACGACCGCCTCGCCGCGAATCCCGCGGCGGCGGATCGACTGAAGGGTGGGAGCTCGCGGGTCGTCCCAGCCGTCAAGCTCGCCGGTGTCGATGAGATGCTTGACTGTTGAGGTCGAGATGTCGATATCGTAGGCGTCGATCTGGACGTGCCCCCAGTGGAGGACTTCGGGATACTCCCAGCCGAAGTAGTCGTAGACGAACTGCTGTCGCTTGGCGGAGTCCTGCAGGTCGATGCCGCGAATGATGTGGGTGATACCGGTCAGATGATCGTCGATGCCGGACTGGAAATCCAGCATCGGCCAGCAGCGGTAGTCGGCGGCCGCCTCGCGGGGATGTGGTGTGTCGATCATCCGGAACGCGACCCAATCGCGGAGGGCTGGGTTCTTGTGTCTGATATCGGTTTTCACGCGGAGCACCATCTCGCCGGAGCTGTACTCGCCGTCGATCATCGCCTCGAACTCCTCGCGGACGGTGTCGGAACCCTTGTTGCGGTTCGGCGACGGCGTCCCCTCGCGTTTGAGTTCGGAGAACTCCTCGGCCGGCAGATCACAGGTGTAGGCTTCACCCATCTCGATCAACTCGCGGGCGTACTCGTAGTAGGTTTCGACGCGGTCGGAGGCCCGCAACACCTCGTCAGGCTCAAATCCGAGATAGGCGATATCGTCGAGGATCGCGTCGTACGCCGAGAGATCCGGTCGCTTCGTCTCTGGATCGGTGTCGTCGAATCTGACGACGAACTCGCCGTCGTAGCGATCGCAGTAGGTGCCGATGACCGCGGGCATGCGGGCGTGGCCGAGATGCCATGGGCCGTTTGGGTTCGGCGCGGCGCGCAAGCGAATCGTCTCGTAGTCGTCAACGTTCGGGAGGTCGGGTAGTGTGTGGTCGTCGCTCTCGTCGTCGGCGTCGAGTTCGGCGATCAGTTCGGGATCGAGTTCGGTGAGTCGCTCGCGGCGGGCCGCGCGGTTGAGGCGGCCGATCTTGCCGACGACCTGGCCGACGACGCCCGGAATCTCGTCGCCGTGGGGCCGGAACTCGGGGTTCTCGCCCATGAGTGGGCCCATAATCGCGCCCACATCGGGGTCGCTGTGGTGTTTGAGCGCGTTGAACAGGGCGTGTTTCTCGGCTTCCTGTTTCACGCGTTCGCGGAGTTCATCATCCATTGGCTATGCGTTTCGCGTGACTGCTCAAAAGGGGTGTGGATCGACAGCATGGTGAGCTACGCTGACAGAGACGGTCGTCGGCAGTTCGCAACTCTTGAACCGCCGACACACAAGTTACGACTGTGAGTCGTCGACGCCTCTTTGGCTCGCTTTGTGGGCTCGTCTTCTTTCTTAACCTCGCTAGAATCGTCTTTGCGCCGTTGTTGGACGTATTCATCGCCGAGTTCGGCATCGGCGAGGCGACTGCCGGGTTGATCGTCACGCTGGCGTGGGTCGGCAGCGCGTCGCTCCGGCTGCCGGCAGGCTGGCTGCTCACGAAGGTTCCACGGCACTATCTCGTCATCATCTCAGGGACGATCCTCGCGCTGTCGGCGGCGGCTGCCGGCGCGGCGGTGACCGTCCGTCAACTGATGATCGGCGCGTTCTTCATGGGCACCGCCTCCGGCGTCTACTTCGTGTCGGCGAACCCGCTTTTGAGCGAGTTATTCCCGGATCGTGTCGGCCGCGTGATGGGGATTCACGGTGCGGCCACCCAGATCGCCGCTGTTGCGGCCGCGCCGCTGGTCGCCGTCTCGTTGTGGATCGATTGGCGGTTCGCACTGTGGGCGATTGCTGTTGGCACCGCCATCGTCACCATCGCCACCGTGGTCGTCGCCCGCCAAACTGAGATGCCCGCGGCGGGCGAAAACGACCGCTCGCTGCTGGCCGGCGCGCGCTCGGAGTGGCGGATCATCCTTGCCGCCCTCGCTTTGGCCGGTGTTGCCGTCTTCGTCTGGCAGGGCGTGTTTAATTTCTATGAGCTATACATGCAGTCCCGCGGGCTCTCGCCGAATGAGGCCTCAACGATGCTGACGATCGTGTTTGCCGCGGGCGTCCCCGCCTTCTTTCTCGCTGGCGAGTTGGCCGACGACCTGCCGTCGGTGCCGCTGCTGCTTGGGATCGTCGGCTCATTTGCGGGGTGCCTGCTGTTGGTCGTCGCGTCTGAGGGCGTGGTCGCCTTGGCGATCAGCTCCGCGCTGATCGGCTTTGTTATTCACGCGCTGTTTCCGGCGACCGACGCCTATATTCTGACCGCGCTGCCGGATTCAGCTCGTGGAAGCGCGTATGCCGTCTTCAGCTCCGCGTGGATGCTATCACAATCGGGTGGTTCCTCAGTGGTTGGTGAGTTGGTCGAACGCGGGGTTGCCTACGGGACGGTCTTTACGGCCGCGGCACTCGTGCTTATCGCGACGGTTGTGGTGCTCGGTGGGCTCGAACGTGCTGGTCGGCTGCCGGCGTAACTGTCAACCGAACGGTTCTGAACGTCCACGGTCAGGAGGGTTAGGCAGCCGACGACACGGGCGGCGGTGCACGTCTTGAGCTTACCGGCGTCGAACTCACAGCACAGAGTGAGGACACAACACAGCGGCTACGCCGGAAAACGCACCTCCGGCGAGGTGCTTACTGGAACGCTTCGCCGACAACGGCATCGCTGCCGTCATCAACATCGCTCTGGTTGAACTTGCGTTCGATCTCCTCGTACTGACGCTTGGTTTCCTCGGTCACGCTGGCCTGAACCTCATCAAGTGCGTCCTCAAAGTGGGCCATCGTCACCCGGACGTTGCCGACGGATTCGCCGACCTCCTCGGGGTCGACGCTGCCGATGAGCTCCCGGCTGGCGGCCATCGACGCCTCGCGGCAGACGGCCTCGATATCCGCGCCGACGTAGCCCTCGGTTTTGCGGGCGAGTGTGTCGAGAGCAACGTCGTCGGCCAGCGGCTTTGCGTCGGTGTGAACATCGAAGATCTTCCGGCGGGCCTCCTCGTCGGGCACCGGAACGTGGACGTGGCGGTCTAGCCGGCCGGGCCGCAGGAGGGCAGAGTCGATCAGGTCGGGCCGGTTCGAGGTGGCGATCACAACCACGTCCTCCAGTGATTCGAGCCCATCGAGCTCCGTGAGGAGCTGGGAGACGACGCGCTCGCCGACGCCGGAGCCCTCGGAGTTGCTGCCGCGCTCGGTCGCGATGGCGTCGATCTCGTCGAAGAAAACGACAGTCGGAGCGTTCTCGCGGGCCTTGCTGAATATCTCACGAACACCCTTTTCGCTCTCACCGACATACTTGTTTAGCAGTTCTGGCCCCTTGATCGAGATGAAGTTCGACTCGGCCTCGTTGGCGACGGCTTTGGCGAGCAGTGTCTTGCCGGTTCCTGGCGGGCCGTAGAGCATGACGCCTTTTGCGGCGGCCATATCGAGCTCCTCGAAGACCTCGGGGTATTCAAGCGGCCACTGGATCGTCTCGCGGAGTCGTTCCTCGGTCTCGTCGAGGCCGCCAACATCGTCCCACGTCACGTCTGGGACTTCGACGAAGACCTCCCGGAGCGCGCTCGGTTCGATCCCCTTGAGTGCGGTCTTGAGGTCGGATTCCAACACCTCGATGGATTCTAGCACCTCGGCGTCGATCTCGTCGGTTTCAAGATCGAGTCGCGGGCGGATCCGCCGGAGGGCCGACATCGCGGCCTCCTTGGCCAGCGATTCGAGATCCGCGCCGACAAAGCCGTGGGTGTTCTCAGCGTAGGTGTCGAGGCTGATCTCCTCGCCAAGCGGCATATTCCGGGTGTGCACCTGGAGGATTTCCTTGCGACCTTCCCGATCCGGAACGCCGATCTCGATTTCACGGTCGAAGCGGCCACCGCGGCGGAGCGCGGGGTCGATGGCGTCGACACGGTTTGTCGCGCCGATGACGACGACCTCGCCGCGCTCTTCGAGGCCATCCATCAGCGAGAGGAGTTGTGCGACCACACGGCGTTCGACATCGCCGCCTGCCTCCTCGCGTTTGGCGGCGATGGAGTCGAGTTCGTCCATGAAGATGATCGCGGGGGCCTCCTCTGAGGCCTCCTCGAAGATGCCACGGAGCTGCTCTTCGCTTTCGCCGTAGTATTTCGACATGATCTCCGGGCCGGAGACTGTGTGGAAGGAGGCGTCGATCTCGTTGGCGACGGCCTTCGCGATCAGGGTCTTGCCGGTGCCCGGCGGCCCGTGGAGTAACACCCCTTTCGGCGGGTCGATGCCGAGGCGTTTGAACAGCTCAGGGTGTCGCATCGGGAGCTCGATCATCTCTCGAACCTGTTCGAGCTCCTCGTCGAGGCCGCCGATATCCTCGTAGGCGACATTCGGAGCTTCGGACGATCCTTCCGCGGCCTCTGGTGGCGCGTCGGCGATCTGCTCGGCTGGCTGTTCGGCGATCTGTACCTGCGTCGAGTCGGTGATAACGACCGTCCCGGAGGGCGTCGTTGAGGCGATCTTGAGCGGGACGGCCTGCGATTGCCCGCCCATGAAGCCGAAGCCAAGTGGGAGCCGGATGCTCTGACCCTGGGTGACCGGCTGGCCGCCGAGCTCGCGGCGGATCAGCGAATCGATGTTGCCGCGGATCCCGAGCCGTTGGGGGAGGGCGACGGTGATCGTTTCGGCGGGCTGGAGGTCGGCCTTCTCGATCTCGACGTTGTCATCGATGCCGACGCCGGCCGCACTGCGGAGGCGGCCGTCGATACGGACGACACCGGTGCCATCATCCTCCGGGTAGCCGGGCCAGACACGGGCGATAGCGGTACCGTCGTCGCTATCGAGGCGGATGAAGTCGCCACCGGAGAGGTCGAGTTCGTCGGCAGCAACGCGATCGATCGCGGCCAGTCGGCGGCCGGCGTCCTTCTGTTTGATCGGTTTGACTGTGAGTTTCATTGATCCACCTGCACGGTGAGCACACCGTTTTTCACTGTGACTGCTGCATCGGCGCCAGGGAGGTCGAGTTCGGTCTCGGTGACCTGCCCGTCGGCGTCGATCACGAGGAGCAGGGTGTCGCCGACGGTGTCGTACTGCACGCTGTCGTCGTCGACAGCGAGGTCGGCGGCGAGTACCCACTCGTCCTCGTAGTCGTACTCTCGGAGCAACCGGTCGTCACGGTTTGCTAGCTGGGTATTATTCATCACTCTACTAGATGAATAGATGCGCTTCTATAAAAATCTTTGGCTGCAAAACCGCAAGACGGCAGCATACGTCGGAATAGCGATGGTGTTGCGGTTCACACCTTCGCTGGGTTCGGATTCCGGCGGCAACTGTGGGTCAAAAGCGGGCCGCTCAGCCGAGGTCGTCGAGGCCGTCTTCGATGTGGCTGTGTTCGTCGGCCGGGAACGAGTCGGCCTCAACAGCGGTCTTGTACCCTTCGATGGCGTCTGTCATCGCCGCCCGCACGTCACCGAACTGCTCGGCAAACGGCGGGGCGTTCTTGCTGAGGCCTAACACGTCGCTGATTACCAGCACCTGGCCGTCGCAGTCGCTGCCGGCACCAATACCGATTGTGGGGATATCGAGGGCCTCGGTCACCTGTGCGGCGACGTTGGCCGGAACATGTTCGACAACGAGCGCGAACGCGCCGGCGTCCTCGTGTGCGTGGGCAAGCGAGAGAATCTCTTCGGCGGCGGCCTCGGTGGTTCCCTGTCGGGTGTAGCCGCCGAGTTGGTTGACGTGTTGGGGTGTCAAGCCGAGGTGTGCCATCACGGGGATCCCGAGCTGGGTGAGCCGTTCGGTCAACTCGACGGTATGCGGGCCGCTTTCGAGTTTGACCGCGTCCGCGCCGGCGTCTTTCAGCATGCGGCCCGCGTTGCGGACGGTTTCAGCCTCATCGACACCAACCGAGAGAAAGGGCATGTCGGCGACAACAAGCGCGTCATCGCTCCCGCGGGCGACGGCAGCGGTGTGGCGTTCAACGTCGTCGACGGTGACCGGCAGCGTCGAGTCATACCCCAACGCCTCGGTGCCCATGCTATCGCCGACAAGCAGGATGTCGATCCCGCAGTCGTCGATGACGCTGGCAGTATGAGCGTCATAGGCCGTCAGCATCGTGATGGGCTCAGTTCGGTCGCGGAGCTCCCGCGTCGTGGTCATACCTGTGTTTGGATCGCCAGCTGTTAAATCGGCTGTGTCCGACGGTCGCGCCGCGTGGAACCGTCACATCTTAGCGCGCCGAGTCGAACGCCCCAGTGTGGCAGATCCCGTCGCAACGACCGACCCCGACGGCGTCGATTTCGGCTGGGTGATGCAGGTCACCTTCGTCGTGACGATCCTCGTCGGCGCGCCGCTGGTCGCCGTGCTGTCGACGACCGTCGAGCTTTCGACATGGGGAGTCCGCGCCACCTTTGCGATCCGGGTTGGCGCGCCGATCTGGCTGACGACGAACGTGGCGGCCTACCTCTACGCCAAATACAAACGCGAGGATACAGATGATGACGACCGGCCCGAAAGCGCGGAATCGACACCGGCTGACGACGAGTAATCTCAGACGTACTCGAAGGCGACGCCAACCCGTTCGGCAGTCTCCTTATCTCGCCGCGAATCGCCGACAAACAGCGCGTTGTCGGGGGCGACACCGAGATCCCCCAGTGTCGCCAACAGCGGTTCGGGATCGGGTTTGTGTGTCGCCACCGAGTCACGACCGACAACCACGTCTACGTCGGCAGCGAGCCCGTGGGTCTCAAGTGCGATTCGGCAGGCGGCCTCGCAGTTGAGCGAGCAGACCCCAACCGGGACGGTCTGTTCGGCGAGTTCGTCGGCGAGTCCACAGCGGCGAGAGCGGCGGGCCCCCTCGCGTTCGTGGCGGCTGATCGCCGCTTCAACAGCATCGGTGAGACCGTGGTCGTCGGCGTCTTCCAGCAGCGACCACAGGCCCGCATCGGTGGCGTCGATCCCGGCGTCGGCGTAGACTTGGGTGACGTCGTCGGCGACGGCCCCCCAGTTGACAGCGAGTGTCACCAGCGTCCCGTCGAGGTCGTAGACGATGCCGGCGTACTCTGTGTCGCTCACGAATTGTCCTCCCAGAGCGGATAGAGCTGGTCGGTTGGTGCCGTCGTGATGCGCTCGCCGTCCAGCACCAACGCGCCGTCGTTGTTGTCGCCGCTCGATTCTCTCACCTCGCCGATGACTGCCGCGTCGATGTCGGCTTCAGCGAGTGCATCAAGCGCGGGATCGACCGCTGAGGGCGGCACCGTCGCCAGCAACGCCCCGGAGCCGAAGATCCGCAGTGGATCAATGCTTATCGCCGCACAGATCGCGGCTGTTTCTGGCCGAATTGGAACCGACTCGCGCTCGACGACGAGATCGACACCCGAAGCCGCTGCCAACTCGACACACCCGGTGACAACGCCGCCCTCTGTGGGATCGTGCATCGCCGTCGCTGCCGAGCGCAGGCGTTCGGCCTCCGGATGAACGGAAATCTCCTCGAAGAAGTCGGTCGCACGGTTGAGAGTCGCCTGCTCGATACCGGCCTCGCGTGCCGCATCGACGAAATCGGTCGCCAGAATGCCGGTGCCCTCGATGGCCGCGCCCTTCGTGAGCAGCAGCCTGTCGCCCGGCTGCGCACCGCCGGTCGGGACGTGGTAATCGGTGCGACCGAAGGCCGTCAGGCTCAACAGGGGACGGTCTAAGGCGGACACGTACTCGGTGTGGCCGCCGACGATGGTGACGCCGAGGGCGTCGGCTGCGGCGTCCAGCTGATCGGTCAGCGTTGTCAGCGTCTCGTTGTTTTCCTCGGGGAGGAAGATCACGTTCGTCAGAAACTCCGGATCAGCACCCGAGGCGGCTACATCGTTACAGGCAACGTAGACGCCGAGCGTGCCGGCGCGGTCGGCCGCAAGCGAGATCGGATCGCTACTCACAACCAGCGTTTCACCATCGCCGAGATCGATGGCGGCGGCGTCCTCGCCGTAGGCCGCGCCGGTCAGCAGATCCACGCTCGATGCGCCCGTACGGTCAAGCACGTGACCGAGTGTGTCGGGATCGAGTTTGCCGATCATCGTGCGGTGGTCTCAGATGGTCTCAACGCAGGGCTACTCATCGACGAGATCGATGTCGAACTCGTCTTCGAGCGTGCGAACAGCTGAGCCACCGACACCGGCTCGGGTGGCGCGCCCATCCTCGATAGCTTCGAGATCGGATTCCTCGACATCGAGCTCGGCGGCGAGGTCGGCGATGCTGTGGTCGGCGGCCTCCCTGGCCTCGGTGACGCGCTCGGCGTAGTCGGCGACGAGATACGGCAGCCGGTCGCCCTCGTAGTTGGTGCCCTCCTCTTCCCAGTGGGTCGAATCGCCTTGGGCGGCATCGTACACCTCGGCCTGTCGCTGGGCGGCGCGTTTCTTGCGATCATCCGGGCCGTCGCTGCCCTCACCGCTGGAGCCGCTGGCACTGCTACCGGAACTCCCGTCGGCGTCGCTCGTCGTCTTCCGGTTGTCGTCGTGGGGGGCACAGTCCGGACAGACCAACAGCACCGCGCCTTCGACGTTGGCTTTGCTGAGCCGACTGCTGGCGGTGCCACACAGCTCGCAGCTGTTGCCGTCACCACCGCCGCCGCTGTCGCCGGTCGAATATTTCGCCATGTGTTCCGGTTGGGCCGTGGTTGGTTTAACTCTTCACGCAAGGGTTGCGGGTCGGTGTGCTGTCGAGCCAGCAGCGTAGAGCCGGTGGTTATCGATCACCGTTGTCGGTAGAATGTGCGTGGGTGCTGTCGTAGAGACAACACCACATCGTGGCGGCTGAACCGCCTGCGATGCGTGGGAAGAGATTTGAACTCTCGGACCTCTACAGGACAGCGCCCTCAACGCTGCGCCGTTGGCCTAGCTTGGCTACCCACGCTCGCGGGTATTTTGTACGCTTTCACGCATTCGATTATTCACCGGGGTTGAATAAAAGCCCTTTCTTTTCGGGGTCGCCGCTATCGGATCGACCCCGGTGCCGACGCTCGATTTGTCCGCGGCGGCGACAGACAAACAAACGGTTTTGATCGTCGCTCTCGAACGCGGGCGTATGCAACTGCAGGCCCGCGACAATGTGCCGCTGCTGACCGTCGTGTTGTCCGTCCTCGCCTTGGGTGCGGTGTTTGCCGCTGTTGGTGGCGTGATCCCAACCCGTTTTATTCCTCGCATCGAGGGACTGATCGCGGTGATCCCGGAGCTCAACGTCGGTATCAGCCTCGCCGCGATCGGCACAATCGTCTCCGGGTGGCGGGCGATCCGTCGCAACGAGGTGACAACCCATCGCAACTACATGATCGCCTCAACGGTGCTGTTTGCCGCGTTTCTCGTGTTCTATCTCTACCGCATCACGCTTGCCGGGACAACCGACTTCGGCGGCCCAGAGGTGATCGAGCAGTTTGTCTATCTGCCAATTCTCGCGGTGCATATCCTGCTGGCGATCATCTGTGTGCCGTTGGTGATCTACACCCTGTTGTTGGCGGTCAGTCGCCCGATCGAGGATATCTACACCAGTCGACACCGGAGTGTCGGCCAGATCGCGGCCGTGCTCTGGCTGATCTCGTTTAGCCTTGGGGTCGTCGTCTATGCGATGCTGTATGTGGTGTACTGAGGCCCGCTTACCGGTTGGTATCGGTCGTTTCGCTCAGGGTGAACGGCACGAGTAGCCGGCCGAACAGTGCGGTATAAAGCCCTCGAATCTGGCCCTTCCCATCGGCGACAAGCGGGGCTGCTGGCCGTTCTCGTGTTCGACCGTACCGAAGATGCTGCAGCCCGTCGATCAAAAACCAGCCACCGAGAAGCCCACCGCCGGCAACCCACAGAGCACCACTACCACTGTAGGCGAGATACCCGACGCCGATCAGTATCCCGCCGCCAAGCAGCACATGATCGGCGTAATCGCCGATCGCCTGCTGGATCGCGTAGCCGATCGCCCGGAACAGCATAACTCCGGCTGCCGTCCCGGCGGCCATCGTTGTCGATTCACCGAGTACGAGCAGCATCGCGCCGACAGCACCGCCGTGAAGCAGTTCGCTCACGACGGTCGAACGAGTCTGGAGGGCGGTCATCACTGGACTGATCCCACGGCAGCCACAAAAACTATCGGCTGTTCCCCGGTTTGCTCAGTCGTCGGCCGCGAACGCCTCTTGACCACCGACGACCGGGCGGTTGACCTCCCGGTCGGTTGTTTCGCCGTCGATATCGTAGGGGTACTCGCCGGTGACACAGCCCAAACAGAGATCGATCTGTTGGCTGTCGAGGCTCTCGGCGATAGCATCGATCGAGAGATAGGCCAGGCTGTCGGCGTTGATCTCATCGCGGATCTCTGCGACGGATTTGTCGGCGGCGATCAGTTCCTCGCGGGTCGCCATATTGATCCCCATATAACAGGGTGCGATGATCGGCGGCGCGCCCACGCGCATGTGTACCTCCTCCGCGCCGGCATCTTTCAGCAGGTCGACCAGCTGGTTTGAGGTTGTGCCGCGAACGATCGAGTCGTCGATGATGGTGACGGTTTTGCCCTCGATCGTCGACTTGATGGGGTTGAGCTTCAGGCGTACAGCGCGTTCGCGTTCATCTTGGGTTGGCATGATGAACGTCCGACCAACGTAGCGATTCTTCATCAGGCCCTCAGCGAACCGCACGCCGTCGTCGTCCTCGGCGCGGGGCTCGCCATCGGCGGTTGTCTCGCTTGCGGCGTCGGCATAGCCGGAGGCAAACGCCCGCCCGGAGTCCGGCACCGGCAGGACGACATCGCTTTCGATGCCGCTTTCCTCCCACAGTTTGCGACCGAGATTGCGTCGTACCTCATACACGAGGTTGTCGTCGATGACTGAGTCGGGCCGGGCAAAATAGACGTGTTCGAAAAAGCAGTGTGCCGTGGTGTCGCGGTCGACGAGTTGATACGAGTCATAGCCCGTACCGTCGGTATCAAGCACGATGAGCTCGCCCGGTTCGACGTCCCGGACTAACTCACCACCGAGGGTGTCGATAACGGCCGATTCGGAGGCCAACACGTAGCCGTCATCAAGCCGGCCGATACACAGTGGGCGGTTGCCCTGTGGATCGCGGACGCCGATGACGGATTCGTCGTGCATAATCGTCAGCGAATACGAGCCGTGTAGTCGCTCCATCGTGTGTTTGACCGCCTGGATAAGATCCTCATCAAGGAGGTTGCGGGCGATGTCGTGGGCGATAACCTCGGTGTCGCCGTCGGAGGTGAAGGCATGGCCGAGATTGGCGAGCTCGTCGCGGATCTCATCGGCGTTGATGAGGTTGCCGTTGTGCGACAGGCCCAGCGAGCCGGATTTAAACGAGACCGAAAACGGCTGGGCACAGCAGGTGCCGATCGAGCCCTCAGTTGGGTAGCGGACGTGGCCGATGCCGGTCGCGCCGTTCAGGGAGTTGAGATCGCCCTCGTCGAAGGCGTCGCCAACGAGGCCCATGTCGACATGGCTGTACTGCTGGAAGCCATCGTGGGTGACGATGCCGGCGGACTCCTGGCCGCGGTGTTGGAGCGCGTACAGCGAGTAGTAGAGTGGTCGTGCGACGGGTCGATCTTCCAGTGCGATCCCGACGACCCCGCATTTCTCGGTTGGGCCCTCGGTGGCATGGTGGGTCGACTCCCGGCCGTGTTCCATACCTCCCATACCGTGCTCAGCCGACAAAAAGACCCGTGTTTGTGCTGTCTCGTCGTGTTATTGATTCGGATATATGCACAAACATGCATATCCGGTCGACGGGAGGCTGAGATGGCTCCCCCGCCAGCATGTTGGTACGATACTGCTCGGTCGGGATCGTGCTCAAACCACTAACTACCGGCTGTCAGTGCTTTGTTTGTGTCACACGGGTACGGTCGATAGCCCCCTGTAAGCATGAAACCGTCTCCGCGGTTCGTACAGATACAGTGCTGACTTCGGATGAGAAGGTATTTGCCGTGTCGACAGCCGCAGTCAGCAGGATTTCGTCAGGGTTTACAGCACAGTCTTAGCCGATTCGTTATAACAGTACCTGTCTCATCGTCGCTTCGTTGTCGGTGCCGAACAGGCTATCAGCATCGTTCAAACGCAGCCGGGCGTTTCGACTGGCCGGCGTGCCCGGCAGCCGGACGGTGAATGTTGGTGTACTCTCGTCGCCCCGCCAACCGAGAAACCGGGCGAAACCGTCGCCGTCCAGCGGCACCACATCAGCTTTTCCAAGCGGTGAGTTCGACACGCTGACCGACTCACGCGGCCGGAATGATGGATCTGTCACCACAGTCCACTGTCCGTCAGCATCCTCGTACCCCAGTCGAGCACAGAGGCTGTCGCCGACTGTGGCTTTGAGCTTGGAGATTCCGGCCTCCGAAAGGACGCCCTCTGTTGCCAGCAGGTCGTAGACGCCGTAGAGGAGACCACCGCGTGCCGCGGTGGCAACGGTGTCGTCGACGTCGGCGATGGTCACCGACTGGTCGTGAATCTGTACCGCATCGTGCCCGGACTCTGGTGTGTTGACCGAGACGCCGCGTGGAACGGGCAGTTCGAGTTTCATTTGTGTGCTCCTATACCATGACAAAAGAACTCACGGTACTTGCATGTTGGCCTCACCCGATCTCGCAGTCGCCGTGACGTACGGTGAATTATGTTGGCGTGACTGGACAAAACTTTGTGAGGTAGTAGCATCGGTAGCGTGATCGCGGTGACAACCGTGCCGAGCGGATCTCTGCGTTGCAGTTGTCAATCGTACGGATGAGCGGCTCTGATACTCCGCGTGCGTTCGTCTGAGAGGGTCAAAGATAGCCGACGTGTCTGGCAAAAATCACTATGCTCGCGCTGTCACGTGTCAGTTCCTCCTCACAACGGAATCCGGTCACACCGCTGTCTGCCGTGTGCACGGGGCTGGTATTACCTGCCGAACTGTACGCACCGGGCTACCCTGAATCACTGTTTCGGCATCCATTCGTTGCATAGGAGCGGCCCACGCGGTGAGTACCGTTAGCTCCGCTCCCACATGGCATCTTCTACAAGTGGTATGCACGCAAAATGATTCGTTTTATCGCTGTGATCGCCGATTGAATCCTCTATACGCTTTTCGGTGCTACCGAGTGCTGATACCACGCGCAGGGTGCGGTGTCATGAGGGGGGGGGGAGGATACGGTTTATCAGTAGCGACGACTATGTGAATCACCGCTATTCCAACCAGAGCAGCGCGTTTGCAAGCCGTCAAAAGAACACGCAGCGAAGCTTGCGATCCGTCTTAGTTGTCGCCGGACTTCGACTGCCATTCGTAGTCGCGCCGCTTCGCCGATTTGCCGAAGCCACACGAGGAACATTCCTTCTTTTTCGTGTGGTAGGACTTCTCGCCGCAGCGGCGACATTTGACGTGTGTCGTGGTGTTCTTCTTGCCTTGAGTCGGGGTTCCAGCACCGGTCATAGATTGATCGAAACGACGTTGTCGCCGCGTATAATGGTTGTGTCTTCGACTTCCTCAACGGCGATCTCGTCGACGCCGCCCTCGTCGATCGGCTCGTCGTCGACCCCGGTCGATGGGTCAAGCACGACGTTCATATGTTGGTCGTAGCCCGCCAGCGTGCCGGTGAATGCCGTTCCGTCCTTCAGCCTGACGGTCACGGCCTCCTCCAGTGACGCTTCAAGCACATCGAGGGGTCGTCCACTCATATACGAACAGGGTTGTGTTTCGGTCTTAAACGTACCGGAACCGCTATTTCGTCGGTTGCCTGCGGTCAACCCGCCGATTATCAGCCGGCGGGTGAGGCGTTTCACCGCCCCCGACACCGGCGGCTGGTGAGCGACGAGGCTTTGTCGCCGCCGGGCCAACCTCGGGTATGGAGGCGTCTGTCATCGGTGACCTGCTGCCGCGAGATCGCCGCCGGGAGCAGCCCGCGATCGTCGTTCCGGCCACCGACCGCGAAATGAGCTATCAGGATTTTTTTACCAACGCCTACAAATCCGGTAACGTCCTGCGGTTTCTCGGGGTTCGGGAGGCGGCAACGGTCGCCGTCGAGATCACGCCGGCACCTGAGCCACTCTTGGCATTTCTTGGGGCGGCGCAACTTGGCGCGGTGACGACGTTTGAGCCGACCAGCGAGGCGCGGGTGACGTTGGTGCCGGTCGCCGAGGAGACCGCCTACGACCTGCCGCCGGGCGCAAAGCTCGCGGTCTACGGCGGCCCGCCGGAGTCGCCGGCGACGACCCACTGGGAGCAGGAGGTCTGGAGCGAAAATCCCGGCTTCCCGGAGACCCCCGTTGATCCTGAATCGCCGGCGGTACGCGCCGGCGGCGAGCCCTACAGCCACCGCGAGTTGCTCGCCGCAGGTGACGATGTTGTTGACGCTCTCGGTCTCGATAGCGACTCCCGGCTGGCGATTCGAACGCCGCTTGCGGCTCCGGCCACGGTCGTTGGCCTGATCGCCGCCTTGCTCGCCGAGACGACACTGGTGGTGGTTGGTGAGTCCGATCGCGCTGTCAACGCCGACGCGGCGATCGTTGGCGATGATGTGACACCGCCGGAGGCGACAACGATGCCGGCCGCAGGACTCTCGCTGTAACGCGATTGGAACGACAGTTTCTTAGCCGTCTTTGACGCTATATCGAAGTGCGCGCGGGTAGCCAAGCTAGGCCAACGGCGCAGCGCTTAGGACGCTGTCTCGTAGGAGTCCGCCGGTTCGAATCCGGTCCCGCGCATACCGTCTCGAACGAACGTGAGAGACGTGTCTGCGCGACGAGGATTCGAACCCTGCGAGTCGCAGCGCGCGAACGGGGTGAACATAATCGTCTCGCTCCAGTTCGACTCCTCGCACGCACACTGAATGGGGAACGGCAAGCGTATTGACGTGGGGCAAATGAACAAGCAACTCTTGCTTGAATCCGGTTTGTCGCCATTGCAGCATTCTCCCATAGCTCGTAGTCAACAGTGGGATCGATACGGCTGAGTGATACTGTCCTGGGTCTCTAGCCGAAACACATGTAACGCTCAACAGATTCAATTCTACGATGTGTTAGGAGGGCACCTTTCGTATCTATCTGCTGTTACTATAATGAATGTTTATCATGATTCGGTTCGTGGATACTAACATATGATAGACGACTTCTCAAATGAGAACATACCACATTCGGTGAACGGCCACAGTCGATACCAGCTATCGACGACAGTATCAATCCGCAACCGCAGCCGGCAGTTCCCTGCGAGCTGTATCGAAGCCATGGCTTCGGTCAGCAATCGGGAGCAAAGTTACCGGATCGCTACAGATCAATGAATCGTCTTGATACACAGGTCACCGAGATCATGAGTAGTCCCGTTCGGACAACCGATAAGGACACACCAGTAAGTGACGTCGCTGAGATGTTGCTCACGGCAGATATCGGATCGGTCGTTATGACGGATCTCGACGGGATTGTCACAAAGACAGACCTTCTCACAGCCGTCAGCGACAACCACACCACCGACCCAATCGCAACGGTGATGACCGACTCAGTGGTAACGGTGTCGCCGGATGCTGATGTGCAGACGGCGGTCAATCGGATGCAAGAACACCAGATCAAACATCTTGTTGTCGAAACCGGGGGTGAAGCGGTTGGCATTGTCACCACCGCCGACCTCGCGGCGACGTTGGCAACGGTTCCCGATTCGATCACGAGTATGTTCGCCACGTCGAATAATCCGAATCAACTGAATCGATATGAGTGTACACAGTGTGGACGCCGTGTAACGGCGGATACACAACCAAAGCAGTGCGGTGAGTGTGGCGCACCGGTACGGAACATCAGCGTCACACGGGACTGAGAGGGGATGGCTGCCCGTGCCGACGGCGGTTCACGACCAATTCTGGTAGTACTACTGTGGCGTATGACCACGTTCGCCTCGCCTCACCCGGCATCGTCCACGCTTGGATGCTGCTGTGGCTCGTCGGGATGTGGCTCAGCGAACCGCCCTTGCATGACCGCCACCGATTCTGCCTCACGCGATTCCCGTTCCGCGTCGTCGATCTCCTCACAGCCCGGTGGGAGGTCACGCCCCCGGTCGGTGAAGTAGCCCTCCGGCGTCACCCAGTCGTGATAGAACTCGACATCGGAGTCCTCGATCAGCGTCACGCCGACGGTCGCGCCGTGACCGGCGACGATGATCGCCTGATGCGGCTGTGCGGCCAGCCGCCCCGCGGCGTAGAGACCCGCCACACCCGTCCGGCCACGGTCGTCGGTGTCGACAAACTTTTTCCCCCGATCCAGAATCTCGACGCCATCGATACCAGCGAGAAAGTCGACTGTGTTCTTTGTCGCCGCAACGACGTTGCTCGCGGCGAGCGTCCGGCCGTCTTCGGTTTCGGCGACGAAGCCGCCGGCTGACTCCCAGAGATCGACGACGCGGCCCTCCTGTCGGTCACAACCGGCGCGGTCGGCCTGTTCGCCCATCAACTCCAGCAGGCGGTGGCTGTTGACGCCGGCCGGAAAGCCGGGGTAGTTCTCCAGATGGGCGTTCCGTCGGAGGATCGGGTCGCCGTCGTTGAGAAGCAGGGAATCCAGTTCGGCGCGAGCGGTGAACAGCCCGGCTGACAGGCCTGCGGGGCCACCACCGATGATCAACACATCGCAGTCGTGTGCGGGCGTCATACTGTCCGCACATTAGGGGAGTAGCGTATTATACTCCTCGCACACAGCGCGTTGCTACGCCCGTCGGATCAACCACACCGTCAATCCCAACGCAATCGCCTCAAAGCCGGCCAACAGCACGAACAGCGTCGTCTGCGAGCCGTAGGTGAGCGCGGCCCCTGCCAGCGACGCCCCCAGCGCGCCGATCCCGAAAATGGCGAGATAGGTAAACCCAAACGACAGCCCCCGGTAGGCCGGCGGCGAGTACTTCGCAATCGTCGCCTGACTCAGCGGTTGGAGGCCGAACAGCGCAAAACCCAACGCGACACTGATCGCCAGCAACGTCGGCAGCGACCCCGAAGCGGGGACAAACAACAGCGCGATCACGACGAGCAGCGTCAACATTCCTGCCAGCCCCCGCTCGGGCTCGATAGCGTCGGTGAGTTTGCCGCCGACGTACTGGCCGGCAACACCGACCGCCAGCAGGCCGGCATACAGGTATTTCGAGAGGTCGAACTCGCTGGCCGCCGGGCTGTCGGCAACCGGGCCGATGGCGGCTGCCGGATCGACCGCGAGCAACGGATCAAGCACGTCGCTCAACACCTCCGGCAGGAACGTTACCATTCCCCGATAATACAGTCCGTTGAACAACACGAGCACGAAGACGGTCAGAAAGCCCGTGGTAAACAACCCACCAGAAGCGGTCACAAACGACGCCAGTGAGTCGACATCCGACGCGGTGGCGGTGTCGCTCGCGTCGTCTTTGCCCGCGTCGACAGCGCGCTCGCCGCTCTCATCCTCGCCAGCGGTTCCGTCGTCGTCGATAGCGGCGGTTTCGTCGAAGGTAACCGTCAGGCCGACAGCCCCGGCGATGAACGCCGGGATGGCCAACAGCACAACCGCGAGTCGCCACTCGACGATGACCAACAGCAACGCGGTAAGAAACGGCCCCCCAGCGATGCCGACGTTGGCGGCCATCCCGTGGTAGGCGAAGGCCGCCCCGCGCTCGTCGGCTCCCTTGCTAATCAGCGTCAACCCGGCGGGGTGGTAGACGCTGGCAGCGAGTCCCCAGACCGCCAGCGCGACGGTAATGCCGGCGACGCCGGGCAGCAGCCCCAGCAGAATGAACGCCGACCCCATCCCAAACAGGCAGGCAACGATGAGCCGCCGAGAGCCGAACCGATCGACCAACACGCCGCCGGGCAGTGCGCCGACGCCGAACAGCCCGTAGCCGACGGCGACGACCGTTCCCAGCGTCGCCGATGTAACCGAAAACTCCACGAGCCAGACGGTCAGCAAGATCGGCACCGCTAACTCGTAGGTATGAACCATCGCGTGGCCGGCCATCGCAAAGCCGGTGATCGCCCGGTCGTTGGCGTTCATCGGTCACCGTCGATGACAACCTCATGAGTGGTCACGACACATCGGTATTACTGGCGGTCGTTCAATGCGCTTTTCATTCGTCTCGCGGGCTTCGCCCCGACGGTTGCTGTCACGGTTGGCGACGCCTCACTCGGTATTGCGATGAGTCATCCGTTGCACAGCGTCGGATTGAACCGGCGATGTCGAACCGTCAACGGGGTCGATGCGACCGCGTTCACCGCCCACGTCTGTCCGCCGTGTGTCTGACACTTCCAGTACAGCTTTACCAATCCAGCCAACATATATTTTATAATGGGTTCCTTTGATGACGTTCTTGCTGACATCATGGCAGATATCGACAGCGTGTTCCTCTTTTCGCCCAACGGGGCGTTCTACGAGCGGTTTGCGGACATCGACGATGTTGTTGTCGTCGCCGGGGAGAACACCGTCGAGGCTGAGACCTTCGTTGAACTCCCGATCGAATTCACCGGTATCAGGGATCGCATCCGATTCGGCATCGAGGGGGCGATGGATAATAACCTCGTCGAGGAGGGCAACACCGTCGCCTGCTTCGGTTCGATTTTCGCCGGTGACGCCGACTCGGCTGTCCGGGTACGGGTCAGCGAAGATATGCGGTCGGGCCTCTACGACCTCTTTACGAACTCTCGTGCCGACCCGAACGTCATCCGCGACGTGTTCGATGTCGCCCTTGAACTCGGCCGGAAAGGCCAGAAGGGCAGCCCAGTCGGCGCGCTGTTCGTGGTCGGCGACGCGGGCAAGGTGATGAACAAGTCTCGTCCGCTGAGCTACAACCCCTTCGAGAAATCCCACGTCCATGTCGGCGATCCCATCGTCAACGTGATGCTCAAGGAGTTTTCGCGCTTGGATGGCGCGTTCGTCATCTCCGATTCCGGGAAGATCGTCTCCGCCTACCGCTACCTCGAACCGAGCGCGGAGGGCATCGACATCCCAAAAGGTCTCGGTGCTCGCCATATGGCCGGCGGTGCGATCACCCGTGACACCAATGCAACGGCGATCGTGCTGTCGGAATCCGATGGACTGGTCAGAGCGTTCAAAAGCGGCGAGCTTATACTCGAACTTGATCCAGAGGAGCACTGATCGACGTGTCCGTCCTCCAACTTGTGCTCCCCGACTGGCTGGCGGTCATCTCCACACGCCTGTGGGCTGCCGCCGTGATCGTCTTGTCAGGGATCGTTCTTGGGTATCTGACGATGCTTATGGGTCGTCGCCTGCTGTACCGTCTCGGCATCGACGACGCCGTTGAGGGCACAGCCGTTGAGCGAGCGGCCGGCGAATACGGCACCTCGACGGTCGGCCTCATCACCAAGCTGGCGGGCTACTTCGTGATCATCCTCTCGGTGTTTATCGCCGGCACGTTCAGCAATATTCAGTTTGCTGACCTCTTTTTGCGGGCGGCGGCGGTCTTCCTCCCACAGCTCGCGACCGCGCTGCTCATCCTCGTCGTCGGGATCATCATCGGCGATAAGATCGAGGTGTTGGTCTCCGAACGCCTCCGGGGGATCAAACTCCCTGAGATCGGCGTTATTCCGGCAACCGCCCGCTACAGCGTCCTCTTTGTCGCCACCTTGATCGCCCTCGGTCAGATCGGCGTCGCCACGAACGCGCTGATCGTGCTGTTGGGTGCCTATGCCTTAGCCCTCATCGTCTTCACCGCGATTGCGACCCAGGAACTGCTGGCCTCCGGTGCGGTCGGCGTCTATCTCCTCCTCACGGAACCATACAGCATCGGCGACGAGGTCGCTGTCGCCGGTCAACAGGGGATCGTCCAAGAGATCGATCTCTTTGTCACCCGCATCGAGACCGACGGCGAGGAACATATCGTCCCGAATCGAACCGTGCTTCAGGACGGCATCGTTCGAGTGCAATAACATCCGTCGATTGCTGTACCAGCGGTGTCGCTACTGTCGTCAGCCACGGATTTCGTGTTACACACTACCGCAGCGACTAGCCGCTATCCTCGCCGAGCAGCTGTTTGGAGGCTTCCTCGGCGTCGCCGTTCCCGACCGCGGAGTTCGCCAGCAGTCGACCACCGATCTCAGCGGGGCTGATAACGCGGTCGGCCCCGGCGTGGCGGAGTTTGGCGACGTTTTCTCGCTGCATCGCAGCCGCGAGGACGGTCAGGTCGTCGGTGAGCTGTTTGGCGGTGAGAATCGCCAACGCGTCTTGGGCGTCGTTTTCAGTGGCGGCGATCGCCGCCCGGGCGTCGGTGATTCTGACCTGTTGCAGCGGGGCTTCATCGCTCGGTTCGGCTGTCAACACGGCGATATCGCGCTCTGCGAGCCGCCGGGCCGCAGTCTCGTTTGTTGTGACAACGGCAAACTGGGTCTCGTCGCCGAGATGTTCGATAATCGGTTCGGTCAGATCCCCATAGCCGAGGAGGATCACATGATCGTCGAGGAGGTTGAACTGGCTGTCTGTCATACGTCCGAGTGCTTTCGAGAGTTGGGCTTCGATCGCGGGCGTCAGCAGGACACCGAGAGCGACCGCAAAGGCGGCGACGTTGATCACCAACACCGACACCGAAAACAGCTTACCGAACTCCGAAGTGGCGGTTACGTCGCCGTAGCCGACGGTGCTGGCGGTGACGATGGTGTAGTAGAAGGCGTCGGTCAGCGTCGTCACTCCAGTGAACTCCTCGCGAAGCGCGTAGGAGCCAACCGTTCCATAAGAGATCGCTGTGACGAGAGCCACACCGGCGGCCAACTGCGTTGGTGACGGCGAAAACGAGCGATCAAACCGCGGCCGATTGAGGAGTAATGCCGGCACCGCGATGAGTGATAGTCCGACCAACGGCAGCGAGAACGTCGACACCTGCAGCAGCCCTTGGATCGCCGTGATCGGGAGCAACACGACCGTCGCATACCAGCCGATCCGAAAACGGCTTTTCAGTGCATACGCACCCCCAAGCATCGTAAACCCGGTTAGCGTCCCGGTGAAGCCGACCGTTCGCCGCACCGCTGTCGGCACGACCGCGGCGAGTTCGCTGTCAACGCCGCCGGTCGTGATATGGACGAGGCCGATCATAATCGACAGGATGGCGACGGCGAACGTCAGCAGGATCGACGCTCTGACGCTCACCCACTCCCGTGTCCACGTCATCGAGGTGGCTTCGGGTGGCTGACCACTAATACACCCCGGATTGTCACCACCGACCGAACAGTGCGGCCGTCACAGCCACTACTGACGACTGGCAGACGCCGCGGTGTCGCCGCCGATACGGTGATTCTCGTTATCGACGACAGGGATGTGCCGCTGCTGTCGCCGACTGAGGAGAGTCGGCTGCCGACGGTGCCCGCCGAACCGCAGGCCGACCGCCAGTTTGCAACGCTGCTGGGTGGTGTCGACGAAACGATCTATGCACTTGTCCGTCCGGACGTATCGCAGAGGCTGGAAGCCCGAGCGAAATCGGTCGCCGTTCGGAGTCAGCGACCGAAGCCGACGACACGGCGGCATCGTCGCACGCTGCTCAGGAACCAGCGTCACCCGCACCGTCATTTCTGTGGGTCGCCTCGCCGCCATTGATCGGTTCCGCCGGCACACCCGCGACGGTCGCGCCGGCCGGCACGTCACGCGTCACCAGCGAGTTGGCCGCGACCTGCGCGCCATCGCCGATCTCGACGCCCGGCAGCACCGTTGCGCCCGCGCCGATCATCGCCGCCTCACCGACAACGACATCGCCAAGCCGGTATTCGTCTTGAAGAAACTCATGGCAGAGCAGCGTCGCGTCGTAACCGATGATCGCGTGGTCGCCAACGGAGATGCGCTCCGGCCAGAACACATCCGGTGTCGCCTCAAGCCCCCACGAAACGCCGGTGCCAACGCTTGCGCCCAGCCGACGAAGCAGCCAGTTTTTCAGCCGCAGGCTCGGCGAGATACGGATCAGCCAGACAACCAGATAGTTGCGGACGACCCGCCACGGCGACCGAATCGACGCCCACCCCCACAGCGAGTTGTGCGGGCCGACGGTCGACTGTCGCTGGAGGCGATCGTGGCGGCGCACGTCGTCGCTATCGTCGTGATCGGCTGACGGCACAGCTTGTCTTTTGAGCGGTGGCTACAAAAACATCGAGTGTGCCCTGCGATTACTCGCCGCGAAGCTCGGCCATGTGGTCGATCCGCGACTGAACAAGATCTGGCTTGCCGATATCGTGGCGGATGTGGAACCCCTCACCGGCGGCCGCCAGCGCGCTCTTGGCGATCTCCTCGGCGGCACTGATGGAGCCAGCGCGACCAACAACTGCAAACGAGCGGGATGTCGTCGTGTGTAGCCCGTCTTCGCGGGCGTCGACGCTGGCGTAGAACAGCAGCCCGTCGCCGACCGTCTCCTCGTTGACCTCGATCTTTGCGCCGGCGTCAGGGTCGGTCGGGTAGCCGTCAGGCACCGCGTACTTACAGACCGTCGCCTCACCCGAGAAGTCGAGTTCCGGGAGGTCGTCGCCGTTGCGGGCGGCGGTCAGCACATCGAGGAACGGTGTCTCAAGGATCGGCAGCGTGTTCATCGCCTCAGGGTCGCCAAAGCGGGCGTTGAACTCGACGACCTTCGGCCCCTCTGTCGTCAGCATGAACTGCCCATAGAGGACGCCCTTGTAGTCGGGCACCGCCGCGACCGTCTGCTCCATGATGTCGACGGCGGCTTCGTAGTCGCCGTCCTGCATGAACGGCAGTTGGGAGCCGGTATCGCTGTAACTGCCCATCCCGCCCGTATTGGGGCCTTCGTCGCCCTCATAGGCGCGTTTGTGATCCTGCACGGCTGGTGCCGTTCGCAGATCGCCGTCAGCGACGAAGGCCTGGATCGTGAACTCCTCGCCGATCAATCGCTCTTCGAGGACGACGCCCTCGTAGTCGGACTCCTGTAGATAGGTCTTGGCCTCCTCGCTGGTCACCTGATCGCCGATGACCTTCACACCCTTCCCGCCGGTGAGGCCGACCGGTTTGACCGCCAAGTCGCCGTCGTAGTCGTCGATGAACTCGCAGGCGGCGTCCATGTCATCGAAGGTCTCGAAGACCGGACACCCTGGGATGTCGTTGTCCTGCATGAACTGCCGCTGGAACGCTTTATCGGTTTCAATTCTGGCCTCCGCAGCCTGTGGGCCGAAGGTGTAGATCCCCGCCGCGTCGAGTTCATCAGCGACACCTGCTTGCAAGCCGGCTTCCGGGCCGACGATGGCGAGGGTTGCGTCGATCTCTTCGGCGTACTCGCGGATCGCCTCGGCATCGGTGCCGTCGATCTGCTCGAACCCATCGGCGAGGTCGGTGATGCCGGGGTTGCGGTTGCCGGCAACAGCGTACAACGAACAGTCAGGAGCCAACGCGCGGGCGATCGCGTGTTCGCGGCCGCCACCGCCGACTAACAGCACGGTTTCACTCATACCCGAGAAAGACAGCGGCCCGCGTGTAAGTGTTACTTTGTCCGCTCAACAGGCAGCATCGGCCGCGAACTACTGCTCAAATGGGTTGTCGAGCACGACCGTCTCGTCGCGGCCGGGGCCGACGCCAACCGCATAGATCGGCGCGCCGACCGCCTCGCTGATGTAGTCGAGATAGGCTTGAGCGTTGGCCGGGATCGCATCGTACCCCTCATCGGCGACCGCACTCCAGTCGACTTCCGCCCACGGCTCGAAGGATTTGAGCACGGGCTCACAGTCGCCCCACCGTTCGGTCGTCGCCGGCATCGTCAGCAGTTCCTCACCATCGAGTTCGTAGGCGTGGCCGACGTTGATCGCATCGAGGCCGGCCAGCACGTCAATGTGGTTGACGGCGATGCCGGTAAAGCCGTTTGCGCGGGATGCGTGCCGCAACATCGGCATATCGAGCCAGCCGATCCGTCGTGGTCGGCCCGTTACGGTGCCGAACTCGCCGCCTTTCTCGCGGATGAAGTCCGCCAGCTCCTCTTCGCTGTCGGTGCCGTCGAGTTCGGTCGGCAGCGGGCCGGTGCCGACCCGGGAGAGGTAGGCCTTCACGATGCCGACAACCTCGCCTTGGCCGATGACTGTCGGCGCGACACCGGAGCCGACGGCCGCGCCGCCGGCGGTCGGATTTGAGGAGGTGACGTAGGGGTAGATTCCGTGGTCGATATCGATGGAGGTACCCTGGGCACCCTCGAAGAGGAGTTCGTCGTCGCCGGTGTGTTTGTCGCTGAGGAACTCGCCGGCGTTGACGGTCATCGACTCCGATCTGAGCCGCTCGCCGTATTCGCGGTAGGTTGCAAAGAGATGGTCGATATCGAAGGCGTCGGCGTGCTCGGAGTCTGCGATGTCGAGCCCGTAGATCTCCTCGGCGATGGCCCGTTTCTGCGGAACGGCGTATTCGAGGCGGTCGCGCAGCACGTCGGGATCAAGAAGGTCGCCGACGCGGATCCCGCGGCGACCCGCCTTATCCTCGTAGGTTGGGCCGATGCCGCGACCCGTGGTGCCGGCCGCGAGATCGTCGTCGCTTTTGGCCTCCTCCTCGATCCCGTCAAGAACGCGGTGATACGGCAGGATAACATGGGCTCGGCGAGCAAGTCGCACATCCGGGTCAAGCCCTTGCTCGCGGAGGGTATCGAGCTCGTCAAACAGTGTTTCGGGATTGATCACACAGCCGTTGCCCAACACGCCGACCTTCCCGCGGATCGCCCCGCTTGGAACCAATGAGAGCTTATACTCCGTCTCGTCTTGGACAACAGTGTGGCCGGCGTTGTCGCCGCCCTGATACCGGACGACGACATCGCTGTCCCCGCCCCAGATGTCGACGAGCGCGCCCTTGCCCTCGTCGCCCAGCTGGGAGCCGACGATAGTTACGGTCATAACGACTGTGGATTTCCAACCACCGGGTAAACAGATTACGGTACATCGCCCCGCCCAGCCGGGAGATGGGTCACCGTTGTTTAAACACATGCCGGCTGTGTTGTCGACCCCCTGTTGGCCATCTCATTGCGGGTGCCCACCGTGGGAAGTCCGTATGACACGACGATTCCGCCTGTTGCCGTTGTTGTAACCCGAAGTGTTAATTCCTCTCACGACGACCGCCAACTATCGATCAGTCCGCTGTCCGACAGCAACACTTAAATCACGCCAAGACAAGTTAGCACATGTCATGATTGACCGACTCGAAAAAGAAGTCGACATGCTCGAACGGCATCTCCAAGTGCTCCGGATGGTCATCGAAAACGAGCCCATCGGCATCGTTAAGATGTCCAACGAGACCGGCTACCCCCATCATAAGGTTCGGTACTCCCTGCGCGTCCTCGAAGAGGAAAACCTCATCGAGCCGTCCAGCCAGGGCGCGATTCAGACCGACCACACCGAGGAGTTTGTCGACGACCTCGATAACAAGATCGACTCCATCGTCGACAAGCTGCGGACGATGCGTATCGACGACACCGCCGAGATCGAAAACTGACGCGTTCGATTGGTCGCTTGCGCGCTGTGGTGTTCTACGCTGTTTTGTGCCGCCCGTGGTAAAACCCGCGACCGCGTCGATTACAATTCGGGCTTCTGGAGCTCAAACCCGCCTTTGATCCGGTCGACAAGACAGAGGTGGAAGCCCTGTTTGCGGGAGATATTGACGAAGCTTTTGCCGCCGCTGCGGCTAAACAGGCCGCTGCCGGTCGCGTCGTCGGCCATCTCGTAGGCGTCTTCGGTAAAGTAGCTGCTTGTCACCGCAAAGCTGGCGGCGAAGCTGTCGTTGCGCTCTCTGAGGGCGTTGCCATCGCGGATCAGCCCCTCGACCAACTCCGCGCCGACCGGCTCTTTTGCGCTATCAAAGTTGGCGACACACAGCGGCTTGCCGCGTTTATCGCGAACAACACAGTCAAATTCGTGTTCGACGGCCTCGTCGTCCTCGTCGGTGCCGAGTTCGATCGTCCCGCGCAGCTCGGCCCGATCGATCGCCGGAATCATCTCAGCGACCGCGCTGAGCGCGGTTGTTCCGCCTGTCGCCCGGAGTTCGAACAACAAGTCGGTCACCAGCCACTCCGCGAAGGCAACCTCGATCCGGTCGGCAAGGAACGTCTCGAAGGGGGTGCCATCGACCTCCAGGCCCGCCGTTTCGAACGTCGTGTGGGTGTCGAGTCGAATATTCGCCGCCACATCCTCCTTCGATGCCTCGCCGTCGTGGGCGTCGGCAAGCGTCGCTTCACCCTTCGAATCATAGCGAACAAACAGGTTGGTTCCCGCAAGCGCGCTGGCGGGATCCATCGTGCGGCTCGGCGTCGTCGATGTGCTATCGACCGTGTCAGTTCCGCCAGCTGACACAGCGGCGTCCAGTTCAGCTTCGAGCTCTTCGATCCGCTCTTTGGCGGCCGCCAGATCAGCTTCGAGCTCATCGATTCGCTCCTCGGCGACCGCAAGCTCTTCGCGGGCGTCGTCACGTTCGGCGGCCAACTGCCTGTGTTTTTGCTCGGCCTTCTCCATTACCTCCTCGGCCTTCCGGAGCCGTTGTTGGAGCTGCTTGCGTGAGACGCGACCGTCCGACCGGGTGACTGTCTGTTGGCCACCGCCACCACCGTGCTCGGCACTGTCGGCGCGGGTTCCGCTCCCGTTGTCGGCTGTGTCGTCGCTGGGGTCAAGCGACGGGATCGTTGTTGTGTTCCGCCAGGCCGCCTCCTCCTCGAAGGGTTCGGGATCTGTCGTGGTGGTACCTGCTGCTCCGGTGTCAGCTGGTGTGGGTGTCGCTGTCGACCCGGTGTCGGCTGTCGACGCCGAATCAGCTGCCTCACCAGCATCGACCGTCGATCCGTTGCTGTCGACTGTCGATTGATCCATCTCATCGTTGTCGTTGCTGGCCGCTGTCGCGCCGGTTGGATCGATGCCGCCGGTTAGCCCCGATGGTTCCGCGTTAGCCGACTTCTCATCGTCGGTGTCAGCCGCGGTCGTCGGTTCTGTTTCATCCTCGTCGGCGTCGGCTGTGGTTGTCGGCTCCGCATCAGCATCATCTGTTGCGGTTTCGTCGCCTGCCGTGGTGTCGTCAGCCGGCCCCGCCTGTGGGATATCGATCGCGCCCCGACGATGACCACCCGCCGCGGGGTCGGTATCGGTGGTCGTCGGTGGTGACGTGTCGGCCGTTGTCGACGCGCCGTCGTCGGTGTCTCTGGTATCGGTTTCCTGCTCGTCGGGGGTTGCCGGTGTGGGCTCACGCTCGGGGAGATCGATCACGTCGATGTCGGCGGCGTACACATCGTAGATGCCGACCTCGTCGTTGGCGCGATCAAACGCCTCCTCGTCGGTCAGCAGTTGGCGGCTGTTGCCGACGAAGGCGACGCTCATCGAGCGACCACCGTAGTAGACAATGTAGTAATCCCCCGACAGGACGTTCTCCGACAGCTCAATGTAGCCGGTGAAGTTGCCACCTGCGAGCGTCGAATCGGCCTCGGCGATCGCCGTCTCATTGGTGTAATACTCCGCCTGCTTCTCGTTGTCCTGTGTCTGCATCGTATACAACAGGGGGAGGGCAGGCGTCGGGGCTTCGTAGGCAGTCTGGGCTGCCGCATCGAAGGAACCAAGCGAGCCGTCGCGGATCCCGACCAGCCGGCCGTTGAGCATGAATCCCCAAGCGTCGCCGGCGGTCACCGCACCGGAGAACTCCGCGTCGGCGAGGTCGTGGAGGCCTGCGTACCCTGTGCCGACCGGAACCGTGTCCCATTCGGTGACTGCAGTAACTATCTCGCTATTCATTTGGTGTACCGACGCCCGAGACGCATAAAATACTTTCCAGAGCGTCGGACGTTGGATTCAGGCTTGTTTGTGTGGAAAATACCTGCTGTCGAAAGCGAGCGTGATTCAAAACCGTGTTTCGACGCCGGTTCTGACCCGCTCGACGCGGTCGGGGTCGTAGATCCACATACTCCGCCGGACGTTCGGGGTAGTCTCGGTGAGTCGTATACCGCACGCCTGCCGTATTCGTCGTCACGCCGGGAGAGCCGCTGGAACGTGGATTAATTATCAAAGGTGCGATCGAGGAGGCTTCCAAGCGGCTGGGGCTCAGTTCGGTTTACTAGAACCAGCGTCTTCGCCTGTCTGCCGGCAATTTCGTGGATAAACCCCGACAGTGAGTCTGGCAGCTCATAGCTCATCGCGGTCGTCGCGGCTGTCGATATATAAACCGGTGCGGCTTCCTGCTCGCGATTATAGAATAGCGAGGCGAAAACCCACGACTTCAGTCGTGGGTAGCTCAAATCGAGTCTTTTGGCGCGCGATCGATCGCGTTGAACGCGGCTTCAAAGTCGTCTAACTCCTCGATGAGCTCACTTTGGTCGGCCCGGAGTGTCTCAATACGCTGGGTGAGCGCTTGATACTCTGTGGACTCTGTGAGCTCTTCGGTGGATTTCTCGGCTTCGAGAACGCTCACCTTTGAGGTCGCTTGGAACAGCTTCTGGACGGTCTCGCCGTACTCGCGGGCGGTCAGCTGGTGTTCAATCGCCTCCAGCAGCGTCTCCTTGCCGACCGGCTTACAGAGATAGTCGTCGAAGTCCATATCGACAATGTCGACATCAGGGTCGATCGCGGTCACCATCACAACGCGAGCGTCCGCATCGGCCGTGCGCACACGCTGGAGTACCTCGTCACCGGTGAGCCCCGGCATCCGGCGATCTAACAGGATCACGTCGATGTCGCCGTCGAACGCATCAAGTGCCTCCTGTCCGCTGTATGCGGTGTGGACGGTGTACTGTTCCGCGAGTCGGAACGCATAGAGATCGGCGACATCGCGTTCGTCGTCGACAACAAGCACCGTCGCGTCGTCGGTAGAGCTAGCAGACATGAGTATCGAGTGCCTTGGTCATGCCCAAAGCGGGGAGCTACGATCTTTATACTTCCGCTACGCCGGCATCGTTGCTGTCACACAGCCAACACCGCGTACACGAGTAAGAACCCAAAATAGAGCAACACGAGCCCGCCGAGGGCGATAATCCGAAACCGTGTGAGTGCTGCTTCCTCCTGTTGGTAGGCGTCACGAAACGCCTGTTGGTCAACGTCATCCAACCGCTCGTAATGGTTGAGCCCGAGATGAAGCTGATACTGGTCGCCGGCCGGCAGTTCGAATCCGCAGTGTGGACATCGTCGCGGCGTCTCGCTGTCGGGGACGTGTGTCTCCGGTTGTGGCTCGGTGGTGGCCTGTGTGTGACTGCTATCGCTGCTATCTCCGCCGTCGCCGTCAGCCATTCCGGTCGCCATCAGACCCCACCTCCGCCGAGGAACGGTGGTGAGACCGTCGGCGTCGTCACGATCCAGAGGCTGATAATCGTATAAGCGATCATCACCAGCGTGATCCCATACTGGCTTTTGATCGCCTCCAGTCGGCCGGGCAGGAGTTCGTAGGCCGCGGCGTGGGCGATCCACACCGCAATGAAGTGGCCGAGCAACACGAAGGCGAGTTCAAGCCCCGAGATCCAGCCGGGCAGCGTCGTCAACACTGGCGGCTGCTGGGGTGGCGACAGCGGGCTCGCGGCGACAACGGCGAGTGAGGGAGCCAATCCGAGGATGAAGCCGAGATTGTGGGCGATGTGGTAGCCGGCGGCGATCGCCACCAGCGACGGCGCGAACCGCTCGGCCAACGCCGCCTGGGTGATGTAGGTACGGCCAAACCGCCGGGCGAGGCCGATCGCCCACCAGAACGCGGCGACAAACAGCCCGAAACCGGCGAGATACGCGCCTAGATAGCCGACCAGCGGCGGCACACCGACCTCGACGACCGCGGTGATAAGACGGGCCCAGAGCCCGGTGCCAACGAAGCCATCGAAGGTCGTCACATAGAGCACCGCGACGACGAAAACAGTCTCCGCACGACCCGACAGAGCGTCGGGAGCGGTCAGCGCGCCCCCGGGCAGCCGAAGTGACAGCCCGCCGTCAGTCCGTTTGAGCGGTGCGAACTGACCAAACAGCGCGAACACCCGTGAGATCGGATCGACGCGGCCGAACCACGTGTCGGTGCCGTAAACCACGCTGCCGGCAGCGGTGACAGCCGTATACGCTACAATCGTCGTCGCCAACAGTCGTGGATCATCGGCCAGCGGACTGACCACCTCGACCCAGATGAGCGCGAGTAAGCCGGCGACACTGGGCCACGCGCCGAGTCGGTCGGGATACGGTCGATCCAGCGATGGCAGCAGCGATGCCACCGTACGGAAGGGGTTCAGCACCGGCCACGTGTTGCCGATGAGATACGTTGAGGCGACATAGCCACCCCACCAGCCGACCCAGACGGTGAGGATCGCCAGATTCCGATACCCCGTCTCCGGGCCGAGATAGCCGATCCCAACGGTGGCCGCCACCACCGCGATCCCGACAAGTTGGCCACCGAGGCTGACCAGCCGGCCCGGTGCGGGGAGTGTGAATCCCCAGTCGTGAACCGACCGCATGAACGCCCGATCGGTGACAAACGACGCCAGCAGAAACGATGCGCCGACCGTGCCGCCGCCGGTCGTCAAGAAGAGCCAGGTTGGCACCTCGACAGAGCTCGTCGACCCGCGGAGGGCGGCCGCATGGGCGATCGCTGGCTCCGAGAGGAGTGCGATCAGTGGAGCCCCAATCGCAGCGAGACATCCCACCCGCAGGGCCATTCGTTGCCAGCGACCCTCAGCGTCTGTGGTCGGTCGTCTACCACCGCGTTCAGTCATTGTCGTGGGTAGAGCCAGCCGGCAGGAGTAGCTTGCGGAACAGCGGAAGCAACGCGTCGGTGGCGACGCGACGGCCCCCGGTCTCGTGTCACACATGCGGGTAAGAGGATTTTTAATCACACACTCGCAACGAGGTAGTATGAGTACCGAAACGGAGGACGGACACGACGACCACCACCTCCCGGCGGTCGAAGACTGGCCGCGCGGCTTCGGCGAGGCGAGTTGGTGGCCGTTTGTGACCGCACTCGGGGCGGCTGGTGTCTACATTGGTGTGGCACTCTGGATTATCGGGGATGCGATCAGCCCGCTGCTTGGGCCGGCGGCAATCGCCGGCAGCGTCGGACTGTTTCTGCTTGGCATCTACGGCTGGCTGTATCACGCGTTTATTACGAAGTTCTGGAGCCGGGATACGAGCGAAAACGGCCATGCGTCGCTGCGATGGGGAATGATCGCGTTCCTCGGCTCTGAGTTGGCCACCTTTGGGGCGATCTTCAGCTACTACTTTTACTTTCGTGCGGGCGCGGAGTGGACGCTGCCGTCGACAACGCCGGATCTGATCAGCTCGCTGATCCTCGCTAACACGGCGATCCTGATCGCCTCCTCGTTTACGCTCCACTGGGCCCACGTTGCCCTACGCGACGGTGATCGAACGAATTTCCTGCGTGGGATGGGGCTGACGATCCTGTTTGCGGTCGTCTTCCTTGGCGGGCAAGCACTCGAATACTTCGAGTTCATCGGCGAATACGGCTTCACGTGGACACAAGGGGTTTACTCCTCGGCGTTCTTCGGGCTGACCGGCCTCCACGGGCTCCACGTCGGGCTCGGCGCGGCCATCCTGGGGATCGTCTTCGCGCGTGCGATGTACGGCCAGTACTCCGCTGAACGACATCTTTCGGTGTCAACGGCGTCGATGTACTGGCACTTTGTCGACGCCGTCTGGATCTTCCTCGTTGTCGTCCTCTATGTCGGCGCGGGTCAGGCGTAGCGACTCGTTTAGGACTGTTTTTTACCTCGGTGCTCCGTCTCGGCTGTGTCACACCAGCGACTGTCGACACCGACGGCCTACGGCACCCGGATCAGGTGATCGATATTGTGCGCCAGATAGGTTAGCTCCCTGCGGTCGATCTGGGCGTGTCGTTGTCGCGTCCACGCGCGGATCGCGTCGTCGCTGACGGTGTCGATTGCGGCCGCAGGTGTCTCCGTTAGCAACGCGTTTTCCATCGTGTCAACGATATGGCGGAGAAACATCGCCTCATCCGCTGGATAGCCATCATCGCTCGGTGTCACAACCCAGTCGGAGCCGCCGACTGCGAGATGGTCGACACCGGCGGCCGGCAGCTCGGTACACAGCCGGCGGCCGGTCTGGCTGCCCCCCGGCCGGTCGGGGGCATCCATCGCGGCATGAAAGCCATCCAGCAGGGTCGTTGTCAACTCTGGGTCGTCGACCGGGCGAACGTCGGTGACGCCGTCGAAGGTGATCGGGAAATAGCCGAGCCCGCCGCCTGAAACCAACGGAAACAACGTTTCGGCGACCTGCGCAAACGGGACGATATCGAGAAAGGCCATCCCGATTAGCAGATCGAACTGCGGATCGGCTGCTGTCGGATCATGACGGTCGGCTGCGAGCTCAAAGGCGTCGCCGGCGTGGAGCTCGACTGTGAGTTCTGCATCGTCGGTTGTGAGCGTGAACTCTCGGCGACCGGTCTGCTCGAAATCGCCGTCCGTCAGGCGGTCGCTTGCCGCCGCGATGTTCGCGTCGTCGATGTCGACGCCGACATACTCAACCGGTGAGGGAAGTCCGTCCCATTCGCGGAGTCGTTCCAGCATTGTGCCGATCCCAAAGCCGACCTCAAGAATTCGAACTGGCCTCTCCTCGCGGGCCATCGCTCGCGCGTCCAGTTCGTTGATGAGGCGGTCGAAGGTTGGTCGGTGGAGCGAGCGGTCATCGACCGACCGCTTGGCGTCGAGATACGTGGTAAAGTCGGTGAATGAGCGGGACACGTCGTGTGGTTAGTCGGCGTCGGCAGGGGTTTGATCATCCGCCGCGTCGGCGGCGGTTGGCTCGTCGGCTGCCTCGGCGTCGTCGTCCGCGAGCGGGGGCAGTGGCTCCTTGGCCACCTGTGTCCCCCACATGCCGGGGTATTTTTCGACAGTCACGTCACCCATGACCTTTGTCTGGCAGGCCAAGCGGAGGTCGTAGTTTGGGTGATGTGGCGGCACCAACAGGCGACCTCTCTCGCGGATGCCCTTGTCGCTGACCTCGCCGTCGACCTTGACCGCGCAGGTGCCGCAGTTACCGAACCCGCGGCAGTTGAGCACCGTCGCCTTGCCGTTATGCGGGGTCAGATCTGCATCCAACAGCACATCTCTGAGCGTCGCACCCTCTCGGCATTCGATCTTCTCACCGCGGAAGTGAACAGTCGGCATACTCATCTCAACGGGGTGGCTCCTCAAAGGCTTACCGACAGGCTGTTGCTGTCTTTCGGTCTCAACGAAGCTAAATATCGCCACGACAACACCGTTGTATGCCACCAACGCGACGCGCGTATCTCACGACTGTCGGGACGGTCGCCGCTGTCGGCCTCGCCGGGTGTACTGGTGACGGCGGAGCGTCCGACACAACGGCGATCGATACGTCGTATGCGTGTGAACTCACCGAGCGCGATCCCGTTGCAGCGCTGTCTCAACCTGTCGATGGTTCGAGCGACGCCACGGTCACCGTGGATGTGTTCGAGGATTTTGCCTGTTCGCACTGTGCGGATTTCGCCACCGGCGGACTCAGCCAACTCAAAGCCGACTATCTTAACGGCGAGACCGTTCGCTTCCGCCATTTCGATTTCCCGATCCCGGTCTCCGAGTGGTCGAACCGAGTCGCCAACGCCGCCCGGAGCGTTCAACAGACACAGGACGACGCGGCATTCTTCGAGTTTAGTCTTGCGGCGTATGAGAACTATTCTGACTACTCGTGGCAGCTTGTCGGCGATCTCGCTGAGGCGGTCGGTGCCGATCCCTGTCGCGTGTTGAGCGATGCCAGCAACGCTACCTACGAGCAGGTGGTAAGCGCAAACCGACAGACCGGCGTCGATCGGGGGGTCGAATCAACCCCCGGTATCTTCGTCAACGACCCACTGATCGAGCCGCCCGAAAGCGGTAGCTGGTATGAGCCGGTGCGCAGCGAGATCGAGTCGCACCTGTAGGGTTACGCCGTGTCCGCCCCTGTTGGCGTCGGAAACGCCCGCAGTGATCGCGGCGGAATAAGGAAGTTGCCGCGGTTTTCGACGAAGATGTAGCGGAAGATCCCGTTTTTCACCCGCGGATCGATCTCCGGGTTGTCGGCAACGATGTCCGTTCCGTTCATCGCTTCCTGTACTGCCTCGAACTCGCTGATCGCCTGTTGGTAGGAGGGGAAATGCAGGCTGGCGTTGTCGTTGTCGGTCGATTCGACGTGGCGACGCAGCGTGCGGACGTTACCCTCGCTGTCGCGGTTGCCGCGGGCAGCCTTTTCTGCGTGGCCGACCACCCCGAACTCATCGGCGGTTTCGTCGGTCGCCTCGTAGATATCGCCTGTGATCCCACTGTCATCGCCAAGATTTTTGCCGACGCCTTCAACCGCCCCAGACTCGGCGAGCTGTGGGCTAAACAGCTTTTTTACCATTTCCTTGTGACTGTTTTCGGTGTACCACTTGTCGAGTTGCTGGCGGATCCGGGCGACGTGTTTCGTGGTGCCGCCGGCGAAAGGGCCATCCTCGACGGCTACTGACGCCTCGCTGGCCTGGTTGGCCGCAAACCCAGCTTTGAACCCCATAAACAGCGGTGCAGCCTCAGGAACCGGGCCATCCTCGGGAATCCCGCCGACACCCTGGTTGGCGGCTGGCAGCCCCGGCCCGATGAACCCCGTTCGGCGATCGTCGATCCGGAACACATCGCCCAGCCGCCCTCTCACCGCAACACCGTTGAGCGTTTCTGGGCCGTCGCCGCCGTCCGCAAACAGCGCTTCCTCGACCGCCAGCAGGGCGTCGCTGCGATCCGACGCCAGCTGCAGGAGGGCGTCCTGTTCGTCCAGCGTCGGTGTATCGACTGGGGTGAGTCCCTGTGGCGGCGGGAGATCGACTGACGCCGGTAGCGACGCCTCAAACCGGTCGAAGTACGCCGGCGAGTAGCCGAGATCGAAAACAACGCCGCGGTTGCTCCGCTCGTAGGCGCGTTCGATCGTTCGCAGGGCGGCGGTTAGCCGTTCGCGGTCGGCGTCGGTGGGGGTTCCATCGCTGCCACCCTCGCCGTCGTAGGTGAGATACAAAAATAGGTGGTGCTCCGGGAGGACAACGTTGCCTGCCTCGTCGCGATCGAGGCTGTCGTTCCAGGCAAACTGGCGATCGGGGAGGGTCTTGGGATCGTCAACGCCTTTCGGGATCGGCTCGTCGCCGACGGCCTCCAGACAGGCCGACAGCGCGGCCGCGCCACCGGTCGCCAACGCCGCCTTCAGTACGTCCCGGCGGGACGCAGACGTATCAGGCAGTGCCATACCTGTTGTAGTCGACTGCGCCAAATATGGGTTCTGGTAGTCGTTCCCATGGGTTTCGTCGCCCACACCAGAACTCGTTTGATCGTCGCCCAGCTAGACCGCGTATGGAACGACGACAGTTTCTTGCCACCACAGCGGCCGGACTGACAGCCGGTGCTGCCGGCTGTGTTGATTCGTTTACCTCTCTCGATGGCGTAAGCTATGGGCGGGAACCCGAACTTGTCGCCGACCGCCCGGCGGCGATCTACTATCCAACCCACACCGAGGAGATGGCTATGGGCGGGATGGCACAAACCGACGATGGGGTGGCGGTCTCGCTGTCCTACACCTTCCCTCATCGGTTCTGGCGGGTGTTCAAACGTGAGGGGCGCTACGAAGCCGACCGGTTCAGCGTCGACGGCGACGACGCGGTTCATATCATGGCGACTATCTGGGACGCCGAGACCGGTGTCGTGTTACCGGTCTCTAGCGTCGACATCGCGGCCCGCGGCGGCAACAACGTCGACGAACGCGAGACGGTGTACCCGATGCTCTCCCAGCGCATGGGCTTTCATTACGGCGACAACTACCATCTCGACGGCGACGACACCTATACGGTCAACGTAACCGTCGGCGCAACGACGGCCCGCCGGTTCGGCGAGTTTGCGGGTCGATTCGGCGAGCCCCAGACGGTCACGATCGACCTTGATTACAGCGAGGCCGCTCGCAACGAACTCGCCTACGAAACCTACGAGAATCGACAGGGCGACCCGGGCGCGCTGTCGCCTATGGATATGGAGATGAACGGGATGTCGATGCCGACCGGCAGCGTCCGCGATCTTGGCGGCACCGCCCTCGGAACGGGACGCGCCGATGACATTCGGTATGCAGCCGCCGTCCTGACCGATGACCGATTCGGCGACGCGCCGTATCTCGCGGTCACCGCGGCGACGCGGTACAATGAGCTGGTGATCCCGAGTATGGGGCTGGCCGGGACGCTCACCGACCCGAACGGTGAGACCGTTGTTGCGGACACATCCTTAGCACCGTCACTGGATCCCCAACTCGGCTTCCACTACGGCGCGGCTGTCCCCGGTGCGACCGGTGAGGAGACAGCTACGGTTGATGTGACAACGCCGCCGCAGGTTGCCCGCCATGAGGGCTACGAGACCGCCTTCTTCGAGACACCGACCGTCGATCTATCGTAGCCGGCCGCCGACTCCGACCACACGACAACAAGTTCATTCCGCACACCGCCCACAGTTGAATCAATGCGATGGCGCTTCCCGCGACCGCGGATTCGACTCGCGGTCGTCGTCTGGGCGGTGCTCGTCTCGCAGGTGCTACTGTACCCTGGCCTCGATGGCCTGATCGCTGCCCTTGGCGCGCCCGGCGGCATCCGCGCCGGCATGTGGTTTCTTGTCGCTGAGGTCGCCGCATTCGTGGTGTTTGCCGTCGTGTGGGGTGCTGCCAGCGACAGTCTCGGCCGGCGAACACCACTGGTCGTCGCCGGTGCCCTCGGTGGCGCGACCTGCTATCTCCTCTTGCCGCAACTGCCCGTCTTCGGCGTTGGGTTTGCCGGCATCCTCCTGTTGCGAGCCGTGGGCGGCGCGTTCACCATCGGTGCGTTCTCGCTGTCGATCACGATGCTGATGGATCTCGGCGGCGGCAACGGGCGGAACATGGGTGCAGCCGGCATCGCTATCGGGCTGGGGGCCGCCCTCGGCTCGGTCGTTGGTGGCCAACTCGCCGCCCTCGATCCGTTTGCGCCCGTCTACGCCGGCGCGGTTGTCCTCGCTGTCGCCGCTGGTGTGGCGGCAACCGTGGGAGACACCGTCGCTGAAACGACATCCGATATGACAGACAACGACGCCGATCCCACACCCCCGTCGCTCGGGGGTGCTCTCGCCACGCTTCGCTCGCGGCCGTCACTCGTTGTCCCCTACGCGTTTGGATTTATTGACCGGCTGACGGCGGGCTTCTTTTCGCTGGTCGGCGTCTTCTATTTCGGTGATAGATTCGGGCTTGCTGCGGCGGGCGTTGGCGTCGCGCTCGCGTTGTTTTTTCTGCCGTTCGCGCTGCTGCAGTACCCGCTGGGGAGCCTCTCGGATCGGATCGGTCGATTCATTCCTGTCGTTGTCGGCTCGATCGGGTACGGACTGGCGATTATCGCTGTTGGCGTGGCGTCGACCGCTGCGGCGGCGATGGCACTGATGACGCTGGTCGGCGTTGCCGGTGCGTTTGTCGCCCCCGCAACGATGGCACTCGTATCGGATCTTTGTGGGCCCGCCGAGCGCGGTGTGGCGATGGGCGGGTTCAATATCTTCGGCAGCCTCGGCTTCCTTGCTGGGTTTCTACTTGGCGGCGTTGTTGCCGACGCGACAGGCTATCTAACTGCGTTTCTTGTTGTCGGCGGGCTAGAGATCGGTATCGCACTGCTGGCGTTGCCGGCGGTGCGGCGGCTGACGCGGGAGGATACTGTTACTGCGGTGGCGTGATTAGGGCTGGTTGTGCGCATTGTGTGGTGGCCTGTGACAATAGGAAGATATTCTATTCTGCTTGTATATCTGGTGTCTGATTGTAAACTGAGGGTATCTAAGATGAACCGGTGTTTCTCAGACCTGTTTATGATATTGGATCGCTACAATATGGTAAAAATGGCATCTTGTAGCATAAATACCGCAAAAAAGCTGAAAACTGGTGCACATATCAACGCAAATACCCCGCGACGGGCTTTCGTTTTCGCGACGTTCCGTGGGTCACCATCCATCACCGTCAAACCACTTTCCTCAGGTGTAATAACCGCATCCCCACCGGTGGTTGTTTGCTCTGCTACCGTTGTAGTTCGCCCAATAACAATGACTCTTTCGCCGACGTTGATTGTTCTTTCAGTTAAATCGACAGGCTGTGTGGACTCGCCTGACGCCAATCTGTACGCTGTCGGTTCAAATTCAACCCGTTCATCAGCAATTTGCTCTGCTTTTGTCGAGAGTGTCTCAGTCGTCGTCTGCAGAACTAAACTATCCGCGTTGGGGTCGATAACAATATCGCCGTTCCCGTCAGAAAGGACAAATGACGTGTACGCACTACCAGATTCAACGGGTTCACTACCGCTATTTTGCAACGATTGTCTGATGTCAAACCCGTATCGATCCACGCGATACTCATAGACTACACACTCGTTATCTAGTATCGGCGATGTGAACGTGTCATCAGGCTGTGTTGGCTGTACACACCCTTGAATCTGAACCAGTTCATCGGTTGCGGTGGCCTGATCAACTGCCAGTGTCTCGGTGCGTACTATCTTCCAGAGAAGTTTCACCTCCTTAATTCCGATATGTATCGCCGTTCGTGCTGCCAGAGCCGCCATAATCCCACCAAACAGCGTCGGCCAAAATCCCAACTCAGATGCGGAACCTCCAGCCAATGGTGTTATTGAGATTGACTGTTGTATAACCATATCTCACACATTGCAGCCAGCCTGATGTGTACATTGAGTACAGACATAACCGACCACCATCCATTTTCACCCACTTGTTACGTGTTGCATGATCTTAACGAGGGGTCTTCGCTGCTAACGCGGAGATGCACTATGAGCGTCTGGCATTCACACAGAGTAGCGGGTAATCGTTTGAACAGGCCGCCACACTCCCAGACGACCTGTCACTCAGTGAACCGACTGCTCGCGGAGCCGATCAGCAAACTGCTCGCGCACCTTGTCGAGTTTCGGCGGGATATGCATCGAACAGTAGGCCTGTGAGGGGTTCTTCTCGTAGTAGTCTTGGTGGTGTTCCTCGGCGCGGTAAAAGGTCTCTAGTGGCTCGACCTCGGTGACGATCTCGTCGTCGTAGGCGTCGCTGGCGTCGAGTTCGGCGATAAACGCCTCGGCGGCGTCCTGTTGGTCGTCGTCGTGGGTGAAGATTGCCGAGCGGTACTGCGTGCCGACATCCGGCCCCTGTCGGTTGAGTTGGGTCGGATCATGCACGGTAACGAAGACTTCTAGTAGGTCGCCGTAGCTGATCTTGTCTGGGTCGTACTCGACTTGCACGACCTCGGCGTGGCCGGTCGTCCCGGAACAGACTTCCTTGTAGCTCGGGTCGGCCACATCCCCGCCAGCGTAGCCGGAAACGGCCGACGAAACGCCTGCAAGCTCCTTGAACGGGGCTTCGATACACCAGAAACAGCCGCCGCCGAATGTCGCTGTCGCGCTTGCCATACTGGCTGTTGGGTCGGGAGCAACAAGAAGCCACGGCTCGTACGTCTCACACCGACAGCTAGCCGCCACCAGCCCAGCCGCCGTGGTGGCTGAGCGTCCCGAGGTTTGCCCGCGAGTCGGTGCTGGAGCCGCGGACGCCAGCGCCGAGCGCGTAGATCGTGCCGTCGTCGCTGGTGACATACACCGTCTCGTTGACGACGACCGGCGCGGTGTCGACCCAGTCGCCGGCATCGAACATCCAGTCGCGCCGCCCGGTTGTCGTACTGATCGCATAGAGGTAGCCGTCGTTGCTGCCGACATAGACGGTACCGCTGGCGACTGTTGGCGACGACCACACCCGGCTGTCCGTCTCAAACGACCACTGGCGGTCGCCGCTGGCGGCGTCGATCGCATACAGCGCGCCGTCGTCGCTGCCAACGAAGACGCTCCCCTCGGCGACTGTCGGCGAGGAGTTGATCGCGTCGCCGGTGGCAAACTCCCACTGTTTGTCGCCCCATTTGGCGTCCAGTGCGTACAGCTTGCCGTCGCCGCTGCCGATGAAGACGGTGCCGCCGGCGACCGTCGGCGAGGAGCGCACCGGGCCGCCGGTCTCGAAGGCCCAGCGTTGCTCGCCAGAGGCCGCACTTAGTGCGTACACGTGGCCGTCGTCGCTGCCGATATAGACGGTGCTGTTGGTCACGGTTGGTGAGGCGTAGATCGGGCCACCGGTGCCGACCGCCCACCGCTTTTTGCCCATGCCGGCGTGCAGCGAGTAGACGCAGCCGTCACCCCCACCGACAAACACCGCGTTGCCGGCGACCGTTGGCGACGACTCGATGAACCGTGCGGTTTGAAACGCCCACTGTTGGCTGCCGGTGTCGGCGTCAATCGCGTACACATGGCCGTCGTCGCTGCCGATGACAACCCGTCCGTCGACGACGGTCGGCGCGGATTCGACAAAATCGTCGGTTTCGAAGACCCACTGCTCGTCGCCTGTCTTCGCGTTGACAGCGTAGATGCTGTCGCCGTCACCGCCGGCGACGACGGTGCCGCCGACGACCGTCGGCGCGGAGCCGCCGAGGCCGCCGGTGCTGTACGACCAGTTGACCGTGCCGGCGGCCTCTTCGAGGCGGATCTGGTAGCTGTCGTCTTCCTCGTCGTCTTCGGTGATCGAATCCGGGAGGCCGGCGTCGACCTCGAAATCCCAGTACTCGCCTTTGGCCTCCAAACTCTCCTCGTCGTCGCTCACACCTACCGTTGTAGGCCCCCACCCGCAAAAATGAGTCGGCCCCGCAACCGTTCGGGATTGCATCAGCCACCAACCGGGCCAATACAGGGTTACCCCGACAGCCGATCGACCACAGTTTCGCCGTCGACAACGAGATTGTAGGCGTCCTCGTCGTCATTCCACAAGACGAGTGTGTTCTCGAAGGCCAACACCGCGCCGTAGTCGGCATCCGCCAACGCCCGATTCAGCCCGGACTGTTTTGTCACCACGGCGTAGTGGTCAGTTGTCTGGCTGCCATCGCCGATCTTGAACACCGCGTTGTCGCCGTCGCTGAGGTCATGGCTCAGTTTGACCGCCAGCAGGTCGATCCGTTCGGTGACGTGGTCATCCATCGCGGCCATCTTCGCGTGTCGATCCCGACTTGCTCGGAACGGGTAGCGTCGCTCATTGTCCCGACGAAGGAGGCTGTAGGCGAACTGGACATCGACGTTGCGGAATGCGTCCGGATCGTCTTCGCCAGCTTCGGCGGCCGCCTCGGCAAGGCGATCCTGAAACGCCGGCACGGTTATCTCCGGCTGCACGTCGAACGACCAGCCGCGGTCGTCGGGTTCCACGCCGCCCCAGAGCCGCAGCGTTGGCGCGTAGACGGCCGCGTCGGTGTCGCCGCCGGCGACCGCTCGCTCGATCTCCCGGAGCTCGATTGCGGTGTTGCGGTCGGCAGGCTCCAACAGCAGCACCGTCCCGTCGTCGGCCAGGTGTGACAGCGCGTCGGTGACGACGGCGACCGGGTCGTCGAGCTCGTTACAGACGTTGCCGAAGATGAGCAGATCAAACGGGTCGTCGTCTGTGTCGACCGCATCATAGTCGAACGCTTCGATCGTCGACCGGTGGATCGTCGATCGGAAGTTCCGGCTGGTCTCACCCAGCACACGCTCCAACACGTCAGCCGCCGCGCTTGGCTCGACAGCGTGGTAGTCGACAAGACCGGCTGTCGGCTCGCGGTTGTCCGCATCGCCGAAGAGAAGATCGTGGAGTCCGAGTGCCGGCCCACCGACGCCGGCACCCACGTCGAGAACGCGCAGCGACGCCGGCAACAGCCCCCGTTCGGTGAGCGTCGCCACCACGTAGCCGATAGTCGCATAGTAGGCCGGCAGGTGATAGATCGCATACGCCGCAGCCGTTGCCGCGTCGTATGCGATGTCGTCGCCGGCGAGATAGTCGGCTTTCAGCGTGCGGATCGTCGACCGAAGCGTTGCCCCCGATTCCCCGCGGTGCCAGTTGGCTCCGTACTGCTTAACCAGGAAGTCCTCGACAGCACGGCTATACGCCGCAGGCAACGCCGACGGCGACCACTCCTGGTGGGGGACTGCTTCCGCCTCAAGCGGGACGAAGGTGCCATCCGCACGCTCGACGAGGCCAAGATCGAATGCCTCCTCCCGCAGCGTTTGGGCGACGACGGCGGGGTGGGGCTGCTCTTGAATGTAGTCAGCGATCTCGTCGGGATCGATCGGCCGCACTTGCTGGAGATACTTCGCGTTCGAGCGGACAGCCTCTCGGTCGATCACTCGTCGGTCACCCGGCTGTCGGCGTCGACGTTGTGCTTGGCTTCCGCATAGAGGTCGGCGAAGGTCTCGCTGTCGGCGTCGGCGATCCGCTGGGCGGCCGCCGCGATGTCGCCGGCCCCGTCGAAGGCTGCTTGGATCTCGCCGTACACCTCGGGGCTCCCCTCTGTCACTGTCGTTGCCAGCGATTCGAGCCGTTCGGACACCGGGGTGGCAAACTCCTCGCGGCTGTCGCCGGCGACGAGCGCGTAGGCCAACACGGCCGTGTGGGCACCGGCCTGAATCGTCTCCATCGCGCTGTCGTGTTCGGCGGCTGTTGTCTCAAAGACGGTGTTGCCGGCCTCGCTCATGTGTTCGCGGATCGTCGCCAGCGTCGGGCCCGCGGTTGCGGTGACGACAGCGATGTTCCCGGGAACTCGCGGCGGTGCAAACAGTGGGTGAAAACTCGCCTGCTCACGGTCAGGGGCGTGGTCGGCCATCGCCGCCAGCGGCCGATCCATCACCCCGGAGAGATCAAAGACGGCCGCCTCGGCCAGCGGCGCGTAGGTGGCGATCGCCTCGTCGACGACCGACATCGGCACCGCAATCCCAACGGCATCGAATGACTCCCTGATGTCGTTTTCCACCGCCCGCGCCGCTCGGGGGCCGGCTGCCGCCTCGGCGACGGCGGGGTCAGCGTCGGTGAACGCAACGTCGGCGTCGACGGTGTCGGCCAGCCACCGCCCCATCTCGCCTGCGCCGACGATGAGTAGCTTCATACCCGCCTTTCCGTGTGATGTCTCAAAAGGGGTTCGATGGGGGCGACGCCGATCCGATCGCCGGCTCGTCGCTGTTCGACTCACCCCCTGTGTCTGCGTTCCACCGCACTGTCGACACTGGCTAGCTTATCTATATTAGGTATCTAGTCACATTGATCCGAATTCTTTTAGCAATCGTTGGTTAATATAATTGCACAAACGACATAAACTGCTGATAGCTGTTCATAAATGACTGATCAACTACTACGTTCCGGGTGCGACGAATCGTACGACAGCGGCCACATTGCTGCCGGGCTGGAGACTGCCGATGAGGAGGCGCTCAAAGCGTTCGTCAACGACGTAAAAGACGGGGATTACGACGATGGCGACGCGGAAAATCTCGCGGTCGTCGTCGAAACCGTTCAGGCCGTATTGGAAACCACAACGCCGGCTGCGTCAGCAACCGAACCGACGCCACCACCAGCAAAATGGGCCGATGCAGCCGGCCACAGCGGACAGGCGACCGATACCGCGTTGACGGCCGTCCCCTCACATCCGATCGACCGAATCGAACTCCCGGACGCTGTCGATCCGACGGCAGCCCAGACAGCGTACGACGCGGTGGTAGCATTTCTCATCGCCGCTGGGCCGGCGACAGATGGTGAGATCGTCATGCGTGTGATGCCCGAACAGTCACTTGGCTATACGCCGCCATCAGCAACCGACTCCAAGGCAGGTGTCTGGTGGCACAAGGTGATCGAACCAGCGCTTGCGGCTGACGCGACCGTTAGCTACGATCCGACCGGCGGCTACGTCCTCGGTGGGCGACCCCTGTGAGATGGCGATCAGCTACCCGACCACATCGAACCGAACCGATTCATCGGGGATCGTCTCCTCGTCGTGATCCTGCAGTGTTTCAAACGTGAGGGTGATCGACTCCGGCGGCACAGCCTCGCTGAATCTGATGGTAAACAGCGCGGTCGGCTCCGTGAGTGAGCCCGCCTCACCGGTCATATCGACGGCTCGGGTGCGGACAAACGCTGACCCGACACCGCCGTCAACGACCTCAAAGTAGCGTTCTAACACGCCTGGCTCGACAGCGTCGATGGTCGCGTCCCCGGCTGCATCACAACCCACCCGGGCGGTATACTTCCGAACGCCGGCCGGCGTGTCGGTGATGACGACGCTCACAGCGGCCGTCGTTTGGTCGGTGCTCATAGGAGGTAGTTGCCCGCGGACGGCCTGTGCGTTTCGGTTCACCCGACTCAATCAACGACAACGTCTCGTGGGTAGTCGGTTAGATTCTCGTAGCCCGCTTCGGTGACGACGATGATATCCTCGATGCGAACACCGCCGACATCGGGATCGTAGAGCCCGGGTTCGACCGTGATGATCTGGCCCGCTTCAAGCTCGCCGCCCTCGGTGCCGAGCCGCGGCTGTTCGTGGATCGCCAACCCGACGCCGTGGCCGGTCGTATGGATAAAGCCGGTCTCCGTCGACGGATCGGTGCGAAAGGTTGGGAGCCCTGCGTCCTCGTAGACCTCGCAGGCGGCCGCGTGAACATCTGCCCCGCTGGCACCGGCTTCGACCGCACCGAGGGCGGCATCGAGAGCGCGCTCGGTCAGCGCGTACCACTCACTGATCGTTTCGCTGGGCTCGCCGACACAGAAGGTTCGGGTCATATCTGCGTGGTACCCAGTCGTCTTATCCTGCGGGAAGATGTCGATGATAATCGCCTCATCGGCTTGCAGCGGGCCGCTGCCGCGGTCGTGTGGGTCGGCGGCCTGCGCCCCGCCGGCGACGATTGTCGAATCGAGCCCGTAGCCATCTTCCAGCAGCGTCGCCTCGATCTCGTGTTTGACGCGCTCGCTGGTGAGGGGCTTGCCCTCGTGGCTGAGTCGTCGGTCGTTATCGATGCTTGCGGCCGCGAGCAGCGACTCGGCGGCCGCCATCGCCGTCTCGTTGGCGCGTTGGGCCGCGCGGATGTGGTCGATCTCATCGGCGTGTTTGACCGCTCGAATGTCCATCAACACGTCATCGGTGTCGACGCTGACGGTGTGGCCCTGCTCGCGGAGCCCGTCGGCCGTCGACAGCGGGAACCGATCGGGGACGAACACGCTGTCGACGCCGCAGTCGGCCAGAAACGCGCTGTTGATCCGGTGGGTGGCTTCGGTTGGGCCGTACTCAGAGAGAAGCCGGCGACGGTCGTAGTCGGTTGGGCGTTTCACCGTGTCGGCGCGGCTCTCGGTGACCGCGCGGCTGTACTCCAGCCCGGAGACGAGAACGGCGAGGCCGTCGGGCGTATAACAGGTCAAAAACGGATCCGGGGCGTCGAACCCCGAGAGGTACCGCTGGTTCGGGTCGGTGCTGTCGGCGTCGATGAGATAACCGTCGACATCGTGGTCGACAAGGTGGTCATCGAGGGCGGTGAGTTCCAACTCCATACTGGTGTGTAACGGCCCCGATACGTAGTGGTCTCGTTTTGTGCGATGGATGCGGCGTGTTCGGACAAGCAGTTGCATGAGGTGGAGAAGTGTCGAAAGCCCTCGACACGCTCGACTCCCGGGACTCGCTGCGCTCCTCGTCTTTCGCGTTGCTCACTCCTGCGGTGCTTGCGTCGTCCGGGTTCGCCGAGCGCGTCTCGCCCTTTCAGTCCGCCAGGCCAGCAGTTGGTTGGCCGGTAGACCCCTCTGATCATTTGCTCGCATTGGAGCACCACGGGTCGCCACATAACAAACGCTAAGCCGCCGGCTCCAAACCCTCCGATATGCGCGTAGAGGAGTTTTGGGGCATCGGGCCAAAAACGGCCGCGCTGCTCCGTGAGTCGATCGGCGAAGCCGACGCCATCGCCGCCATCGAGAGCGCTGATATCCGGACGCTCGCCGCCGCCGGCGTCCCCCGCGGGCGGGCGGTCAGGATCCTCCGGCGGGCCAGCGGCACCGACGGCATCGGGGTGCTCGGCACCGGCGACACCCGCGATGTGTACGACGAGTTGCTCTCGGTCGCCAGCGAGTACGCCCTCACAAACCACGCCGCCGACCGAATCCGTGTGCTGACGCCGCTGCCGACACGGGAGGCGATGGCCGACCGCCTCGATCGCGTGTTGGCCGCAAAAGCCGCTTGGATCGACCTCAACGATAACGACCGCGACCGCGTGATCGACGCCTTCGATGCCTACGATGACGCCGGCGGCACCGACAGCGCGGCCGTCGAGGCCGCCCTCGAACTCGATGCTGTCGGACTCGCGGGTGAGCCGTTCGACGCCGTAGCCGGGATCGACAGCGACGCGCTCCAGGAGGCGAAAGGCGCGCTCGGAGCCGTCCAGGAGACCGACGATGGGGTGGTCGTCGCCGAGGGAGCCGACGACAAACTCGACGCGCTCCGGGCCGAGCGCGACGCGGCGGCCGATCTCAACAACGCGGCCTTCGATATCATCGAAACGGTGCGGAGCGACGGCGTCCGCGATATGGACGCCCTGCAGGCAGGTGTCATCGAGTATATCGCGAGCGAGACCGGGATCGAACCGCCGCGGGTGCGGTCGGCCGGGGCCGACGACGCCGTCGACGCTGCTGACTTCGTCAGCCAGACACTGCGCGCGCTGGTCGGCGACCTCGAAAGCGCGGTCGACGAGCGGGAGGAAACCGTCGCCGCCGAGCTACAGGATCGCATCGGCGCGGCCGACGCCGACGTGACCGCCGCTGTCACCGCTATCGGCGACATCGCCCTTGAGATCTCCTTGGGTCGGTTTGCCGCCGCCTTCGACCTTCGGCGACCCGAACTCGTCGACGATGGGCTGGCGGTGCGAAACGCGCGCAATCTCTTGCTTGACGGCGACGTGCAGCCGATCACCTACGCGGTTGGGAACCACGGCCTCACCGACACCGCCCGGCCGCTATCACCGCCGACCGGTGATCGGGTGGCGGTGTTGACCGGGGCGAACTCCGGCGGAAAAACAACGCTGCTGGAGACGCTGAGCCAGGTCGCACTTTTGGCCGCGATGGGGCTGCCAGTCCCGGCCGACGAGGCTGAGGTCGGACAGTTTGAAACGATCGTTTTCCACCGCCGACATGCCTCGTTCAACGCCGGTGTTCTTGAATCGACGCTGAAATCCATTGTGCCGCCGCTGACGGGCGATGGCCGGACGCTCATGTTGGTCGATGAGTTTGAGGCGATCACCGAACCGGGCCGGGCGGCCGACCTGCTCAACGGGCTGGTATCGTTGACCGTCGACCAGTCGGCTCTCGGCGTCTACGTGACCCATCTCGCCGACGACCTGAACCCTCTACCCGAGACCGCGCGGATCGACGGCATCTTCGCCGAGGGGCTCGATCCCGAGCTTGACCTGCAGGTCGACTACCAGCCGCGGTTTGGCACCGTCGGCAAATCGACCCCGGAGTTCATCGTCTCACGGCTCGTCGCCAACGCGACTGACCGCGCCGAGCGCGCGGGATTCGAATCACTGGCGGCGGCGGTTGGCGAGGAAGCAGTCCAGCGCACGCTGTCGGATGTTGCGTGGCAGTAAGGCCCTACCGCCGATCAACAGCTCAGAAGCTGTTTTTGATCTTCTCGAAGAAGCCCTCGGAGACATCGACCTCCTCGCCGCCGGCCTCGGCGAAGGATTCAAGCGCCTCCTTCTGATCGTCGTTGAGTGAGTCGGGGGTGACGACCTGAACGGTCACATAGAGGTGGCCGTTGCGCCGGCTCCGGAGCCGCGGCATCCCGAGACCCTTCAGGCGGAACCGCTCGCCGCTTTGGGTACCGTCGGGGATATCGAGTTTCTTCGGCCCGTCCAGCGTCGGCACCTCGATGGTGTCGCCGAAGACGGCCTGCGGGAACGAGATCGGCTGATTGTAGTGGAGGTCGTCGCCGTCGCGCTCGAATGCCTCGTGTGCTTGTACCTCGACATCGATCAGCAGGTCACCGGCTGGGCCGCCGTTTTCGCCGGGCGCGCCCTCGCCATCCATCCGGAGGGTCTGGCCGGTTTTGATGCCAGCTGGCACCTCAACGGTGAGCGTGACCTCGCTTTCGACGATCCCGTCGCCGCCACAGGTGCCGCAGGTCTGGTCGGCGACCTCGCCCTCGCCGCCACAGCGTCGGCAGGTCGACCGCTGCTGGACACGGCCAAACGGTGTCTGTTGAACCTGTCGCACCTCGCCGGCCCCGTTACACTCCGGACAGGTGTTGACCTCTGCGTCCGGCGGGTGGCCCTCCCCGCCGCAGGTGTCACACTCCTCAGGGCGGGTGACGGTGAACTCCTTGTCGACGCCCTCGTAGGCTTCCTCTAGGGAGATCTCCATCGACGTGCGGAGATTTCGGCCCTGCCGGGGGCGGTTGCCACCGCCGCCACCACCGCCACGGCCGCCGCCGAAGAACTGCTCGAAGATGTCCTCGAACCCGCCGCCACCGCCGCCACCGCCGAAACCACCCATTCCGCCGGCCCCACCGCGGCCGTCGTCGAAGCCGCCGCGTTTTTCTGCTTCCTCGAATCGCTCGTGGCCCATCTGGTCGTAGGCTTGGCGTTTCTCCTCGTCGGTCAAGACCTCTTTGGCCGTCTTGATCTTCTTGAATTTCTCCTCGGCGTCGGGCTCGTCGCTTACGTCCGGATGGTATTTCGAGGCTTTCTCGCGGTAGGCCTGCTTGATCTCGTCTTCTGCGGCGTCACGTGAGACGCCCAGCACATCATAGAAGTCCTCGCTCATCAGTTACCCTTCGCTAGTTAGCGCGCGTACTTGAAAAACGCGGCTTCCGGACTCAGACCCTTGACGCCCCAGCGGTGGCTGCCGTCCTGTTTCTGCTGTCTCCGGTGGTCTGGGTGTGTTTGGTGTCAATACCGAATCTCGCGCTGCCGCCGTCAGCGAAACCATTTATAAGTGGGCCTTTTATCCCTTGGGCCACTCCATACAGAGCAATGAGCGCGCCGGCTGACTCCATCGAGATCCAGAACGTTGTCGCATCGACGGGGATCGGGCAGGAACTCGACCTCGAAGCACTCGCCACCGACCTGCCGGGGGCGGATTTCAACCCGGATAACTTCCCCGGGTTGGTGTACCGCACCCAGGAGCCGAAGGCCGCCGCGTTAATCTTCCGCTCGGGCAAGATCGTCTGTACCGGCGCGAAAAGTATCAATGACGTGCATGAGGCCCTCGATATCATCTTCGACAAGCTTCGGGATCTGGGGATCCCGATCGAGGATGCGCCTGCGGTGACCGTCCAAAATATCGTTTCCAGTGCGGATCTGGGACACAGCCTCAATCTCAACGCGCTTGCGATCGGCCTCGGCCTTGAGGACGTCGAGTACGAACCCGAGCAGTTTCCCGGGCTTGTATACCGGATGGACGATCCAGAGGTCGTGATCCTGTTGTTCGGCAGCGGGAAGGTCGTCATCACCGGCGGCAAAACAGTCGATGATGCGAGTGCGGCTGTCGGGCTGATTGTTGATCGAATCGATGAACTGGGCCTGCTCGGCTGATCGATTCAGCGGCACTGATGACGGTCAGCGTGGAATCGCATGAACACTTATATTCCTCCCTGTGATACGTTGTCGTAGTGGCATCCAGACAGCCCAGTCCGGGTGTCGAGGAGACGCCCGGCGGTAGATCGCTTCCCGAACCGACGGCGTACGCCAACGCGGTTGGCCGCGCCGAACCGAGTGCCGCTCCGCCGAGCCGGCACCGTTCGCCCGAGGATCCCCCACCACGAACACCTGCGATGTATGCCCACACAGACCACTTCCGGCAGCGACTACACCAGCAGGGCCGGTACGTGTCGGTACCGATCGTCGCCGAGGCGATCAACCATGGGCAACTTCGGTGGAACACAACCGATGGCTGGCGGTTCGCACTCGTGAGACACGGTATCCGGTATGTAGTCGTCGTTAGTGATACTGAAACCCAGTCGCCGGTCATCGTCACCGGCTGGACGGCGATCGACGACTGGGAAACCGCCCACGCGGACGCCAGATGGAACGAGACTGATCTGCAAACGATCCGGCTTCGCGCGGCTCTCAGCAGCCACCGGAACGAACAGATCCCCGATCGTATTCGCCCCCGCGATGTCGATCGGGCCTTCGAGATCTGCGGCCACCGTATCGTCACCGAGGCCGGCGCGGGATCGGTGGAGTGTGTCGACTGTGGCGGCCGGTTTCGGTCGAAAGCCGAACTTCAACGCCGACACTGCCACCGGTAGGCTGTCGTCGATTCTTCGGCTATCCACCGTCGGTCACAACGGGTTTGTGGCTTGGTAGTCTTGGTTATTTAATGACCGACTCCGACCGCGATATCGACGACAGCGAGTCGTCTCTCGACGGTGACTCCGCGACCGCCGCCGTCGATGTCGACACAACCGTCGACGCTGCCGATAACGGTGAGCTCCCGGCTGACGCCGACACAACTGACCTCCCGACAGCATCGCTCTCACTGGATGATTTCTACGAGGTCGTCGACGCCGAGGAGCGGCCGGTGCTCACAGCCAGCCAAATCGCTCGCCGCCTCAACTGTAGCCGTGAGGAAGCGAAATCGGGACTTGACGCGCTCGAAACCGCCGGCAAGCTCGATCGTGCCGATGTTGAACACGATCCTGTTGTCTGGTACCCCGCAACCGTGGGCGATCTGGCGGGTCGCGAGCGGGTCGTTCTCTTTCCAACCCGCCGTGAGATCGTTGTCGACGAGCCGACCCAGTACACCCGCGCACAACTCACCCAGTTCGCCCACTTGGTCGATTCGACCGGCACCGAACCAGGAACGCGGGGGTATCTCTACCGGGTTCGCCAAGAGGACATCTGGGCCGCGCCGTTCGATGATCTCGACGAACTGCTCGCGTCGATGCGGTCGGTGCTGCCGCGTCAATCGCCGCATCTCGAAGAGTGGGTGACCGCCCAGTGGGAACGCGCTAGCCAGTTCATCCTGCGAACCCACGACGATGGTTACACTGTCTTAGAAGCAGCCAACGAGAACCTGCTGGGCAATGTCGCCCAGCAGAAACTCCCCGAGGATGCCCTCCGCGCGCCGATCTCGGATACCGAGGCGTGGGTCAACAGTGACGAGGTTGCGACAGTCAAGCGGACGCTCTACGAGGCCGGGTATCCGGTCGCCGACGACCGCGAGCTTGACACCGGCGACGCCCTCACCGCTGAGTTGACGGCGACGCTCAGAGCGTACCAACAGGCGTGGGTTGATACCTTCCTCGATCAGCAGGCCGGTGTCTTCGTCGGCCCGCCCGGCAGCGGCAAGACCATCGCCGCCATCGCCACCCTCGTCGCCGTCGGCGGCGAGACGCTGATCCTCGTGCCAAGCCGCGAACTCGCCGCCCAGTGGCGCGAGGAACTAACGACACATTCGACGCTGACCGACGCCGACATCGGCGAGTATCACGGTGGGACGAAGGACATCCGTCCGGTCACCATCGCCACCTATCAGACCGCCGGCATGGATCGCCACCGCCAGCTGTTCGACTCTCGTGGCTGGGGGCTGATCATCTACGATGAGGTTCAACATATCCCAAGTCCGATCTTCCGGCGGAGTACCCAGCTACAGGCCGCACACCGGCTGGGACTCTCGGCCACGCCAGTTCGGGAAGACGACAAGGAAAAGGAGATTTTCACCCTCATTGGCCCGCCGATCGGCACCGACTGGGCCGCGTTGTTTGAGGCCGGCTTTGTCGCCGAACCCGAGGTGCAGATCCGCTACGTCCCGTGGCGCGACGACGACGCGAAAAACGCCTACTCGAGTGCCGAGACGCAGGATCGACACCGGATTGCGGCCCAAAACCCCGCAAAGATCGACGAGATCCGCACGCTCCGCGGGCAACATCCCGACGCGAAGACGCTGATCTTCGTCGACTACCTCGATCAAGGCACCGAGATCGCCGACGCTCTCGACGTCCCGTTCATCAGTGGCGAGACGGCCCACCACGAGCGCCAACGGCAGTTTGCCGCCTTTCGTGAGGGCAGCGAACAGACACTCGTCGTCTCCCGAATCGCCGACGAAGGGATCGACCTGCCGAACGCCGAACTTGCGGTTGTCGCCTCCGGGCTCGGTGGCTCCCGGCGGCAGGGCACCCAGCGAGCCGGTCGAACGATGCGGCCCGTCGGCAACGCGGTGTTATACGTGTTGGCGACCCGCGGTAGCCGTGAGGAAGATTTCGCTCAACAACAGATGCGGCATCTGGCCGGCAAGGGCGTCCGGATCAGCGAAGCGACAATTAGCGAGTAGCTACGCGATCACGTCGCCAACCGCGTCCATCACGCGGTCGACCTTCTCGGTATCCGCGTTGTACCCCATGTGGCCGACCCGGAGGATATCGTCAGCGAGATCGCCGAGACTCGTTGCCAGTATGATGTCGTGGTCGCTCTCGACGCGCTGTTGGATTCGTTCGGCCTCGCCGGGCACGTGGAATGCCGTCACCGTCGGCGACGCCCGTTTTTCATCGGGATAGGTCGACAGCCCGAGTTCTCGCCCGCGCTGGCGACACCGTTCGGCGGCGCGCTCGTGGCGGTCGTAGGCGTTCTCAACCCCCTCCGTACGAACCTGAGAGACAGCCTCCGCAAGCGCGGCGACGTTGGCGTTGAGATGTGTGTACGGGAAGCCATCGGTGGTGTCGCGCCACGGCAGGAGATTCGTATACAGCGACGTTGGCTCTCGGTGTTCCATCGCTTCCCACGCGCGGTCGCTGACGGCTGCCGTTGTGAGGCCAGGCGGCGCGCTGAAACACTTCTGGGAGGCACCGAGACAGATATCAATCCGGTCAGTTGGGATCGGTGTTCCGCCAAGAGAAGAGACGGCGTCGACGACGCTCAGCACGTCGTACTCCTCAAGCAGATCCAATACCGGCGAGAGGTCGTTGAGCGTCCCGGTCGGCGTCTCACAGTGAACCAGCGTCGCCAGCCCAAGCGGCTCGCCGGCTTCTGCGGCCGCAGCGAGTGTGTCCTCGATAGCGTCGAGATCGTAACCCGCGTCGTAGGGAGCCGAGACGAGGTTCGCTTCGCCGCCGTAGTCGACGACGAAATCGGCGAACCCGTCGCCGTAGATCCCGTTTGAGATACAGAGCACCCGGTCGCCGGGGGCGACCAGCGAGGCGATGGCGGCTTCTAATCCGAGAATCCCCTCGCCACCGGGAACGATCACATCGTGGTCGGTGCCGTAGACGGCTTGCAGATTCTCACAGAGTTGATCGTACAGATCGGTGAATTCGGACTGAACCGCGGAGTTCGGCTGCGGTTTGGCCATCGCCTCCCGAACTTCGGGTGCAACGGCGGTTGGCCCCGGCGTGAATAACATACCATTTCATCGGCGGGCGACCCACTATTCGGTTGCGATCCGGGGCTTATTCGGTCTCCTCAGGTTCGTCCCACCTCTCGTCGGGATCGACGGGGTCGATGGCGTGGCTGATATCGCTTTCGGTGTAGTCGATCTCGTCGAGCACCATACTCAGCCGCTGCCAGCGCGCGCTCTGTTCGTCCTCGCCCTCGGGGCCGACTCTCGCGCCGCGGGTTTTGAAAAAGCGCGCCCCACGGTCGCGTTTGGCTCCCTCGCCGGTGTGGCCGTCGAAGATCGCGTCGTATTTTCCCTCGGGTTTGAGGTCGCCAGCCGGGAAGTCGACCGATGGTTCCTCGCCAGCCTCGCGGGCTGCGGCGCGTTCGTCGGCGACCTTGCGAAAGTATTCGTCGGCGTTGGCGGCCTCTCGCGTCGATGTCGCTCGCGCGGCGGCCAAGGCGGCGTGGATCGCACAGAGGCGTCGCCGCCAGTCGTCGTTGTCCCAGCGGTCAGTTGCCAACTCCTCGTATCGCTGGATCGTGGGCGCGACATCGTCGCCGGCGCGGAGGTCTTCGACGACGTATAGATTGAGGCGATCCCAGAGGTTCCAGCCGTACCCCGACCGCTGGAGCTCCCACGCGGCCCACGCGGCGACCTCCTCGTCGGAGCGGCGGACCGCCTTTTGTAGCAGACTGGAGACGGTATAGCGACTGTAGCCGCCGTCGGTTTCGTCGGCCTGCTTGGGTTCGCCGAAGTCGTTCTCAGTGTCGGCGTCGGGGTCGCGCTCGGTGTCGAGATCGCCGTCGCTACCAAACGTCGCCTGCCGAGGCTCGTCGTCGCTCATACCGGCTGTGGGACGGGCGGCGGCTAAAACGCGGCGGCTAACGGCCTATACGCAAACACACCGCCAGCGATATTTTCAGGCATCTACATCATGGAGCAGCTGTTGAGCAAATTTGGGGGCAAATTACTTTATTTAGGCAGTCTAACGTACTCACATGCCTCCTGAGATCGAAAACGAAACAACGGTCAACGAGAGCTACTCGGTGACTGTTCCAGCCGCAGTGCGGCGGGCGGCACGCATCGAAGCTGGTGACAAACTCCGGTGGCAGGTTGACGAAGACGGCACGCTCTCGGTCGAACTCGTCAAACAGCAGTACGGTGTGTTCGACGATCTAGAGCCCGTCGATATCGGTGAAGAGACCGACGCTGCAGCAGATCACGACCGCATTGCTGGTGACTCCTGATGCCACAGATCGCCGTCGATGCAAACGTCATCATCGCTGCCAGACTGCAGCGAGATCAAAACCACGACCGTGGGGCGGCAATTCTGCAGGGAATCGACTCGGGGACGCTTCCGACCGGCTACGTCCTTGGCGATGTGCTTGAGGAGATAATCAACTACCTTCACGCCAAGAGCGGCCACAATGCTGCCACCGAAACGCTGGATGCAGTGATCGAGAGCAGCGGGTTTACCCTCACGCAGGCGACGAAATCGGATTTCGATACCGGTCGCTCGCTTTTCAGACAGCACGAGTCGCTTTCGTTGACCGACGCGATCATCGTGGCCGCGATGCAACGGGCAGATATCGAGTATCAGTCGATCACATCGGGTTAGTTTGAGTGTCTGCTTGGAGAAGATATGCACTCG
>NZ_QMDW01000040.1 GCF_003605635.1 Halonotius pteroides
CGAGTGCATATCTTCTCCAAGCAGACACTCAAACTAACCCGATGTGATCGACTGAGTATATATTGGCATGGTCACCCAGCGTGACGGCAACGACCTCAATCTGCTTACCTCGTCGATTCAGACGACCGGTGGCGCGTTGGTGGCAACCACACTCTACACGGTGAGCGGCCTCATTTACGCCTTTGTTACCTCACCGTCGGTCACCGGACGGTATTTCTTCGCGGTGTTGACTATCGCACTGGTGTTGCGGCCAATTAGAGGAATTACCCAGACCCTCCACAAAATCGGCACCGAACCTGGTGAATCTGTGGAAGCGTATCTTGGTGTTGCAGTGCTCTTTGGGATCGCCTATCTATCGGTGCTTGGTGTCGTTGGCTTCACAATCGGTGGCTATCTCGCCCAGATCACAGTGTTTGATCGGACGCTGCTTCGGATTTTGGGGGTGTTTGCGGCGACGACAGCACTCGTCATGACCGTTGAAAGTCTTGTTAGTGCGGTTGGCTACCCCAGTGCCGTCACGTGGATCAACAGCGTCAAGAGTAGTCTAGAGCTGGGTGTGCTCCTAGTGTTAACCCAGTCGATAGCCACAGTCACGGAGCTCATGGCGGTCATGATCGGTGTTCGACTCACCGTCTTTGGTCTGGTTGCGGTGGGCCTCCGTGTCATCCCAACACTCCCTGATCGGCATGAACTCTCCCGTGCGTGGGGGTATGCGAAATGGAGCATCCCTGATCAGATTCTCGATCGGGTCTCGTACAACATGCCAGTGTACGTCTTAGGCATCGTCTCGACACCGCTGGCCGTTGGGATCTATGAGGCTGCCGATCGATTCGGTGATTTTGGCGCGACGATCGCCTGGCAGCTGTCGAATCCGTTGCTGACAAAGGTGAGTGGCGATGACGCTGCTGGTGTTGCTGTCGGCCGGTATATCGATACCGTCGTCACCGGCGGCAGTGGGGTTTCCTTTGTTGTGTTTGGGTATCTTCTCTCGACACGTGAGCTCATCGCGGCGTTGGCATTTCCTTCTGCGCCAGTCCAGTTTTCCACGACGGTGATCATTGTCGGTGGGATCAACATTTTCCGCGGCTTTTGGACACTGTCATCACACGTCCTCGAAGGGCTCGGCCACCCGGGACTGAGCTTTCGGACAAAGTTGTACGGGCTGGTTGTCAGCGTTCCGCTAACAGCGGTGCTCGGTGTCCGTTTTGGGGCGCTGGCTGGGGCTGTGGGCTACGTGGTGATGAATCTCGTTGTCGGAGGGTATGTGATCTACTACAGTCGCCAGGTTCTTGATTCAACACTGATCGATACGACCGTCGGACTGCATTTTCTGGCGGCTCTCGTTGCTGAGTCGGCGGTGGTGTATACGACGGTCTGGGGCGTGTTACAGGTTGGCGGTGGGCCAGTTATCGCCGCCGTCGCCGGGATCGTAGCCGCTTGTATCGGGTTTGGGGTTCCGCTGTGGGTTGTGTCAGCACCAGCGCGGGCGGTTTTCCGGCGGACATACGAGCTTTCAGTAGATCGATTGCCCCATTGAGGGCACCGATCGGGAGAATCGGAGACGCGGTTGTTTGTCAGCCCTCTGCGATCATGGTGTAACATTACCCCGTGATCACTCTACTGTTTCCAACCTGTCACCGTCGCGTCTACATCAGCCCGGTCAAAAATGACTACGCTCACCTGCGGATCGAGGGTTGATGATGTGTTTGTGTGTCTGTGCTACATGTCACTCCAAGCACTGATCGCTCGCTTCGTCGAACTCACCTCAGCGATCCACCGAGCGGCGATCGCCTTCTTGAGTGTCCGAGCAGCAACCCCACCGAAAGTGGTGATCGGGATCCCAATAACATCGTGAACAACAGCGTCCTCGCCGACTGAGATGGCCGTCCCCTTGTCCTTGTGTTGCCATGACTTCAGCGGCGCGCCACGCAGTGCGCGAACCAGGTTCTCGCCGGCAACCTCTGCCGCCGTCCACGCCGCCTCCGCGGTCGGCGGGGCCTGCTCGTCGTCGCCTTGGTCGATCAGTGCGGTGTCGCCGATCGCAAACACCCGATCGTTGCTGGTCTGGAAGTCTGATTCGGCGTGGACGCGCTTCGATCGCTCATCTTTCTCAAGGTCGCTGTTGGCCACCGTCTCCCGGCCGGTGATGCCACCGGCCCACACAAGTACGTCGTAGGGCATCGACTCATCTTCGCCAAGATGCACCAACTCATCGGTGACCTCGGAGATGAAATCGCCGGTGAAGATCTCGATATCGCGATCGAGCAGGCGTTTTCGGAGCGCGCCCTGTACCTCGGGATCGTTGCCCGGGAAGATCTCATCCAGTCCTTCGATCAGCTTGATGTCGATTGGCGCGCGGGTGTCATCCCGGTAGCCCGCGATCTCGCCGGCGATCTGAATGCCCGACAACCCTGCACCGCCGACCAACACCTGTGCTGGCTCGGATTGGGTTGCCTCCTCGCCGGCCGCCCGCACCGCCTCATGAATCTCGCGGGCGTCATCAAGGCTTTTCAGCGTCAGGGCGTGCTCTTCGAGGCCATCGATTCCGAAAAAGGCGGTTGAGCTACCGACCGCCAAGAGCAGATAATCGTAGTCGACAGGGTCGCCATCCTGCAGTTCGAGTGTCCGCTCGTCGGTGTTGACGTTGGTGACGTGGTCACGAATGAAGTTCGTTGACGGTGATTTGATCTCCTCGACCGGGATCGCCACCTTCGATTCGACCTCGGGATTCCGGATCACGCGGTGGGTCTCATGGAGGACAAGATGGTAGTCGTGTTCGGAGATCCAGGTCAGTTCGGCCTCCCCTTCATCGATCTCGTCTTCAAACGATTTGACGGTTCCAGCACCGGCATAGCCGGCACCGACAACGACGACGTTGGCTGACATACCCCTCTCTCTGGGGTCCTCGAATAAAGCGGCTTTGGAACGTTGCCGCGCTGTGTTTCGGTCGAGTTACTCGATTGAGAGCCCCGGGTGCCAGCGGTCGACATCGGCGGCCGTTTTTGCGGCGTCCATCTCCGCCAACAGCGCGACCGCAAGGCTTGCTGTTTTGGCCGCTTTTCGTTCGCCAACCGTGTCGAACGCTCCGGTTTCGCGGTTGGCATAGACGGCACACACCGCTCCTGCTCGCAGATCATAGAGATTCGACAGTGTCAGCAGCGTCGCGGCCTCCATCTCGATGTTGGCGACGTTGGCATTTTTCAGTGTCTCTACGAGATCGTCGCTGCCGGGTGCCTCATAGCCCTCAAATCCGGCCCGGGCTTGCCCAGCGTAGAAGCTGTCTGTGCTGAGGGTGACGCCGACATGGTAGTCGTGGCCTAATCGCTCAGCGGCGGCAACGAGTGCGCTAACGACCTCATAGTCGGCATTTGCCGGATACGTTTTGTCGATATACTCGCTGCTGGTGCCCTCGCCCCGCATCGCTCCCGAGGTAATGACGAGGTCGCCGACGGCGATATCCGAGCGGACGGTGCCACAGGAGCCGACGCGGATGAGCGTCTTCGCGTCAACACGGGCAAGCTCTTCGACGGCGATAGCTGTCGAGGGGCCGCCGATCCCTGTTGAGGTGACCGAGATCGGCGTCTCTCGATACCGGCCGGTCGCGGTGCGGTACTCCCTGTGGCTGGCGACCTCCGTTGCTGATTCCCAGACGTCAGTGATCTTTGCCAGTCGATCAGGGTTTCCTGGCAGCAGGACGCTGTCGGCAACGTCGTCAGCGATGACCTCAAGATGGTACTGGCGGTCGGTGTTGGGATCTTCGCTGTCCCTTGTGTCTGTTGGGCCGTCGCTGTCAGTCATGATGACTCCCTCCCGTCTGGTTCACGCGTATCGTGTGGCGAATCGTTGTCGGCGGCGTCGATCAATGTTGACTCTGTGATCGTTTCGGGGAGTAAATCCCCAAGCGTGTAGGTGGCGACCTCATCATCGCCGCAATCACAGACGACCATGAGGTCATCCTCACAGAACTCCGCGAGTGTCTGTCGGCACATGCCGCAGGGCGTAACCCCATCCCGGACGCCTGAACTGACCGCCAGTCGGTCAAACTCTTGGTGGCCTGCTGCCACTGCCGCCCCGATCGCTACCTCCTCGGCGTGGAGGCTATTGGAGTAGTTGGCGTTTTCGATATTACAGCCGGTGAAAATATCGCCATCGGCTGTCCGGAGTGCGGCCCCCACGCGGTACTCGGAGTATGGCACGTAGGCCGTCGTGAGCGCCTCGCGGGCGCGTTCGATCAGCGTGTCCATACAGTGGTGGGTTGGCCGACTGGGAAATAGCTTGGCGGTACACTCGATAATAATATTTAATTAGCAGGCGGTGTGTTACACTGATATGCACCGACCGCCGTCGCTGACGCGCTACGACGGGCTGTTGGCCGCGATGCCTGTCTCGGTCGTTGGCGGTACGGCCGTGGGCTGGTGGTTGACGATCCCACTGCTCGCCGGCGTCGGGATCGGTTCAGGGGTCGCTGTCGTGATGATCCTCATTTCGATCGCTATGGCACCGACGGAACCGCAACGGAAAGCTTCTATTCAGCGCGGTTCCTACCAGCAGTGTGACGACTGAATCAGACGAGCGCAGTGCCGGCCGGCGCATTCTTTCGTTTTTGGGGCTCGGTATGATCGCCCTTGGCGGCGCCCTCGGCTTTATTGTCGGTTCTAACGGCGGTGGCGACATCAACGCTATCGAACCCTTTGGGCTGGTGACGGTGCCGATCTCGCCAGGCGCGATGACGCTCTACGGTATGGGTGTTATCGCCGCCGCGATCGGCACGCTCTATGTCTTGGTCTCGGTGGCCTCACGATACGACTGACCCCTATCACCAAGTCGGCTGATTTTTACTCGTTGGGGCCGACAGTCGGGTATGGCACAGCCGACGAACGAGACTGAGGGGCCGGAGGAACCGATGGCGGGCTCGGAGCCACCCACGGAGTCGGTTGGTGACAGCGATCGCAACCGCCGGCAGGCGGCCCTCTACGCGCTGCCGTTTCTCGCGCTTGGCGTCGGCAACGCAATCCTGATTCTCAACTTCGGCTTGGAGCCGCTGTGGGCGTTTGCCCAACTCCCGCCGATCCTGTTTACGACCGCGTTGACCTATATCGTGTTCAGCACGGATTTTCTCGACGACCGGTAGTTGTGTCGACTACCAAGCAGAAGTTGCGGCTCCCGTAGTCAAACGGTTCGTGGCGGGTGAAATCTGTTAAGCAGGGAGCGAGAGTTGATTCAGACCGATGTGCAAAACAGATGTACCGCCCAGTGGGTTCAAGCAGTGAACCGACCATAGTGAGCTGAGAGCATGCTACTCACAAACCTGCTCAGAGAGACGATAGACCTACCAGCCCGAGAGGCTTGAGAGAATGTGCCAACCCCGAACCTGTACCGGCGTCCGATACAAGCTAATTGGATTCGCTTTGGGAACTACGTTGTTGTCGGAGAGGTAAAATCGTAGATGCTGACACTGTAGCGTCCCTCACGCCATATCAACATATCTTTTTTCCTAAGATGATCGTTAGTACGTAGATGGAGTACGACTCAGGACTACGCCGGCGAATCCTCTTTGCGATCGGAGGGTTGGGATTGATAACTGCTGTCGTCTTTGTGCTGCTCCAGTTTCAGGCAACGCTAATATTTACTATCTTTCTCTACTACGCAAGCCGCCCGATTTATGATAAGCTCGAGACCCTCTCACTTCCACCGCGACTCCAAGGCCGCCAGATTCCGTATCGTCGTCAAGTGCTTGCTGTGACTACGATTGCTGCGTTCCTCCTCCCGTTTCTTTGCTTACTCACCTACACGCTTGTACTGGTAGTGCCCGAAATCCAACGACTCGCTGGCGGGAACGGGTTTGGTGCAGCATACCTCTCCGCACTCCAGTCGGCACAAGGAAGTGGACTTCCAGCACCACTTGTAGAATTAGAGGCCGGTGACATCCTGACAATGCGTCCTGAGGAGGTTGTCGGGATTCTCAACGATTCCGCAGTACAGACATGGGTCGAACAGGTGACTGCTACGCTAACCGGTTCTATCGGGTTTATTGCAAACGGAGCACTCAATGGATTCATTCTGCTGGCCGGCACATATTATCTGCTCACCGATGGTTCACGACTCACAAGCTGGTTCCTCAGCAACTTTGATGAATCGGGCGTTGTCGAGTCGTACGTCGTAGCTGTTGACGATGAACTATCTTCTATCCTTTTCGGCAACATTCTAAACGCACTTGCAACCGGTATCATCGGTATTTTCGTCTTTTCCGGCTATAATCTCGTTGCCCCCGGGGTGGTAAACGTCCCATTTGCGCCCTTGGTTGGTGCGCTCACGGGTGTCGGGAGTTTAATTCCAGTGGTTGGGATGAAAATCGTGTATCTTCCTGTCGGGGCGATTCTCGCGGTTGCAGCCGTCACCAGTGGTCAAGCAAGCGCGTTCGGCTTCGTGATCCTGTTTCTCGTCTTGGCGTTCGTCGTCGTTGATACGATCCCTGATTTCCTGATTCGCCCGTATGTAAGCGGTAATCGGACACATATCGGCCTACTAATGTTTGCATATATTCTTGGGCCGATCGCGTTCGGATTCTACGGCATCTTTCTCGCCCCGATACTCCTTGTCCTCATCACACAGTTCGTTAGAACTATTGCACCGTACGTACTCTCGGGTAAGCACCCACACAAACAAGCAACTCTCTCCGACTACTGAACCCAACTACCAGAAGTCTTTACGCTCAGTGTCTCTCTAGTAACTTGGCACACAGTTTGTAAAACTACACCCCTCTGTGCGTAGATCTGAAGGATAATAATACACAGATGGTACCGACTGATGTCGCAGTTAATTACCTCTGGTGAGTACTGAACTAAATAGATAGTGTATAGTGGCTTGGAGGAAAACATTGAATCTGAACAAGAATGGCTAATGAAACTCATTTTTTCAGTACAACACCCAGCACGCGTGAGGAAATCTTAGAAGCCACATTCTATGCACTATGCGAGCATGGATACGCTGACCTAACGATCTCTAAGATCGGGGATCATTTCAATAAGAGCCAATCTCTCATTTACCACCACTATGAAGACAAAGATGACCTGCTTTTAGACCTGCTTGAGTATATGTTAGAAGAATTCGAATCACAAGTCCCCGTTTCAACACAGTCCCCCAAAGCGTATATCTATGAAATTGTTGATCAGATATTCGGGGACGCAGAGGGATCAAATGCACAATTTTCTAAGGCAGTTTTAGAGTTACGCGCACAAACTGCGCACAATGAGAAATATCGAGAACTATTCAGGCGTAGCGATGAGTTTGTCCAGAAGCAGATCGCACTAGTCATTCGCGAGGGAAATGAGCAAGGCGTATTTGATGTCGAGAAACCAAAGCAGGCTGCAGCACTATTTCAGACAGTTATCGTAGGCGTACAGGGTCAACAAACCATAAATGAGAACAATATCATTGGGAGCTCTAAAATCGAGTTCCGGCGATATATCGATCAGTGTTTGATATCGTCAAATGAGTGACCACAGTTCATTCAACCTATCTGTTCAATTATTGTTTCTGTAGATTCTTCCCACAGCGATAAACACCTCTGGCACCACGATCGGTGGGCGGGAGGATACAGAGTAATGGATTTCCGCATCGATGCCGATTGTTGTCCACACAAAGGGCCAGTTTGAAACGGTATGTGCATATTTTCCCCACCTTTTGGCGTTAGGTAAACTGTCTCAACATACTCTCTTGGATGTAAGTTTGTACCCTGAGGCATCATAAGCCGATGTCAGTTGCGTGTGTATACGCTTTTTGATTGAACATTCAATAACCATCACCGCAGTAATCTCTGTCTGAGAAACGGGTTGGTATGTCACTGAACACGAGTCTGTTCATCTTGTACCGGTTCAAGTTGGGAGACACCGCTGTGAAGCTGTCTCTTAGGAGATACTCTAAACTATTCTCGTAGCATGGAAGATCCAGAAAGCATAAATGACTGAATATTCAATCAACTACGTGAGTTACCAACTCCGGGCGCAGCATTCCAGTTAGGATCTAAGATATGAACATCGAATATCAGAGATATATCGATATCATCGACAGGTGGATCGTAGATCGTAATAAAACGGTCATACTTGCGTTCCTTGTCATCACCCTGATACTCTCTGCCGGTCTGGGGATGACTGCAACAGATTCAGGCACATCCCAGTTCACAGAGGGCGTTCCCGCACAGGAGGCCTTTGAGGATGTAAATGACAACTTTGAACAGCAACCGTTCGCGGGCGGAACCGAGAGTACGACACTATTACAACAGGAGGAAAATGTACTCGGCAAGTCCTCTCTGCTTTCGATGCTAAAAGCGCAGTATCGACTTGACCAACGTGTATCGCAGGATATAGTTGGGACAAATAGCTTCGCCCGGATTGTTGCTCAGCAGTTGAACCCCGAAGCAACTACCTTAGAGAGGCAGGTGCGCACCATCGAACGGTCAAGCCGTTCAGATATTAGACAGGCAGTACGGCAGATCCTTGATGAGCAATCATCAACAGCTGGGCTTTTGAGTAAGGATCTTAACAGCCAAGATCCGTCGGCGTCGGCAGCGCTAGCAACAGTTACCCATCAACTGCCAGGATTGTCTGATGATAGCAGCGCTGGCACACAAGGTACCTCGCCACTGACACCGATACAACAACGAGCAAAATTCGTAGTAGGCTCTGTTGATAGTGATATTACCGTATTTGGTAGTGGACTCGTTTCAGCCGAACTGAGTAGCGTTATTTCTGACTCACTCATCTTGGTCATACCAGCAGCAACAGTGCTAATTTTCATCTTTCTTGTCATCGCCTACCGAGACCCGTTCGACTTGGTAACTGGTTTAGTTTGCATTGGTATGACAATGGTGTGGACGTTCGGGTTCATGGGGTGGGCTGGAATCGCCTTTACGCAAATGCTGATCACAGTACCGCCACTACTGCTTGCAGTTGGGATCGACTTTGGTATCCACGCAGTTAACCGGTATCGCGAAGAACGGGTGGTAGGCACAGATCCAACGGATTCAATGGAGGTTGCGACCGATCAACTACTTCCTGCATTTTTTATCGTTACTGGAACAACCGTTCTTGGGTTTGCTGCAAACCTAACCAGCGATCTTGGCCCTATTCAAGATCTTGGCCTTGTTGCTGGTGTGGGGATACTATTCACCTTCTTGATTTTTGGCATATTCCTGCCCGCCCTGAAGCTCTTGGTTGATACCAAACGAAAACAGTACAACCTCCCATCATTCAGTATCACACCACTTGGGTCAGAAGACTCCGCAACAGGCAAGGTGTTGTCAGTTGGAGTAACGATCGCACGGCGAGGTCCGCACGTATTCTTTGCTGTGATTCTGCTATCCACCGCTGTGATGGGTGCTTATGGCACCGGTATCGACACCCGATTCGCTACCGAGGACTTCCTTCCGCCTGAAGAAAGCCCGGAGTATGTAGAAGCACTCCCAGAGTCGATCGCACCGAGTGGGTACACCGTGACACAAACTATCAATCTTCTAGAGGAGACGTTCGAAAGCAGTGATAGTGATACTGTCACCATATATATAAAGGGAGAGTTACAACGAGACTCCCGTTTAGAGGAGTTATACCGGTTAAATGAGGAACCGCCGGACTCCTTTGTGAGAAACGGGAACAGAGCTGATGCAACAAGCATACTCAGTGTGATAAATCAATACGAGCGCGCTTCCCCTGAGTTTAAAAACCTCGTTGCCCGAAACGATATGAATGATAACGGTGTTCCGGATCAGAACCTTGATGCGATCTACAACAACCTATTCAATTCACCGTATGCGGATCAAGCCGAGTCGTATATGACAGCTGACTACTCAAGCACCCGGATTGTCTACTCAGTCAAATCCGAGGAAAGTCAGGAACAAATAACGACTGACACTCAAAAATTGGCTAGCGATGCAAAGATGTCGGCAACTGCAACCGGTAGTGTTGTGGTAACAAAAGCTGTCTCGGATGTTATTGCTGAATCGGCATACACCAGTTTAGCGCTTGCAATTCTTGCGTCAGCTGTGTTTCTTGTGATCGCATACTGGATCCTCGAACGGCGACCAGGGCTCGGTATTGCAAACTTGGTTCCGATTTTGCTAACAATAGCGGCTCTTGCGGCAACTATGCGATACCTTGATATCCCATTCAATGTGCTTACCGGAACGACGCTCTCTATTGGAATCGGGTTAGGAGTCGATTACTCTGCACACCTTGTCCACCGGTTCTCCGAGGAGTACCGCGGATCCGTTGAGTTGTATGAGGCACTTGCAGTAAGTGTGAGAGGAACCGGTGGTGCGTTAGCCGGGAGTATGCTGACAACGACATCGGGAACAGGTGTCCTAATACTTGCGGTTATCCCGATTCTCGGTCAGTTTGGGCTTCTCATTGCACTTAGCGTCTTGTACTCGTTTGTAGCCTCAGTCGTAGCACTTCCAACTACGATCGTGATCTGGAAACGTGGTGGCGATATCCTGCAGAAACACCGTATACAATCGTCGCTCATCAAGTGACATCCTCCGCGCCGTAAACGGCGCGGCTTCCCACACATGAGGAATACCAGTTAGTCGTCGTCACCAGAACCTTCGGTTCTGGTTGGCTCACGAGA
>NZ_QMDW01000041.1 GCF_003605635.1 Halonotius pteroides
TAGGACGCGCTCCCTATTATCTTACCCTGCCTCTCCGCTGTGCCTTGGCGGGGAATGGAAAACCGGCGCAGCAGCCAGCTTGCTGGCTGCAAGGGGGTTTTCCCTTGTGCAGTTGAGTGCTTTTGACTCCCATTTTGGCGCACATACACAGACACCTTTTTGTCAGTGTGTTTGTCATGTGGTGACATGCAAGCTACATTTAAAACAGTTCGTGGCCTCTTCACCACTCCGCCCTCTGCCTGTTTTAGAGTGCCAGAATATCAACGTGGCTATGAGTGGGATGAAAAGAACTTCGAGGATCTGTGGGCCGATCTTCAACGAGTTGGTGAACGGGTTGAAAAACACTTCATGGGGAATATAATTCTCCTGACTGAAGGCGACCAAAGTGAGCTTCAAATCGTTGATGGTCAACAGCGTATGACCACAATTAGCCTCTTTATTATGGCTATTCGGGATCACCCAAACAGAGGTGACTCTCACGACAAAATAATCGACGATATTCTAGAATCTTACAAATCAGGTGAAACTCAACGACGACTTTCTCTTTATGACGATGCTGATGATGCGGCTTTTGAGAGGATTTGGAATGGGAACGTAGACGATCTTAGTGGTAACATTGGAGACGCATATTCCTTTTTCAGAGATAGATTAGAGGGCTACTCTCAAGACGAATTATCTACCCTTCTCGATAATATAGTTCAGAATCTCAAAGTGGTACGAACCAAGGCTGAAGACCCCAGTCTAGCATATATGATCTTCCAGTCTCAGAACGAACGTGGGGTGGAAGTTGACCCTGAAGTTCTAATCAAAGCCCGGATTTTTGGTGAGGCTGACCGAGCTGACGACCCAGCTGATGGAAAATTCATCAAAGAAAGGTGGAAGAATGTATATGATATGTTGGAGTCTAACCTCTCTAGACCCCGATTTACAGATAACCATGTGATCCGCAGACCGATCACTCAAATGCTAATTAACTCGGATACACCTACTCCAAACCAACTTGATGGTGCTTCGTTGTATCGGACATTTGATGAGGCTTTGCAGGCAGCATCTAGCACGATGGATTTTGTAGATGATTTCCATTCTCAGACAAAGGATTATCTCCAAATATCTAGTTCTAATTATGATGTGCAGGCCTCCTCATTATCAAATGAAGAGCAGCGACAATTGCAGTATTTCAATTCCTCATCAAGCCACGCAGAGATTCTCACAATTGCTATCATCAACAATGCAGATGATGATTCAGTAGGTGAAGCAATACATCTAGCAACTATACTTGGTATGCGGATGCGTCTTGGTGGGTACCGATCTTCTAGACGGAAGAAAGCCGTACACAGTGCTGCATCATTGATTAACGACGGAAATGACGTTAGAGAATCGCTCATCAATACAATCAATGAGAAAGGCCCAGATGATGGTGAGATTATAGAACACGTTAGATCAAACACACTACCGATCCGTGGTGCTTGGCGGTTCAGAACCTTGCTTACGCTCGTATCAATCGAGGAGAATCGAAGGGGGCCTCTCCGGGCATCTCTAGACGACCTGCATATAGAACACATAGCACCCAGAAATTCGTTTAACGATAATTCTCGAAGCGGTAGAGACTATGCGAAATGGCGGCGGTCGCTTGATCAACAAGAGTTTGATGATGAAGTTGGAAAAGACAAGATTGGTAATCTGACTCTTCTTGATGGTACAGACCATGCACGCATACCTGAAGACTCATTCAGCAGCAAGCGGAAGGTCTACCGGAATTCAGATATCCGTATAACAGAAGATGTTGCTGACTATGACGTGTGGGATATGGATACGATAAACCACCGGTCAAAAGAACTGGCAACTGAACTCGCTCGAATTTGGTCTGTCTGATCAGCAAAGCGGCGATCTACTCGAAATTAGATATTTGATGACTGCAGGCTTTGGTCTGGAAATTGATTGGGCATGTATCCACAAATCAACTAACCCCACTTCACCGAAATCTCTCCTCCTATAGTTGATTCTGACCAGGCCATAGTAAGATCACTAACGGAGAGGTCGGAGGGTAGTTCATACGCAAGCCAGCCACTACGTTCAATTCCTGGTTGTAACTCTCCACTCTCGTACCGCTCTCCCTTATTAACCGGGTCGCTAAAGAGGATTGTAGAATCATACTGAGAACTTCCACTAACAAGTGAGAAACCTGTTGGCGAGAATTCTGACTGGCCAGTTTCGTTTTTTACATATATATTAGCAAACGCCCATTGTCCCCTATCTTCGGGTGATTCCTCTGTCTCACCGTCATATCCCTCAGCTGTGTACGTGTTCTGTAGTTCAGGTCTATCAACTCGGATTATATATCCGTCAGGTGTCGTATACTCACTCCCCCAGTCGATCTCAGCGGATATCGTTTGTATAACGGCTGTATTCTCTGACTGCCCAATAGCAAATTCATACCTGTTTATATATTCAAGATTGTCTATCTCAACACTGAGACTAGTAGTCTCTCCCGCTCCTACATCTTCAATATCGTACTCATTTACTAGACTCCAATCTGAGTCGGGCGTTCGGATGTATAGAGGGGCAGTAGTCCCACCTGCTGAGTCTCCAGTATTTCTAATCACGATGCTTCCCGAAACTGATGATCCAATAGATGCGGTTTCTGGCAGATTGTATTCAACCACCTCAAATGATGCCCCACCTTCTTGACTTTCCTCGTTATCCGATGAATCCGACTGAGTAGATTGTGTATCGTCACCAGACCCTTCTTCACTATCTCCACTCACTTCTGGACTACCCGAACATCCAGCGATACTCGTGAGTAATCCTGCGGAAACGATTGAGGTAAATGCGCGTCTTTGCATGGAATTGACACCATTTTGCTACGGAATATAATTTGGGCTGTTTATGTATCAAAGAGGTTGTATTTACAGACGCCAATTTTATTTCTATTTCCCCGGCGGCTGGAGGTTCTTCATTCCAAAATCAGACTGCGGCACATAACGATCAGCCAGCTGCGCCAGCTCCCGAGTACGCTGGATATCAGCGAGGTTGTGCTTGAGCAGTGGCAGCCACTCAGCGGCCTCGTATGCGTCCACAGCCGCGCCGCTGTCCTCGAAGGGGTCACAGGTGTCGTTACCGATCAGCTGGTCGTAGACGCCCACGAGGTCGCGCTTGTCACCGGTGTCGAAGCGATCAACGATGGCTTCCATCATATCGGCGTAGGCGAGATCGTCGAACGGCCACACCATATCGTGATCCAGGAATCGGGTGCGACAGAACGGGAGATCAAAGCCACCGTTCCACGTCTCACCGTTGTAGGCAGTGAGGTAGTGCCGGTCGCCGTCAATCTGACTCGTCGCAATCTCGCTGACTGCTTCTAGTAGCTCCTGCTCGTTGTCGGCTATCTCAAGCGACACAGTACCGTTTGCATGGTATTCGAGCTTGTTGACGAGAGCAGCTTGATTGGCGTCTCTGCCGTCGATGTTGATGATGAGTGAGGCACCGATACTGTGCGCGAACCCAGCGACAGTGATGACTGAATCATCGTCAAGGCCGCTGGTTTCGATGTCGAATGCGACTGGATCTAAGTCACCCATACTATTGCTCACTACCGATACCACTATATCTCTAATCGGGTCGTTTCCGGAAATTCAGGGGCTAAGGCTAGCGATTCATTTCCCTCTGAGCAACCAACTCAAACGAGATAGTAATCCGTCGTCCTCATCTTCTTTGACTCTCATCTCTGTGTTCTCGAATCGGCCAACGATGACCTTGTTTGCGTTCTTGAAATAGTCTAACTCCTGCTCTAGATCGTCAACTTCATCGGCTCGATCCATGAGATGTCGAGCCGCCTCACTCTTACTTCGGTATCGGGGATCATCGCTCTCTGCCATCTCCTCTAGTCGCTCTATATGGTCTGTTCGCAGCGTCAATGTGATCTGATCTGTCTCTGGCATGCATAACAGCTCTAATTATCTGGCCGCTGTCTGCGAATTAGAGCTATAATTGAAAAATCATGGTTACATTACTCGGTTATTTTATACTACTTATTATCCTACAACACATAACAAAAATTGTTAACTGTGTAGGGTCGTAATGGCTGGTAGAGCAATCATGAAACCAGCTGTTGAGACGGGCAATCACCCGGACGGCGAGCCGACATTAGATGATGGGGTACTAGTCGATAGCAATAATCTGCATTGGCTCATCACCGATGCTGAGGATCTGAGCGACCCTGTGCAAATATCCGAGATCGACAATCAGCCTGGTCGAGTGCGATACCACCATCCAGATGATCCAGATGTTGAGGGAATCGGCTGGACTGAGTACCAGTACGACCAGTTTAGAGATGCACGGCTCTGCTACGGGTTAAGACAGACTGTTGGTGATTATACAGTTCACGCAAGTTCGGCCATCCCGCAGCCGGTCGCTATCGCAGGCAAGCAGGCAGTTTCATCGTACTATAGGGCCGAATACATGCGATCACGCGATAGCGTTGCATCGACGATGGGCATCACCCCACAGACCGTATCAAACCACTGGACGAGGATGCGTTGGAGTCCCGGCGATCAGGAGTGAGTGACAATGTGGCCGCCGGACTCTCAGGGATACGTTCGCTGTCCTCGCTGCGGCGACCCGATCACCCAGCCTGAGAGACGTGCTGTGCGGAATCGAGGCCGCTGGTATCATCAAGGGCTGCGTGGCCGACTGACGCCGCTCACACCGCTCTCAGACGGCCCGGATTACGTCGTGTACTGATTCTCAGTGAGATATCTGTGTGTCTTGCTGGAGAGATATCTGAGCAGATTCCTAGCGTACTACGAGTACCGTGGCTCTCCGGTATCGGGATCAAGGATAACCGGCGGTGGGGAGAAATCAGGATGCTCGTAGCTGTCGTGGACATACACCCACAGCAGTAGATCATTGAGGTAGAAGTTGGGGCGGTATCCATTTGCCCCAAGACGCCGTTTAATGATATCTGAGTCAATACCTTGCCGAACAAGATTAGCTCCGTGGGTGTATGATAAATCAGCCGGAAGAATGGCCGGAGTTCTTCCTCTTCGCCGTCTTGAAACCCACTCTCTCGATTCTATATTCGCCATCTTTGCTATACTAAAACACCTATTGTAAACCGTACAAAAGTGTTCTATCGGAATCTCATCATAATTATCTAACACCCATTCAAGAGTCTCTGGCAGTTTAGTAGGGATACGCTCTCCAGTATGTGGATTTACCCATGTCTCTGGCAGTCTTACTAACCATGGTTCTTCTCCGGTTATCTCAGCGGGTACTCTGAGGATGTTCTGATCACGGTTTTGCCGCACCCAATCAATTGAGAATTCAATAATAGTTTGAGAAGACATACCTGAAAACATCACTAGAAGGGTTGGCAGGGCTTCTTCTGGTGGGAGATCTATTGTTTTATGATAGAGTTGGTCAAACTGCTTGGGCGTGAGTGGCCGCCTATATCTTGGTCTTAGACCTGCGCTAACTGTCCCTTTCCACCACCGCCCAAATTGGTTCTGAACGGTATCAGGTGAAACTGTTTCTTTAGCCCTGAGTTCCCCCTGTGAAGGTGCTATATTGTCGTCTGTGATCCTTCGCAATTCTTTCAATACCCCCACAGGTTCCCAATATTTACGATTTATGTCAAGTCCAGCCTCTTTGAGCCCATCGTTCCAAGACCCAAAGTGCCGTTGTACCGTTGCTGCTCCATATTTTCCATGTTGATCGTACGCTGTAAAACTCAGCGTTTCTCCGTGTTCAGCGGCTAACTTGCGAAGATCGGAAATCAGGTCTTCATCAGATACTTCAGTCGTCTCAATCCCTGCTTCTCCGAGTCCATTTGTCCAAGATCCAAAATGTTGCTCTACGGTCGCTGCGTAGTGTGAACCGTGTTTATTATACGTTCTAGAACTCAGTGGTTCCCCGTGTTCAGCAGCAGTCTTCTGAAGATCAGCAATCAATTCTTCGTCAGATGGCATTAGATATGATCGAGGAACTCCCGTGCGTCGGTTTCGTCGGCTACCCTCTCTTCATAATCTTCTAGCGACGAGACGTGATCGTGGCCGGTGTACTTGATGAGTTTGGTGCGCTGCATATTGTTGCGAATCAACTGCATGATAAACGTGCCACGCATGTCGTGAGGGTATACATCTGGCACTTTCTCATCAAACCGTGCATCGTCGGTTAATCCTCTTTCTAGCCCGATCTGTGCATCAACCGCGATCTGTTTGAGCCATTTATTTACTGTACCCTCGCTAATTCCGTCGCCTGCAATCATTTCATTGCCAATATCATCTCGTGTCACCTTGAAATATGACTTACATAATTTTCGCAGACCGAGCTCCTGTGTAGTGAAATCGTAGTGACCTCCCTTGTTGAAATTATTCCACGTCTTAGCTAGTGGGATGTCTCTCTCGTCGTCGTATTTAGTCGTGAATTCCCCCTCATCTTCACAGTTTGTACAAGGGGATGTGTCTCCATTTTTGTGACAGACCCCTGCATTTGGGACCTTCAGCTTCGGAGGGTCATTATCATTGGTTTCTGTGGTATCTGCGTCAATCCATGTGAGCCATGTGGGGCCGTGGATGTGACAAAACGTATTAACTCGCAATCCCGTGAACGGTAACAACATTCCAGTAATCTTCTTGTCAGGATTAGACTGATCTTTGCATGCTCGAACCCACGCCTGTAGTGCGGGCCTGTGCAGCCCTTTGTTGCTTCGTCCCACGGTTTTTACTATGTATTTTGTATCAAGAACGTAGTTACTTAGTAGTTGTTATGTAAAGTACGTAGCAATGTCGAACCGCTAAGACTCTCGATTTCAGCCGTTTTAGATCAAAGCGTCTCGGTTTTGGCGCAAAATCTACGTACTTTCCGGCAAAGTACGTAGCTGCTGACCCCATTACATACGCAGTCTGATAGTGTCCTATGTGGGGGTATCCGACCCCGATACATAATCAATCAGATAATTATTTCGCCAATTGTGTCATATCTCATATGGTTGCTCTCAGACCCCGACCTATCACATTTCATATGATGCTCTCAGACAATCGTGAGAATCACCGTCAGAGGCTTTATAAGGGTATGCTCGGTTATTGAGGGCAAGACGACAGGCAACACTACTCGTGATCGATTGTAGACGGGAGCTGACCCGTCCCCCTCAAATTGGTACCTTGGCGGGGACAGGTCAGGAGCCAACACCGACCGGCTCGCATACTCCTACTGAATCTACGCCTAAAGCATTACTGTCAACGGCGTGGATTTGCCGTACTGCTCGTTTGTTCCACTCAGAGGGCCTATACCCTCGGGTTAGCGTCTCCAGACTCCCGATCCAACCGCAGCTAGCTGGGGGTGATCGGCCATGACCGCCGATACATCGGTAGATTACGACGACCCACCAACCGAGATGGCCGAGGTCAACGTCGATGAGCTGACCGACGATCTCCTCGATGCGATCAATCGACCTCATCAATCGACTGTTGACGAGCGTGGTTCTGACGGGCTGATGTCGCCGCTATCGCTGCCCGGATTCGGCGAGGAGTGCCACGATGATTCTTTGATCTATTACTGTACTCACTGCGGCTCTACCGTTGAAATGAGCCATACTTGCTACAAATCCGAATGTCCCGATTGCGCTCCGATGTGGGATATCGACAAAGCGGAGAACCACGTCGCCCGAATTGAGACGATTGCTAAGATTATGAGTGCCCGACTGGATGGGGCTTCAGTAAAAAAGCACCATCTGGTCATCTCACCACCTGAAGACTGGGTGCTTGAAGCATCTGACCCGCTGGACAAGACATTCGATGTGGTTGGGGAGATCATGGATTTACTCAACATGGAGGGGCTGCGATACTATCATGGCTGGCGCGGGCGAAATGGTGACGATCTCGATGCGTGGAAGAATCGCTTATTTGCAGGCCGGGGTTTTGAGAACGACGTTCGGCATGAGTTGATTCCGAGTGCCCACTTCCACGTCATTGGGTGCTCGCCGTTCGTTCCTGGTGGCGAGGTCACTAAGCAGATTGAGGAGGAGACTGGGTGGCTGATCAAGCGAGTGACTGAGGGTGGTGACGAATCAGCCTCAAACAAATCACTCCCGACGATGGAGGACGTTGCTGAGGCCGTCACCTACTGCCTCAGCCACACTGCAATCAAGATGGTCGAGGACGGCAACAACAACGCCCAGTACCGACCTCACGGCCAATTGTGGCACAATCATGACCGAGTAACGGTCTACGACCACACTCGTCGTGAGGCTGAGTACGCTGTTCGGAAGGCAGCTCCCACAACGCTCGGAGTCAATCGCAACAACCTCCGATGCGGCACTCCGCTGCCATCTGACGAACAACCAGACGAGTCGATTGATCCGGGCAAATCATTCGACGATCATGCCGACAGTGGTGACATCGACAGCACCGGTGGAACCGATGCTGACACTGATCACGACCATGACCACGATCACGGAGACGAGAGTGCCTGCAACGCTCCGATCAAACCGATTTGGGAGGCTGACAACCAACTGTCCGACGATCAATGGGTTGAGGCTGCGGTCTATGCCGACCAGCTGCGGCGAGCCTACGAAGAGTGGGAGTCACAGGGCGACTACGATAACCCACCACCATCCCCGATAGTTGACGCATTCGGGTGATTTTTCATCTCGATAGAGGCATCTTTAGCTAGCTCTGTTTTCTCCACATCTCGCCGTCAAAATCGACCCAATCAGGACACTCATAGAACACTGACCCATCCTGCTTTGTCTTCCGAGTGATCCAACCTGTTTCTGCGATCACTACTAGTGTTTCTCTGGCTGTTCGCTCGGCAACGTCAGCCATCTCCGCGATCTCGCTCGGCGTGACTCGGTTATCGCTTCGAATTGTCGATGCAAGGGCATACTTCCAGATTCGATCTCTGGTTTTCTCGTTCACATGAGTATATTCTCATCCATGCGTATAAGCTCATGTGAGTGGCTCACTCCGATGACTCCGTGATATACTGTCGATTTGCCTCCCGAAAACTAGAGTATGAGCATATACTCACAGGAAATACAAACGTCGCCACCGGTGTCGTATAATCACAAAGAGCTAGTAGAGGCTCCAATACACGGGTTTACTATTTGAGGCGGCGACTCAACCCCCGCATCTTCGCACTAGCTACCGTTAGAATAACGCAGGCGAAGATCGGCCAAAATTTTTGCTAGCGTCAGCGCGTCCGCTAGGACGCGCTCCCTATTATCTTACCCTGCCTCTCCGCTGTGCCTTGGCGGGGAA
>NZ_QMDW01000042.1 GCF_003605635.1 Halonotius pteroides
CGGCGAACTTCTGTGTGAAGGTATCGTCGATATGCAGTTTGAGCCGCTGATCGTTGTCAATATCGACCCGGTTGTAGATGAACGTCAAGAGTGCAGTTGCTACTGCTGTTTGCGACCATTTTGCCTTCGAGAAGAATCGACTGTAGGTGCGTCGCTCTCTCTCGTCACGACGAGAAAGGCGTTCAGAGAGATCAGAGACAGTCCATCCATCAGCCACAATGAGCGCGCAGGCCATGTGAGCGAACGAGACAAAATTGGGATCGTAGCGAAATGCCTGGTTGAATGCACAGAGTACTCGACGGTATTTCGGCGGCACCCGTGTGAAACTTAGCATCAGCAGGATCAACAGCAGCCTGTCTCATATATACGATGATCACTATCTCTACTCAATCTGACATCAAACCTTCCAAGCGGAGATCGCCCAGTGAATTGACGAAAATTAGACAGGAACCGGCGAGGAGACGACCGAAGACAGTGGATCAACAGGTTTAGATGTCAAGCGATTTACAACCATTGTCATGAAAAGTATTAATTAATGCGATCGTTGGAAGAAAAATATGTCTGAACAGGACGAACTCAGGCGGCGACGCTTTCTTCAAGCAACGGGGGCGTCGGCACTTACCGCTAGCATCGCAGGCTGTTCAGGAAACAGCGGCGACGGTTCCGATGGTAGCGACAACTCCGATGAGTCCGACGGCACCGACGAGGCCGACGGCGAGCTAACGCTGCCGGATTCGTACCCATATGGAGCCAACGAAAACCGACTCCAAGACGCCCGAAAGGCGATGGAAGAGGCCGGATATGGGCCCGACAACCGGTTCAGCCTCGACTGGCTCCAATACAACTCATCGGCGTGGGAAGAGATCGGGAACACGCTCCGCGCCCGTCTTGAGTCGGTCTATATCGACATGAGTATCAGCAAGGCCGACTTCGGTGCCCTTCTTGAGCGGACTGAGAAAGGCGAAATGGACGCGTTCACGCTCGGCTGGGTCGCGGACTATCCGGGGATCAGAAACTTCACACAGCTGGTTGATCCGGACAATACTGTCTACGACGCCGACGGGGTCACGCCCAACGGGGCGCGGCTGTTCTGGAGCGAAGACTCCTACACCGACCCCCAAGTCCGCACCGCAATGTCGGAAGCGTTTGAGGAGATCTCGGGGAATCCGGGTAACACTGACGCGGCCGATACCGCACGCGGAGAGGCGACGCTTCGGCTGGAGAAACTTTTGTGGGAGTCCGCAGCACTGCTCCCGGTGTATCACAGCGTCGAAGACAGGTTCTGGTACGATCGGGTCGACTACGACCCGCCGGGCGGGATGGGAGTGTCTCGGGCGAAGACCAGCACGTCCGTCCAAGGGATTGAAAACGGCAACACGTTGAACGGCACGTCCGCGACATTCAATACGCTTGACCCGATCGCGTCGGGGAACACGGCGAGCGGTGCTAAGATTATTGACATGTTTGACGCGCTGTTCAACTACCTCAATGCAACGGTCGAAGTTGAGCCGCTCTTGATCGAGGATTACACCACGAACGACGATCTCACCAGGTACGAGTTCACACTCAAGGAGGGCGTACGGTTCCACGGGGACTACGGTGAACTGACGGCGGATGACGTAGTGTACTCGATCCGGCGTCTGGTTGAGTCCTCAAACTCAACGAATACGTACTTCCCCCTCAGCGTGTTGAATATCGAGCGCGAGGAGGACGACAGCGGAAACGTTGTGCCCGGCTCCCTCGCGGTCGAAGCGACCGGCGACTACAGCTTCAGCATCACACTCCGCGAGCCGTTCGGCTACGCGCTTGAGGTGCTCAGCTACTCGGCGTTCTCGGTTGTCCCCGAAGGTATCGTAGGTGACATCGAGGGGTACGACGGCGAGATGAGCTTCGAGGAGTTCTCGACGAACCCGGTTGGTTGTGGGCCGTTCGTCTTCGAGGAGTGGGAGTCGGGTGTTGGCGGGGAATTCCGCGCCTCTGCGTTCGGCGACTACCACGGCGATGTGCCAGCCGTCGAGAACATCCAAGAAACAATTCTCAGCGAGCCGAACGCGATCTATAACCGACTGCTCAATCAGAACGCCGACATCAGTGCGATCCCGACCTCACAGTTTGATCCCACACAGATCGGCCTGACGAGCCGAGACGGTGCCCAGCAGACCGGGACGTACGGCCCTCTCGAAAACGACGAGACGCTCAACATGTCGCGGACACCAACAATCGATACATACTATATCGGGTTCAACATGGAGAGCGTCCCTAAGCCCGTTCGGCAGGCGATGGCATACGCGATGGCGCGCGATGACTTCGTTGAGAGCGTATTCAAAGGCCGCGGCGAGTCAGCGTACCACCTCACACCCCCACAGGTATTCCCTGGCGGCGGTGAGGAGTACGTCGACCACTGGCAGGAAGAATAACCGGCCCGGCGTCATTTGTTGCCATTGGACTGGCCAACTACCCACCCTGTCAGCCAATTAACCGATATGATTAAACATGGTCATCAGCACCACTTCAGTACGTTTGTGCCTCACAAGCTCACCGAACAACCTACAGCTGGGATCGGCATCGGGGAACTACACGTATCGACCGATTCACCTTCGAACAGGAAAATACATACAAATCGATCCCTGCAGAGCCAACCCCTCGACGGGAGGCCAATGTCCGATCCAGTGATCAAAGCATGAACAGAGGTATATACATACTCAAACGATTCGGACTTGCGATCCCCGTGATGATATTTGGGATTACGCTATCATTTTTGATCCTCTACCTCGGCCCGATCGACCCCGTTGGGAGCATCCTCGGCCGGCAGGCGACGGCCGCAGACATCCGACAGCTTCGGATAGAACTGAATTACATCGACGCGGCCGGGAACCCTGTTCCTCTGTGGGAGCAATACTTCCGCGTCGTCGGTGACCTGTTAATGCTCGACTTCGGAGAATCGTGGACGATTCAGCGCGAGACGCCCGTCACCGAACTTATTATTGACCGGATGCCAGCGACGCTCTGGCTCGGGTTTTGGTCAGTCGTTATCGCACTCGGGGTCGGCATCCCACTCGGGCTATATGCCGGCTTGCGTGCGAACACGTTTCGGGATTACGCGAGTTCGGGGTTTGGGATCATCTGGCGCGCGATGCCTAACTTCTGGCTCGCGGTCATCATCTCAGGGCTGATCACCGCCGGTGGTGCCCTTGGGTTCTATCGCACGGCGATCGTCGAAACGCAGGTCAGCGGAACCCCTGACGCGCTAAACAACCTGTTTACCAATGTCGATATCTTCACAGGTGTCCCGTATCTCGAACTGCTGTCCATCCCGGTACCCAATCCCGGACCGTGGTTTGTCGCCACAAAGTGGATACTGCCCGCAGCGCTTGTTCTTGGGTCGTCATCGATGGGTAATGAGGTCAGAATCGGGCGGACCGCGGTGCTCGAGAGCATCAACTCGAAGTACGTCGAAACCGCCAAGGCGAAGGGGCTCTCTTCACGCCGAATCATCGGTAAACACGTCGGACGGAACGCAGTTATTCCGCTGTTGCCTGTCATCATGGGTGAGTTCTACCTGTTGATCGGTGGATCCGTCCTCGTAGAAGCGGTGTTCGGTATCAATGGTCTCGGGAATCTCTTCTTCAACGCGGTGTTGGGGCCCGACATCCCGCTCGTGATGGCGCTTGTGTTCATCTTTATCATGATTCAGATTCTGTTCAATATCAGCCAAGACCTCCTGTACACGTACATCGATCCGCGAATTAATCTTGGAGAGAGTGAATAACATGTCTGACCGTCACACCGCCGAGTCGATTCGAGAGGAACTGACACACCGTGATAACCAGTCGCTGTCTGCCCGCATCACCGAAAATCCGGAGCCGTTCCTCCGGTGGGCCGTTCCGATGGTCGCACTGATCGCCGTCGAGTTCGCCACGTGGGCGGGGATCGCGGTTGGCATGATTGAGGCGTTGGTCGTCGGAGTGGTGGCCGCCGTCGAACTCACATTGAACTACGCCTCGCCCGGACTCGCACAGGTGGTCGCTGACTTTCAGGCCGGTGTGGCGGGGATGCTCCGCAGCGTTGGCGGGATGCTCGGAGAGTTTCCCACGCTGTTGAGTCGCGAAGTGATTCCGAATCAGGGACACCAGACCCCCGATGGTGCGTGGCAGGGTACCTTCCTTGGACTTCAGCCGGCAGTCGCGTGGGCTATCAGGTTCTCATTAATAATGCTATATGCTCTCGTCACTGCCTACTGGGTGTTCCGCGGCTGGCTCGTCTATCGTGACCACTATCGTGAGTCCGACTGGACGCCCACCGATGACATCGTCAGCAACCTCCGTGGGCACCGCTGGGGGCAGTTCGGCATCATCGTGCTGATCGTCTTCCTGACGATGGCGGCGTTCGGATCCGCGCTGGCACCCTCAACGGTCAGCCAGAACATCGAGAACACATATGGGGATGAGAGCCGGATTCAGTACCTGTCGGACGATGGAACGGTGGAAACCGCGTTCGCCGGCGACGCCAACTTCAACTCGAAGTCTAAGGGCACAGTCGAGACTAATATCGGCTTGATGTCGTACGATGATTACAGTCGCTTCCACCCGTTCGGGACAATGCCGAACGGTCGCGACCTATTCACATTTATGATGGGCGGAGCCAGAATCACCATGATCGTCTCGGGGATGGCGATCACCGGTGCCGCAGTCGTCGCGATGACGTTGTCGATGTTGTCCGCATACTACAGCGGATCGCTTGATCTAGGCGTTCTAACTGTTGCTGACGGGGTTGTTTCTATTCCACAGCTGCTGTTATTGATCATTATGAGTGCGGTGTTCGCGGATACGTGGCTTGGGAGTATACTCGACGGGGGATTCTTATTAGCGCTTATTTTCGCGTTCACGACGTGGCCGTTCCTGTGGCGAGCGGTTCGAGGCCCGGCGTTACAGGTTGCACAGGAAGATTGGGTTCGCGCCGCGGAGAGCTACGGCCAACAACCGCGGAAAATAATGCGCAAGCATATGCTCCCCTATATCCTCGGCTACCTGCTGGTCTACGCCTCAATGTCAGTAGGTGGGATCATTATCAGCCTCTCGGCGTTGTCGTTCCTCGGTAATGGGTTGGGGATATCTCCCCCGACACCCGCCTGGGGGCGGGCCATATCAGCAGGCCAAAGCTACGTTTCGACGGTATCGTGGCACATCTCGCTGGTTCCTGGGTTGATGATCGTGCTTCTCGTGACCGGGATGAACGCCCTCGGTGACGGGATCCGCGACGCCATCGATCCGGAGACTGAGACCGGAGAGGGTGAAGAGGCGGCCGCAGGAGGTGGTGGGTAATGACTCGATCACAGAGTGCAACGATGACGGACAGCGAGGACCCGATTCTCTCCGTGAGAGATCTTCAGACGGTCTTTTATACGGATAACGAGACGGTCAGAGCGGTCGACTCGATAAGCTTCGATGTGGGCCGCGGCGAAACGGTGGGAATCGTCGGTGAGTCCGGGTCAGGTAAAAGCGTTACTGCTCGCTCGATTATGGGGTTGATCGAGTCGCCCGGCAAGGTGCTCCCGGAGTCGTCAATCAGTTTTGCCGGTCGAGAGCTTACCGATCTCTCCGCAGAACAGTACCAGTCGGTCCGCGGAAGCGGGATTGGGATGGTCTTTCAGGATCCCCAACAGTCGCTTAATCCCGTTTACACCGTCGGAAACCAGATTCGTGAGTCTCTCAAGATAAACCGCGATATCACCGGTGAGGAGGCGGTCGAAGAGGCGATGAGACTGCTCCAAGCGGTCGGGATTCCGGACGCTAAGCGCCGATTGGACGAATATCCGAACCAGTTCTCCGGCGGGATGCGGCAGCGTGCCGTCATCGCGATGATGCTCGCGTGTGACCCGGACTTCCTGATCTGCGACGAGCCGACGACCGCGCTTGACGTGACCATCCAGGCGCAGATTTTAGATCTATTAAAAGAATTGCAGGAAGAACGCGGGCTGTCGATACTGTTCATCACGCACGACATGGGAGTCATCGCGGACATCGCGGATCGCGTGAACGTGATGTACGCGGGACAGATCGTCGAGAAGGCGGCCGTCGAAGACCTGTTCTCGAATCCGCAGCACCCATACACGAAGGCGCTTCTCAGGTCGATCCCCGGCGAACACTCCCGGGCCGACGGGCTTGAGACGATCGAGGGACAGGTCCCGACGCCGAACGAACCGGCCGATCACTGTCGATTCGCGCCCCGCTGTCCGAAATCGTTCGGTGCCTGTGATAAGGTGCCACCGCAACATGTCTCGGTCGGCGACAGTGAGGGACACACGGCATCGTGTCTGCTGTACCCCGACGACCAGAGTGAGACGGCGCGCGTCGAGACACACATCGAGAAAGAGAGTGAGCGAACGGAGGAACAACCATGAGCAACACACTTGAGCAGTCACCACCGACTGAGGAGTCGGAGACGCTGATAGAAGTAGAGGGTCTAAAAAAGTACTACGGCGGCGAAGGAATGTTTTCCGACCCGCCGGTGAAAGCGGTCGACGGCGTCAGTTTTGAGATCAAACGCGGGGAGACGCTCGGATTGGTCGGCGAGTCAGGGTGCGGAAAGAGCACTCTCGGTCGGACTCTCCTCGCGCTTGAAATTGCGACCGAGGGATCGATCATCTACGACGGTACCGACATCACAGGGCTCTCAGGAACAGAGCTCAAAGAGTGGCGGAAGAACGCCCAGATGGTGTTCCAAGACCCAGAGTCCAGCCTCAACGACCGGATGACGGTCGGCGAGATCATCCGGGAGCCGCTCGACGCGCACAGTTGGAAGACGATGACCGACAGGCGAGAGCGGGTATTAGATCTGTTGTCGGCGGTCGGCCTCCCTGATAAACACTACTTCAGGTACCCGCACCAGTTCTCCGGCGGGCAGCGCCAGCGAATCGGGATCGCGAGAGCACTGGCACTTGAACCGGACTTCTTGGTTCTCGACGAACCAGTCTCCGCCCTCGACGTGAGCGTTCAAGCGAAGATAATCAGGCTTCTTGAGGATCTCCAAGAGGACTTCAACCTCACGTACCTGCTTATCGCACACGACCTCTCTGTGGTTCGATATATCTCCGACCGCGTCGCCGTGATGTACCTCGGGAAGATCATGGAAAAAGGAGAGACCGAGGAGGTGTTCAGCAACGCTTCGAATCCGTACACGCAGTCGCTTTTATCGGCTATTCCGGAACCCGATCCGTCGGCGGCGTCTCAGCGGATAACCCTCTCCGGAACGCCCCCGAGTCCGAGCGATGCGCCGGCGGGCTGTAACCTCTCAACGCGTTGCCCGGCGAAGATCAGACCGGAGGCGTACGCCGACGCCGACAGGGATCTCTGGCAGGCAATCGAGCGGTTCAGAGAAGTCGTCCGCGAACGCGCCCGTGTCGCGCTCTCGCTGGGAGACCGAGTCAGACGGCGGTTCAATCGATTTGACCGGTTCGACGACATCGAGGACAGTAGGGCCGATACCTTTGACGGTGTTGAGGTGCCGGAACGGGTTGACCAACAGATCGAGACCGCAGTCGAAATGGTCAAACGTGGGGAACCGATGGAGGCCCAACAACATCTTTATACGGAGTTCGCTAGCGTCTGCGATCACGAACGTCCGGAGATGCACGAGGTCTCCGTGTCGGGTCGCCAGAGCTACTGCCATCGCCACACCGACGAATACGAAGACGTCGAACCCGTGATCTCGCGCCGTGCAGACAACGAGTAACTCCGCACGATTCAGCGAGTTCGCTGTCTGGGTCGGTGCCGCCTCAGCCGGCGTCATCGCGGGCTGCGCCGCGGTCGCCTACCTGTTTGGTGATGGGCTGCTTACGTTGAAGTACGCTCTGTTCGTCGTCGGGTTTTTGTTGTTCGGTCTCGGTGGACTGGCTATCCAACCGAAGGCCAAACGCCGGGATCACGAACGCATCACCCTCGACACCGAACAGGCGTGGGGTATCGAGGAACGGCTCGCGCGGCTGCCGCCGCTCTGTGCGGTGGCCATCCCGTTCGAGGAGCGAGTGAGTCGTAACCTAAAGCTACTCGCGACAAGCCTGGTCGTGCTGGCGGTGTCGTTGGCACTTGAGGTCGTCGCCGGTGTCGGCGTGTGAAGCGCACAAGCGTTTTTTGACTCTGTACTCGTTGAAAAGCATGGTTCGAATAGAGCCGAACGGATCGGGTGCGGACGATGCTCGACGACGCGCGGAGACGGTGAGTCAGTCTCAAGCGGCCCTACAACAAACGATCGCGGATATGAACGCGATGGCAGCAGACCGCGAGGAGGCCGGATACGGGACACTTACAGTCACCGCTGGGGACACGACTCCGAAAACACCGAATACGGGCGACTCCGAAGAATGGGGACTAAGCTACGTTATTCCCGGTGACATCGGAGACGAGTTTGTGACACTGTATGATCGGGGCGACTTCAACGAGATCGGAGTCTATCAGGCCGACTCGGATGGGATCCGATTTATTGTTACCGAGTGCCTCAACCATGACGAGCAGATCGCCGTGTTCATCGCCGGCACGTTCCAACTCATGCACGCGGCGCCGCTAGTCAGAACCGCTCTCGATCGCGGGCACATGTACACGCATCTCAAAAAGGTGGACGGGACGCAGCTCGGATCGATTGATCACGATGACCCCGATGTGTTCTTTCCGAACCCTGAGTCAGTGCACGCCTATGAGTACTGACCGCGTCTCGATTAAAAAAAGTCGACGGCGGAGTCGCGGCTGTCGCCGGTCACCACGATGGTATTCCGGGGATCTGGAATCGCTCGCTGACACGAGTGAATTCTCTCGGTGCTAGCGAGTCGCGGCTCATTGCCAGCGTATACCGCTTGTTCCCTAATTGTGCATAGAAGCGTCATATAGGCATGAAATGTTCTATTACCATGTTTTGCTTTCGAGAAATATACCGCCTCTGGCCTCTCTTCTTCATCGCAGTGGGGATCGAGGTGGCAGTCAGCGTAGACCCCCACCGGTCGATCAGGAGGTGTTTCAAGTGTCGCTAGTTGTCCACTCTCTTGATGGCGGCGGCAGCAAGAGTTCGGTCTGACATGGTAAGGACTCTGATACGAGGCGAAGTACACTTCTGATGCCACGGAGAGTAGAGGAAGAATCACA
>NZ_QMDW01000043.1 GCF_003605635.1 Halonotius pteroides
TGAGAATGTGTTCAGTCTCGAAGGGGTAGTTCTCGACGCGGGCGAGCACGCGCTCGACCGCGTCGGCCTTGCTATCATCACCATCGACTGGTTCAACCGCCAGCGTCAGCGGTTTCCCTTGTGCAATGACGAATGCCGTACAGTAGCGGTGGCATTTTGTCGTGCCGTCACGGGCTTGCATCCGGCGGTATTCATCTTCGTCATCGGGGAATCCGTGGAACGGGTTGTCCATGAAATCGAGGCAGATGGTTCTCGACCGGTCGCGGTCGAGAACCGTCATTGCTACCAGTGCGAGAATATCGTTGACAGCGTCGAGCATCGGCCCTTTCTCCAGTGTGTGCAACCAGTCCATCACCGTCTTTCTGTCCGGTGTGTCTTCCGTGTTCTCCGTGACGCCGTTGATTGAGGTTGTGCCAACAGCAGCTCGTAAGACGACTTCCATGATTGCCTCGGAATCGAGGCCGGAGCCCTCGATTCCTTCCATTGGAACCAACTTGGGGAGTTCCAGAGCAAGAGCCTTCAATTGGGCGTTCGAAATGTACTCGTCCGGATCTGTGAGGACGTATTTGAGCTTAGGAAGGTTCATGTCACTCAGATTCGGGCAGCGGATGAATCAGTCACCTGATTCACCCGCTTTCACTCAATACTACGTGTCAGCCATTGGGCCGTTATGACAGATTGGACAACTAGCGACTATGAGCTTCGCTGGCGAATCGAAGAGTGGCACAAAGCACTGAAGACAGGCTGTCAAATCGAGGAACGCCAACTCCAGACGTGGAACCGCATGGACGTGTTATTGGGCTTGTACTCAGTGATTGCGTGGAAGGTACTGGAGTTGCGAAACCTCGCTCGTGAAGACTCAGCGGCTGATCCAGCAGTGTTGTTGAGCGAGGCTGAACGCGCAGTTCTGGAAGCAAGATTTCCAGAACTGCGCGGTGAGAGTGCTAAAACCTACGCTGTCAGTGTGGCAAAATTAGGCGGGTATCTTGATCGCAACTCAGACCCTCCGCCAGGCTGGCAGGCAATGTGGAAAGGCCTGCAGAAACTTCGTATGTGGGCTGAAGGCTACGAACTGGGCGCTGAATAAGCGACACGTCGCTCATTCAGCGAGATCAAGACCACGTCAGTTTACCACGGGGGCGCAGAGAGACATCTCTGCAAGATCTATGAATGTGCCCGAGGTAATGACTGGTTCCTGACTGGTTCTTTTCTCTCGTCACCCGCTTGAGTTAATTTTTCTCTCTCACGTTGAATTATGGGTAAGAGACAGTTCTGTACCTTGCACGCGACTCCTGACGATATTTCGATAGATACGCCGTGGCACGCTTTCTATGACACGGTGGTCTCGAGTATATCAAAAATCAACTCCCCTCATGAACGACGCCGGTGGGGACTGTGAATATGGGGTAAGTACCTGTACGAGAGTAGACAATTTATCTACGTCTATATGTAGCACTAATCGCAATACAACAGTAGAATTGGATCAATCTGCACATATATTTCACCGTCAGAACTGCGAAACGTGGTAATGCTGTTGATAGTTCTTGGTGATAGCAAAGAATATGACTAATACGGTTGATAAAAAATGTAGCGACAGCTGAATATTTTACCTAACCATCGTTAGCTACTTAATTTGAGAAATGTTAAGTAATAAGCTATAATTCTTGATTGAAATTGGTTATGTAATTGAATATCGGTAAATATTAAAGGTATAACGTTCGTTGTAACAAATGCCGATTACGACAGTATTGTGTCTGGCATAGTGCGGTGCCTTCCACCGTCACCGCAAATTGCCTTCAATAAATCATTGAGACGGTAGTCTCGAGAATTGTAATACCAATTACTATCACAGATCATAGGACTATTGAAACAGAAAAGCTAACCAACAATCCTCTTACTCAAAAGCTACGTTGTTGGTTAGTTATCTGCGAACTCGTTGATCGTGATTGCAGTCGGAAAGTTGATTATCGGTTGTCGCAGCCTTCACTGCAACAAAGATTGGACTGCCTACGTCATTCATCGGCGAAAGAGATATACATAACAAAAGATTATGATAGTTTCCCTGTACACCACAGGGCACCATCTGTTTCAGTCATCATGGGTCCGTCACAACCCTCCTTTCGTGGCGTTGAGCGTGAAATAAGGTAGATTCCTTTGCGACACTGAGTATGTCACCGCAAATCGCCTTTATCAGAGTAACGCGGGTGGAGTGCGACAAATTTACTTTTCCATTAGTATATAAGATGAACCGGTCACTGTTTTCAGGTGACCAAACGCTCCTGCTCATCGCTTCCGGATTCGCCGACCCATTTGTGACGGGGATACCCACCCTCCCCATCCTCTTGATCTATGATTAATACACTCCGATGGTGGCAGGTTTTCACTCGGTACACGGGTGTCCCACCGATCTGATTTCGAGCAAAAGAGTCGGCAATCCCCATTAACAATGTATGATAGAACCATCCTCAACCGAAAATAGATGTGTAGATTGAGAAGTGAGACACCCACCAGATTGGATTGATATTTCTACTGGTATGCAAGATACAACACGCGAGTCGGTCACCCGGAAGCATCAGTAAGCCACCGTCTTAGCATATAGACAGTAGCACCGAGTGCGGTGATTCCACTCCCGATTCCGAAACCAGGGGCTGATTCATTACCTTCTGACTGGCTCTCCTCTGGGGTACACTGAACTGCGATCTTGATGGCCCGACAGCATCAGCCAGTGAAGTATCTTCGAGTGATTACATACGCCTGCACAATGGTGTCCGCAATGCGTTGTATCAGGAGGTGTCGGGGTTCGAATCGATTCAGACCATCGCCGATCTGGAACACCCCTGTGCGCTGGCCGCCCGTAACGGTGGGGCCGAGCCATTCCGGTATCAGGAACTCGTCGAATTATTCGATGTCGATCGCCGGACATCCCAGACTTCGAGACGTGTCTGAGTCTGGCGAACTGTTTTTTCAACCTGGCCTAAACGGTAGACGTGATGGTTCCCCACGATAGCTCTCGACCATGCCGCTCCGAAACACACAGGGCAGCCGCCCTCGACGCACAGTCAGCCGACGACAGCACCCGACGCCAGCCGACGACGACACGTCGCCGGGTGATATGCGCCGGCGCCACGGCTGCGACGGCTGCAATCGCCGGGTGTTCGACCGAACAAACGGAGTCGACCCCACCGACACAGATCGACTCGTGGCCACCTGACTCACAGCCGGGCGAACTGGTGACCCGGACGTACTATCCTGAGTGGATCGACTGGGCCGACGAGCGGTTCCGGGAGACCACGGGCGTGTCGATCCGGGCCGAGTACCAGCCGCTCGCCTGGCGGGACAGACCGGTGTACGGCGACGGTATCGTCGGCGACCTCAGGCGATGGTGGGACGATATCAACAACGATACGATCGATGGTCCCCGCCGGCGTGTCGACGTCGTCTCACTACGGGACTGGCGGCTTGACTCGGCCCGCGACCTTCTCCACCCGCTGCCGGTCGACCGGATGCCGGGGTGGGAGCACGTCCGACCCCGGTTCCGCGATGTAGATTTCTACCAATCCGACGGCGGAACGTACGGCGTCCCGGTTGAGGGAACGATCGCCGCGCTGACCTACAATACAGATCGGTTCGACGCTCCGCCAGACTCTTGGGAGCTCCTGTTCGACTCGGAGTTCACCAGCCAAGCGGTCTGTACGGATCCGATCCGGTTTACACACCTCGCTGCGCAGTACCTCGGGCAGAATCCCCGTTCGCCAGACGACTTCGGCGCGATTCGGGCGGTCTTGGAGACGCACCGCGACAGGCTGGCCACGCAGTCGGACGCCGACTTGTCGACGGCTGTCGACGACTTCTTTGTTACCGACGCGGAGGCCATTGAGGCGTTCGCTTCCGGGCGGGCGGTTCTCGGGTCTGTTGGGATGGCGCCAATGTACGTCGCGCGGTTCGGCCGCGGAATCCCGATCGATTATACCGCACCCGCGGAGGGGGCGTTGTTCTCGGCGTTTTTCTTCGGAGTTCCGGAAGAAGCGCCAAACCCGCTCGCGGCCACCAGATTCGTCGACTGGGCGTTGCGGCCCCCCCACGCCGCCCAACTCTCGGCCCGCCAGCAATTCATGCCTACCGTCGACCTCTCGGGGGCAGTCCCTGAAGAGGTGACATCGTTCTTCGAGTGGCCGTCCGAGTGGTCGCTCCGCTACGACGACCCACGGACGACCGATGACGTTGAGGTCGCCTATGGGGAACTCCTCTCGGAGGTCTATGACCTGTACTGAACCGATCCCGTCGTCACAGGGGCGGCGACGATGGTGACTCGGCGCCGGCTCGAAACCGTCGCCCTCGTCGTGGTGGTCGTCGCCGCCGGGATCGGCGTCTTCCTCGTCGACCGCGGCCCCGCGCCACGCACCGCGCTCACGAGCGGCAGCTCGGTCGTCGATGGGGCGCCGGAGCAGTTGCGTGCTCCGACCGCCCCTACTCGCGTCCGAGCGCTCCACGACCGGAACGTGACAGGGGCGACAGCGACCGTCGGCGTCGTCGCCGTCACCCGAGTCAACACTGCACACCCGAAACTGGCGCCGCGCGTGACGGACGAGCGGTCGTTCGGTTCCGCGTCGCAGGAACCCGGCGGTCACGGAACCGCCGCCGCGCTCACGCTGGCGTCGGTCGCCCCAGACGCGGACATACTTGTCGCCACCGCCGACTCCACCGAGGACGCACGCCAAGCGATCGTGTGGCTCGCAGCGCAGGATGTCGATGTCCTGCTTGTCCCCGCCACGGAGTTGGGTGCCCCGGACGATGGCACCGGGACGCTCGCGGGCGCCGCCACGCGAGCCGCCGATCGGGGGTCGCTCGTGGTAGTCCCGACCGGCAACCTCGCCCGCAACCACTGGCAGGGACAACTCCACCCGACGCGTCGAGGCCTCCACACCTTCGGAGACGGCACCCGGCTGTCGCTGTTCCCGCCCGTCGGCGCCGGCACTGAGGCCGGCGGACGGGTACAGGCCCAACTTCGGTGGAACGCTTCGGCGTACCCGCGGGATCTGGATCTAGAGCTGTACCGCTCCGACCCTGCCGGGATTTCCCGGGTGGCGACCTCCGAGCGGATCCGGACAGGGCCAGTCCGAACCGAACGGCTGGACGCACACGCTCGTCCCGGTGACCTGTTCCTCGCGGTCAGGTTTCCGAACCGGACTGTCCGGCGGTTCAACCCGCTCTCCGCACGGATCGAGATCACGACACATCGACACCGGCTGGCAAACGCGACGGCCGCCGGCAGCATCGCGTCGCCCGCGACGGCTACCTCTGCACTCGCGATCGGCGCTGCGGCGCCCGACGAACATGGGGTGGCACCGTACAGTTCACAGGGGCCGACCACGGACCGCCGCCGAGGCGTCGACCTCGTCGCCACACCCACCATCTGGTCGGGGTCGCGGGAGGGAACATCCGCGGCCGCCGCATACGTCGCCGGTGTCGCCGCGCTCGTGAGCGCCGCGGGCGACGCGCCGCCGCCCCATGTCGCGGCCACCCTGTGTCACACCGCGGCAGACGTACCGCCATCCGGCCCCGATCGACGAACCGGCTATGGCCGCCTGGACGTGACCGCCGCGGTGAACGCAACTGGTGAGGCCGGCCGACCTACCGACCACGGTCGCCCGACCCGAATACCCGACTACCCAGCACGCAAACTATGTTGAGCGATCTGTTGAACTCCGACAACCCGCCTGCGATCGACCCAGAGCCGAAGATTCTGAGCCCCGACAGCGACGATACCGGCGCGGTGCTCGACGCGCTCGGCTCCGAGACTAGCCGCGAACTGTACGCCGCGCTCCTGTCCGAACCGCGAACCGCCTCGGAACTTGCGGCGACGGTTGACACTTCGATCCAGACGGTTAGCTATCACATCGACAATCTTCAGGAGGCCGACCTCGTTGAGCCGGGAACGACCCGCTACTCGGATCGTGGCCGGGAGATGACAGTCTGGGTACCTGTCTCCCGTGGAATCCTGGTGACCGACAATCCCGATACCGACCGACTCCGCCGCCGGGTCGCTTCGGTTCTCGGACTCGCCATCGGCGCGGCTACCATCGATGTCGGTGTTGCGGTTCTCGCCCAGCGGGTGCTTCGCCGATCGACCCGGCTCGCCCCCGCAAGCCTTCCCGCCGGCTCGTCACCGCACGCGGACCTGCTCGCGTGGGTTCTGTCGGCCGCGGCGACGGTCGACCTCGGGATCGGACTGTTCCTTGGGGGATTGGCGGTCTTGGCTGTGTGGTGGAACCGCGGGTGAGTTGGGAGAACGCCACCGCTCGTCTATCTACGTTCTACTGACTCACTAATCTCTTCAGCACTAAGCGCGATCACAAAGTCATAGCAGTGTCTCCGCCATTCAGATCGATCGCGACGCTGGCGCTCGTCTTCGTCTGGCAGTTGGTCTCTCTCGGCTTTCTCCCGTGAGAACCTCGTCACTAGCTGTGTGTTCCTCCGGTACTCGTGTTGGCGGTACAGACCGCGACGCGGCGTCTTGTCCGAGGGGGACAAACCGGCGTGCATCAAACGAGTTTCACCACCTGTCTGTTTTCTGCCACCGGATCCCGGCCCAGGTTGTCGAAACCGGCAACGCAGATCGCTATCCCTGTCCACGCACCGGCTACGAGTGGCGAGCGAATGAGTTCACCTCCGCTCGTCTGCTATTTTATCTCCAGAGTCGAATGTTTCTGAACGTAGTCGTGTCACTCTGGCTGAGTGTTCGCTGGGCTCAGGCGTCGTCGGGCTTTGCCTCTGAGCCATCACTACAGCCGTGTCACGAGTGACTGCTCGCGATAGATCCGCTCGTCCTCAACGTAGTTCGCGAGTTCTTTCTTTTACTCCCGTTGCTCGAGAACCAGTCGCTTCTCGTGTTCTCTTGACAAAGATACCGAGCGATATAGAGTCGTGATGCTGACTTCACGCTCTGCATCGCGCAGTCGTCTGTCTGTCAATTACTGTAGAGATTCTTCGCCAACTGCTGAATAGAACGCGCGTGTACAGCAGTACCGTATCCTGTCGAGAGACCATCTCCGCTCAATAAGCAGCGCCGTTCAGAATCCCCGTTCGGCGAACGCTTCCTGTGCCTGTTCGTATACCGTCTCTCCACCGCTCGTGTAAAGTGATGGAAGGTTCACGCGTCGTTTACGTGTCGTTTCTCCGTCGGTGTAGGTAATAACGAGTCGAGGGCGTGTCAGTCCCTTCAGGCCATCCGTTGTAGAGACCTGCTCGATTGTATCAAGTCGAATTCGGTCTGGCGATCGGAACCCACGTGCGTAATTCACCGCCCAGAGTCCGAGTATCGACCCACTAACGGCAGCAATGTAGAGGAAGTTGCCGCCGCGAACCGCGTTGACTACCCACCAGACGCCGACTGGAAACGCAAACAGGTATGCGAGAAAGGCACTACTGAACCACCACGTTCCGCGCTGCCAATAATCTCGATAGAGTGACTTAATATACCCCAAAAAAGACTCTTCGAAGTATACATAATCCTCGGTGAACTGCGCTGTGCCGCGTTTCGTCGGGAACGACTCGATGGAGGGCATACGTTTCTCACCCCAACTACTCAGAAAAATCCGCATAGAGTCGAGTGAGCTCACACTCCGGACAGAGGGATGCAGAAAGTGGGGTTTGATACTCGACACCGAGGCGGTCAAGGATACCGCTGTCTCTCTCAGTTTCGATGTAGAGGTCACCAATACCCTCGGCGGTTACGTTCGTCCGCTCCATCCGGACAGCACAATCCGGACAGGATCGTTCGCTCATGGCTCGGGATCGTGTTTGACAGATCATATCAAAAAGACCCGGCCGCTGTTTCATTAGCTGAAATGCTGCTATCTGCATCTCCTTCCGTTGAATACACCCTCTGCATCGCGCAGTCGGCTGTCTATCAATTACTGTATAGATTGTTCGCCAACTGCTGAATAGACAGCGCGTATCTTGTGATCAGATCTTAGTGAGGATTTCACTCATCTAACAGACAGCATACAACCAATCGATGCCAGCAGATTCGGTAACTTGTGCTTCAAGATCATTCATACACTGGTCTGTTTTGAGTGTGAAGCTATCAGTTGATCCATCGGAGGTGACCGACACATTGAATTTTTCGATGCTATCGGGACTTGCCTGACGCGTATTGTAAGCCGTGACGGTTGCGTCCGGTTGAATAGTATACGTCTGGTTGTGAACTGTTTCTCCTGTTTCTACTCGACGCACCGTCACTGTTGTATTGACAGGGTCGGGTTTTTCGTTTTTGACTTGGATCTGATGATCTGGGTCTGGTGTCTGTGCAGCTTTCGCATTCCCTGACAGGCCACTTTCCTCATTAGCTGTTGAGTCTGAATTCACGTCTTCGGATGGATTGGCTCCCCCGTTGTCTGATGAGCCTGAATCTGTGTTGTTTGCTGAATCGGTTGTGTTTCCTGGCGGGTCAGTTCCCAAACAACCAGTGACAGTGAGACTCACAAATACCCCGGTTAGCTGGAGCAGGTTCCGCCGATTCATACATAAAGTTGATTTCGTCTACATAATATGCTTCTGAACACTTAAACCAAGATTTGAATCAGAGTACCTGTTGGTTCTTACCAAGATTGATAAATAATACAGTCTGGCTTCTGCCGGGGAGCTGTGCAAGATAGAACCTCTGTATCGGTCACTCCGAATATTTCAATATCAATGTTCAGACATTTTTCACCAGATTAGGCAAGAGTCAATTGTTTTCCAGAATTTGCCGGGGAAGATAGCCTCGACACTATTGCAGCTATCGAGACAATTGCAATCCGAAACCCTCGACAAAGTAACAAGCGAGGAACACCATGTCGAAGTATGAAGCGTTTCCTCCGATATATTGCCTACCGGGAACTCTATCGGAGCATCCGAAAACTACTGGAGAGCATTCGTCTTTAGCTAATTCGCTATCTCCTGCTGTGTCGCGGTAGCGAGTCTCT
>NZ_QMDW01000044.1 GCF_003605635.1 Halonotius pteroides
TAATCACTGGAGCGACGTATTGGCTCACCACACTGTCGCCATCTCGCCATTGTAAGTAGTGATAGTCCCGATCATTAATTGTCTTGGTAGTCAGATTGGGTGATACGCCCACCGGTGGATCATCGGCTTTCTCATACGCCGCCCGCACTTTTTCCTGCCACTCCTGCTTGTGCCACAGTTCCGGGGTGTCTGGATATTCCGGTACGGGGTCGTCCATCGGCTGAAATATAATCTGAGTTGTCGATGGGTTATACCAGCTATTTCGTGTTTGCACATCGAGCCGATTTTCGCGTGCCCAGCCCACAATATCGAACCATCGGCTGTGTGGTTTGTCTTCCAAGTGAGCATCTAAATCGGTTGAATAGACGTGCATTGAGTACAGTGCCGGGTCGTTGTTGTCATCCAACCAGAGGGTAGAGTGGTCAGCTGCTGGTGGCTTATGATGCAACATCCGACTATCATGGGAGCTTGCGTGACCGTGGGGGCACTCATCTAAATCGTCGTCAATCAGCCGAGCGATGCAGGCTTTATCAGCTACTCCGTCCAGTCCATGAGCCTCGGCAAATCGGTCGCGCCGATCCTCCCAAAGTATCCTCGCTAGTGCCCGCTCGATGGATGTTGCTCCCTCTGGGAGCTCCGGTTCAATGAAGTTCTCAACAGCTTCTTTCAGCATTTCAAACTCCTTACTCTCATTGTGAGGATCGATGCTGTAACCCGAGGTCGGCCAGCTATCTTTTCGATCAGTCATTGCGGGCCTCAACCAGATCGTCTAATTTCTCTATCGTATCCTCATCGAGCAATCGGTCGTCGGCCACGTCATCATCAACTAGTTGGTAGTCCCGTGAGTGAGCCATCTTGCGGAGAACGCTGTAGACGTTCTTGCCGGGGATTATGACCTCTTGAGAGTCTGTGTAGCTTAGTTCTGGAGTGTCCCTTTCAATCAGGAGTCCACCGGTTGCTTCGTGTTCTGTCACTTCGATATCTCCTTCTGCTTTGAGCATTAACTACTCATTGTAGTTAGTATGTAATAAAGCTAACTACAGATACTGTCTTTGTTGGTATCTCCTGATAACTCACCCACCGTTTTCGATTTGTAAACCCAGAGCCTTCTTTCGATTCTATTCTATCATCACCATCTTCGAACCCGGAAACGACGGAAACGTGGTGTGGGGGTGGGGAGAGAAGGAGCATCATTGAAATCCTATTCCGTACTGCGATTTGGCTCCAGAATCCAGATTACGACGGAAACGACGGAAACGTGGTGTGGGGAGAGGGGTGTCTGGATTAATTGATCTTCCATCCCCACCGAGGTCAGCCGCATGATGGCAGACAGTTTATTCAATCAGTTCCCGCAGTTTCTTGTATTCTCCTCTCGGGATGTGAATGTCAGAAGGTAACTGTTCGCCCACAACGACGTATTCTCTGTCGTCTAATTGCCTCATCGCTGCCTCTGCCTTGTCCTTGGCAGTGTAGCCCTTATCAAATGCTTTCCCCCAATCTCTACCTTTGCACTCGATAACATAATCTTCCGTAGCAAAATCAGGGATGTATCTGCGACCGTCATCATACTCAATCTCCAGCGACTCATATTCGTAGTCTACCCCAATATCATGCAGGCGATTTGCAACCTCTAACTCTAATTCACCGAGGACACGATGTGAGAGATGCTCAGGGTGTTGTAGAAGTGATCTAAACTCAATGTCGTGCTTGTTCAACCAATTCTTGATAGGTGTTTGACTTAGTCCAAGCTCGTCAGCAATCTTACGTATCGACTTTTGCTGTTCACAATATTGATCGCGGAGCCACTCCTCGTCTTTCAACGGCTCAAGATTTCCGTCAGCGCGTTCTTCTGCGAGTGCCCGAGCCTCAATCTCATGCATTTGCATAAAACGTCCCACCGTGACTTGGGACAGATTGAGTTCGTCAGCAATCTCAGCCTGTGATTTCTCCTGCTCGCAGTACTGCTCTCGAAGCCACTCACCGTCCTCCAGTTGATTAATATCTCCATCAGCCTGTGATTCTGATTGTGATCGAGCATTGATTCCATACCTCTCTACCCAATTCCTTACTGTGCCTGGAGACAGATTGAGTTCATCAGCAATCTCAGATGGTGGCTTCTCTTGTTCTAAGTACTGCTCACGGAGCCACTCTTCATCCTTCAGTAACTCAACGTCACCATCAGTCATCCATTCAGTGGGTGATTGAGTCTCAATATCATGTCTTTTCATCCAATTCGATACCGTTGCAGTAGTTACGCCAGTTGATTCCGCAATTTCACTCAGCGTTTTCTCTCGTTCTAAGTACTGCTCACGGAGCCACCCTTCATCACTTAACAGCCCAACGTCGCCATCGGTCATTGACTCTGACCGTAACCGAGTCTCGATCCCGTGCCTATGTATCCAATTTGATACCGTTCCAGCGGTTACACCAATTAGTTCTGCAATTTCAGATAATACCATCCCCTGCTCACAATACTGCTCACGGAGCCACTCCTCATCTTTCAGTGGCTCGACGTCACCATTAGCTGACCATTCAGCAGGTGATCGAGTCTCAATGTCATATTTCCGCATCCAGTTTCCGACCGCCCCTCGGCCCACACTTACCTTGTCGGCAATCTCAGATTGAGAAAGCCCATTCTCAACATACTGCTTACGAAGCCACTCCTCATTTCTGTATAGCTTGTCGTCAACCACGTCACTCTCAGCCGCCTCATCCGTGTCAAATCCGTCAAATTCACTGAGAGTTGACTGATCACTCATAACGCTCGTTACTTCTCAAAACGTGGAGTGTCCGTGTTCATAGTTGTCACGACAGTATGGCAAGCGGTAATGTGCAAAGTGACGGTAATTAACCACAGCTGAGAGGATAGTCGGCTTTCGTACCGGTATCAGATCACTCTGCACCCCTCAGCGGGAAACCCCCTTGCAGGCAGGCAAGCTGCCTGCTGCGCCGGTTTCCATCCCCGCCAGGGCCGCCGGAAGGCAGGGTAAGATAAGGGCCGCCTCAGCAACCGCGATTGCTGCTAGCGCGAAAATTTCCGCCCGCGTTATTCTAACGGACAACTAGTGCGAAGATGCGGGGGTCGAGTCCCACACACGAATCCTAAACAGGCTTCTAAGAATCTCTACTACTGATATTAGACTATAGAATATCTGACCCCCCGTTTGCATTTACCATGAGCATATCCTCACACCCCGGTTTTCGAGTGGTCAATACGACAGTATATCACAGATTCAACAGGGTGAACCCCACGCATGAGCTTATACGCATGGATGAGTATATACTCATGTGAACGAGAAAAGCAGAGATCGAATCTGGAAGTATGCTCTTCATACAGTGATTCGGAGTGGAAACCGGGTGACACCGGCCCAAATCGCGGAAATGGCAGATGTTTCCGAGCGCACAGCGAGAGAGACACTAGTAGTGATCTCGGAGACGGGGTGGCTCAACAGACGGACAAAACAAGATGGATCGGTCTATTACCAGAGCCCTAATTGGATTGATTTCGACGGCGAAGCGTGGGAGCGACAGACTAACTGATAGATGCCTCTATCGAGATGAGTAATCACACGAAGGCGTCAACCATCGGGGACGGCGGCGGGTTGTCGTAATCTCCCTGAGACTCCCACTCCTCAAAGGCTCGGCGTAGCTGGTCGCTGTAGGTCGCATCCTCCACCCACTGCTCATCTTCCAGCAGATCCTCGGCCTCCCAGATTGGTTTGATCGGCGCGTTGCAGGCACTCTCGCCATCGTGGTCGTGGTCATCGGCGTGATCGTGGTCGGTGTCATTGCCGTTAGCAGTGTCACCGTCGCCACTGTCGGCATAATCATCGAATGATTTGCTCGGATCAACCGACTCGTCTGGTTGTTCATCAGATGGCAACGGTGTCCCACAACGCAGGTTGTTCCGATTCACGCCGAGTGTCTTTGGGGCCGCCTCTCGAACCGCGTGCTCGGCCTTACGGCGGGTATTGTCGTAGACTGTTACCTTCTTGTGGTCGTGCCACAGCTGGCCGTGAGGACGATACTGGGCGTTATTGTTGTCGTCGCCCTCGCCCATCCTGATCGACGTATGTGAGAGGCAGTAGGTCATTGCATGAGCAACGTCCTGCATCGTCGGGAGTGACTTATTACAAGACGATTCATCGCCTCCCTTAGTGACGCGCTTGATTAGCCACCCAGTCTCCTCCTCGATCCGCTTTGTGACCTCTCCACCTGGGACATACGGGCCAGCGCAAATGATGTGAAAATGCGGGCCGGGAGTCAATTCATGCCGAACATCATTCTCGAAGCCACGGCCCTGAAATAGACGACCTCGCCATGCATCGAGATCGTCGCCGTCGCGCCCCCGCCAGCCGTGATAGAATCGCAATCCTTCGACGTTGAGTAAGTCCATTATGTCACCAATCACGTCAAAGGTCTTGTCTATCGGATTGGCCGCTTCGAGTACCCAATCTTCAGGCGGCGACATCACGAGGTGATGCTTTTTGATACTCACTCCGCCCATCTTACCGCTCATGCGTTTGGCGACCGTCTGCAACCGGGCAACGCCGTTTTCAGCCTTGTCTATGTCCCACATCGGAGCGCAGTCGGGGCACTCTGATTTGTAGCAGGTATGGCTCATCTCAACCGTGGAGCCGCAGTGAGTGCAATAGTAAATCAGAGTATCGTCGTGGCACTCCTCTCCGAATCCGGGCAACGACAGCGGTGACATCAGGCCGTCAGAACCACGTTCGTCAACAGTCGATTGTTTTGGTCGATTGATCGCATCGAGGAGATCGTCGGTCAGCTCATCGACGGCGACCTCGGCCATCTCGGTTGGTGGGTCGTCGTAATCTACCGAGGTGTTGCCGCTCATCGTCGATCACCCCCTACTAGTAGCGACTGGAGGTGGGTTCTGGAGACGCTAACCCCGGAGTAAAGACTATGAGAGTGGTGGAAACGAGCAGTACGGCAAATCCACGCCGTTGACAGCAATGCTTTAGGCGTAGATTCAATAGGAATAACCGAGCCAGCCCGACTCGGCTCCTGACTCGTTCCCAGCAAGGTTCCAATTTGAGGGGAACGGGTCAGATCCCGTCTTGATGTAAACACGATTTCGATTAGCTTCGCGTACCTTCTTGTTCCCAATAACTGAGTAAACCCTTATAAAAGCTATGACGGTGGTTCTCACGACAGTCTGAGAGCATCATATGATATTTGATAGGTCGGTGTGTGTGAGCAACCATACGAGATATGATACAACTGGCGAAATAACTATCTGATTGATTATGTTTTAGGTTGGATAGGCCGATGAAATCATTATCATATTGATTATGATTGAAGATCGCTATCTTCGTATTTTCGTTTGTAGTACGTAGTGTTTGAGTCGTTTCGAGATATCTTCTGCCTGAGACGGCTGTTATCGACCGTCTTAGCGATCCCGATTTGCTACGTACTATACATGACAACTACTAAGTTACTATGGATTTGATATCAAGTACAAAGTAAAAACCGTGGGACGAAGCAACAAAGGTCTACATCAACCGGCTTTGCAGGCGTGGGTTCGAGCAGCTAAAGAGCAGTCTGATCCTGCCAAACAGATTACTGGATTACTGTTGCCGTTCACTGGACTGCGTGTTGACGAGTTCTGCCACATCCACGGCCCGACATGGTTCTCATGGATCGACGCGGATACTACAGAAACGAACGACGGGGAGCCGCCCAAACTCAAGGTGCCGTCAAGAGGGACATGCCACAAAGACGGTACCACGACACCCTGCGATAATTGTGAGGATGAGGGTGAGTTTACGACCAAATTCGATGATGGTAGAGACATTCCGATAACCCAGACGTGGAATAATTTTAATCGGGGTGGTCCCAACGATTTCGTCACGCAGGACCTCGGTTTGCGTGAGCTTTGTAAGTCGTATTTCGCTGTGACGCGAGATGATATCGGCAATAAGATGATTCGAGGGGATGGACTCACGGAGAATACGATTAATAAGTGGTGCAAAGACATCGCAGTTGATGCTCAAATCGGACTGGAGAGAGGTTTAACCGAGGACGCACGGTTTGATGAGCAGGTGCCGGACGTGTTTCCACACGATATGAGAGGCACGTTTATTATGCAACTCATCAGAAACAATATGCAACGCACCAAGCTGACCAAGTACACCGGCCACGAGCACGTCAGCAGCTTAGAGCCATACGAAGAAAGAGTCGCTGAGGAAACCCACGCACGGGAGTTCCTTGACCACATCTGATACGGCATTGATGATACCTACCGCTGATCTTATTGCCGATCTCCAGCAGACTGCTGCTGAACACGGAGAACCACTTAGTAAGGCCACATACACCGAGTTTGGATCACATAGTTATCAGGTGGTAGTGACTCGGTTTGACTCGTGGAACGAGGGACTGATTGAAGCCGGGATTGAGACACATCAAGGGCCAGTTTCTACCGATGACCTGCTTGCCGATCTCCGACAAGTCGCTGCCGAACACGGAGAACCGCTTAGTGTGGCCACATACACTGAGTTTGGATCACATAGCTCAACGACCATAGAGAATCGTTTTGGCTCATGGAACGAGGGACTGGCCGAAGCCGGGATTGAGGCAAATCCGGAGTCAGTTTCTACTGATGAGCTGCTTGCCGATCTCCAGCGAGTTGCCGGTGAACACGGAGAGCCGCTTAGTTCAAACACATATGACGAGTTCGGGTCACACGGTGCAAATACGGTACGCAGGCGGTTCGGGTCGTGGATCGACGGTGTAGCTGAAGCCGGGATTGAGACACATAGTACGGATGGTGCAAAGGAGATCGCTACCGATGAGCTGCTTGCCGATCTCCAGCGAGTCGCTGCCGAACACGGAAAGCCGGTTACTATCGAGACATACATCGAATATGGAACGTATGGTGTCAGCACCATATACCGTCGTTTTGACGAGTGGAGGGACGCTCTAATTGAGGCCGGAGTTGAGATGGATCGGAGTTCGATTAAGGACATTCCCACCACTGACTTGCTTGCCGATCTCCAGCGAGTCGCTGCTGAACACGGAGAACCGCTTAGTTCCTCCACATATGACGAGTTTGGGTCATATAGTATAACGACTATAGAGGATCGCTTTTCCTCGTGGAACGGGGGGCTGGCCGAAGCCGGAATTGAGGTGAATGAGACCGATTACAGTCCGATAGATGTTCTCAATGACATTCGGGCAGTCTCGGAAGGCGAGTACGGAGTCGGGGCAGAAGAATATCAGTCAATAGGGTCGCTATCAAAGTCACCAATTACAAATCATTTTAATCGATGGTGGCCAGCGGTGGTGAGTGCGGGTCTATTACCCGTAAGAAGGCGGCCACTCACACCCAAACAGTTCGATCAGTATTACCGGGCTGTGATTAATAGTCACCCAGTGGATGCTCTGGCACCTCTCCTGTTCATGTTCTCGGGTATGTCGTCTCGGATAGCCTCTGAGTTGTCTGTTGATTGGCTGCGTCATAAGCGTGATAAGAACATCATCAAGATACCCGCTGAACTAACAGCCAATGGCGACCCGTGGCTCATGAGACTGCCGGAGACGTGGTGGAATCCACATACAGAGAATCGCTTAGAGACTACATTGCCGGAGATTATCGAATGGGTGCTCGATGTATATGAGGAAATCCCATACAGTTCCAGAGAGGCACTGAGTGACCACTGTTTCCGGGTAGCAGCGGATATGGATACGGAATCACGAGAGCGGGTTTCTCGAAGTGGCGGCTACCACTATTTCGCTGATTATCCGCGTGTTCGCCCAGCTGATCTAAATTATACTCACGGAGCTAATCTCGTTCGACAAGGTGTAGATGCAGAGATTATTGAGCGGCGACTAGGGGCAGGTGGATATCGTGACAAACTCTTTGCCCAAGATGTGATGCTGTGGGTGTATGTCCACGATGGCTACGAACATCCCGAATTTTCCCCGCCGCCGGTCGTCCTCGATCCCAGTAGCGGCGAGCCACGGTATTCTTAGCCATATCTCTCTCCAGAAAGATATACAGATATCTCGCTGTATAGCTGGCTAAGTGGCTATCTGTATATCTCGGTGAGGATCAATACACGACGGAATCTGAGCCGTCTGAGAGCGGTGTGAGTGGCGTCACTCGTCGGGCACACAGTCTGGATGATACCAACGATCCTCACGCCGAATTGCCCGCTGCTCAGGTAAATAGGAAATCTGTTCCCCCCACTCTTCACATCGAGTGATTCCTTGGGAGTTTGGCGGCCACATCGTTAGTCCCAATCCTCTGCGTGGTCAGGCTTAATCACTGGAGCGACGTATTGGCTCACCACACTGTCGCCATCTCGCCATTGTAA
>NZ_QMDW01000045.1 GCF_003605635.1 Halonotius pteroides
CGACTTCCATGATTGCCTCGGAATCGAGGCCGGAGCCCTCGATTCCTTCCATTGGGACCAAATTTAGGAGCTCCAGAGCAAGAGACTTCAACTGGGCGTTCGAAAGGAACTCGCCCGGATCTGTTAGAATACGTTTGAGTTTTGGTAATCTCATCACGCATTCATTCGGGCAGAGGGTGAATCACTCACCTGATTCACCCGCTTCACTCAATACGACGTGTCAGCCATCGGGCCATTGAGCCAGAATGGACAACTAGCGATAATATTAGAGAATCTAACATATAGTGACAGTCTCTATATTTATTCGTCACTCAAAGAAAACACAGAGTATGTGCTCGTAGCGCTATCACTTATATCCGAGCTGTCCAAGTCGATCTTCAACCACATCCGATACTTCAGTATGGGCTGTCTCTCCTTTGGGCCAAGATGGTAAAGAGTCAACCAACGTATCGTAGACATCTGCAGGAAGTTCTACACGCTGTTCTTTAGGAAGACGATAACCAAGTGTTACATCTTGTTCTTTTGATACAACTAATTTGGATTGGCCGTTGTAAATTGCTTTCTTTTCGCTCCCGTTTCTACAGCCTTCGACGATAGGTTTGCGCGACTCGGGGATTTTGTCATACAACGAGTAGCCTGACATCTCTATTCCGTCAATCCCAACAGCATCAAGCAGCGTCGGTGCGATGTCGATAAGCGAGATATCGCCTTCAAGCAACCAGTCCGCATTCGTCAACAAGGGGACTCTTGCCACTTGTTCATATGGTGTACCACCATGGTCGACACATCCCGTTCCATTAAATAATTCAACATCAGTCTCCACATGTTCCCACATTGCCTCACCGTGATCAGATGTCACGATAATTAACGGATCCTCAACAGTCGATTCAAGTTTATTAACGAACCGTTCAGTAGCATCATCAACGTGATCAACAGCGGCACGATATAGCCGACGCCGGTTAGCGCGATACTGTTGGCAGGTCTCGTCACAGTCAGGTTCGGTTTTAAAATTCCAGTTTTTGATATTTTCAATTGATCTATCGACAGAATGTTTCTTCCAATACTGTTCCGGTGGCTCTACTGGAATATGTGGATCTGCCAGATGGAGAAGTGCGAATGTTTGATTTCTTCCATCGACCCAATTAAGATACGCATCGAACACATCCTCCGCTTTCGAGTTTACCTTATGAAACAGGGTATGTGTGTGAAATCGTCCAGCGATTGCTACGAACGGGGTGTCATGTCCAAAACCCCCATAGGTTTCATATCCGGCACCAGCTAGCAACTCTGTGAGTGTGGTTCGACCATCATCCATCCGTGGCGGCAGGGTAAATTGATCTGACTCGCTGGTTCCAGCTCTTTCTATTGACGCACCGTGTTCATGCGGATATACGCCCGAAATAAAAGATGACATCGCTGGAAATGTCCACGTTCCCGGCGTTATTGCGTCCGTTCCATTCAAATGCGAAAGAAAAGGGGTTGTCTTATCATCAATATGATCAGCGCGGAGGGCGTCAACGACGACACAAACAATATGTTGAGGAGCATTCTCAACTGGCTGGTTATCTGGAAGTTTTTTCATTCTAAACTGCCGATCGGCCCGTTGGGTTTGATAGAAGTCATACGGGACTGACAGCAGTCGTTTCACCGATGGAGGAAGAGTCTCAATCAACGACCGTTTAATATTCACAGGGGGCTAATTCTTTTATACTGTGTTGAATCTTTTCAATAACCGAGCCATCTCTAATTAGTGAAGTAACATTAAATCGAGGTAGTTCTGATTACTTTCGAAACATTGTACGACCAAGATGTCGACAAGTATTAGAAGTCAGCCCACACATTCGGTCTCAAATGCGGAGAGCATTAGTTACCGGTGCTGCAGGCTTCATTGGTTCACACATCGTGGACGAACTACTTGATCAAGGGTGGGAAGTTTGTGGTCTCGACGATCTGTCGACCGGTGATCTTGAGAACTTAGAAAGAGCACACAATTCGGATTCGTTCACATTCGTTAGGGGAGACGTTCGTGATCGAACAACGGTAATAAATGCGATCGGCGAAGCCGATGTTATCTTCCATCAGGCCGCACTCGCATCCGTTCCAGACAGTTTCGAAGATCCGCAAGCCGTGACAACACGAAACTGTGCTGGCACGGCGACGGTGATGGATGGTGCTGTCGACAGGGACGTCGAGAGTGTCGTTATTGCTTCGTCGGCAGCAGTATACGGATCCGGTGACCCGCTGCCAAAAAAAGAGGGCCAACCAGTCGAACCAGAGTCACCGTACGCAGCATCGAAATACTACGCTGAGAAAATGGCTCGTCAAGTTGGGGGCCAAGCTGGCATCAATGTTGCTGCACTGCGATATTTTAACGTATTTGGTCCTCGACAAGATCCAGAGGGAGAATACGCAGCAGTCATTCCAAAGTTTATTACCTTATTACTGAACGGGGAGCGACCAGTAATCTTCGGGGACGGTGAGCAGTCAAGAGACTTTGTGTTTGTGAAAGATGTCGTAGCAGCAAACCTCGCTGTAGCGACAGGGAGCTGCTCAGGGGTATTCAACGTGGCAAGAGGAGAGTCAGTGACAATCAATGAACTTGTAGAGATAATAAATGAGATTCTTGATATGAACTTGGAGCCAATGTATGAAGATCCAAGATCCGGAGATATTCGCCATTCCTGTGGGGATATCTCAAAAGCGCGCAAAATTCTTGACTATGAGCCCAGCATAACCTTTGAAAATGGAATAAAACAAACGATTAATTCGCTTCGGACTTCACAAGATGGTTGACCCTGACAGCTCTTCGCCGACCGAAGAGATCTCTATTGAAAATTTAGATATCGCACTTGCACACTGGCATATCAACTCATGGGGGGGTGCCGAGTATGTAATAACAAAAATGGCGGAAATAATCGATGAAACGACCGTCTACACTGTCGGTGAGCCGGATCCGGAGTCCGAGAACCCCTACGGAGCCATCGAGTTTCACAATGTGGTCGATGATCTTCCAGAGTCAACTGCGAAACTACGCTCTCGTCTCGGCCGCCCAGCGGAGTACAGCATCTGGGAAGATGTCGACTGGCAATCGTATGGGTCACCTGATGTTCTCATCACTTCAGGATCAACCCCGCGAGCAGTTATCACCCCTGGTAATACAATACATATTAATTATTGTCACTCACCACCACGTTGGTTTTATGATCTCTATCACGATCGTAAAGACTCCTTTTTTGGCCGGTTAGCCCGACCAGCAATTCGATACCTACGAACACGGGACAGTGCCATCGACAACCGTGTCGACCATTACCTCGCCAACAGCCCCATCATCGCTCGTCGTCTCTGGAAATACTACAAACGTGGTGCTGAAGTCGTTTATCCACCGGTGGAAATTAATCGATATGAAAATCGTGGCGACGAGGGGTTCTACTTCCATCTCGGACGACTTGATTCCGAAAAGGGAATAGAAGCCGTTATTAAGGCTTTTGACGAACTCAATGAGCAAATTATTTTTGCTGGCGGTGAGGGCGATGCAGATATGATCGGTCAGATACGAGCCGCCGACAATATGGAGTATGTAGGCTTTATTTCTGAAGATGCGAAATATGATCTCCTCGGGCGCTGTCGGGCAGTCGTATTCAATGGTCGCAACGAGGATTTCGGGATTGTTCCGATTGAGGCCAACGCGAGCGGCAAACCCTGTCTCGCTAGAAACGATGGGTTTCCTGGACTATTCGTCGAAGCGGGCGAGAACGGCCTGCTCCACGGCGGGTCGGCGGCGTCGATCCGTGCCGCGGTTGACCGGTTAGAAGCCAAGGGGGTGGCGGCTGATCCAGCATCGTTCGTCAACAGGTTTTCGATGTCGGCGTTCGAAACTCAGCTCTCGGAGTCGATCACGACGGCCTACAACTCGTTCCAGACAAGGTTCACCGTCGAATGAATCGGAGATGCCGAACCGACGATATTATATTTATCGGATAATCAGTGTTGTGCATGTTATTACTACGTCATGTCGTCTCTGAAATACGAGACAATTTTTCGTCATTAAAGTGGTGGCGCGACTGCGTGTTCGTTCCATTCGTCGTCGGATCACTAACGCGACTCTATCCGAGCTATCCGGGCTACGATGAGTCCGTCCACGTGATGGATGAAGACTGGGATACGCTGATCGTTCTTGATGCGTGTCGGGCTGATTTTTTTGAGGAAACCGTCGACACCGGGCGGTTCGATGCATATTCGAGAGCAGTCAGCCTCGGGAGCCACTCCAAAGAGTGGACGCGGAGAAACTTCCAAGGCAAGCAGTTTGAAGATACAGTCTACGTTTCGGCGAACCCACACACGACATTACTGGCAAATGATGCTTTCCACGAACTCATAGAAGTCTGGAAAGAGTACGATGACGTACCGAATAAAATAGATCCAGCCGAGATTGTCGCGACTGCTAAGAAGACCAACGAACGGCATCCCGACAAGCGTCTCATCGTTCATTTCATGCAGCCGCATGGGACTGGAAATCTTGTGCCTGAGACGGAGGATCCGGTTGAGTCGTACCGCGCGACGATCCCTGCTGTGACCGACATCGCCGTCGAACTCGCCGACGAACTCGATGGGAAGGCAGTCATCACCGCCGACCACGGCGAACTGTTTACTTCCGGGCTCCGTGCAAAGCTCGGCATCTACAAACACAAAGCTCGCCTTCGGTTCCCCGGGTTGGTGTACGTTCCGTGGGCCGAAATCGATGGCCAGCGCCGTGATATCTCCGACGGAAAGCTCTCCGAAACCGAGATTAATAAAACTGCCGTCGAACAGCGGCTGCAGGATCTCGGCTATGTGTAACACTCGAAACAAACAGTTCAGACACGGGGCTGAGTAGTACAACGCTTACTATGCGAATTGGGCAAACATCATCGATTGTTTTTGGTGCGAAACTTCTGACGTCGGTGGTGGGGTTCGTTGCAACCCTGTATTTCGCGCGAGTACTTGGCGCGGAAGTGCTCGGATACTACGCATTGGCTCTCGTTGTCGCCAACTGGCTGAAACTGGTTGGCGATGCTGGCATTAGTTCCGCAGTCAAGAAACGCGTCAGTGAAGAAACTGACCCGTCGGCCTACTTTACTGCAGGCCTGATCATGATCGGTGGGTTTGGTCTCGTTGCCTCAGTACTGATAGCTGTGTTCCGTGACACACTAAACTCATATGTGGGTGCTGACGTCGCACCGTACATTATCATTATACTACTGGTGGGGCTTGCAGTCTCGATTACCAATGCGGGATTAGAAGGTAAACGACTAGTACACGTCACGGGGATGTTGAGTCCAGTTCTAACAGGCGGTAGAAGTCTCATTCAGATCGTTCTGGTACTTGCTGGATTCGGACTAACCGGGATGCTCCTTGGGTTCGCTACCGGTGGGTTACTCGTCTTGGTCATCGGGATCGTGATCCTATCAGTTCGGATTCGTCGACCGACCGTCACGCAGTTCCGGAGCCTCTTCGATTATGCAAAATTCTCCTGGCTTGGTAATCTACGGGGCCGGTCGTTCAACGATATCGACATTATCGTCCTTGGCGCGTTCGTCTCGCCGACCCTCGTCGGGATCTACTCTATTACGTGGAACCTCACGAGCTTTGTCGGTGTGTTCGCCTCAAGTATTCGCCAGACACTGTTTCCGGAACTGAGCTATGCGAACGCACAGAAACAGGACGAGCTGTTTCAGACACTGATCACCGACTCGATAGCCTTCACTGGACTTATTGCGATTCCTGGACTGTTCGGATCAATCCTCATCGGGGATCGTCTCCTGCGTATCTACGGCGATGAGTTTACTCGTGGCACTGTTGTGTTAGGATTACTCATCCTCTCGATGCTCATCTACGATTATCAGGCACAGCTGCTCAATGCACTGAACTCGCTTGATCGCCCGGACATTTCTTTTCGTGTCAACTTCATTTTCGTCGGTGCAAACCTGGCTATGAACGTTATGTTCGTACGATCGTTTGGATGGGTTGGAGCGGCGGTAGCGACCGTGGTTGCTGCAACCATTGGTCTCGTCTTGTCACTGTACTATCTCCGTTCGCTCGTCAGGTTCGAACTTCCGGAAGGGGAGATCGGTAACCAGTTAGCGGCGGCGGTAGTGATGGGACTCGTTGTCGGCGGCACACGAGCGGGGGTCGAGTCGGCGTTTTCCTCCATTCACAACATGACATTCGTCGTGGGCCTCGTCGCACTGGGTGCCGGCGTCTACTTCGTGACGCTGCTTTCGATATCAACCAAGTTCCGAACGACGATCCAAGACAACACACCGATTACGCTTCCGTCCGTGTTCCAGTACTGATCTCAAAGGTCTCCGCTTGGAAGGTTTGATGTCAGATTGAGTAGATATAGTGATCATCGTATATATGAGACAGGCTATTGTTGATCCTGCTGATGCTAAGTCTCACTCGGGTGCCGCCGAATTACCGTCAGGCACTCTGTGTATTCAAACAGGCATTTCGCTACGAGCCCAATTTTATCTCGTTCGCTCACATGGCCTGCGCGCTCATTGTGGCTGATGGATGGACTGTCTCTGATCTCTCTGGGCGCCTTTCTCGTCGTGACGAGAAAGAGCGACGCACCTACAGTCGATTCTTCTCGAAGCTGTCCCGTTTCGAGTATTTAAATCCGGCAGGAAGCCGGTATTGAAAGCCTGGTAACGCTGCGTGCAAAGGAGTCAGTTGGCTCCTCGCAGGACTCTGGTATGTGGAAAAGCTTGATCTGGACACCTCTACAGCCAGTGCAGTGTACTCGCTGATCGACGAAGTCGACAGCGAGTCAATAGCCGATGAGTTCGATATTGGCAAATTCAACAAGACACATGACTTCGATAATCACATCAAAATCGCCGTAAGAGAAGGCATTGATCCATCAGATTCGCTCAAGGAACTCGAAGAAACAACCGACTCAGACGACGAAATGAAGAAGATGGCTGCCTCAACCTTCTCCAGATACACGAACGACCGCGACTTAATGAGTACGAAAAGTTTTGTTAGTTACGCTTGATAGAGGAGTAATGGAGCGCTCACGTCGAAAGGAGATTGAGCATCACTTGACTGAGGAAGAAATCGATGAACTGCTACGTGAGGCTGAGGACGATCACCACGTCCGCCGCCTTGGGTTTTTGAAGAATCTCTACCAGGGCGACTCAATCCCGGAGGCTGCCGACCGCGAAGGTCGGTCGGCTGCCACCGGTGGTCGTTGGGCGGATGCTTGGAACCAGGGCGGGTTAGAAGAACTGATGCCGAGTTTCGGGGGTGGCCGGCCCCCGAAACTCGACGAGGATGAGCAAGACGAGCTGGTGGAGATGCTTCGTGACGGCCAACCGTGGAAATCACAGGAGATTCACCATCTTCTTCAGGAGGAGTTTGACGTTTCCTACAGCCCAAACTACCTCGGTACTTTCCTTCGGAACCTCGGTCTCTCGTACGCGAAACCACGGCCAAAACGTCCACATCGACCAGAGAACCCTGATGAAATTCTCGAAGAGCGCGTCGATGACGCGCTCGACGAGGGCGAACAGCCCCACAACAAACATGATGGAGAAGACGACGAAGGGTGGACTGTTGACGATGAGGTCTGCACTGACGGTGGTACCGTTCTCGGATTTTTTGACGCATCAAAGCCACAGCCGTACGATAATTCACGGCGTGTCTGGTACGTTGATGATCCACACATTGAGCGGGAGTTAGTCAAGACGCACGACTCTGCGGTCGGCTTCTATGCACTGAACGGTGAGAGTCTGGTTGAGTTCACCGAAGATGAAAAGAAAGAGCGAATTTGTGGTGTGTTAGAACAGATCCGCGAGCAGAATCCCGGCAAGCGGATTCTGCTCGTCTTGGACAAGCATGGAGCACATAGATGTAGATACACGCGTAAGCGTGCCCATGAACTCGGGATCGACCTGATTTTCATTCCATCAGGCTCACCGCACCTGAATCCAATCGAACAAGTCTGGGACTACCTCAAATGGACGATGGCACCGATCGTTGTTGAGGACGAAAACGAGTTCAAAACCCTCGTCCAGGAAACATTCGAAAAAATAACGCACCGAATCAGCTTCGCAAAGAGTTGGTGTGAGAAGTTCCTTAACTTTCAAAAGTTATCTTAATCATTACGGCGCGGTCGTTCAATTGCTGTTTGCGATCCTCCACACTCCGGAGTTGTACTATCAGCGAGCAGTACAACGAAAACGGCTCAAACACCTCCTACGGAGCGTTATCGC
>NZ_QMDW01000046.1 GCF_003605635.1 Halonotius pteroides
CGAGGATGGCACCTACAAGGACAAAAATTACGAGAACTACGATACTGATGTTCGAGAGCCGTACCTGAACGGGGTCGCCAAATTTGGTATCTACAATGAAGTGATCCCGGCAGTCGGAGAGGGGTGGAATACATGAGTCAAGAACCAGACCCACGCTCAACTCGTGGGCCGCATCCCCCGGACTACAAATGGCCGGAGTATCGCCAGTTGGAGGAGGCGGTCGAAGCCTACCTCGATCACGATGCCGACGACCCACGATACGACAATATCTGGAGAGCCCTAGGAGCCATACTAGGCGGGTATCAGCGCGATGTGTTCATTGATGCATTTGATCTTGCAGAACCCGCTGACTCGGCCTGTATCCGGCGGTTAATCACAGGAGATGGTGAGTGTTCCTGTTCAGTACGCAGCTGGAAAAAGAGGGAACGCGAGAAAATTGGTGATCTCGATGAGCCGCCACATTCCCCGCCACATTCAGACCACGCAACCCTGTGGCTTGACGAAAATGGTAATCCTGCCATGTACGGGATGCATCTCTACATGGGTAATGTTGAGCAGGTCACGCCATCGAAAACAGCTGACCCGGATCAGCGGCAACGAAATGGTTGGTTCGATATCGTCAATTGGGCGGCTGAATGGGGTCTTGAAGTTAGTTTCATGCCAAAATCATGGTATCATCTCGGCACCACTGTCCACGTCGTGATTTACCCTCCAGAACGACGTAGATAGCAGGCTATTCAGTGCCGTTGTCAGCGTCCTCATCGGCGTCTCCCCTTGATTTGAACCACGACCACCACTGAACAAAGAACGGGGCCTGCTGCTGATTCTCGATTGTCTGCGCTAGCTCTGTCACCTGTTCCTCAACCTGATCGCGTTCGCCAAGCATATTCTCTAACTCGTTTATTCGAGCTTCCAGATGTGTGATTTCAGTCTCTAGGTCCTCGGCCTCAAACCCACGCTCCAACAGGTATCGAATTGCCTCTGCCTTGCTGTTTATTGCATCATCATCTTCGACTAGTTGCTCAATGTCCTCATTCAGAGATTCGGGGACTGACGCACTGATTCGGGGGCGTGCCATGGATTTAATCGGGCTTCATCGCTCTGCATCGATTTTGCATCGCTGCTTTCATCGCTATTACATCGTAGCGATGCACCCGGAAACCTACTAATACTCCCGATACTCCCAGTATTGGCGGGTATATCGCGTCTACCCAGTATTACGGAAGTCTCGGAAACAGCCCTCATAGCGTTATGTGACCGGGTTGAGTCCCGATGAACATGGGCCTCGATCCAATTGCATTCGATATCGAAACCAGCGGTCTTGACGATGATTCAGTTATCACCGTCGCCGGGTTCGCACATTCAATCGGTGTCTCACTTATTATCAACGTAGACGGTCGTGATGCCGATCACGCTGCGCTCGTTGATGGGCTTGACCACCACGCAACCGGAGCGGTATCGCTCGTAATTGCTGGCTCAGAGCGAGAGTTATTGGATGCAGTTTCCGACGTTGTGACCGGGCAGATCGACAGCGACCGCCACTATTTGACAGCATACAATGGCGAGACATGGCAGGGTGGCTTCGATCTCCCGTTCTGCCGGACTCGATTTCTGAATCACGATATGGAATGGCCGTTTCAGGATCTCGCCTACGCCGATATGATGGAAGCCATCGTTGATCGATTCGATACCGGTGACAAGCGCGACCTCGTAGGTGTCTACGACCAGCTGATAGGCAGCCCGACGTGTGACCCCTTTGAGGACAGCGGCGAGGCTGTGGACGCGTATGAGGCCGCTGAGTGGCTGCCACTACTCAAGCACAATCTCGCCGATATCCAACGGACTCGTGAGCTCGCACAACTGGCGGATCGATTCGTTCCACAGTCTGATTTCAGCATGAAAAACCTCCAGCCACCGGGTAGATGATAGTTCATTCGTGTGGCCGTCAGCGACTCATCGCTCACCCTGTTTTAAATCAGATATATACTGACTCACAGTCCGGCGGCCAACATCCAGATAGTCAGCTATCTCATCATTATCGAGGCCTGCAACAGCGAGATATCCCGCCACCGATGCTTTCCCCTCAGCAACTAATGCAACCGGCACACGCGGATGCTGAGGGCCTACGTCGGTGTGCTCATACATCCACCCTCCAACCCGATCTCGTAGCAATGCCAGCAGCTCTGCTCGCTCTGTAGATGGCCGTAAGTCATCCTGGTCAGATTCCAGACGGATCGCTGTATCGGGAGTAGACAGATCTAGAGATTTCGCTTTCTCAGCAGTGTGATCAGGATTGTCAACAGTGGAGGGGATGAATACTGAACAGTCTGAATAGTTGTAGACAATGCCAGACTCGTAGACCGTTTTCAGTTCCATTAGTTCTTCATTAGCATTCAATTAGTATATAATATACGATTCGTATAATTTTGTGTCGCTCTGGACAGGTGATTGACCAGCATTTACCCCAGCATCAGCCCGCTCGAACCGGGTTCCATCCAAAGGAAAACCGCCATACAACGCTTAATTGAGAGGTGATCACCACACCCCTCGTTGTGAGTGGCCCCCCACCCCTCAACCGCTCGGCAAATGCAGGGCGCGCGCGTCGGGGTCACGCGCGCCGATTGCGTCGGCGCGCAGGCAGGATGAGAATAAATAACCCCGCGACCGCAACAGCCGTGCCTAGCGCAGAAATTTTGAACTACTACTGATGTAGTTGAGTATCATAGATACATGCGACAACCCCCAGATGAAAACACGGCTTAGTGTCGAGTAAATGGTAATTCCTACTGATCCATTTCAACAGGTATTACACAATTTGTATATCCGCGCCGCGAAGAGCCATACAAACTGCGTAAACACGAATCATAAGAGGGCGTCGGGGTAGTGTTGCCACTCAACAGTCGTGTGTCAGCGGCGTTGCACGGCGGCCTCGCCTGGATGTGGCTCGTCGCTATCATCACTATCAACCCTGTCTTCCCACTCCTCAAACGCTAGTTGTAACGCCGCCGAGTAGCGGGCCTGCTTGCACCACTCACCATCATCGAGGAGGCCCCCAGCCTCTCGAATCGGTATGAGATCTCCGCCACAGGCGTCTCTATCAGTGACAACAGGATTCGGTACTGATCGTGAACTAGTAGTGGGACTGTCGCTGCTAGAATCTTGGTCAGAAGCCTGTGTATTGCCGTCAAGCGAGTGAGATGCCGAAGTATCGTCGATAGATGGAGAACTCTCATCAAATGATGGTGCTGCCGAGGACGATGCTGCAGAGTTGTCTAAGCCAGTAGTGCCGTCGTCCCACTGGTTATACAACTCATGTAGGGGATGGTCATCCTCACACTCACACTCGCCGTCACAGTCGCATTGCTCGGCCTCACAATTGGATTCATTCACATTGCTGAATCGAACGCCGAGCAGTTTTGGCGCGGCATCACAGAAGGACGCTGTTACCTGCTCTTCGGTGCCGTCATCGAGGACAGAGATATTGTGTAGACGGCCTTTCATCACGCTAGTAAGCTCATTTCTCGACTCTCTTTCGTGGACGCCTGCGTGTGAATAGCAGTAGCAGATTTGATGAACCAGATCGTCTAGGTTAGCAACGCTTCGGTGATCGTCGTCCTCTTTCTTTTCAATTCGATTGAAGACCCACCCAGACTGCCGCTCTACTGCCTCAACAACACTATAATCAAACGCATAGCGGCGCGAGGGGAAGAACAGATGAAAGTGCGGCTCGAATTTAATATACTCCTCTGGATTCTCCGAGGAGAGTACGTCGGCCCACGTCATGTCGCCCTGACCCTCGGCCCCGCCGTGATCGTACTGATCTTTCCGGTACTCGTCTTTGATCCGATAAGGATGATAGATCGCAAGAAAGCCCTTGATACCCCACTTTGTCTCTAGTAGCACCTTCAAGATCTTATAGGCGTGTTTGACCGGCTCATCACTGTCAACAAGGAGTTCAGGCAGGCTCGCAACGACGTGTTGGAAATCAACATCCTCGCGTTCATTGTAGTCGTTGACGTAGAGATCGCGTCTGAGTGCATCTAGTTTGGATGCTGATCTAATTGTTTTAGATTTCACAGCTGCCGCCCAGCATCGCTCACACGCCGGGTTATAGCAGGTACTACCTATGTATCGTGGACACCCACACTCTTCACACGCGAATCCCGGAATATCATCGCCACAATAATCGTATATCAGTCCCGGATCACCTGGTAGTGAGCGTTCGGGCAGCCGATCATCGAGCGTAGATTTCGTTGCCGACATGGGTTCCACGTCGCCGGGAGAGACGCCAATGTGCCCGTAGCCCGACCTAATGATCTTCCGTATCTCGGTGTCTCCAGTGTCATCGTCTTCATATCCATAGACGAGTCCAGAAGTATCACCAGTGCCGTCACCATCGAAATTGGCGACGCTCATCGGCTAAACCTCCAGAATAGATCAATATCTTCTGAGACGAACAAACTAAGTCCAATCGGCACGGAGGGACAGACACGGCCCCCAGACAACCACGATTCAGCGCAGGTATCCTTGCCACAGGAAGGTGCGCTGAGTCGTCTGAGGCCGGTGTCAGCCCCCCGTAGAGGGGCTGCAACTAACATTCAAGAGTGGCTACTCTGCCGATCCCTCCTCGTTGTCGTATTGGATTTCGGCCTCCTCGATGGTGACTTCCAGCCAAATCGTATTATCATTGGTAGGGTTGATACCGTGCTTATCTCGGATGTTAGCCGGGATCGTCACTCGGCCCCGATTGTCCATCTCAAGGGGCTCCGAGCGGTCAATCTTGATTGTCTTGATAGATTTGTTCGACATCGCGTTGCCCACATCTACGACAGTGTGGGGATATAGACCTTTGGGCGGGGTTGCTTACCCCGGAATCCAGAATTGGAATTCGTTTAATCGTGCTTCTATGACGAAGGTGAGAGCAAGTGAATATTTTGGGGTATAAAAAGTATATAAATGATCGGACTTAAGGCCCGAATAAACGAATTAGAACATCATAATAATTAACTGATTGCCGCAATAAAGGGCAATTATGGGTAAGACCGTGGCGATTCGAGATGAGTTGGCAGAACAGTACGATCAGGAATCAGATGAAGTGGGCTTATCTAGATCTGACTATGCACGACGATGCATTGAGATTGGTCGCTTAGTATTCAGATCAAACGGAAAAGTCGATATCGACCGACTGCGTGAATTGACCGAAGGAGAGATAGTATCAGCTGATAGCGACCTCGAAACGTCTGAGGGCGACCTTGGTGATGCAGTGTTGCGCAATCTCTCAACCGATAAAGACCAATCACTTAGTGCCGAAGAACTCCGCGAGATGGTCTTTGGAACCGAGGAGGAGCAGCGAGATGAAATTAAGAATACGCTACAACAACTCAGAGAAGCCGGTATGATTGAGGTGCTTGTTGGTGATGAGTATATCAAAGCGGAGGACTGCGATGAGTAACAATAATGAGGAAACTGATCGGGATTTAAGCCGGGCGAACACCCGAGTACGCGAACAGCGGCGCGAAGATGCAGAGCGTGAATGGCGTAAAAATCCCATTAAGCAGTTTGAGGAGCTAAAGAGAAAGGAGTTGACAAGTAAAGACATTGATAATATAATCCAAAATATTAGACGATTTGAGTCATTCCTGCTTGATGAAATTGCTCCAGAAACTGATGCAGAGGTTGAAGGCGTCAGAGACGTTGTGAGGGACGACATTTCCGTATTCCGAGATGACGTTTTGAAACCAGATACCGACCTCAGTAATTCAACTATTGCCGGTATATTAGGCATGTTGAATCAATTTTATAACGTACTTGATCAATATAATGCAATTGTCGGGAATCCTGTTGATGTCCCTCTTGACGAGTTTAGAGATAACCATGATCTTGAGGCAGACCGCCCACATATCCCATTTGATCGGATGGAGACTTTCTTAAATTGGCTTACATTACCGTTTAGCCGCGCATTTTGGCTTGCTGGGATCAAACACGGCACACGTATGTCAGAAGCAATTAATCTTGATTTACGGTGCCTACACATTGACCACCCGATATTCTACGAGATTGTCGATAACCATGATGTACGTATAGACCCTAGAGTGCGCGACCGACCGGATACAATGTTGATCTATGAGGCATTCAACAAGGGAGCCGAGATTCCAAACGATGACACTCCCGGCCCAGAAACGGAAGGGGAAATACGGGACAAAGCTCAAGGAAACAAACGGTCGGAAGAAGGAGGCAGTGTTCTTCCAATTGATTCCGAATTCAAAACGGCACTAATCGACTGGCTAATGTCCCGCCCTCCGACCTATAAACAGACTGTGAATCCACTGTTTGTTAGTGACGGTCATACCACTGCTGAGAGACTTGGAGATCATAGCATTCGTAAGCGGCTGTGGCAGGTTGATTATTACATAGATAGCGTTCAGAACTTCTCAAGAGAGGAAACAATTGAGGAGTGTCCAACATGCGGCGGTTCAGTCATTGAAGAAAATCTATCATCAGGTAAAGAGACTGGGCGGCGATTTCGGTGTCGCAATTGTCGGCAGAATCACTGGCGGTCAATCTACTGGGCCAAGGGACTAAATACAGAACAGAAGATGGGTTTCCACGTCGCTCGACATTACTTTACGAACTTGCACGACCCACAGAAAGATAAGCTACACAATGGAGCCATTCCCGACAAAGTGCGTAAGAAACGAATTCGTGGCGACAGCGAAGAGGACGCTGACACCGAGGATGGCACCTACAAGGACAAAAATTACGAGAACTACGATACTGATGTTCGA
>NZ_QMDW01000047.1 GCF_003605635.1 Halonotius pteroides
GCGGGACGAAGAGGGGTTCCTGATCTGGCTCAATCCAAACGAATTGACTGCCTGACCGACTCCCTGGTGCAGTTTCAAACCACGCTGGATGACTAAGAGTTCAATACCAAACCATAGCAGGGCACCATACCAATGGATATAGAACCATCTTCAACCGATTCGGACGCGGTCAACCGGGACGACAGTCTTGCTCCTGGGTTCGTGAAAGTTACCGAGACTGAGACACAGATTGATGTGCTCCATGTTGATGCCAACAAGGCATTCGTAAATACAACTGCGGAGTTTCTTGAGAATCAGTATGACATATTTGTCCACCCAGCGTCAGAACCTGAAGATGTGGTTGAACATCTTGCAAATAACGAGATTGATTGCATCGTTGCCGATTACGATATGCCGGGAGGCAACGGTATCGAATTGCTGGAAGCTGTCCGTGAACAACACCCGGAGCTACCATTCATCCTATTCACTGCTAAGACTCCTGATGAGATTGCGGGCAAAGCAATCTCCAAAGGAGTAACAGACTATCTACAAAAAGGAACGAGCACAGCGCAATATGAACTCTTGGGCAATCGTATCCATAACGTTGTCACGCAACGTCGATGTGAGTTACGTGCTCATCAATTGGAACAGCAGTTCGTAGAACATGCTGAGCAGACCAACAACGTGCTCTGGACATTCAGTCCTGATATGGAGGATCTTATCTTCATCAACTCTGCCTTTGAGGATCTGTATGGGATCTCAACAGATCGGTTTCAAGATAATCCTCTATGTTTCCTCGAAGCAACACATCCTGAAGATCGATTACACGTAGAGGAAGCTGTCAACCGACTTAAAGACGGCCAACCAGTTGATATTGAACATCGGGTGAATGGAAAAAAAGATCACCAGCGTTGGGTTCAGGTTCAGGCACAACCAATCTACGATGATAACGACGAAGTCACTAGAATTGTTGGATTAATAACGGATATTACTGAACAAAAAGAACGAGAAAACCAACTACGGCAGTTTAAGCAGGCTGTCGAATCTACTGGGCAGCCGTTCTATTTCACTGATTGCGACGGCGTTATTGAATATGTCAATCCAGCTTTCGAGGAGACAACTGGCTATTCGGCTGAGGAGGTGATTGGTAAGACGCTAAAAATACTGCAGTCGGGTGCACATGACCAATCATTTTACGAGACAATATGGGAAACACTCCTTGACGGGAAAACGTGGCACGGTGAGCTACTTAACCAACGAAAGGATGGCGAACAGATTGTCATCAAGCAAACAATTGCGCCAGTCACAGACGAGACAGGCCAGGTCAATCACTTTGTCGCCGTAAGCAACGACATTACCGAGCAAAAAACGCGGGCACAAAAACGGAAGCAAGTCATCAAACGGATGACTGACGGCGTTTTTGAAGTGGATGCCGACTGGCGTTGTACACTCATCAGCGACCACGCCCAGACAGTCTTAGGAGTCTCAGAGTCAGAACTCCTCGGAGAGAACTTCTGGGATGTGTTTGGGAATGCCCAAGGAACGACGTTTGAAACAGAGTACCGCGAAGTAATGGAAACACGTGAACCGACCTCGTTTGTCGAACACTACGAGGAGTTTGACCGGTGGTTTGACGTCCAAGTGTATCCCAATGACGACGGAGGGATTGCTGTCTACTTTCAGGATGTTACTGAGCGTAAAGAGCGCGAGCGTTGTCTCGAACTCCTTGATCGAGTGTTACGACACAATCTTCGGAATGATATCAACGTGATTCGTGGTCAAGCCGAAATCATTCATAATCAATCGATGAACGGGATTGGGGAAAGTGCTCAAAAGATAGTTAAAAAGAGCGATAATTTGATTCAGTTAGCTGAAAAGGAACGAGTATTAGTAGATATACTACAAGAGCAACCGGAGGTTATTGACGTTGTCGTGAGGCCATTTCTGAAGACCATTGTCACAAAGATGGAGTCCACGTATCCGCACGCAACGCTCCATCTCGAATGTCCAGATGAGATTACGACCACTGCAAGTGCCAAATTCAGCAAGGCCGTCGAAGAACTCATTTCCAATGCGATCATTCACAGCAAGTCAGATGATCCTATCATTGAGATAACCGTTCGTTCAACACCAACTGATGTTAGTATTGCGATTGTGGACGACGCACCTCCGATTCCGAGAATGGAGCAAAATGTCCTATTGAAAGAAAGTGAGCCGACCTCGTTATATCATGGTGGTGGACTCGGTCTCTCGCTCGTGCGGGTGTTGACTTCCCGCTCAAATGGGCGCATCGAACTTGATCGAGTGGATGCAGGTGGAAATCGAATTGAACTCACACTCCCATCGTGATGATACCCTACCTATGAGTTCCATCCTTAGACAGTTCCGCGATTGGAATGTCTTCTTCCTGAACAACCCGTGTGATTCGATACGAGTATCATGAGTAACCAAGTAAACAACACTGACAAAACGAACCCAGTCACAAGCACCGAACACACGATTACAGATACCACTGGTAGATTCACAATGGCTGTCCAAGACAGCCAGCAAGTTGCGGAGATTTCGTGGTTAGAGGGCCGTATCATCCTGTCAAATCAGAGCCTCTATCTTATCGGGGAAACCGGGAAGCTCTCGGTCGGCTTCTCAGAGATCACTACCCTGTCAGGGCAGACAGAGCCAGCACAAACCAGTGGAGGTCTTTCGAAGTACGTTCGCATTGAGTATGGTAACGATGTACTGATTGTCTCACCAGCCGACTATGACACATTCAGAAAGGGACTCTATACAGCAACAATCGACGGTGAGAAAATCAACTGCAAGCACCCTGCGGTCAGAGGTGGCGTAGTGCAAGCCGTCTCCTAGGCGACAGCTCGCGTCTCGGTCAGGGAGCATCAGTTAGTCATGACGCTCAACGACGGGACACAGGCGAGAGTCGAACTCAGTGAGATAAGTAACGTCACCCTGAGGCAGCTAACGATCAATGATAACGATCAATGAAGCTGAACGCCAGGTTATCTGTGTGTCGCATATCGAGGACAACTCGACAGTTAAGACACAACTCACGGCCTCAGAGCGTACATGTATGTTTATCCAATCGTTTCTTGCGCAGGGTGCACAACGCAGCCACACAAACATCGATCTCGCGGAACTTGAGCAAGAGCTGTTATTAGCCCTTCATTCTGGCGTTAGACCATTTGATATTCCGGAGTTCATCGGTGCTGACGTCGAAACAGTTGAAGATGCATTTGATCGTCTCGTCGCACAGGGGATTGTTGACCGTGTTCGGGTGCGCCAAGAAATTGAATTGAATGCAACTGGTCGAAATATCGTAGCTGACGTCTTTTCTGAGTGATTTAGCTCTTTTACATGTCGGCGTCAGAGAAGTCCATTATGGGTATCAGATGCTTTCGCCACAGCCTACGCTATGCTTCTATTCCAACGTGCAAAGCTGAGTTTAGACAAACAACCACCAGTACTCTATACGCTCTCACTCAGCCATCATAACGCGAGATACTACAGTAACAGACAACAGCGTTAGCAAGCCTTCATCCTCGGGGTCAGGCCTCAAAACACTCGTCCTACTCCTCCTGTAGATTTCGGTTGGTCTCCTACAGATCAGCTACTGCAACTCTCCGACGAGGGCAGCGACCGCTTCGTCGACAAGGTCATTCTCCACTTTTCCTTGCCAGAAGTCGATATCTTCGTGGTCGATCGATTGGACGCCCCATGGGACGATTCGACTCTCGTCCGGTGTCCCGCCACGAAGCCAACTCTCCTCAGGAATGGCGAGGAGGCCATCCATCCAAGACTTCGACGTGAGTGTTACTGCGATATACTGCTCGCCGTAGAACGGACGGCCTTCGTGGTTCGAGAGGATAAGCCAAGGACGAGCGTCTTCTTCGCCTTTGAACGGGTCATCGCCGTAGACGATATCGCCACCTCAAATATCGGTGTCTCTCCGTCGGTCACTGTTCATCCTCGACACTCGGGTGGGGCTTCTGCGGTGCGTGCTCGCGCCACGCCTTCTTAACCTCCGTACCGAGTTGGTCGTTGAACAGTGCGGTCGCCCGTTCGCAGCCGCTGTATCCTTCGAGGCGCTCGGCGTCGTCGGTTATCGCCCAGTACGTCGCCTTGTGTTCGACCAGACTGCGATCCTTCAACCGTGAGAGTGCGGTGCTGACCACGCCCTCGTTGACGCCGATCTGAGAGGCGATTTCGCGGGCCTTGAACGCGCGATCTTCGTTGGCGGCGAGAAATCCGAGGACCTGATCTGGGACGGAGAGTTCTTCAAGTTCGTCCTTGCTCGTCTTCTCGAAGGTATCTCGGTCGATGGACATCGTTGAAAGGAGGTACGTCATACGCTGTAAAGAGTGTTAGGTGTGAAAGCTACGAAACTGTTGAAGGTGAATTACTGTCCATCGCGAAGGCATTCGAGAACCGTATGCATTGAGACGACCAGTCTCAACTACTGCGTATATTAGAGAATAATTTGTTGCTTACGAAAGGTCAGATTTAGCTTGATTTTTGATGTAGCGTTATACAGTTTATGCCTGATTCCTTCGATTCACCGGTTATAACTTACTTAGTGTTATGTCTGTAGGAGACACTACACTCACCAAAAATATTAGATATCTGTGGGATTAACGCTATCCCGAGAGAATGGCTGATACCAAATTACCCCAAACCACAGCGAGGCGGTTCCCGTGACGGGATCTCAGTACCAGTGGTCACGGAAGTCACTTGACGAGTTAGTCGATTTCTACTACAGTGAGATTCGACCGGCGATGCGCGAGACTGATGAGCCAGATCACGGGCGACCCAGCTACGAATGGCTGGCGGAGCACGGCTTCTCTGGGCTCTCCTACACGCTTCAGGAGCATCACGATCTCACTGTCGAGGAGTTCTTCGTCGAAGAGGTCGGTCTTGGGGACGATACCTCTGGGGACTACGGTGACGATTCAGGGTACGACTGGAGTGTTCGGAACGACGAGACGGTTACAGCGATCGAGCGGTACCTCTCAACCCAACGTGATCGTGGGGAACTAGCTGAATCTACAGTCAAAAGCCGTCGCTCCCGGCTCGCGGAGTACGCCCGAATCTACGAGCAGCTGCATGGCCCGGTCAGCCTCACACGAAATCTCGACGATATTGAGGAACGGCCAACCGAAAACGACTGCTGCATGGAGGTCTTTGACGTGCTCAAAGACCGACTCTCCACGGATCAATCTCGACTCAAATATCTCGGCGATGTACAGCAGTTCTATGACTACCAAGTTCGCTTCCGAGGAGCGAAGTACAATCCACTCGACGGAGCGAACGACCAGTTCCGCTGGGAGATCGGCAATCCCGACAACAAGACTGTCGATGCTGAAGGAATGCGAGCAATCTACGAGGCCGCTGAGAGTATTGAAGAGCGATTATTGGTGCTCGGTCTGGGGGCGTGGGGACTGCGTCCAAACGAAGTCGCCTCACTTACGCTGGATCAGTTCGTTCTTGATGACAATGAAGACAATCGGATCGTCTTTGAACAGCGGAAGAACGGGCCTGGTGAGGTCGCCGTGCTGTTCGGCGTCGATGTTCTGAAACAGCGAATCATCGATCTTGACGACCCTGGGTGGGATGGCTATCTGTTCCCATCCGATCGGTCAACGACGGGTCACATCTCACCGCAGACAGTCACCAATTGGTTCAAACGGCTCGCCGGTGATGCTGGTGTGACTGTTGAGGGTGAACGACCAACCGCAAAGGTGGGCCGACGATTCTGGTATACGACCTACAACGAGGCCGTCAAACAGATGATGGAGGGATTAGAGGGAATTGCCGCTGACCAAGGCTCAGTCGATCACATCGGGTTAGTTTGAGTGTCTGCTTGGAGAAGATATGCACTCG
>NZ_QMDW01000048.1 GCF_003605635.1 Halonotius pteroides
CATGGGAGTGACTCGCCATGGTGAATGAACCTATGAATGGGTGGCGGCGAACCACAACTCCCAGAGGGTCTCCCACTCCAGTACCGCGTGGAACGCTGACGAGCTTAACTACCGTGTTCGGGATGGGTACGGGTGGAACCTCGTCGCTATGGCCGCCGAAACCGACCACCGGAGTTGAACCAGTGTCAAACCATTGTCGGCATTCCTACCACCTCACGCTCGCTAAAGCGTTTACTTACCGCGTGTATGTGCAATCCAGTTCGCGCCTGAACCCATTACAGTGGGTCACAGTGCATAGTATGAATATTGGCTTGGACTGTTAGTGCTCGTGGACTCAACACCTCGTTGCCTTGGTGCGTACATCCCGAGTCTATCGAACTCGTCTTCTACGAGTGTCCTCAATGGTACGTCTTTTTCATGTGGGTTTCGAGCTTAGATGCGTTCAGCTCTTACCCCGCGGCACGTGGCTACTCGGCAACTGCCCTCTCGGACAACCGATACACCAGTGGTGCCCAATCGTAGTTCCTCTCGTACTATACGATCGTTCATGGCACGTACCTTACACCCCCAATAGATAGCAGCCGACCTGTCTCACGACGGTCTAAACCCAGCTCACGACCTCCTTTAATAGGCGAACAACCTCACCCTTGCCCGCGTCTGCACGGGCAGGATGGAGGGAACCGACATCGAGGTAGCAAGCCACTCGGTCGATATGTGCTCTTGCGAGTGACGACTCTGTTATCCCTAAGGTAGCTTTTCTGTCATCCACAGGCCTCATCAATAGGCATTGTGGGTTCGCTAGACCACGCTTTCGCGTCAGCGTTCCTCGTTGGGAAGAACACTGTCAGACTTCCTTCTGCTCTTGCGCTCTGCCTCGGGTTTCCGACCCGAGTGAGGAAATCTTGGGGCGCGCTCGATATCTTTTCGAGCGCGTACCGCCCCAGTCAAACTGCCCGGCTACCGGTGTTCTCCGCCAGGAGTGAGAGTCGCAGTCACTACCGGGTAGTATTTCAATGATGGCTGGGTGACCCGCTAGCGCGGGTACCTCTGTAACGCCTCCTACCTATGCTGCACAGTAGCGACCACGTCTCAGCGACAGCCTGCAGTGAAGCTCTATAGGGTCTTCGCTTCCCCTTGGGGGTCTCCAGACTCCGCACTGGAACGTACAGTTCACCGGGGCCAGCGTTGGGACAGTGACGCTCTCGTTGATCCATTCATGCAAGTCGCTACTGAAGCGACAAGGTACTACGCTACCTTAAGAGGGTCATAGTTACCCCCGCCGTTGACGGGTCCTTCGTCCTCTTGTACGAGGTGTTCAGATACCCGCACTGGGCAGGATTCAGTGACCGTACGAGTGCTTGCGCATTTGCGGTCACCTGTGTTGTTACTAGACAGTCGGAGCGTCCGAGTTATTGCAACCTGCCTCGCTGGAGGCAGGCATCCCTTCTTGCGAACGTACGGGACTAACTTGCCGAATTCCCTAACGCCGGTTGGGGCCCGACAGACCTTGGCTTTCGCTGCCTGAGCACCTGTGTCGGATCTTGGTACGAACAACACGCTTGCCGTTTCACGGGCTCTAGGTACCACCGCGTTTCCCTATCTCGATAGTTACCCGCTTCGTGCCATGACGGCTTCCACGGGCGTGACCGATTCGACCGGGCGAAAACCCGGTGCGGTGTTTCCCAAAGCGTTGGCTTTCAATGGTGTTGGTACTGGAATATTAACCAGTTTCCCTGTTGTCCCCGTCGAGTTGCGAGGGGACTTAGGATCGACTAACCCTTGGCTGATTGACAGTGCCAAGGAACCCTTGCTCGTAAGGTCGTCGAGGTTCTCACCCGACTATCGCTGCTACTGTGACCAGAATTGTCGTTACCGGACGATCCATACGAGCTCTCGCCCGTATTTCCACTCGAACGGTACGCCAACCTACGTAGTCACCGTGATTGGTGTTGTACGGTCTCGGAAACGGATTTGAGCCCCGATCATTTTGGGCGCCTCGAACCTCGGCCGGTAAGCTGTTACGCTTTTCTTAGCGGGTTGCTGCTTCTAAGCTCACCTCCCGGCTGTTTAGGGCTCGAGACCACCTTCGGTTGCACTTAATCCGTATTTTGGGTCCTTAACCATACGCTGGGTTGTCTCCCTTACGGACCACAGGCTTACCCCGCAGTCCGGACTCCCACCGTCTACAACGTCCGTAAGTTTGGAGTTCGACAACCCGGCCGACCTCTCTCGAGGGCGGGACGAGTAATCGGTGGCTCTACCTCACGGACTATCTCGGGTGAGGTCATGCTTCGACATGTTTCGGTTGGAACCAGCTGTTGCCGAGTTCGATGGGCCTTTCACCCCTACACATAGGTCACGCGAGGGTATTGTAAGACACCAACGCTAACGGGCCTCCACGTGCCTTTCGGCACGCTTCACCCTGTCCATGTGTAGATCACTCGGTTTCGGGTCGTCTCCCCACGACTCCCCGCGCTTGAACACGGCGGCCCTGGTGGGCGTGGACGAAGTCCACGGAATCCACTGCGGCCATGTCGCTTTCGCTCTGCCTGCCCCGATCATCGGGTTAGGCTTGCCATGGAGAGACACTCTCTGGGTCGTTTTTCAAAACGTACGACGCAACATCGGCTTCACTCTCGTCTTACTGGACGCTTGCGCGTCGGTCATTCTGGGAGTGACCTTGTATGCCACGTCGTTCGATCGCCAGCTGATTTCGGGCCCTATTGCACGATCCTTTGTGGAGTGCTTTTCAGCGTTCGCTCACGCTACTTGTTCGCTATCGGTCTCGAGGAGTGTTTAGTCTTCTCAGGGGATGCCTGAGATGTTCACACGGGAGTTCCGACCCATGATACTCTGGAGCTGACGCGCGATGTACTTGCTTTTGATACGGGGTTGTCACCCTGTATCACGCTCCGTTCCAGAAGACTTCTCAAAAGCGTTCGATCGGTGATTTTCAGTCCTGACACCACATTGCCCTTGAGGGCTTCGGTTTGGACTGTGTCGTGTTCACTCGCGGTTACTAACGATATCGCGGTTGCGTTCTTTTCCTGTCGGTACTAAGATGTTTCAATTCCCGACGTTCCCTATTGCGCAAGGCAATTGTGAGAGGGATTCCCATTCGGAGATCCTACGTTCTTCGCCTCCATGCGGCTCCCGTAGGCTTATCGCAGCTTGGCACGTCCGTCATCGGCACTCGAGCCGAGCCGTTCACCAGCTGGCACAGTAGCCAGTTGAAGAGATAACATTCGGACGAATGTTATCGCTGGTGAGGTGATCACAATGATCACCTCGCGAGACGAGTTGTAACTCGCCTCAATGTATGTTCACTGTACCCGGTATGCGTGCAGAGCACGCAAACTGTAATGGGTCCAGTGGACGCCTGGATTGCACGTACACACGATCTCATGGCGACCCAGGGTGGTAGGTCTGGGACGCTCGATCCTTCCCAACCCGCTTGCACGGGATGGTGCATCGATCTTGTCGTAATACACCCGAATCGTGTAACCCGTATAAGGGGCACGGTTCGAGTGTGTGCTGACATGGACTCAGTGGGATTTGAACCCACGGCATCCTCCTTGCAAAGGAGGCACTCTGCCGCTGAGCTATGAGCCCGCTCAACCGGCACTGCCGGTTGAGAGTGTGTGTTAGCCTTGGTAGTTCTGCGGTGCCCGATTGCACGGGTGGGCCGAACGGGTGCTCACTGGTCGGGGATGACCGGTGTGAGCTGTTAGACGCAATGAGTATGAGAGGTGAGTCCACCCTGAGGGGTGGATCTCGGACGTTAGGAGGTGATCCAGCCGCAGATTCCCCTACGGCTACCTTGTTACGACTTAAGCCCCCTTGCGAAGCCCAGATTCAACCCTGGTGACAGGGCTTCATCCGGACCTCACTCGGGTGCTTTGACGGGCGGTGTGTGCAAGGAGCAGGGACGTATTCACCGCGCGCTGCTGACACGCGATTACTACCGAATCCAGCTTCATGCGGGCGAGTTTCAGCCCGCAATCCGAACTACGACCAGGTTTGCGAGATTGCCGTCGCTTCTCAGCGTTGGAACCCGTTGTCCTGACCATTGTAGCCCGCGTGTTGCCCAGCCCATTCGGGGCATACTGACCTACCGTTGCCCATTCCTTCCTCCAGTTTAGCACTGGCAGTCTTCCTAATGTACCCACCCATCGTGCGATGGTGCTGGCAATTAGGAACGTGGATCTCGCTCGTTGCCTGACTTAACAGGATGCCTCACGGTACGAGCTGACGGCGGCCATGCACCTCCTCTCATCAGCTCGAGTGGATGTCGTCAACATGACTGTCATTACTGATGTCGGGGCTGGTGAGATGTCCGGCGTTGAGTCCAATTAAACCGCAGGCTCCTCCGGTTGTAGTGCTCCCCCGCCAATTCCTTTAAGTTTCATCCTTGCGGACGTACTTCCCAGGCGGCTCGTTTAGCGGCTTCCCTGCGGCACAGCACCCACTCGTAGTGGGTGCCACACCTAACGAGCATTGTTTACGGCTCGGACTACCCGGGTATCTAATCCGGTTTGAGACCCGAGCTTTCGTCCCTCACTGTCGAAGCCGTCTTCTCAGAGTGCTTTCGCCATCGGTAGTCCGTCCGGGATTACGGGATTTCACTCCTACCCCGGACGTACTCTCTGAGCCTTCCGGTTCCAAGCCGGCCAGTTTCTACCGGACGCCCACCTGTTGGGCAGGTGGATTTCCCGATAGACTTGGTCGGCCAGCTACGGACGCTTTAGGCCCAATAATATGGGACATCACTTGAGCTGCCGGTATTACCGCGGCGGCTGGCACCGGTCTTGCCCAGCTCTTATTCGTTGACCGCCTTAGAGTCAACAAAAGCGAGGGCTAATATGCCCTCGCACTCGGGATTCCCCTATCGCACTTTCGTGCAGTGTAAAGGTTTCGCGCCTGCTGCGCCCCGTAGGGCCCGGAATCTTGTCTCAGATTCCGTCTCCGGGCTCTGACTCTCATCACCCGTACCGATTACTGGCACGGTGGGCCGTTACCCCACCGTCTACCTAATCGGCCGCAGCCGCATCCTTCAGCGGTGTCTTTGGAATACAGTGCATTCCAGCGTCTGTTTCGTATCGGCTATTAGCCTCAGTTTCCCGAGGGTATTGCCGACTGAAGGGTAGCTTGGCCACGTGTTACTGAGCTATGTGCCACGAGTGTGAACTCGTTCGACTAGCATGGCTAAATCGAATCCCAATAGCAATGTCCTCCGGCAGGATCAACCGGAATGTGTCCAACTGTCTCGGAGAGACAGTTGGGGGTTGGCGGGAACGATTCCCTGACGGGAATCGGTCACCAAATGTGTCTCATTGCATGGTCTGTGTTCGGGGCCACGCGAGCAATCGGGTGGCACCGAACTACCAAGGCTAACGTCGGATCCCGTCTGTACGGCGTACCGCAGGGGTGGGATCCCCATCTCTTCGGATCTATGTGTATCCGGTTGGGCGGTATAAGCCCGTCGGATTGTTGGTGGTGTGGTGGCCACGTGATCCATGCGAGTGCTGACCGGGTTGAACGGTCTGCGGCTCGCGGTGTGTTTTACTGCATTCCAGTCGAGTGCCCTGTTATACTTAAGGGCGTTGTTTTGAACTGGGTGCCGTCCGGCGGTTCCGGACGGCGGTGGTCGGGCGTGTTTCCACACAC
>NZ_QMDW01000004.1 GCF_003605635.1 Halonotius pteroides
TACCGATTTAGCCTCCACTATCGGAGACAGTGAACTTCTCAATGTGATCGACTGAGGATGGTACCGATGTCGTGTTGTACCACGATAGCTCTGCCAATGACCGAAATCTCTCGTTTGTTCCCGAACCAATAGAAAAACAGGATGCCGAACTGACCCGGTCAGAACAGATAGACCGTCAGGCTCGAGAAATCGCTGAGAACTATTTCACTGACAAAGGGTTCCAACTGCAAACCAACCGACCTGATATTATCATACTCGAAGTACAACATGAGGAAGGATACGAATACTTGATTACTGAGGTCAAAAACTCTACCAGCGAGCAAACAGTCAAAAAAGGCGTAACCGAGACACTCGAATATCTCGCATTCCTACGCCAAGAAAACGAATTAGTGTTTGACCCTGATACCCCATTTGGATCGGGTTGGAACGGTGTTCTCGTAATCCAAGATTTCGAAAGTCGATCAACAGCACCAATTGAAGATCAAGATACGATTCGAATTCTACAAGCGTCTGAGCTTGCTGATTCTCTTCCAGTAATCTTAGACAGATTGTTGTAGTTGTCTCTGGGAATCCGCTCGGTAGCTTTGGCAACGTCTCCCTCTAATAGAACTGTCGCCCTGATACTGCTTCCCTGACCGCCCTGTTATCGATTCGTCTCACGCCGAATGACGGCTCCGTCAATCGATCGCAAAATCACAATATAGCTACTTCGCGTGCTCGTGAATCTCGTCGATCGCGGTCGCCACCGTCGACTCATCGATGCCCATCATCTCCGCGATCTGGGCGTCGCTGAACCCCTGAACGGCGAGATAACAGGCCAGCGGCCGATCGCCCGCAGCAGCGACCTGTACCGGCACCCGCGCGGTTGTGGGGCTGGTCGCCGACGCATCCGCGTGCCGAAACCGAAACGCCGGCAGCCGCTCAAAGAGCACCGCCAACAGCGTCGCCCGGATCGGATGCGACCGGGCGGCCTCGGGCTCAGTTGCCAGCCGCACCGCGCCATCGGGGGTCTCTAAGCTCCGACTGACCGCCTGCGGGATCGCCTTCGGAGTCGGCATCGACAACGAATCCGGAAGATACACAGAGACATCCGCCGAGCTGTGTACCGATCCCGTCTCGCCCTCGTAGATTGTCTCCGTCGCGTCCATACAGTCGGTTGTGGCTGACCGATGATAAGCTGTTGTCTGCAAAATCGGATTTGTTTGCTATATCAAAGCTAGAGTTTCTGTTAGAAAAGATGGATTTGTATAGAAAGCCCTCAGCAGACTCGGCTCCCGGGACTCGCTGCGCGCTTCGTCGTTCGCTACGCTCACTCCTGTAGTGCTTGCGTCGTCCGGGTTCGCCGACTCTGCTTCGCCCTTTCAGTCCGCCAGGGATCTGGCCAATCGACCGGTCGACCCGCCTGTTTGCCTGATGTATCCGAACCGGATTCTGACCAGTTTACTCACCCTGATATCGGTCAATCGTTTCGGCCTGTAGCTCATCTCGAACCGTGTGGCTGTCCTCGGCGTCGACAACGACCTCGATAATTTCGCTACCCTCGCGGTCGGTCGCGGCGGCGTAGGCCTCCCGGAATCCGTCGCGGCTCTCGACGCGGGAAAAGCCAAGCCCATAGAGCTCGCCGGCGGGCTCGAAGTCCAACCCATGGGGCGTTTTGAACTGCCGCGTAAACGGCGGCTCGAAGTTCTCGATCGGCAGCTTATGGAAGATGCCGCCGCCGTCGTTGTTGATGACGACGACCGTCGCGTCAACCTCAGCACGCCCGACGGCCAACAGCCCATTCAGGTCGTGATAGAAGGCGAGATCGCCGATCACCAGCGTCACGTCGTCGGTCGTTCCGTGAGCCGCCCCCAACGCCGTCGAGACGATCCCATCGATCCCCGACGCGCCACGGTTGCCCAGCGCGGTGACCGATTTTGTCCCGGCCGCACCAAACCGATCGAGATCCCGCACCGGCATGCTGTTGGAGACGACAAGCGTCGCCGGATCGGGCAGCCCGGCGACCACATCGGCGACGATCCCGCCCTCAAAAAGTCGGTCGGCGGCGTCCTCCGCGACCGCACTGTGGGCTTTTTCGGCGCTCTCCCAGCGACCGCGCCACTCGGCTGACCCGCCGCCCCGGAGTACCTGTGCAAGCTGTCCACAGAGCCGGTCGGGATCAGCCACCACGAGATCGCTTGCGGTGAACGCCGCCTCGCGCCACGCGTCCGCGGAATCGACAACCAACTGCCGCGCATCGACACCAGCGAGATACCGTCGCAGCGGCTTTGAGGTCGGCGACGCACCCAGCCGCACCACGACCTCGGGGTCGGGCCAGTCGTCGGTCACTGCGGTGTTCACAAACCCATCGTAGCCGCCGATCACCGGCGCGACACGGGTGTGACCGCCAAAGCGCAGCCCTGAGAGCGGATCGGCGAGGATCGGAAACCCACTGGCATGCGCAAACGCTGTCACCGCCTCGGGGTCGAGCCCCGGCGGATCAGCCGGGCCAGCGACGAGTAGCCCTCGATCGACCGACAGCGTCTCCGCGAGCTGCCGCAAATCGCGGTCATCAAGCTGTGGCTCCCCGCTCGTTCGCCGCACAAACGGCGTCTCCTCACCGCGACCAAGTGCCGCCAACGGGTCGAGATCGGCTGGTACGTCGCCCTCGACCGGGGTTGGTTCCAGCGGCTTCCGGAAGGGGATGTTCAAATGCACCGGCCCGGCGGGCGTTCCCTCGGCCGTTCCAACCGCCCGACAGATATCGGTTCGCAGTGATCGTAGTGCGCGCTCCCGCGGGGCGGGCTCGGGGAGATTTTTGCACCACCGGACGGCGTCGCCGTAGAGCTGCTCTTGATCGACGGTCTGGTTTGCGCCTGAGTCTCGCAGCTCCGGTGGCCGATCGGCCGTCAGCAACAGCAGCGGCACCCGCGCCTGATTCGCTTCGACAACGGCGGGATGGTAGTTGGCGGCGGCCGTCCCGGAGGTACAGATCAGCGGCGTCACCTCGCCCGTCCGGCGAGCCCGTCCGAGCGCAAAGTACGCCGCCGACCGCTCGTCGAGTGCGGAGATCGTCTGTAGCTCCTCATGTTCGTCGACGGCGGCTGTCAGCGGCGTCGAACGACTCCCCGGCGAGACACAGACCGTCCGAACGCCGCTACGGGCGAGTTCAGCGGCGATCGCCCGCCCCCACAGCGTGTTCCGGTTGGGTGCAGTCATGGCCGATGTGTCGGGATCGACGCTGATATGTCCGGCGTGTTGGGACGCTTACTCCACGGCCTGCTCGCGATCGGCTGCCGCTGTCGACGAAGCTGCCCCAGAGGCAACGCCGGTGACACCGAAGCGCGCGCCGCCGGATTCGCTGTCAGTGACGATACTCGTCCAGCCGTGGGCGGCGGCGATGTCCCGGACGATCGCCAGCCTGTAGCCGGTACCGTCAGCGGCATGCGTCACCTGTTCGTCGAAGATCGATCGGCGTCGGTAGTTCGAGTCACATCACACCTGCATATGCCGGTATAGAATTAATAAGGGGTTATCCCGTTAACTAGATTGCGGACTGGAATGATCAACAGCCGGGCACAATCGACGGGCAGCGAACGCACGCGGAACTAACCGGGACACAATGGGCACCAACGCGACACAGCACGCCGGGACAGCTTCCTTGGCGACACCAGCGAAGCTCCTGTTGATCGATGACGACACCCAGTGGCTCTCGTTGACGAGTGACTTGCTGGCGGAGACAGCACCGGATTTCGATGTGGTCACGGCGACAAGCCTCGCCACCGGACGACAGCAGTTCACCGAATCGGCGTTCGACTGTGTCGTCTGTGATTATCGGTTGGCGGATGGCACGGGTCTTGAACTCCTCTCAACGGTGCGGGCATCCCACCCAGAGCTTCCATTTGTGCTCGTGACAAGCCACGGCGACGAGTCGGTTGCCGCCGATGCGATCAACAAAGGGGTGACCGATTACATCCCCAAGGAGCTGATCAACGAGGACTTCGATGATCCCGATGAGTCAATCTTCGGCACCCAGCTCCGGAAGGCCGTTCGCTCATATCGGGATCGGCGCGCGCTGCAACAGGAGCGAGAGCTCAAGACGACAGCTGTCGACCTGCTGACGACAGTGTCGAACCAACAGGATCTTTACCGCCAGTTCTGCGCGCTGTTGCGGGACAACTACAGCTACGGCGGCGTCTGGATCGGCACCATCGGCGCGGGCGGCCGGATCATCCCACGGGCGATCAGCGGCTGTGAGACCTACGTCCAGGCGCTGGATCTCGCAGGCAACGGGAACGACCGGTTCGATCCGGCGATCCGCGCATTAGAGACCGACACCGTCTCCGTCGCCGCCGTCGACAACGCTGACCCGTGGGCCGAGCAGTGGACAGCAGCAACCACCGGGTTCGACTTTGAGGCCGGTATCGGGCTCCCCATCGGCGATGACCGCATGCAGTTTGGCGTGCTCGGTGCCTACACAGCCCAGACACCGATCACCGACGAGCAGCGTGACCTGCTCCGAGAGTTCGCCTGCCTGATCAGCTACACCGTCCGCACCGACGAGTGGACGGAATCGCTGATCGCCGAGGAGCCGGTGACACTGGAGATTGAAGTCGACGCCCCAACCGAACCACTCATCGCGTTTGCCGATCAGCTGTCTACCAGCATCGAGTTCTCGATCAGCTCTGTCGCCGAGCACAAGACTGGCAAGCTCCTGTACACCGTCGAAGTCACCGGTTCGGTACCGGACGACTGTCAGGAACACATCACTGCTGCCGACTACATCGAGCCGTATGACACCACAGAAACGGCCGACAGCCATACCTATCGCTTTCTGGTCACCCCACCAACACCGGAAAGCATCGCCCGTGAGTACGGGATGCAGTTCGAGACGATAACGGTCGACGACGGGCTTCGGACGATCACCGGCTATCTCTCGACGGACAGTGTCGTGCCGAATCTGTTGGCCGATCTCAGATCGGCGTTCGAACACACAACCCTCACACGCGTAACCTCAGCTATGACACAATCCCGGGCAACCACCACGACGACCGCACAGCTACTTGACCCACTCACCACCCGCCAACGAGAGATCCTCTCGCAGGCATACCGTACCGGCTACTTCGAGGAGCCACGGGCGATCAACGCGACGGAGCTCGCCGACCGCTTTGGCATCGCTCGCGCAACGTTCACACAGCACCTCCGGAGCGCCCAACGGAAGCTCTTTGCAACCGTCTTTGACGGGGAGGAGCAACAATGAGCGCGACCGTCAAACATCTCTCGGCGTTCCAACGCGACATCCTGTATGTCGTGTCGGATCTTGAGACATCCTACGGCCTCGGTATCAAGGATGGCTTAGAGGAGTACTACGGCGAAGAGGTCAACACCGGACGGGTCTACCAGAACCTCAGCACGCTTGTTGAGGAGGGTTACCTCGAAAAATCAGCTATCGACAAACGAACGAACTCCTACACACTGACTGAAACGGCACTTCAAGCGATCGAACACCGCCACAACTGGCAACAGACGCGGGCCGACGGCCAACTGGCCGGCTAAGCGGGCGATCAGTGCGGGACAGCAACCGTCGATATCGACGCGTGGCAGTCGATCCGTAGGTAAAGCGGCTAGCTGTCGTCAGTCGCGTTCTGTTCGTAGCCAGCTGCTTTCGCCCATTTACTCGCCGCTGGAACCGTTTCGACCTCAGTTGGTGCTGTCGACGATCCATCGAGCATCGCTTCGATGACGGTCACCGCTGCTGTGAGACCCTCTAGCTCGGCGTTGTCGTAGACGCCGGCGTTGGCGCGGCGGACAAACACTTCGAGCTGTTGTTCATCAACGCCCGGCGGCAGGTCAGCTGAACCGCTCGACGGCGTGGAAATCTGGTCGGTCATCGGAATCAGTTTGTGGGAGCCAGTGTCTGCGAAACACTGTCATTACCTATATGTTAACAAAGCCACGCTTGTGTAAAACATTTATGACATTTTATACTCGGATAGAAGGTGTATCTAACCGTAGTTTCAGTCAAAGTGATATATCCACACAACGTAAGTCATACGCGACTGCTCCCGGTGGGGCGGTTACGCTTCCAGCTCGTCGAGAATCGGCCGGAACTTGAGTTCAACCTCATCCCATTCGGCGTCGGGATCGCTGTCGTCGACGATGCCGACACCCGCAAACAGCGTCGCCCGTCGTTGGGTCGCCACCGCCGACCGAAGCCCGACAGCGAAGGTGCCGTTGCCGGCGGCGTCGATCCAGCCGACCGGGGCGGCATACCAGCCGCGGTCGAAGGGTTCGGTTTCCCGGATCGTCTCAAGCGCCCGATCCGGCGGCAACCCGCCGACAGCTGGGGTCGGATGCAACGCCTCGACAACATCGAGCACGTGGGTATCCTCGGTCAGCTCGGCGGTGATCGGTGTATGGAGGTGTTGAACTGTCGCCAGCCGCTTGATCCCGCGCTCACCGACCGAAACTGACGCCGCAAAGGGGGCCAGCTGCTCGCGGATCGTTTCGGCGACCAACTCGTGTTCGTGGACGTTTTTTTCGTCGGCCAGCAGTTCCTCGGCCAGCCACTCATCTTCGGCCGGCGTCTCCCCGCGGCCGGTCGTCCCAGCCAGCGCGCCGGTTTCAACCGTGCGGCCCCGCAACGAGACCAGCCGTTCTGGGGTCGCACCAAAAAACGCCGCCGGCGGCTCGCTGTCGGGTTCGATAAGGAACCGTGTACAGTCGGGATACTTCTCGCTCAGCCGGTCGAGGATATCCGGAACCGCGAGGTTGCCGCCGAGATCGGCTTCAAGCGCTTGCGCGAGAACGACCTTCCGGAGTGTCCCGGCGTCGATCCGCTCGACGGCGTTCCGAACCGCCGTCCGCCACCCGGTCGGGGTTGTCGTCCGCCGACGGTCGGTGATCCCTGGTCGCGGCGCGGCCGTTGCGGTCGCAGCGCGAGATAGCAGGCGCTCTCGCTCGTCGTCGAGTTTTGCTTCGACGGCGGCCGGTGTCGCCGACGGCCCGACCGCGTTGACCGTCAACCACGGGCCACCCTCTGTCTGTGTGACCTGCACGCGCGGGAAAACGAATCTGGCGTCCGGAAACTCAGCCCACGGTGACGTGTGATCCCCGTTATCAGTAGTCTCACTGGCGGCGGCACCGTCGCTGTGGAAGGCAAACCCACCAAACAGCCGCGGACAGGCGGCTTCGGTGCCGGCGTGCACATCGCCGGCTTCGAACAGCCGCTCGGCCGCGGTTCGGATCTGCCTGAAGCGATCGGGGCCATCGGCGGTCAGCGTCGCCGCCGCGCCGCCGGCGACCACACGCGCCTCGTCGGCCGCGTTCCAGACCGTCCGGGGGGGCTCCATCTCATCGACCAGCGCTCGAAACGACGGCACTGAGTCAGCAAGGGGAATCGACCGACTCACCAGCCTCGGCCGGTCGGCGGCACGCGGCGACTCCATACCACTGAGAAGGGGCCCATCGCCCTTGAGGGTGACTATCCACCCACCGTGTTTGGGGTCATGTTGACGGTGCCACCACCGGTCGGGATTCGGCGGCAGTTTTAAATAGGCACCCCCGCAACCACCGGATGTTCAAATGCCGAAAGTCGAGATCAACATCCCGGAACACCTCGAAATGCAGATCACCCAGCTGGTCGATGAAGGCGAGTTCATCAACCGTGAGGAAGCTATCGAAAACCTGCTGTCAACGGGGCTGAAAGCCTACAAAACCAGCGGCCCGATGGACGACGACGCCGATCTTGAGGACGATGGGGTAATGGGCGATGACGGAATGATGGGCCACGACGACGAGTACGTCTTCTAACCAACCGCAGCATCGACCCACCGTATTCCAGCCGCTCACCGGTTTCGGTTCCCTCACGGGCGTTTCAATCGGTAGCTGCTTCGCTCGTTTTTCACCGTTCTCACCCACCACAACAGTCGCATCCCAACAACGCTTAAATCCGAACCGTCCATAGGCGGGGTATGCACAAAGACGAGCTGCTCGAATTACACGAGCAGATGGTGTTGATTATGCAGTACTTCCGGGAGCAGGAATCCGTCGACGGTACCCTGTTTGATCCCTACGACGAACTCGATGTGGAACCGGATCACGTTCACAAGTCGAAAAGCGAGCACAAACACGCGGTGTTTGTCCTTGGCAACGCGTTGGCGACAGCCATGAGCGAAGACGAGTTCTCGAATGCCGGCCGCGTCGGCAAGCGGATGAAGGAACTCGCCGACGACGCCGAGGGCAAGATCTGACGTGCGCCGACAGCCACAGCCGCAACCGACCCAACGATAACGCGGGATGACGGCCACACCGGTCTTTCTCGCCCTCGCTGGCCTTGGCAACGCAGTTACCGGCCCACTACTGGGTCGCCTGCTGTTGGGCGTCGGCTTGGTCGTCGCCCTTGCTGGGCTTGCAGCCATGAGTCGGCCGCGTGATTGGTATCGCCGTCTCACCGATCGCCTCCTGTTTGGGATGCCGTGGGGAACGGTTGTGCTGATGGCTGTGTTGCTCGCGGTGTACGGTGGTTTGCAGGACGGCTTCGGTGCGGCCGATCCGATCGTCCTGCCGTTTCGGGCGTGGAGCTATCTTGACCCGGTCGGAATGGTCGTTGCAGGTCTCGCACACGCGAACACGAGTCATCTGATCGGCAATCTTCTCGGTACGCTGCTGCTTGGCTCGGTGACGGAATCACTCTGGGGCCACCACACCAACCGCCGAACCACAACCCGACTCCATGCGGCGTGGACACAGCCTGTCGTCCGCGCCGTACTTATATTCCCGGCGGCGGGGATCTTGTTATCGGTACTCGGCGCGCTCGTCGCGTTGGGGCCGATTATCGGCTTTTCGATGGTCGTCTTTGCCTTCGCAGGGTTCACGCTCGTCCAAGCGCCGGTGGTCACCATTCTGGCGAGTGTGAGCCAGGGTGTCCTGCGCCGTTTGCTTGCTGCGATCCAAACGCCGCAGCAGGTTGCCACCAGCGGGACGACCTATTCAACGCCGTGGTTTGCCTCGATCGCGATTCAGGGCCATGCGGTCGGCCTGCTCGTCGGCGTTCTTCTGGGCGTTGGCTACCAGCGGATGACGCGCCGACAGCGGCCCTCGGCTGGGGTGTTGTGGGCTGCTGTCCTGTTGTTTGCCGTTGAGCGATCGCTGTGGGCCGTCTACTGGTATCGTGGCAACAACAGCTACGTCCTCTATCGGGCGGTTGGCCTCGGGCTCGTCTTCGTGCTCGCATCGGTGGTCACCTACGCGGTTGTTGCCGACGATACCCCGCTTTTTCACCAGGTTGCGGTCGACAACCCAACAACGTTTCTCACCGATCTCACGACGGTCTCAAGCCGGCAGGTCGGGTTGTTGCTGTTGGTGACTGCCTGTGCTATCCTCATCGCCCCCGCCATCGCCACCAACGCGACGACGGCCGCCGACGGCGATCTGCCGGGCGAGCCGATCGAGATGCGGGGGTATGAGCTCACCTACGGTGAGAACGTCACCAACGGCCAACTCAACGTCATCGACATCGAGGGGGCCGGCGAGTCGACCCGGCTCAATACCTCGGGGGTGATCGTCCGCAACACCGACCGCCACATCTGGTCGACAGCGGTCAGCAAATCTGAGCTGGCGAATCAGGGCGAGGCAGCTATCCGTCTCGGCGGGCTCACCTGGGAAGAGACGGTCACCGCGAGTCGAACCGGCTGGCAGGCTGTCGGCGGCGACACCACCTATCGCGTGACGCTCAGCCACGACAATCAGAGCCGACCGCTGTACAACGCCGGCGTTGTTGAGGCCGAGCCGATTGTTGCCGGTCAGCAGGTGTCACTCGATGCGACAGACACCGGGTTCCGCGTCGGCGTCGACGACGAACTCGGTGACCTCCCAGCACAGAACGAATCGGTACGCGTCGGCCGACTTGAGCTACGCCGGCGCGACGGTCGATTGATCGCCGTTAACAACCGCACCCAAACGGCGGTTCGGGTCGCCAACAAGGTCGGCTGACTCGATCCCGATTTACGCCAGCTTCCCGCCCACGACGTTGCGTCAGGTGTTCCACTCGATCCGATACACCTCGGTATCGATCTCGCTGCGCTCCTCGTCGTGGTGCTCGAACTGGTTGTCGACCGCAAACGCCGCGCTGAATGCATGGGTCACCTCACCACCGTTATCGGCGGCAAACGCCTCGATAAATCCCTTGCTGCCGGCGTTGTGTACCGAGTATGACACCGAGGCCATCTCCCCGACCGCCGACAGAAAGTCGCGGTCAGCACCCGCTTGGCCATCCTGGGCCCCAAACGGCGGGTTCATGACGACGGTGACAGGCTCAGGAATCGACAAGGGGAGCCGCGTCGCATCAGCCTGTAGCCAGTGGATCGGTGTTCGGGTACCGACCCGGCGGCGGTTCTCGACGGCCGTCGCCAGCGGCCCGTCATCGAGTTCGACGGCGATGACGCGAGCCGGGCCGCGGAGCGCCGCGCCAAGCGTGAGCATCCCGGTGCCGGTTCCCAGATCAAGGACGGTGCGACCCTCGATGTCGTCGTGGAGATCAGCCAGATGAATGACGTGGGCGGCCAACGCCGGCGGCGTTGGATACTGCTCAAGGGCGGCCTGTGGATCCTCGAAGCCGGCGACGACGGCGAGTTGGCCTTCGAGTTCGCGTTTGGTCGCCATCACGACCACCCCGCTGTCGCGGCTTGCCGGTCGACGAGGGCGCGTTGCCATCGGTGGCCGGCACGTCCGTTATGATACATAGCTTGTCCTATTCAGTACCGCCTGAAAAGTCTACGGCGCGCGGTGTTGACACGCTCAGTAGGCGGCGACCCACTCCGAGTCGGTGCCCCCGAGCACCGCCTCACAGTCCGGGCAGGTGATCAGACAGATGGTACGACCGCGATGGCGTTTTTCATCGTCGAGAATCTCGGTGAGCCACGCGCCTGACGGCTCCTCGCTGTGGTTGCACTCAGGACAAGTTGGCATACATCAGTTAAGCGACGGTATAGTAATAATACTACCTCTAGCCGGACAAACAGCAGTTCAAATGCCGTTGAGAGTTAGATACACAATCAGCTCTCTACGGATCGTGAGATGCTGAAAACAGATATGTAGAACTGGAGTCAGCCGCGAAACGGCGGTTACTGCGGTGTTGCCGCGCTACTGAGTCGTTCGCGGTCGTGTGTGGCGTCGAAATTCAGCTCCGGGCCACGGGCGACAATGCCGTGTGGTGTCACGTCGGGGTGGGTTGTGTAGTAGTGTTCGTTAATGTGGTCGATATCGACCGTGTCGGCAACGCCGGGCTGTTGGTACACGTCGCGGAGATACGGCCAGAGGTTGTCGTACTGGTGGATGTACTGCACGTTGCACATGAAGTGCGTGTGGTAGACGTGATCGAACCGAATGAGGGTGGTAAACATACAGATGTCGGCCTCGGTGAGCTGATCGCCAGCGAGGAACCGCTGGTCGGCCAGCAACTCATCGTAGTGATCAAGCGCGTCAAACAGCTCGTCGATGGCCGCGTCGTAGGGCTCTTGCTCGGTCGCGAAGCCGGCCTTATAGACGCCGTTGTTGATCGGCTCATAGATGTCGGTGATGACCTCATCGATCCGCTCGCGGTTCGCCTCCGGCGCGAGATCGATATCCCGCTCGGCGATCTCACGGAACCCGGTCGTCAACATGCGGATGATCTCCCGGGATTCGTTGTTGACGATCGTCTCCTCCATTGTGTCCCACAACACCGGCACCGTCACCCGGCAGGTCGCGTCGGGGTCGGCTTCGACGTAGCGTTCGCGGAGATAGTCGCTGTCGTAGAGCTTGTCCTCGGTGCAGCCCGCTTTGTCGGGTGTGAACTGCCACCCATCGTCGCCGCGGTAGGGGTCGACAACCGAAACACCGATCGCGTCTTGCAGTCCCATCAGCGCGCGCACCAGCAGCGTCCGGTGGGCCCACGGACAGGCATACGAGACGTAGAGATGATACCGGCCGGCCTCGGCCTCGAATCGCTCGTCCGGCTCGGCGTCGATGTGGGCGGGCACGTCGCTGCCGGCAATCCAGTTCCGGAAGGGGGTCGTCTGCCGCTCGAAGGCCCCGTCGTCGTTGGTTGTCTGAAACGTGTCGGTTCGCCACTCACCGTCGACGAGCATATTCATAGTGGTTGTACAACGGGGGCAACGGGCAAAAGCGTTCGCGAGGGTGACACGGGTGTTACCGGCTCAAATACACTGTTTTTGCTCGTCACTCGGCGGTGACAGTCGACCGGAACCGATTTGTACCACCAGCAGATATCACCAAGTGGTATGTCCGAAACAGAGTTCAGCGGTTTCAGCAATGCCGGCGAAGCCGAAGTGACCCGCGCGATCACCGAAGAGTTCAGCGACGAGTTCATGGATTTCACCGAAAGCGACGTGATTATCGTCGGCGGCGGCCCCTCCGGACTGATGGCCGCAAAGGAACTCGCCGAGCAGGATGTCAAGGTGATGGTCGTCGAGAAGAACAACTATCTCGGCGGCGGCTTCTGGCTCGGTGGCTTCCTGATGAACACACTCACCGTCCGCGAGCCAGCCGACGAGGTCCTCGACGAACTCGACGTGCCCCACCAAGAAAGCGAGGAGGTCGACGGCCTCCACACTGCCAAGGGGCCACACGCCTGTTCCGCACTCATCAACGCGGCCTGTGACGCGGGCGCAAAGATCCAGAACATGACCGAGTTCACGGATATCGTCGTCCGCGAGAACCACCGTGTCGCCGGGATCGTGATGAACTGGACGCCGGTTCACGCCCTGCCCCGAGAGCTCACCTGCGTCGACCCTATCGCCGTTGAGAGCGATCTTGTCATCGACGCGACGGGCCACGAGGCGGTTGTCGTCTCGAAACTCGAAGAACGCGGCGTTCTCGACGCACCCGGCATCGAACACGCCAAGGAGAACAACACCGATATGGATCAGTCGGCCGAGGGCGAGTACGGCGCGCCCGGCCACGATTCGCCCGGCCACGACTCGATGTGGGTCACCGAGAGCGAGGATGTTGTCGTCGAGGAGACCGGGAAAGTACACGACGGCGTGATCGCGACGGGTCTCGCAACGGCGACGACCCACGGCCTTCCACGGATGGGGCCGACCTTCGGCGCGATGCTGCTGTCAGGCAAACGCGCCGCCTCGGCCGCGCTTGACGAACTCGGCAAAGACGGTGCTGCTGTCGACTTCTCGACGTCGCCGACGCCCGCCGACGACTAACGTCGTTGTCGAGGGCTGTTGCGGCCCACGAAGTGGCGTCAGCACACCCACAGAACATCCCACGCAGGCTTTTTGTTGGCTTCGATAGTGCCAGTCGTCTCCACCAACAGCTTGCTACACCACGTCGCGGACGACGCTGGCGACTGTCGGGGCATCCGGGCCGAGTACATACGAGATCGGCTCAATCCCGAAGCCTCCGGTCTGATACAGAACGAACGTTTCAGTGAGGTCAGTGTCGGTGACTGCATCGCCGATAGTCGCCGTCAACTCCTCGCTGGCCTCGGAGTCAAACTCGACGGTGCCGTAGCCTGCCCGGTCGAAGCTTTCGATCAGATTGGCGTCGTAGGCGATGTTGAGCCCAGCTGCCACGCCACCCTCATGGCCCCGGGTTGCCAGCAGCACCGAGGCGGCGTGTTCGCTGACGCCGAACTCTGGTTCCGCAGGAACGGTGGCACGGCCTTTGATATCGAAGATACGCCCCGGCACACCAGCCACGTCGTCAACCGTTGTCGCCTCCGGCAGGCACTCAACGAGATTTGAGCCGACGTTTGGGATCAGCGTTGCAAACCCACTCATACTCGTCAGCGTACGCAGCCCACGACGAACCGAGGAGCGCACCTGTTCACTCTGTCGGATGCGGCTGTCCGGATCATGAACGGAAAAATCGATGTCGGCGTCCGCTAGTTCCGGCATGGCGTCCTCGTGCACCTCAGCCAACAGGTCGCCGTCTTCGAGCTGGCGGATCAGCACCTCAATCTCGACGAGTGCCTGCACTCGGCTCATGTCGCCGGTCGCCAACCCGTCGGCGACGCGTTCAACCAACTCGACAACGCGGTCGTCAGCCGCGATGGCCTCGTTGTGAGCGACCTCGCCGTGAGCGTATTTTGAGACGGCCGACTGGCTGATCCCCAACCCGTCGGCGACCTCCCGTTGGGTCAGGCCACGATCACGAAGTGCCTCCGCTAACAGCGACCGGATCGTCGGTAGGAACTCCTCGACGACCAGCTCCTCGATGAATTTCATACTCAGTGTAGGATGGGCAACCGATATCAGTGTCGTGGTTTGTCGTCCGTTCGGGCGTCAGTGCTCGAATTCGGGATCATCCTGAATCTTCGAGGCCTTCGGCCCATCCTGATCTTGGTACTTCGAGCCGCGTTCGGTTCCATAGGGTCGGGTCGATTCAGATTTCAGCTCAGTAAAGACGAGTTGGGAGACTCGCATTCCCGGCGAGAGCGCGACCGGCGCGGCCCCGAGATTCGAGAGTTCCAGCGTGATCTGCCCCCGGTACCCCGGGTCGACGAAGCCGGCGGTATTCGAGAGGAAGACGCCGCCACGGCCGCCGAGGAAGTTCTCGATAACCCGCCCACGCGGTTGGACTTCGAGATCGTAGGTCGGCTCGACGCGGTCGGTGTTCTCAACGGCGGCCACGCGGTCGAAGACGATGTCGCCGTCGAGCAGGTCATCGAGGCGAGACGTATCGACGCCAGCGTCGGTATAGACCTCGCGGAACCGCTCAAGCGTTTCCCGTTTGACCGACTCGTATTCACGGTTCTCGACGTTCGAGATGCTCGATTTCGAGCTGTAGCCCATCGCGTCGGCTGCGTCGGCCATCGTGAGCCCGGCCTCGTTGCGGTACTCCCGGAGTAGCGCGCTCGGCGTCGGGACGTACTGGCCGCGTTTGTGGGCGTCCATCGAGAAATCAACACACCACTCGGTCATCTCGTTGTGACAGTCGCTCGGTTCGATGTACATCTCGCGGTCGCGGCTGTACAGCGAGGTATCGTAGCCGAGTCGCGTGCCGAGATACGCAGCGTGGTTCGCCAACTCGGCGTTAGCCGTATAGAGGGTATCCCGATGCTCACGCCGGCTGCCGTCGCCGTCGATCAACCCCTCGTAGAGGGCTTCGAGCACGGGCGTCGGCCAGTCCCAGGCGGCCTCCGGGATCGTCTTCTCGCCCCCGCTGCCGCAGAGGTCGCGGACGACCGCCGACCAGAGGGCCGAACAGATGGTGACGGCGGTCACGCCGCTGTCGTGTTCGTCCCACGACAGCGAGGCGTCCCACGACGCGAAGAAGTCGGCGAACCGCTCGACGTAGGCCTCGGCTTGGTTGTTGACGACGACCTGTTTCCGGCGGGCGTACCCCTCGGCGATGTAGAAGCCGAGACACCAGCCGAACTCTTCGGTGATAGGCAGTTGGCGAGGAAGCCGGAGCGTGCTCTGTTTGAACGCGACATCGAGATCGTCGGGTGCAGCCGTCGGCGCGACCGCGGTTGCCGGCGCGCTCGACTGCTGTTGGTAGTGGTCTTCCGACCCCTGCGGCACCGCGTCCCAGTCAACCGCACCGAGGCCGTCGGACGCGTAGACGGTGAGGTCGTCGTTGTCGAGGCGGTCAAGAATGTCAATCGTCGGCGATTCGGTCTCGGGTTCGGGGAGTTCGCCGGGCGTCATCACGAGTTCGCCCTCGGCGGCTTCGCTTTCGATCCGCGTGACGCCGCCGTGTTCGTCGAGCGTGAACAGGTTGTGGTCGCGTGTGACCAGCACCTCACGGCCGGATTCGAGTTCGACGCGGTAGATACGTTTCGTCGGGTTCTCGATGTAGTCGGAGACGCGATGGGTGCTGACGCGTAGCGTCTGCGGATCGAACGACACGGCGTGTGCGGGCTGTTCATTCTCGACGATATCGCCGATCTCGTAGAACCCGAAGCCGTCGGCCGGCGTCCAGAGGAACACCTCCTCGTCGTACGGCAACGACGCGTGCACCACAACCGCAAGTCGGCCCAGCGATGAGCGGCCCTCAACAGTCGCAACGAGATCGGACGGAATCTCGACGCGTTCCTTCGTCGTCCCAAGGACGAAATCGCCGGGGTGGAGGATAAACTCCTCGCCCTCTTCGACGTAGGTTTCCCGAACGTATTCGTCGACCTCGTCGGCGCGGTCGGGGTGGATACAGGGGATGTTGGTGCGCTGGAATTCAAGGAACTCCGAGCCAAGCCGCATATCGATACTGGCCGGCTGAACCTGTGTATCGAGGTCGTCGAGCGGTTCGACGACAAGGTCGCCCTCACCCAGTCGTTCAAGAAGATCGGTATCCGAGAGGATCATGCCTCTCAGAGAACGGCCAGCCGGCTAAAAACCAGCGTAATCCGTCAGCAGTCATCGCTCGCGCCGTCGATCCATAGCCTCTTGCCGGCTCCGTCGCAAAAGGGGGTATGAAACAGGTAATCGCCGCCCGCACCGATCTCGGGATGGGTCAGGGCAAACTCGCCGCCCAGGTCGCCCACGCCTCGCTGTCGGCATACGAGGACACCAACCCGAAAACGCGGAAGGCGTGGAAGGGTGGCGGTCAAAAGAAGGTGGTTGTGAAAGTTGACGGCGAATCCGCGTTGTTTGAGTTGGCTGAGAAAGCCCGGATCGAGGGACTGCCGAACGCGGTGATCCGCGACGCCGGCCATACGCAACTCGATTCGGGGACGGCGACGACGCTGGCGGTCGGTCCCGGCGAGGGGTCGCTTGTCGACTCGGTGACCGGAGATCTATCACTGTACTGACTGTAACGCCGATTAGTGCACTCAACGGTCGGGGTTAGATGATTTTTCTAGAGACTTACAGTTATTTCACATAGGTATTTTAACACGATTCTGAAGTATCGATTAAAATTCGGGTCTTAATTTTATTCTGAAACTATTAATTATCTAAATTTGGGTAAGGACTAAGTAATGATAATCTATGTATGTTATTGGTGTTATCAAATGACACAGGTAATCTGGATTATCGTCGCGGCACTCACAACGTTCACCGTCGGGTATATGGGATACTCACGGTATCTGTCACAGTTCGTTGAGCTGGACGAAGAGACAGAAACACCGGCACACAAGTACGAGGATGGACAAGAGTATGTCCCCTCAAAAAAGCCGGTGCTGCTTGGCCATCACTTCTCAAGTATCGCCGGCGGGGCCCCCATCGTCGGCCCGATCACGGCCGGGGCGGTGTGGGGTTGGGTACCCGCGCTGTTGTGGATCGCGATCGGCAACCCCTTGATGGGTGCCGTTCATGACTTTATCTCGCTGTCCGGGTCGCTCCGGCATGAAGGAAAGTCGATCGGCTACATCATCGGCGAGTACGTCGGCGAGCGTGGCAAACAGATGTTGCTGTGGTTCGCATTCCTGACGATCATCCTCGTCGTCGCCGTCTTCGCACTCGTCGTTGGGATCGTGTTCAACGCCTACCCCGAGGTGTCAACAGCCTCTAGTGTCTACATCGGATTAGCACTCCTGTTCGGTCTCTATCTCTACCAGTTTGATGGCCCATTCATCCCCGGAACAGTGGTCTTTGTTGGAGGTGTGTTTGCGGCCGTGTGGGTCGGGATGGAGTACCCGATCGCACTGTTTGAGCCGACCGCCGAACGAACGGCAGAACTCGGTGTGACTGTCCTGTTGAGCGGTTCCGGTCAGTGGGTGCCCGGTGCGGCATCGCTCGGAGCCAATACGGCGGCGTGGATTCCGGTTGTGATGGTGTACGCCGCGATCGCCAGCGCGCTGCCGGTTTGGACGCTGCTTCAACCGCGAGATTACCTCTCATCGTTCCTGCTGTACGCGGGTGTCGGTGGGTCAGTCGTGGCGATCATCGTGGGAACGCTGCTCGGCACCGCAACTGATCCGCTCGTGATCGACTCCTCGCTCGGTGCGTTCAACGGCTTCTGGGGCGTTGAGGGCGTCTTTTTGCCGCTGTTCCCACTGTTGTTTGTGACCATTGCCTGTGGGACGATCAGCGGGTTCCACTCGCTTGTCTCCTCGGGAACGACAGCCAAACAGCTCGACAAGGAGACCGACGCCCGGCTGATCGGCTACGGTGGGATGCTCGGTGAGGGCCTGCTGGCATCAGTCGCGCTGTCGGCACTCGCCGTGTGGGGCTTTGCGGATCCGGCCGGTGGGATCGGTGCCGCACTTCCGAACTTCGCCTCCGGCGGTGGAATCATCCTGACGAGTCTTGGAATCCCGGAAACAGTCGGTGCTGTCTTTATGGCACTCGTCCTCGTGAGTTTCCTGCTCACCTCAACCGATACAGCGGTTCGACTCGGCCGGTATATGATGGAAGAGATCGTTGGGCTCCCAGCCGGCGAGACTGATACGGGGCTCAACGGAAGTATCGGCTCGATCGCTCGTGGCCGCTACACAAACCCGCTGGTACAAACCATCCCGGCGTACCTGCTTGTCGTCTCCGGCCAGTGGGTGACGTTGTGGGCACTGTTCGGTGGTGCCAACCAGCTGTTGGCTGCCCTCGCTCTGTTGACGGGAACCGTCTGGCTCGCCAACTGGGATGCGACAAAACAGCTGGCGACAACCGGTGTTCCGATGGCACTGATGGTGACTATCACCGTTCTCGGACTCGCCTGGCTCGTGTTCTACGAGAACCTTTACAGCAACCTCTATCTCCACTTTACCGGCGGGCTTGCGGAGCCGCTTGCCGCTGAGGCAATCGCCTCCTCGGCGGTACAGGCGATCCTCGGGTTGGTGTTGATTACGCTCGCGCTCTTGTTGGTGCGCATCGGCTATCAGAACATCCGGGAGGTGCGATCCGACGCCGACCGAGCCGCGGTCAATCCGAGCGACGATTAAGCTGTCTCCGCTTTTTTATCGCCAAAACCGCTTTGCGACCCGGGAGAGCAACCCATCGTCCGATTCGGAAACATCATCCCAAAGCCGGAAAGCCGCCGCGACATCGGCCGTCTGGCTGGCGATACAGGTTTGCTTGTCGGGTGCAACCACGACGAGATTTATCTCGTAGTGACCGTAGTAGCCGAACTTCAACAGGGTGCGATCCCGGAACCCCGAAACGTAGTCGGCGACCGACTCCGGGATACTGTCGGCAATGACGACAAACGTAATATCGGTTCCGTAATGTTCCTCGTCTGGATCGATCCACGAATCCGCAAGGTCGTGGCCATCATCGACGAGTGTCTCAACCATCTGGACGGTCGGCCGATCGGTGTGTTCGACGAGAAGGTGCTCTTCGGTTTCGTGATCGGCATAGCTCAAGGCCGGATGAAAAAACTGCTTTTGGGTTTTGGCGCGAAACGCTCCGTAGAGCGTCCAGCGTCTGCCGGCCGCCCGATATTCCCGTTCGAGGTCGTAGTTGTACAGTAGCCGTTCGGCAACTGACGAGAGATACTGATCGTCCCACTCGGGAACCCCCTCGCGGATCGCCGCTGGCACGGTTTCGGCCTCCTTGCTCACAGCCAGTTACACAGGAAGTAGATACAAAAATCCCGCGGGGATATTTAAGTGTCCGCCGGTCATAAATTATGAGTAATGAGTGAGAAACAGACCGAGGCATGCGGTCGATGTTCGATGTCGACTGTTGTCGACGCCGTTGCCGACGAGACATCCGGAGGTCGTGACCCAACCGACGGCGACCGGATCGAGGTTTCCGAGGCCGCCCTCAGCCGTGTCGCTCCCGGGGCGTGGCTCGGTCGGGTGACGGCGCGACTCAATGCGGTTGCCCGACGGGTGACCTACGATCGGTAGCAACCTCTCTTCACCGCATCGTCACCGCGTACGTTAGTGCGAACACGATGATCGCTGCCGTTGCGACGTTGAGAAGCGAAAACGCCGCTACGTCAATAATCGAGAGTCCGCCGATGATCGTCCAGCCGAGTAGCGTCGATAGGATAGCGTTAAGCCCAAGCAGGACGCGGGGATCACCGTCAGATGTAGCGACTCCATCCCCAAATCCGCCATCATCAGCACTCATACCACATAATCTTTTATCTGACACTTAGTTTTTGTTGCCGCAACACCTACGTATGGTATGCGCCCACACAACCGGGACGGCGTTGCCGTCGATCCGGTTCCGTTTGTCGTTGTGTTTGGGCTTGCGGCCCTGATGTTGTTGTCGTTTGGGCCGCTGTACGGCCAAGCTATCGGTGTCTCGCTGTCGGCCGCGCTGTCGGCTTCGGCCGGATTGACCGTTGTGGCGGCTGTCATCGCTTACTACCGACATATCTGGACAGCCCAGCCAGCCGTCACCCGTGGATCGTCGGTCAGGCTGCGCGCCGAGCGGCTCTTTGAGTTGATGATCATCCTTGCGGTCGTGTTCGTCGGGCTTGCGATCCCACTGGTTGTCTGATCGCGGCCACGCCCCCACCGGTTGTGCGACAAACTAACACAACACCCGTATGATTGTATGTGTAGACTGCTATCGGTGTGGACATGGGACTTATTGACTCACTGACCGACGCGTTTTCCTCGCCATCGCCCGCAGATCGCCCCGACGACGGCTCGAAGGGGGCGTACTGGTGTGACGACTGCGCCAATCGCGTTCGTGATGTCGAACTGGAGGGCGAGCCGGTCTGTCCGGACTGTGGCGCGGAGATGCGATTTGAGCGGGCCACCGGGCGTGACTGTGCCTGCTGATTAGGGCGCTTTGATAATGACCTCCTCGCCGTCGTCGGTCGGAAACGGGTGTGTCTCAGGGGAATCTGCTGCGTCTGCGTCAGCGAATGTATCGGCCATCCCCGTCTCAATCGCTGTCTCATCGTAATCGGTGCCGATAAACACGAGTTCAGTCCGGCGGTCGCCGTGTTCCTCGTGCCACGGTAAGTCTGGCCGATTTGAGCGGTACATCTCGCGATCAACTGCGGGAAGGGTGGCGATCCACGGCCCCTGGGTGGTGGCTCTGATCGACGGCCCTGCCTGACTGACCGTGATTCGGTTGTCGTTGCCGGCGATCCAGACGGTTCCTTTGGCGCGAATCACGGTTGTTGGCAACCCGCGAAGAAACGACGCAAACTGTGCCGGCGACACCGGCTGGTGGCGACAGATGGTTGTCGACGAGACGCCGTACACCTCGTCAGGATGGGTATGAGCGTCGTGATCCTCGGTGTGGTTGTCGTGTTCGACGGCATCGTCGGACAGTGCACGTTTCCACCCTGGGAGCTCCTCGATGGCGGTGGCGTCGAACCGATCACTTCCGAGCAGTCGATCCGGCTCAACGGCCGAAAACGTGGTTTCTATCCCCGTGGCGTCTGGCTGAAGTCCCCCAACCAGCGACCGCGCGCGGGTTAGCTCGTCGTCGGTACACTGGTCGGCCTTGTTCAGTAGCACGACGTTCGACAGCTCCACCTGCTCGACCAGCAGATCCGAAAGGGGTCGATCGCCGTCGGTGCCGCGGCGTTCCGGCGTCTCGGTGTCGCTGAACTGATCGAGAAACAGCGGGGTATCGAGGACAGTGACAACGGCGTCAACGTCGTACAGCGCGGCGACGCGTGATTCGGTCGTGAACAGCCGTGCGATCGGGGCTGGCTCGGAGATTCCCGACGGCTCAACCACGAGATGATCAAACGAGCGATCGCGGGCCAGCCTGACGACCGCGGCTTCAAGATCATCCTGGAGCTCACAGCAGATACACCCGTTCGATAGCTCCGCGACGCCGTCGTCAACGTCGAGCTCCGAGCCGTCGGCGACGAGTTCGGCGTCAACGTTGACAGTGCCCATATCGTTGACCAACACCGCAAGATCGGTGTCGTCGGCTGTTGACAGCAGGTGATTGACCAGCGTTGTTTTCCCCGCGCCAAGACTCCCGGAGAGGAGTGTCACCGGAGTCACGTCGCTCATGCAGCGTCGTAGCAGACCGATCCCGTTAACGTTCACCCAACTCCATGTGCTCTCGTTGGGTGTTGTGTCCGATAGCCGGTGATCCACACCAGACTTTACTTGATGTTTGTTATGGTATCGGGTATGGAACTCGCCAAACGAATCGATCAGTTCCGGACGACGCTGAAACGGTGGCTTCGTGGCCTCTATCACGGGATGATCACCCATCCCGCCTACGAGAAGGTTGAAAATGAGGCCGAAGACACGGAGGACGCGTTCATGCTGGCGTGTTTTCCTGATGCCTTTGGCATTCCGTCGCCGGTGTCGTACTACACCGCCGAGCTGCTTCCGTATCTCGAATCCGAGTTTGAGGGCTGGGAACGGCGGCTGTGGGATCGTGACTCGTATGTCGAACGAAAGGGCCAGCAGTACCACTTCTGATGGAGCCGTTTGTCTTCTTTGGTGGGAAAGGCGGCGTCGGCAAGACAACCATCTCCAGCAGCTACGCGCTGAAGTGTGCCCGTGACGGCTACGACACGCTGGTGGTCTCAACCGACCCAGCACACTCGGTCGGCGACGTGTTCGATCAATCGTTCGGCGACGATGCTACCCCGGTTGACGGCGTTGAGAACCTCTGGGCGATGCAGATCGACCCTGAGGATGAGGTAACGCGACATCTCGACGAGCTCCGACAACAGCTGTCCGAACAGGTGTCAACAGCGATGGTCTCGGAGATCAACCGGCAACTGGAGATGGCCCACGGAACACCAGGTGCCTACGAGGCAGCCCTCTTTGATCGGTTCGTTGAGGTGATGCGGAACGCCGAGCCGTACGATCGTGTTGTCTTCGACACCTCCCCGACCGGGAGCACGCTTCGGCTGCTCGGGCTGCCGGAGCTGCTGGAAGATTGGATCGATCGACTGATGCAGAAACGAAAGGTCAGTATCGATCTGTTTGAGAAAGCAGCCGTCGGCAACAACGAGCCGCGACGCGTCATGGATGGCGATCCCGTGTTGGCACAGTTACAGGAGCGAAAATCCTTCTTCGAGTTTGCCGGCCAGACGCTTCGGTCGGATGCGGCCTTTTTTCTTGTCTTCAATCCTGATGAGCTCTCACTCAACGAAACAGCGCGGGCGATCAGCGATCTCGAAGAGAGCGATCTGTCGGTTCGTGGGCTTGTCGCCAACAAGCTGACGCCAGCCCCCGATGAGGATGAATCCGGCCGTGGCGCGCAGTATCTTCGTGATCGGATCGAGACCGAATCTAAGCGCCTCACCCGCGTCCGCGAGGAATTTGCCCCGGAGCTCGTTGCGGAGATCGAAACCCGAACCGCCGAGGTAAAAGGCGACCTGTTGGCGGATGTCGCCGATGAGATCAAGATACATACCACCGTTGATCCGTCATCGACCGTGGAGCAATAGTACCCATCAGTCGACCACAGGCAACCGATAGCATCCACAGGATTTGAGTTCTACCCAACAAAACACCACCGCTATGCTCGATGAGGGCGCGGTACTCGATACGTTTCCCGACAGCCCGGTGCCGACGACCGCCCTAGCTGATTTAGAGCGCCACGAGGCGATCCTAACGGCGATCCCGATCACGGCTGTGACACACGGGAGCCGAGAGGTCTCCGAACGGGTGTTGGTACAGACTGAATCCGCGGCGATCGTCGCCGTTTACGACGAGGGATGGACGGTCGATCACCGAGTCACCGCGGCCAACCGCGACAGCGGCGAGGTGTTTCAGGAAGCGATGATCCGCGCCCAAGGCGACAACAGCTTGGTCGAACCACCGGAAGATCAACCAGTGGCTGGTGCCTCCGACAGCGAATCCAGTGATACGAAGCTATCTGACGACAGCTGAGCGACAACAGCACAAAGACGACTGGCTCCTCACAACACCAGTGTAGCCACAACAATCAGGTAGTCCCGCAGCGATACTCAACCCGTGTCGACACCGGTGTTCTCGTTGACCGGATCGCCTTTCTACTCCGCGATGAGTCAACGCCGGCCGGCCGAGCGACCAACGCCGTCCTCTATGCGTTGAACACGGTGTTCGTCCGTCGGCTTTGGCGATATTATACCGGTAACCGCCGCCGGTCGGTGGATCACCGTGTTGGTCGGATTTGTCCTGATTCCGTGGCAGGCGACCCGGCTTCGCCAATCAACGGCTGAGAGGGCGACATCGGCTGTCCTCGCTGTGGCACGACTGTCGCCGACAGCGACCGATACTGCCGACGGTGTGGCCGGCGACTGGCTCCCGAAACACCATCGATGGACACAGGTGGTGAGACCGACCGCGACAGCGGTAGCTGACGACAGCCGTCGTAACGATCGCTGCACGCTACGTCGATTCCACGACCGGTTTGCGGCGGTGACGTGGCGGAGCGTGCACGCACGATACTCGGCAATCAAGAACGCGTTACCGCATGTATCGGTAATCGCAGTGGCGACGATCCTGTGTCTCTGTGCAGGACTCGACCGATCGGCTGGGTTTTTGTTGCCGCCGCCCCACCTGTCGGTATGGTTTCGGCTCTCTTTGATCCCGACCGCTGGAAGGCGGTCGACGACTTCGCATTCGACGACATCACCTACCACCGCGGCAGTGACGTACCCGCGGTGCGGATCGCCTTCGACCGCCCGGAGGTTCGCAACGCCTTCCGGCCCGGCACGGTCGACGAACTCTACACCGCTTTGGATCACGCCCGGAAACAGGCCGATATCGGCTGTGTGCTACTGACCGGTAACGGCCCCGCCGAGGATGGCGGCTGGGCGTTCTGTTCGGGTGGCGACCAGTCGGTGCGTGGCGGCTCCGGCTATGAGTACCGCGATGACGACGAGGCGAGTGCGGACGACGACCCCGCAGTGAAGCAGGCTAGGGCGGGTCGACTCCACATCTTGGAGGTGCAGCGGCTCATCCGCACGATGCCGAAACCCGTCGTCGCCGTGGTGCCGGGGTGGGCTGTCGGCGGCGGCCACTCGCTGCACGTGATCTGTGATCTGACGCTCGCCAGCGACGAGCATGCCAACTTTCTCCAGACCGACCCCGATGTGGCCTCCTTCGATGGCGGGTTCGGCTCGGCGTATCTCGCCAAACAGATCGGCCAGAAGAAGGCCCGCGAGGTGTTCTTCCGCGGGAAGACCTACTCCGCTGCGGAGGCCGCCGATATGGGGATGGTCAACGAGGCGATCCCGCACGACGAGCTTGAGGATGTGGCGCTGGAGTGGGCCGAGGAGATGACGGCGAAAAGTCCGACGGCGATGCGCATGTTGAAATTTGCGTTCAACGCGACCGACGACGGGATGATGGGCCAGCAGGTTTTCGCCGGCGAGGCAACGCGGCTGGCGTATATGACCGACGAGGCGAAAGAGGGTCGGGATGCTTTTCTAGAGGATCGAGAGCCAGATTTCGACGACTTCCCGTGGCATTACTGAACGGAGTACGATCGCAATCAAAAGTGTCGCAAAATCAGAAGAACGATCACCGAATCGATCTCGGTTAGGATGATACCACTCGATTACGAGCCGAGTTTATCGAGCGGGACGCGGTCGAGTTCGATAGCATCGTAATCCTGCTCGGTCGTCAGCACCGACTCGTCGCTGACAATCGCAATCCCGGCGTGGATCGCGTCGAACGGGGTGAATTCCTGCTCAGCGGCGAGCACCGCAGCAGTGAGCACCGCCTCCTCGTGTTCGGGCGGTTGCACGGGGACTAACTCGACGAGGTCGGCAACGACACGCCCGATATCGATACCGTAGTCGGCGGTCTCGGGGTCGTATGTAAGCATGAAAAATTCGGTATAGGCAGCAATCGACGTGTGAATATCCTCGTAGTCGTCCAGTGCATCGAGTGCGGCATCCTGCAGCCAGTCATCCTGCTTCGCTAGTCCGATCAGAAAATCGGTTTCGACGTACATTCCGCTATTCGGACGCCTGCCGGTCACGGTCGTCGATCTCGGCGTCTATCTCAGCCTTCGCAGTCGCAATCGATTCGTCCTCGATATCCTCGGGGTCGATGTCCGCCAACGCATCGCCGACGGCGTCTTGAATTCCTTCGATTGGATCGTCGTCAACCGGTAGCAACACGACGTGTGTCGGGAGTTCGACGATCCGGTAGCGATCCCCGTAGCGATCCCTGACATCCTTCGGCAGGTAGATCCGCCCCCGGTCGTCAGCTGTTGTTCCCACACGTAGCAATATGACCGTGTGTTACCTAACATTTTCCCGTATCGTTGGTTGTCGACGTGAGAACCACGCACTGGAGACCGGCCAGCCAACCGTTGATGACGCCCGTACGGCATCAGTGAGTGTAACCATGACTCCTACCGACCGACAGCCGCCGGATCGTCGTCAAACGTCGCCACCAGTTCAGCCACACGCTCTGACTTCGACAGGAGGCCAAGATGACCAACCCCGTCGATCTCGACATGCCGACTCTTCGCGTGTGCGTCCTCGACAGCATGTGCACCCTCAGCGAGATGATCCGGGCCATGCTCACCGATCAACAACAGCATCGGGGTGTCGAAATCAAGCGACGACAGCTCAAAGGCCTCGATCGCTTGTAGCTCCCGAATCACCGTGTCAATCCAGGCCATGTTGATCTGCTCGGGCCACCACGGCATCGCTGTCACATCGGAGATCCCGCTGCCGGCCTCGAAAAAGAGCCGCATCGCCTCGGTTTCGTTGCCCGCGTGGACTTTCGATCGCACCTGTGCAGACAGCGGTGGATCGGCTCCGTCACCGACTGTGACCGCCGGTTCATACAGAATGAGGCGACGGATATCCAGCGTTGGCGCGGCCGCCAGCGCGACCAACCCGCCGAAGGAGTGGGCCACCACCACCGGGTCGCCGTCGATGGCGGCGACGATAGCCTGTAGATCACCGATCTCTCGATCGAGGTGGTAGTCGTCGCCGTCGCCGCTGGCTCCGCGGCCGCGGCGATCCGGAACGATGACCGTGTAGTCGGCAGCGAGCTGAGAGACGATCGGCTGGAGACTCCCACCGGTGGCGGCGCTCCCGTGTAGAGCGATCAGTGGTGGGCCATCGCCGTAGCGCTCGACGGCGATCTCGGTGCCGTCCGCTGTGGTGACCGATTCCATGCAATCGGGTGGCGGCTCCAGCGGCAAGGATCACTCGATCCGGGGCGATATCCTCGCTGTCGCTCAAAACTTTGTCAACAGCGACTCATAGAACTCCCCGTCATCGTCGGCAGCCAGCTTCTCGACGATGAGCTCCGGTGTCGACCGCGCCAGGTGCTCTTTGACCGGCGAACGATTCACCTCCAGCTCGCCGTCAACAAGCCCGACGGCCTCAATCCCGTCGACAGCGACATCGATGGCGGCAGCCTCGCGGATCTCACGCGCCAGATGTGAGACGAAGACTGCGGCGGTCGCCTGTTGGTCAAGCGCTTCAAGAATGCCGGCGATGAGCTTTGCGCTTGCCCCCGGCTCGGTGATACTTTCCAGCTCGTCGACAAGAACGAGTCGCCCATCAGCACCGGCGACAAGATCGCCAAAGTCACGAAGCGTGCTCTCGAAGGCACCGGCATCGAGCGTGCCCTGTGATTTGGCGTAGTAGTGCAGCTCAGAGAACCGTGACAGCTGAACCGTTTCAGCCGGCACCGGCAGCCCCATCTGGGCGGCGATAACGATCAGCCCAACCAGATCCAACAGGGAGGTCTTGCCGCCTGAGTTGACGCCCGACAACAGCGTCACCCCCTCAACGCTGTAGTCGACAGCCTCGACAGCCTCGAAGTCGACATCAAGAATCGGCGATCGCCCACCCTCGATTACAAAGCCCGGCGTGGACGCGGTGCCATTATTACCACCGGTGTCACCATCGTCATCAGTACCATCATCGGCAACAGCATCGTCAACGAACTCCGGCATCGTACAGTCGAAGTCGCGGGCGAAGGCGGCGATCGCCAACTCAACATCGAGTTCAAGCGCGTTCCGAACTAACGCCTCCGCGGGCGTTTTGAGCGCTGCAAGGTCGTCGGCAAGGTTGGCTTTCAGTTCGGCCGACCGTCGGTCGCGGGCACTCGTGAGTTCAGTCTTAAGCCGCGAGACCGCATCGTCGCGCCGCGAGACGGGAAAGGTCGGCTCGCCGCCGAAGATATGCTCGGCCAGCTCGGCCTCGTGGCCGGTGAGCGCGAGGCTTTCAGTGAGGTGATCGTGGGCCTTCTGCAGGGCGGCACCGAAAGCGTCATCAAGCTCTCGGGCGAGCAGGGAGTCGACGCGAGCCCCCTGTTCGACCAACGAGAGGAAATCCTGCCCTTCGATGGTCACGTCGCGTTCCTTGATCGCCGCCCGGAGATGGTCGTTGGCGACGGATTCGGCCGTCCCAACGGCGGCGTCGAGATCGTCGACAGCGGTGGCCAACCGCTGTAGTTCCTCGTCGCCGACGATGGTGCCGTCCTCGTCGACCCGCGAGAGGCTCTCGGTGAGCGCGTCACAATCCAGCGGTGGCTCTAACTCGCTTGCCTCATGGACACGAACAGCCGCCAGCAGCGTCTCGCGGTTCTCGGCAAAGAAGGCCAACAGTCGTTCGGGGACGACATCCGCCGGTGATTCCAAGGCAGTCGGTTGTACCCGCACATCGCCGCTGAAATCACCGCCGGCGAAGGCCTCATCCAGCACGATCACCGTCGAATACGATCGAGCTAACTCCTCGATGTCGTGGCCATCGTCAACGACCTCCGCGGAGAGTTCGGGGATCGCCTCGCGGGCGGCGGCGTAGCGTTCGGCATCGGTCGTCGCCAGACACCGCTCGCGGACGCGCAGCGCCGACGGTGAGTCAAGGGGGGCGACATCGGCCAATGCCGCCCGAAGCTCGGGCGTTGGCTTCCGTGTGAGCGCGTCGTCAACCATGGCTCTCACCTCCTCGATTCGGGATGCTTTGGTTGCGGGGTACAGCGTTTCCAGCCGCTTTTTCGCGTAGGTGGTGACCGCACGCTCTTGGAGGAGTGTGAGAATCGAGTCGTACAGATCGCGGGCCTGGGTGGTCGCCAACAGCCCGCCGGGGTCGTCATGTCGCTGTCGGATCGCTCCGCGGGCGATGGCAGCCGCCCGGCCCTCACTGATGCCCGGCGCGTCCATCAGCGTCAGCACGTCCCCTTGCTGTAACGCGGTTTCGGGGTCGTCAAGCTCGGTTAGGGCGTCGGCGGTTTTCTCGCCGACACCGGGGATCGATTCGAGCGGCATTCGCCTGTGGGTCGTTCAGGCGACAACTAAAGAATACGGGTCATACCCGTGTGTGCAGTTACAGCCACGGTGCGCGAGAGCTGTCTTCCGGCGTGTAGTCGGTATCAGTCGCCGACTCCGAAGCCCTCTCGCTGGCATCGTCGCTTCCGTCGGGACTGTACGCAAACAGCGCTGAGACAGCCAGCACCGCCAACGCGATCGGTGCGTCGGTGTCGAACACGCCGACTATCGGCAGCGCAAAGACACCGAGTGCGACGGCACTCCCAAACCGGAAGCGGTCAAGATCAACCACGCCGCGAAGTGCCGGTGCGGCGATAGCCACCGCAAGCGCGAAGCCGACGCCGATCGCCGCGGTGATCGCTGCCCGCGCCATGAGACTGCTGTCGAAGACGATTTCAACCGTCAGAGCCGCTGGACGGACACTAGCCAGCAGCCCGAGGAGGATAATACTCCCTGAGGAGGGGAGGTAATCAGCGACCTTCGCGCTGACCGTTCTGGCGGCGATCACAAGGATCACCACCCCCGCGAATCGCTGGAAGATCGCCAACTCAAGCGCGCTTTCGATAGTGGGTGCGATTACGGCTTCCACCGTGGCCACCGGGATCAGCACCGCGCCGATCAACAACACTGACCGCACCATCGGTCGCCGGCCCTCATCTAGTTCCGCGACGATGACCGCAACGGTCGCCGACCCACCGAACACCAACAGACCGGTCTCAAGCATCCCGACGGTCGTCTCAAGGGTGCCGGCCAGTAGCAACGCGACAAACAACCCATCCAGCAGCGGGAGTGCCATCACCGTCGCCAGCAACGCCGTCGCACCGCCGACACGTCGCTCAATGGTGAGGGCAACCGGGTGTTCCGAGACACTCATCGGGTATTAGGGGCCGTCACCATCGGCCGAACGGTGTTCCCGTCGTAACCGGTCGCCGCGCCGACCGCCGACAGCGAACGTGACTCCCAGTGGTGTCGAAAACTGCTTGCCCGTCGGTGTCGGATTTGTTCCAGCAGACGCGCCGCGCTGCTGTGCAACCGAAAACGACGTGGCATTCACGTGGGAGTACATACATAATCATTTTACATCGGATCAGTCTTAAACGTTCCGTGGCAGCGGTCAGCATAGCCACCTGAGTGTGGCGAGGCCACACAGAGACGGTGACTCGCAACGTTTTTCCACCGGCCACGGCGACGGTTTATATGGAATCAGACAGCCCCTTCTCGCAGAAGCTTGCGGTTCCGGAGGCGTTGACCTTCGACGACGTGTTGCTCCGCCCGAAAGAGAGCCGTGTCGAACCCGACGACGCCGATGTGTCGACCCGTGTCTCAAAAACCGTTGAACTCAACATTCCGGTACTTTCGGCGGCGATGGACACCGTCACCGAAAGCGGAACCGCCATCGGAATGGCCCGAGAGGGTGGTCTCGGCGTGCTGCACCGCAACATGGAGATCGAGAAAACCGTCACCGAGATCGAGCGCGTCAAACGCGCCGACGAGCTCGTGATCGACCGCGAAAACGTCGTCACCGCCAACCCCGACCAGACCATCGCCGAGGTCGATCGGATGATGGGTCGAGAGGGCGTCTCCGGTGCGCCAGTCGTCGACGACGACGACACCGTTCTCGGTATCATCTCCGGCACCGACATCCGCCCGTTCCTTGAGGTCGGCGAGACCGATCATGTCCGGGAGGCGATGACTGATGAGGTCATCACCGCCGAGGAGGACATCAACGCTCGTGATGCCCTTGAGCTGATGTACGAGTACAAGATCGAGCGCGTCCCCATTGTCGACGACGGCGAGACGCTTGTCGGCCTCGTGACGATGCAGGGGCTGCTCCAACGGCGTGAAAACCAAAACGCCGCCCGCGACGACGATGGCCGCCTCCGGTGTGGCGTCGCCGTCGGCCCCTTCGAAACCGACCGCGCAACCGCAGCCGACGACGCCGGCGCGGATGTGCTGTTTATCGACTGTGCCCACGCTCACAACCTGAACGTCATCGAGGCCGCCCGCGAGATCAAACAGGAGGTTGCGGCTGACGTGGTCGTCGGCAACGTCGGTACTACCGAAGCGGCCGAGGAGGTCGTCGATTTCGCCGACGGCATCAAGGTCGGGATCGGGCCGGGATCGATCTGTACGACCCGCGTTGTCACCGGTGCGGGGATGCCACAGATCACCGCGGTCGCCGAGGTTGCCGACGTGGCCGCACCCGAAGACGTGCCCGTCATCGCCGACGGCGGGATTCGCTACTCCGGCGATGCGATCAAGGCGATCGCGGCGGGCGCAGACGCTGTCATGCTCGGCTCGTACTTCGCTGGCACCGAGGAGGCCCCCGGCCGCGTGATCACGATGAACGGCAAGAAGTACAAGCAGTACCGCGGGATGGGCAGCGTCGGCGCGATGAAATCCGGCGGTGGCGACCGCTATCTCAAAGACGACGAGGACGGCGAGGAGTTCGTCCCTGAGGGTGTTGAGGCCGCCACGCCGTACAAGGGCACGCTTGCCTCTGAACTCCACCAGCTTGTTGGCGGGATGCGTTCGGGGATGGGCTACGTTGGCGCGGAAACGATCCCTGGCTTCAAGCAACGCTCGGAGTTCATTCGGGTCTCTGCCGCCGGCCAAACCGAGGGTCACCCTCACGATGTGATGATCACCGACGAAGCCCCAAACTACAGCCCCGACGAGTAAACAAGTGCCGATCGGGCCGGAACGCGGCAGCCCGGTGATCGAGTAGCTGGTGGCCGGTGTGTGAACCTATGACCACTGAACCGCGGAGACGACGATTGTCCACCTGTCGACAGCATGCCCGTCGTCCGGGTGACCGATTGGGGGTCAGATGAACGACAATAGCGACGCCGAAGCCGGCGAGCTCACGCTTGCGTTCTCGGTGTCGGCAATCGAGCGGCTCGACTCACCGGGTGCAGTATTCGCGGATGCCCGAGCGTGGAGCGAGTCGATCGGCATCATTGACGACGACGCTGAACGAATCACACAGATCGTCGCCGAGCATGATCTGCAGGATGATTTCGACATGCACGACCGCGATAGGTGGTTTGCACTCGAAGAGCTCTGTGAGACCACAACGACCCCACGACACGTCTATGTTGGCGCGAGCGACGACGACATGCGGGTCGCAACGATGTTCTGCTGGGAGTATGTCCGCGTCTCCGAGGCCGCCGAGCAGGCCGGGTGGACGCTTTCGTCACCTGACTCTGAACGCGGAGTTATCGGCCGGCTGCTGGCTCGAATCACCTCCATCGTCGGGTAGTGGCGCTTGCGTTCCTACTGGAACCCACGGCCAACGTCGTCGTCCTCGATGAGTTCGTCTAGCTCCGTGTTCAGCAGCTCGTCCGCCTCAGCAAAGGTGTCGGAGAGATCCTCCAAGCGATCAGGTCGTTCACTGAGTTCGTACTCCATGGGGCCAAACGCCGGACTGTCGACGGCGTCCATGACATCCCGGAAAAACGCCTCCGAGGAGGTGTCGGCGTCGGCGTGGTGTTGCAGCGTCGATTCAAGCTGTGTGGCCATCGCCTCGGCGTCGGATTCGTCTTCGGGTGGCTGTTGCATCGCAAACCGACCGGGATCGTCGCCGCGGCGCGGCAGCAGTGGGTCGATCTCGTCGTCGATCTTGCGGGCGACTTGGGTGCCGACACCGCGGAGTTCGGTTGGGTTTTTTGTGTACGTCTTGAGGTGGAACACCCCGCTGTCGGGGTGGCCGAGATAGAAGTCCTCGCCGACACCGGTGGCTCGCTGGCCGGCGATCGCTCGCCACCCCTCTGGGTCGTGGCTGCTGTCGCTGACCGTCGAGAGGATGTCCTGCCAATCGCGTATCTGCATACTCGCGTGTAAGGCCGCCTCCAGAAAGATAGTTGTGGACGCTACTGTCCAAGTGGTTTCATCTCACAGTGGGTCGCCAGCGCGTCTTCAAGCTGGTCGTACGGCGGGAACGCCGGCCACTCGCCGGCAACCCAGGCGTACTGCACTGTCTGATCGGTGTCGATGAGGAAAACCGCCGGGCGCGGCTCCGCGATGCCGGTCATCCCATCGAGATCGTTGGCGATATCGTACTGTTCGGCGACCTCGTTGCCCGGATCGCTGAACAGCGGGGCGTCGATTCCGCGTTCCTCGATGAACGTCGTGTGCTCGTACGGCGTCGAGATCGAGAGCCCGACGATCGAGAGCTGGTATGAGCCCTCAAAGTCGCGATCCCGAAGCTCATTCCAGATGTACGTCGCCGGGAACGCGCCGTCCATCGGATAACAGACGAGCAACAGCGGGTCGTCATCGAGCAACGACGACAACGACACATCCTCCCAGTAGTCATCGGTCACCAGCGGGCGCGTGAAATCGGGTGCCGTGTCGCCGGTGGTTGGATGGTCAGAATCCGGCAGCTCAATGATATCGAAATCAAGCTCCATTAGTCGGCCCCTCCGTACGTTTTGTCGAGATACTCGACGATGTTACCGCTCTCCGACATGGTGACGCCGGTGTTTTCATCAACGATCGCGGGAACGGTGCGCGCACCACTGATTCGCTTGACTGCGTTGCGATCGGAGTGCATCGGTTCGACAAACCGGGAGGTATAGGGGAGGTCGTACGCCGAGAGCTTGCGGACGACCCGTTCACAGAACGGACAGGCCTGGAGCCGATACAGCGTGATCGGTGTCGTATCGTCGGTATCGCTCATCGGCATTTATACAGTTGAGAATGGGGTAAAGATGTCGCTGTCGGTTGCGGGAAATCCCAACACGCGGGTCATCATCAGTGGTGGCAGTATGAGGGTTGCCTGAGACGTTGGTTGTCTCTCGCGTTCGATAGTAGCAACTTGTGACGGTCAGAGCCGCCAAGAATACTAATAGTTATTAACAATCTGTGCGTTAGTTGTTATATGAGCGTTGTCAGCGTCTCGATGCCCGAAGAGCTACTTGAACGAATCGACGAGTTTGCCGACGACCACGGCTACACCGGTCGCAGCGAGGTTGTCCGTGAAGCCAGCCGCACATTGCTGGGCGAGTTTGAGGACAAACGCCTCGAAGGCCGCGAACTGATGGGTGTCGTTACCGTGCTCTTTGATTATGAGACGACCAGTGTCGAGGAAAAAATGATGCATCTTCGACACGAACACGAAGGCATCGTTACCGCAAACTTCCACAGCCATGTCGGTGGCCACCACTGTATGGAACTGTTCGTGCTTGAGGGCTCCGTAGACGAGATCTCGACGTTTGTCGGCAAGATTCGGGCGACAAAGGACACGCTGACAGTCGATTACTCCGTGCTGCCGGTTGATGAGTTCGGTCCGCTGGCCGATATGAGCTGAACAGGCCCACTCACCCGATCCGATCAGCCGACGACGAACCACGCGGCAACAACAACAAAACTGCCCGCAAGCGTGCTGGCAACAGCATGCGTCCGAAGCTGATCAAGGAGGTGATGGGAGTTTTCTTCCAACGAGAGCACCTGATCGATCTCGCTGCCGGTCTCACATTTCGGGAGAAAATCCATGGCGATGTGGAGAAAGATCCCGGCCGCAAAACCGAACACAACCGCGTTGATGATCGGCTGTTCGGGAATCGGTAGCACGGCAGTCGGGATCGCCGTGAGCCCGACGCCCGCTGCTGGAAACAGGAGCACTGCCACCGGTCGCCCATCCCGCCGGAGCCGACGGGCCGCAGCATAGCCGGCCGGCCCTTTGTGTGAGACGATAGCGAGACCGAGCAGCAGGCCGAGCGACGGCATTGAGCCGTAGACGATCCCGATGATCGCCCCCGCCGACAGCGCGTGCACCGAGATCTGGGCGGCGGTGATATCCATCGAGAGATCAAGATGTGTCAGCCGGTGGCCGATCGTGTGGGCACTGTAGCCGAGAATCACACCGACTGCAAGTCCGATGCCACCGAACTGCGGGGTTCCAACCGACCCTGCAAGCCCGATCGCCTGTGGTACCAGAAACATCGCCGCGCTCATGATCATCGCGCCGCTGGCCAACCCATAGCCCCAGACGAGTCCGAAGGGGTCAGTTTCGTTCGCGCGACCGCCAAACCACGCGCCGCCGACCATCGCACCGCAGGCAACCCAGCCGATAACGACGACCTTCAACACGGAGTCGTTGATCCCGCCGATCCCATACCGGATCCCGCCGATCGCGACTGCCGAGAGGACAGCCAGCGCGCCGATAGACAGTGATCCGAACCGTGAGCCACCGATAACAGAGTTATTAATTTTTGGCTCTGAGTTAGTATTCACTACCACCGAAAACACCGCAGTTGCGAATAAACCCATCGGAACGTGACAATCGCTGTTTCGGGGCAGTTGACTCCGACAGCAAGCAGTTACGGGTCAAGCACCGTCACGTCGCTGTTGGCGGCGGCTGAACAACAAGCCGGCGAGTCGTACTCACTCGATGACTCGTCGTCATCGTCCGGCTCGGAGTCGGCACTCGCGTCGGTGTCGTCACCTCGGTTTGCCGCCTCCGGGCCGATCTGCTTTCGGATCCATTCGGAAATCCCGTCGAGAACGTTTGTTTCCTTTGCCATGTGCATATTTGGGTGTGTTCAAATAAAGCGATTGGGGAACTACCCGCACAGTGGATGAACCGCTAGTCCCCGCGCTCCGGTGGGGTACCAGCGAATACGACAGTTGACAGCACGTATTCCTCGCTGCGGAGTCGAAGCTGCTCTCTGAGTGCGCGGTACTGTATCCCATTGTGTGGGCGACTCCCGATATCAAGCTCTGTGGCAAGCAGTTGGGTATTTTGGATGACTGCGCCAGCTTCAACGGCGGCGAGGAGATACCCCATCTCGCCGTAGCGGTCGGCTGATCGGCCCGGGAGTGCCGTGATCACGATGGCCGCAGCAACGGTGTCCGCAGACGTGATCCACGTCCAGTGCGCTTCGAGCCAGTCACTGTAGTCGCCCTCAGCAAGCTGTTCGAGTGCACCCGCTTCGCCGTTGTAGTGATATATCCCGGCATCGATGTCAGGCGAATCAAGCACGATCGGATACAGCTCTAATGGATAACATGCTCCCCCGGAGGCGACAGGGCGGCGCGGCTCGCCGTCGGCCTCACGGATCTCACCGTAGGTATACGTCAGCAGCGTCGCCAACTCGGTGGCGGTGATCGGCCGCCGCTCGGATTCCCTGTAGGATGCTCGCCGCTGGATGGCCGTCGGCACCGTTGCGGAGTCTGGTTGAGGGAGTGACACCTGTGGTGCCCGCTGGTACTGCTTATCTGCCGGCGACGACGATGCTTCCGAGGATGCCTCGGGTTCGAGTGCCGACCCCGAAACAACCGATGAGAGATTTTTGTGGTACAGTTCGTAGAGATACTCGAAGGTCACACTGTCATCGAAAGGCCGTTCAGTCATGGTTATGGGAACGGGTGTGGCACTGTGGTGAGCGCAGCGTCTGTGATGGGCGTGTCTCGATACCTCATGTCGACCGGGAGGCGCGACAGCCGGTCGCCGTCAAGATAGCGGAGACGTTCGACGAGATACAGTGGCTGGAGCCGCGGCACGATAACCCGCTGCACAGTAACACCCACCGAGTCAACATCTCGGGTTGTGACATCGACAGCGTAAGCATCGTATCCGGTGGTAGTGACTGCTTCGACGAGATCGAGATCAGGCTGTTCGTCGACGGCGAACGCATCGAACGTCGTTGTTCGGTTGCTTTCGATCCAGAAATCCAGGTCAGCGAGCCGGTCATGGTCGGCCCACAGCAGTGCGCGATCCACAAAGGAGTCGATTTCGCTGGGGTCGATCTCATCGGCCGAGCGGGTCGTCGATGACAATCGGTGGATCGTCGATAATCGCGTCTGCAGCACCTCTGACAACGCGCTTTCGAGTACCGCCGTCGCCGTCGATCCAGCCGCGGCGGCAACGGTTACGGCCGGTCGCCGCGTCCGATCAACCAGCACCGCGATAGCAATCGGCACCCCAAAATCGGTTGTCGCATCTAGTAGCGTCAGTTCAAGTCCCTGTGCCGTGATGCGATCAACCAACCGGTGGATTCGTGGCGGGAGCGTCTCGGGATCGATTACAGGCAACGCAGTCGCCGTGAGATAGTATATGATGAACGCGTCGCGTTCGAGACACTCCGCGAGGCCGTTGTGGATCGCCATCTCCCGATCGGAGCCAGCCGCAAGCCCCGTCGAGATCGGATTTCGGATGAATGGGTCTGCGGTCGGCGGGTACGACAGATAGACCAACTGCGCCGGGATCTGTGTGGTCGCTCCCGACCTGAGGTCGACACCGCCAACCCATGTGAGTTCGTCATCGGTGCCGCAGAGGTCGGTGTCGTCGGCCATTGTGTCCCGCTGTGTAGGTGAGAAGTTGACGACCGCTGTCGGATCAAGCGCAGGCTCTGTGAGCTCATCGTAAGCAGCTGTTTGGAATGAACTGTTATCGTAGACACAGCCACAGTATCGCTCAATCGCCTCACCGTAGGTTGCAACGAGGGCCGCATCCTTGGTGAACGCAGCACCACCTTCGTCGTGAGGCATTTGGTTGCCGTCGGTAAATGGGGTGAAATCCTCTCGCTCAACGATGTAGCTCTCGATGGCTGGCTCGCCCGGCGGCACCGGAACCCGTCGAACACCGGTAATGATGCCTGTCGTTGGATCCTTGATCTGTTGCAGTCGTTCACGGTCGCTTGGGGCATCATCAATCGGGGAGCTTTCAGCAGCCGTGATAGTGATTCCATTCTCATCAGTCATCGAAATCTCTCCTGTCGAGACGACGCACTGTCGCAGACCTCACAGTGAGGGCTGGCAAAGACGCGTGGTGTTTCTCTGTGTCCCCCATAGTGGTCATAGACGACGAACTGGTCGTCAAGATAGCGGGGAAGCTGTGCAAGCAGCGCGCGAAACAGGAGTTCGGTGACGGTGTCGGTGTACGCTCGCATGTATGGAGGGGTGCCAGTGTCAGTCTTATCGAAGAGCTGGCCGCCTACTTTGTTCGCATCGACGCGGGTGTATACACAGTTCAGACACGCACGGGCGTCCGCTGTGAGCACCGGCCCAAGCCGCCAGCCCGTTGCGGTGAGCCGCGTTTTAACAAGCGTCGCCGACGAGGTGGCCCACGCCTCGTTGGCAGCTCTCCATGAGTCGCTTCGTTCGAGCTGTTCGCTCAGGAGGATTACGTCCGGATCCTCGGGAGAGCTCTGTTGATCAGTGGTAGACCGCTCGTTGACGGATACCCCCGCAGCACGCAGTCGGTCATAGACCCCCGAAACAGGGTCGTGATCGCCGAACACCGTGACCGAGTGTGCTGACAACCGATCGGGAAGCGTCTGCTGGGTTGGTTGTGATATCGCTGGCAGAACCGGCTCAAGATAGCGCTCCCAACCCGCATCTGAGAGTCCAGCCGGCATCGCCTGTCCGTCGTATGCCAACTCAGCGTCATACAGGCGGTCGATCTGCTCAGGGTCGCTCTCGGAAACCTGCGCGATAAGATCGCTGGCCGCTGTGGTACCGTCCATCGTTGCTAGCAGCGTACATATCGCTTCAAGCTCGCCTCCCTGTAGCGTCTTGGTCGCATGGGGTGTTCGAATCACCGCCTCGCCATCGTGGATCCCGTAGCTTGTTGGACTGTACGCCGCCGGGTATGTCTCCATTATCGCGTGATGGTGCTGAGAGTGTATAACGCTCGGGGTGAGGGGACAATCGTCGTCAGCGTCCGACCATCCAATAACGTGTAGAAGGATCAACAGTGGATACGCTACCCGGGCGTATCTGACTCACTATGCGACGATCAAACTAAGCCCGATTGTGGCTGGTACCAGCACAAACAGGTATCCGGCAGCTGCGATCGCCCATGCGATCCCAGTCTGTGCGCGACGGGTGTCATCCAGTCCCGTTGCTCGTGGCAGCGGAATGAGTATAAAAAATCCGACCATCAGGACGTATAGGACAACTGTTGTTCCAACGATGGTCGTCGCTGAGAGGACGCCCGTAAGTTGCTCTGCGACAAGGAGAAAATACGCAAATAGGAGGCCTGTGCCAAGCCCAGCGAGGTAGTGTACCACCGACGCGAGGCGAGACGGTGCGTCATCCACCGGTCGCTCGGTGAGTACACTTGCTGCGACAAACGGCGGGGTCATCCCCTCTGTCGTGTGGGCCATCAGTCGATCCATGCCGAGGACGGCAATCCCAGCCGCAACCAATCCGATCGGAAATCTGACCACCGGCGGTACCGTTGACAGTGCAGGAAGCATCTGGTACGTTGTTGGGACGCAATCGGCTTGAATTGATTTGTTACTCAGCGGAGTGCCGGCACAGTCTCGCTAGTTACGTCGAAACAGCAAATTCATCTATCGACCGTCCACGTCGGACAACCTGTTCGCTGATTATCAGCTTTTCTCTGCGGTCGAGCTGTGACCACTGCAGCGTTTCTGGCGGTGACTCCTCAAATGATTGAAATTGGTCGAGAACTGCCTCGTTTATGAACCGGCTGAATGAGCCACACCGCGAGCACTGAGTTTTGAGATGCGAGATATCGAAACTCCGCGTGACCGCCCCTTCGAGACAGTCCAGACACCGGTATGATTGGTTCACACACAATTAGAGGGGTTTGAGACATGAATATCTGTGGCCCAGTTCAAACCGTCATTGTCACCGAACCAGCCGAATTATTACATATAGCAAAATGAGATTTATGCGTTCGAAATCAGACAGCAGCCTATGCGTGGAATACTTTATTTTATTTCAAAACCGAGTAAATATTCGTTTCGTAGGTTGATCTGACCTGGCCACCCCAGTTGTGGGTGTAGGTGTCGATGATATCGTCAGCTACGTCGCCGCGGAGGTATTTTACCACGCCACGGTCACCGGTACGATCTCGGAGGTGTGTTGTGAAGAAGTGCCGAAAGTAGTGAGGCGTCACGTTGTCGGCGGCATCGCCACCGGTGTCGTACCAGCCGGCGGCATCGGCATGCTCGGTAACGATGTTTCGGACAGCCCGCGGCGTCAGTCGGTGTCCCCACTCACCAGCAGTGTAGACAAACAGCGGCTCCGCTGGCGATGGGTTGTCTGGCCTGATCGCCAGCCAGCGCTTGAGTACGCGCTGTAGTTCTTCGTCGACCGGAATCACCGTCGCCCGCTTGCGTTTATTTGAGGCTGTCCGCTTCTCGCCGTTGACCTCCTTGCCAACTGCGGGCTCGCTGTCGATGTACAGTGAGTTCGGTCGCGCTGCAAGCTGCGGTCGAGGACTACTATCAAATGCGGCTTTCACCTCCTTGTCGTCGACGGCGAGATCACGCAGATCAAGATTGCAGAGCTCACCCACCCGCATGCCGGTTTTGAGCAGTGTGACGATCAATGCCTGGTCAAGCGGATGATTGATATCGCCGACAAACGACCGCATCTGGTCAACACTGATCTCCCGTCGGGTGGGATCCTTCTCGATGGTTTCATCGAGTTCCTCGACGACAAGGGTCATTGGATTCGACTCGAAGACGCCGACCTGTGTCATATACGCGTAAAACCGGTGTAGATAGGCGGCGTAGCTGGCGATGGTGCTATCGGTGACCGTCCCGCGAAGCGTGTGAACCCACGCCATACAGTCACGATGGGTTGCCTGTGAGGGCGTCAGTGTCTTTCCGCTTGGGTTTCGCTCCGGATCTGCCAGAAATGTCTCAAATCGCCGGAGTACCCGACCGTAGGCGTCGCGTGTCCGCTCGGCTTTGCCGTGGTAGGTGAGATCCTCAAGAAAGTACGCGATCGGGTCGTCCGGATCGTCGGTGCCGACGGTCGTGCTCATGAGTCGATCGTTGTGTAGCCGCCGTTTCGACCACTGTACCGAATCTGATTGGTGGCCTGTAGTGACTCAAGACAGGCTTCGAGTCGCTCCTCGAAATCTGCCGATAGCGAGTCAACCAATTGTTCCCAGGACAGCGAGCCGTTCGATTCGAGAGCTTCGAGAACCTGCGTTTCGAGGTCGCCACCCCCGGGGTCTGCGGTGTTAGAATCGGGTTCCACAGTAGCACTTGATTCGAGTGTGAAATCATTCCGCCCAGCTTGCACCATCGTCCGAACAAACTCCGCCTGACTCATACCGAGCTCGTCGGCATGTTCCGTCCATTCGGTTTTTTGATTCGTCGACACGTAGGTAACGACACGTGCCCGGTCGTTCTTATCGTCGGTAGCCATAGAATGTGATAGGTAAAACAACCACTTGAATCTACCCACACTGTAGCTGATAAGGGATCTTATACTCGGTTCTATGTCTCTTATTCGCTCATTTGTGTATATACGAGAGACGATAAAATATATTTTGTATATAGAACAGCCGAAAAGATTACTCAGGCAATGTCGCGTCTAGTTGCCCAGGGCTACCAAAGATTGTGAAGCTACTGTAGTTGGATGGCACTTCCTGCGTCGCTCATCCCTCGGTTCGTCGCCCCGCAGCATAGAGGACTCGGCTTCAGCAATAGTATAAGTATATGATTAGGGGCTCAAATGTCTGTACATTTCCGTATGACGCTTTGCCAGTGTGATCGCTTGGCAGCTCTCAGTGGCTCAAGGGAATTAGTATACCCGTGTGTTATTGGGAAGAACTGAAGTAACCAACCTGTTTCTAATTATAATCCGACCGGACGCCCTTGCGGGCGGCTCCGTTTCACCGCAGCATCGACGATAAGATAACAGAGCACGTGCGAGATATTTGGCTCGGCCACGGTCAGACTGTGTTTGATGTGATGTCGACCGGTATGGGTCGCAGATGGCATTTACCTAGACCATTGTCCATTTGGGGTGACTCGGGGAACAAACTGACCGAAGGTGCGACACAGACGCCGTGAGATATCTTGAACTGGACGGCTCACAACGATGTATCCAGTAAGGACTACGCAACAACAGCAAATGATCGGCGTCGACACGTCGGATGATAATATAATGTATGGCTGTCGGTGAGGCGTGTTTGAACTAAGCCTCTGTGTAAGCCCACTAACGTATCATCACCACGTTTTCGAGATATCGGTTTCAGCGACAGTGTATATGTGAACATTTCGAGGAATGCGAGAGGTAACGTAATCGAATACGACCAGTCACAAACACGTAAATCGTATGCTGCTATACAAATATCTGAACGAGATTATCGAGATACCACTACCCAGAAACCGATCGACAACAACAGAATCCGAGAGGCGATTATTTGAGTCGTTCCTGCAAAAAGGAGGGATGAGCGGCGGTGACACCCTCGATACAAAGGATGTCGTCGCTGATTACATCGCCAAGGGAGTCACCGTCTTGGGCCCGAACTTCGGCCATCAACATGTGATCGCCGGAGCAGCTGTACAGCGCCTCGACTGAGTCCAATGCTTTGAGATTACGCGTCGTCTCCACATAGAGGTCACTGGCGACATCAACGCCGACCATTGCGATGCTTTGTGAGGAGAGCTTTTTCGGATCAACCTCGGCGGAGTAGCCAACGATCACCCCTTCCTCTTCGAGCTGCTGGATATACTTCCGTACCGTGGGTTTTGAAACATCGGCCCGATCGGCGATCTCGGCGTAGGAGGCCTGGGCATCATCCTCCAACACAGAGAGAATCCGGTCTTCGGTCGCTGTCGTGCTCATACCTAACCTTTTGTTCCAATAAAAAAATACCTTGCGAACCGAAAAACCGATTTGGACTGCGTAAACGCCGCAGCGGGGCTATCGTGACAGTTACTTGTGTTTATCGAGGAAGAGATCGGCCGATCGCTCCCACTCGTAGGAGTCATCGAAGTATCGCTCGGCCAACGGCTCCTCGGGCATCTCGCCGATTGCACGCTTCTCTTGGCCGTAGGACGGACGGCTGTCGTCAACGTAGTAGCGACCGGTAAGCACCTTCCCCTCGTGGAGAGCGGTTTCGGTTTCGGCCATCATATCGGAGGCCTCACGCCGGTCGGTTTTATCGAACTCGTAATCGTCTGAGTCGTTGACATCGATGTACGGAACGTACTGCTTTGCGTCCTTGTTCCACGTCGGACACTGCGTGAGGAAGTCAACGTGTGCAAAGCCATCGTGTTCCATCGCTTCAACGAGGATCTCCTTTGCCTGGTTGGGATTAACGGCGGCCGTCCGGGCGACGTAGGAAGCTCCGGCGTTCAGCGAGAGACTCAGTGGTCGAAGCGGCTCCTTCGCGCTCCCCGAGGGCTGTGTCTTCGATTTATGCCCTTTCGGGCTCGTCGGCGAGGTCTGGCCCTTCGTCAGCCCGAAGATCTCGTTGTTGAACACGATGTAGGTCATATCGTGGTTCTCGCGGGCGGTGTGCATGAAGTGGTTGCCACCGATACCGTAGCCGTCGCCGTCACCGCCGGCGGCGATTACCTCGACGCCGGGATTGGTAACCTTCGCCGCTCGGGCGACCGGTAGCGAACGGCCGTGGATCGTGTGGAACCCGTAGCTGTCGAAGTAGCTGTTGAGCTTGCCGGAACAGCCGATTCCGGTACACAACAGCATCTCCTCGGGGGATCTTCCAAGCTCCTCGGCGGCCCCTTTCAGTGCCTTGAGGACACCGAAGTCGCCACAGCCGGGACACCACGTTGCCTGCGGTTCGAGTTCCGGCGTGTAATCGTCTTGATCAGTTGGCTGTCCGTCACCGATTGCTGAGAATGCACTCATGATTAATCACCTGCTGCTGGAACGAATTTGGTTTCGGCACCGGAGAGCTCGCTGCCCTCGATGATCGTTGTTTTGAACCCCTCGACGATGTCGAGTGGCTCGAAGGGGTTGCCGTTGTACTTCAGGAGGCTCGACAGCTTCTCACCGTACTGGCCGAGCTCCTTTTGGGTCAACCCACGGAACTGTGCGGACGCGTTCATCTCGATGACAAGCACCTCGTCAACGCTCTCGATGAACTCGGTCACCTCCTCGGCCGGGTAGGGGGCCATATCCGAGACACCAAGGGCCTTTGTCGAGTAGCCCTGGTCGTTGAGCATGTCGACAGCTTCCTCAACGGTGCCCTGCTGGCTGCCAAAGGTCATGAGACCGTAGGTGGCCTCATCCGGGCCGTAGTGGGTCTGATGGGTGTCGCCCTGTGAGGCGAGTTCCTCGTGAATCGCCTCAAGCTTCTGGGTTCGCCGATCCATCTGTGCGACACGGTTTGCTGTTGATTCGGCGATATGACCCTCTGGGGTGTGCTCGTTGCCGGTTGCAAGGAAGCGGCCACCCTTCTGGCCGGGGATCGACCGCGGACTGACGCCGTCTTCGACATCGTGTTGGAACCGACTGTACTTTCCGCTCTCGTCGTGGGGGGCCTCCGCAAGCTCCGCCTCGGTGAGCGTCGAGCCAAGCGAGGGGTTGGGTTCCTCATCGAAATGCGAGGCCGGCAGACTGACGAGCTCGCCGCCGAGCTTCTGATCGTAGAGGACGATCGCCGGAATCTGGTACTCGTAGGCGATCTTGAACGCTTTGCGGGTCTGGGTGTAGGCTTCCTCGACTGTCCCGGGCGCGAAGACAACACGCTGAGAGTCGCCCTGAGAGGTATAGAGGACGTGTTCGAGATCCGCCTGTTCAGGTTTCGTCGGCATCCCGGTCGACGGGCCGGCCCGCATCGCCTCGATGAGGACGACCGGCGTTTCGGTCATCTCCGCGAGGCCGAGCGGTTCGCTCATCAGCGCGAAGCCGCCGCCGGAAGAGCCCGACATCGCCTTCGCACCGGCGTGACTCGCACCGACAGCCAGTGCCGCGGCGGCGATCTCATCTTCAACCTGTTCGGAGATCCCACCGACCTTCGGCAGGTTCTGGCTCAGGATCGTGAAGACTTCAGTCCACGGGGTCATCGGATATCCGGAGATGAACCGACAGCCTTCGTCGAGGGAGCCGTAGGCGATGGCGTCGGAGCCAGACATGAGTACCTGCTCTTCGTCGTGGCTGCCCTCCGGCACCGTCACGTCGACGGCGTCGATATCGTACTCCTCAAGCATCATGTCGTGGGCTTGATTGAGGATATCGAGGTTGGGTTCAAGTATCTTGTCGGGCATCGCATCCGACATGAGCTCCTCGATCCAATGGAGGTCGATCCCGGCCAGCGCGCAGGTTACGCCGACGCCGGCGGTGTTACGCATAACCTCACGACCGACATCGCGGGCCATGTTGCGAAGGTCGATGTCGTAGACGTGCCAGTTGTTTTCCTCGACACGGGCGTCGAAGTCCTCGATCTCGGAGGCATCGAGCAGTCCCGAGTCGTAGACGATGACGCCACCCTCTCGAAGCTCATCGAGGTTCTCCGAGAGCGGTTTGATCTCCTCGTTGCCGTAGTAGGCATCCTCCTGTGGGTTGCGAGCGAAGGAGTCGCCCAGCGCCAGCAGGAAATTATAGCCGTCACCACGGGATTTGACCGGTTCCGCTGCGGCACGTACCTCGGTGTAGGTGTGGCCACCACGGATCCGGGAGGGATAGTGTCGGTGTGTGAATACGTCCAAGCCGGAACGCATCAGCGCTTTGGCAAAGTTCTGACTCGTTGAGGCGATCCCGTCGCCGGAGCCGCCGGCAATTCGCCAGATGAATTCGTTGTCAGTCATAGGTTGCTGTCACGGCCCCACTGGGCCACTAGTATGAATAAAATGCTAGCCCCGGGTAAAAGAGTTTGCTATGCATTAGCAAGGAAAGATAATTAAGAACCTATAATTGTGGATATTTGTTCATAAGCTAGCTGAATTCGGGATAGTTTACAATTTACAGACATGTATTACTTACCACTATACGATCGGTAAGCCGGATGTCGTGATCACGCCGGCCTCCTTTCTCGGCGGCCGGAGCCTGTTGAATCGACGTGGCGAGATGAGTCGGTGAGAATCTCACTGCGACACGGATGACACTGCTCCGATACCATACTACATTTTACATGAAGTGCGTTACTGATAGCAGACAGATAGTTTCAGCCGTCGTCGATTACTCCATGTTGTCCGGGCTACGTGGATGGTAATCAGTGTCATACTCTCCCGACTGATCATCGAGTCGATCAGGGTTGATCCGGCCGTCCAGTAGCATGAAGTCCAGAATCGTCAGATTGAGCATCGCCTCGACGACCGGCACGGCCCGTGGCATCAACACGGGATCGTGGCGGCCAACCACCTGAACATCTTTGCGCTCGCCGGTCTCCCAGTCGGCGGTTGTCTGTTCTTTCGGGATGCTGGTTGGGGCGTGCCAGGTTGCTTCGCCGTAGATCGGTTCGCCGGTTGTGATCCCACCCTGGAGGCCGCCGTGGTCGTTGCCGACTGGCACCGGGTCGCCCTCGTCGCTGACGGTATCTGGGTGGGAGTCGCCGTCGTCGAACGCCCAGTCTTCGTTGCGGTTGCTGCCGCGCATCGTTCGGGCGTCACGCCCCTTTCCGAACTGGAACGCCGTTGTCGCCGGAATCGCAAACATCGCCTGCCCGAGCCGCGAGGCGAAGGAGTCAAATCGTGGCGCGCCGAGACCGCGGGGAACGCCGCGACACTCGAAGTAGATCGAGCCGCCGATTGAGTCACCTTCCTGCTGGTAGTCGTCGATCGCCTCCCGCATTTCCTCGGCGGTGTCGGGATGGGCACACCGTACCTCGTTGGTCTCGGTGTGTTTAAGCATCTGCTCAAAGCTGACTTCGGGAGCCTCGATATCGCCGACCTGGTTGACGTGAGCTTTGACCTGCACGTCGTACTCACTTTGTGCGAGCACCTGTTTGGCGACCGCGCCGGCGGCAACCCAGTTGACCGTCTCCCGCGCCGAGGAGCGACCGCCGCCACCCCAGTTCCGGGTGCCGAATTTCGCGGAGTAGGTGTAATCGCCGTGTGAGGGCCGTGGGGCGGTGACAAAGGGTTCGTACTTACCCGAGCGGGCGTCCTTGTTCTCGATGACCATCCCGATCGGCGTACCGGTCGTGAAGCCCTCCTGTAGCCCAGAGTTGATTACCACGTCATCGGGCTCCCCACGAGAGGTTGTAATCATCGACTGACCGGGCTTGCGACGGTCAAGATCCGCTTGTACCGCCTCGGCATCGAGATCAACACCGGCTGGACAGCCGCTGATCGTCACGCCCATCGCCTTCCCGTGGCTCTCGCCGTACGTCGTCACCTGAAAGAGCCGACCGAACTGATTGCCGTTCATTACCGGTTTCTGGGCCCCGGAGCATTTGAACCTTGCAGTCCATCTGCGGGATCACTCCAACAGCGTGTCCCGAAGATCCGGAAGGCGGTCGCTGTTGGTTCGCCACACCCGGCGGGTGACACCACCGATCACGACCACCGTGACGCCGACGCCAACCAGATCACCGGCCGGAAAGATCGCTGCCACCCCAAGAACGACCGTGCCGACGATGAGGGCCGCCCAGAGATTCGGTCGCCCATCGTCACTCACCCGGTCTAACAGGACGATGCCGACAAGAAGCTGTCCAAGCGCGGTCGCAACAACCAATCCGATTACCCCGCCGACCAGCGGTACCAACACAAGAATGCCTACCTGTGGCGGCGCGCCACGCTCAGCGAGCCCCGCAGCCATGACGCCCGCGAGGAGATACCCACCCACGCCGGCGATGACCGCTCCGAGACCAAAGCCCACAGATCTGACCGGGTACTGTCGTACCTCGTCGCTGACGGTTTGGATTCGCTCACCGGCAGTAGAGACCAACATCGCCCCCACAAACAGCGTGACCGACAGATAGCTGATCGCGACGATGATGCTGACAACGATATCGCCGACCGCAACGAGATCCGCGGGCTGTGGGATTCCGTCAACCCCCACCGAAAGCGGTGTCAGTACAACAGCCCGAGCCATACAGGTCACAGAACGACCGACGGCAAAAGCCTGCGGGGGTTACTCGGTTCGATCGACCTCGGCACCCAGCGACGACAGTACCCGAAAGAAGTTCGGGAACGACACGGCAACGTGTTCGGCACCGCTGATCGTCGTCGACCCGGTTGCAGCGAGGGCAGCAACCGCCAGCGACATGATCACGCGGTGGTCGTGGTACCCCTCAACCGACGCCCCCTCAAGGGTTGACTCCCCGCCGTGGATCGTCAGCGTGGCCTGATCTTCGGTGACCGCGGCCCCCATCGCTTCGAGCTCTGTGGCCATCGCGCTCACCCGATCAGTCTCCTTGTAGCGAACGTGTTCGCAGTTGTCGATAACGGTATCGCCGTCGGCAACCGCCCCAAGCACGGCGATCGTCGGCAACAGATCCGGCGTGTTGCCCACGTCGACTGTCGTCCCCGACAACGGCGCGGCACCGACGGTGATCGTTCCCGCGTCCGTATCCCACGTGATATCGGCACCCATACGACTGAGCACGTCAACGATAGCACTGTCACCTTGCGCACTCGGCTGGGCCCCCTCGACAACCACGGACTCGCCGTCAGCCGCGGCGACCGCCCCTGCGGCCAACAGATACGACATCGAGGAAAAATCACCGGGGACGTGATACTCGCCGTTCGCTGGCGCATACTGCTGGCCGCCGTCGACGACAAACCCGTCGGCACCAGCCGATCGAACGCCACCCTCACCGGCCGTTCCGATCGGCTCGGCTGTCACGCCGAAGTCCTCGAGTACTTCCAGCGTGATGTCGACGTAGGGGGCTGATTTGAGGTCGGTCGTCAGCGTAAGCTCGATCCCCTCGTTGGTGACCGCACCGGCCATCAGCAACGCCGAAATGTACTGTGAAGAGACGTCTCCGGGGATTGTGACCGCCCCGCCGGGAAGCGATCCGCCGACGACCAGCGGCGCTTGTCCGTTGCCGCGGGTGCTTTCGGCGCGAACGTCTAACTCCGACAGTGCGGTCAAAAGCGGGCCCTGTGGCCGGGAGCGCAGCGAGTCGTCACCGGTCAACACTGTCAGCCCGTCGCCGAGGGCGGCCGTTGCGGTGACCAGCCGCATTGTCGTTCCGCTATTGGCACAGTCGATGACATCGTCGGGCACATAGGGGATACCGTCAAAGCCGGTGATCTCAAGGGCGTGTCCGTCGGCGACGGGTGTGACATCGCCACCGAAGGCGGTGACCGCCCGCTGGGTTGCCCGCGGGTCGGCACTGTCAAGCGGATTGTAAACGGTCGCCCCGTCGCTGTAGCCGGCCGCCAAGATCGCTCGATGGGTGTAGCTTTTCGAGGGGGGTGCACGCGCCGTCCCTGAGACGGTCGACGGCGAGATGTGAGCGTCCATACCGGCGAATACGACCACGGGGGTATCAGCTTACCGGAGCAACACGACACAGCCCGTGATGGGCGCAGTTGCAACCCGATTACTCGTGTTCGTCGGAGGACGTGGCTGCCGCGGTGTTTGCATCGTCGCCCTCCAGATCGGTGTCGGCGTCAGCCGGTGTCTCGGCCGCACTGTCGTCGGTCGCCATCGGCTCACCAGCCACGTTGTTATCCGCCGTGTTTGCGGTATCGCCGCTTGTATCGCCGTTTTCGTGCTGTGCCTCCGGCTCGTGAAACTCGAACGGTTGGTCGCTGTCGTCGTCAGTTGCCCTCTCGTCGGCACTGATCGTCGTCGCCCCATCAGTCGATGTCGCCGTGTCGACCACGGCTGTTTCGTCGTTCTGCCCGCGTTGATAGGCGACCGCCCGCTTCTGGAGTTTGTCTACTCTGGAGACATCAGTTACATTCGAAAACAGCACGGTGGCTGTGATCTCGCCGGCGTTCGGGAGCGGTTCATCGCCAGCCAGCACCTCGACGGTTCCTGTCTCTTCTTCAAGCAGGTAGCGGCCGGTTTCAAACCCCTTTCTGGAGATAGCTGATGGTGGCCCCGAGAGGATCACCAACACCCGATCGGTGGATTCGATATCACACGGAAGCGTCAGCTTCGAGTTCAGCGCGCTGCGAACGAGTCGCTTGATCGTTGCCGCATCTGTTTGCGTATCGGGGGTCTCCTCCGCCAAGCCCAACAGTTGCATGAGTCGGGCAAACAGCCCCTCGTCGCTGGTGTCGACCTCGATCGTCGCATGGCCGACCGAGGAGAGCCCGCCGACAGCCAGCGTTCGCATCACGTCGGCCGGATCGATCCGCATCTCCGAAACCGTTGCCGGCTCTGATTCCCCGGCCGCAAACAGTGAAAGCATCCGGGTCGCAACCATCTCGTTGATCTCGTCGTACTGCTCGGTAAGTGGCTGCGTACTCCGTGCCCACGCCTCATTATCGACAGGGAGCACCGCATCAGCCAGCGGCACACAGGTTCGGATCGCTCGTGCGGCCGTGTGTGCGCGCTCATCTGATTCATCGGCTGCTGGCAACGCGCCGAGTACGTACACCGGGATCTCGTAGATGCTTTTGAGCTCCGCTAAGAGGACGCTGCCGACCCCACAGCCGGTGCCGCCACCCAAGCCGGCAACGATCATCGCCGCATCGACCTCGGTGTCGTCGACGAGGTCAAGGGCGCGACGGATCTCGGGGAGTTCGTCGTCAGCAACTTCCGCACCAAGCTCCGGGTCGCCGGCAACGCCCGGTGAGCGGTCTCTGTCGGTCGCGCTGGCGGTGTCGGTATCCGGGCTGTCGTCAGCCGGTTCGACGTACTGATTGACCGCCGAATGCGTGTCGCCGATCAGAATCTGTCGCTCTTCGGGGAGGGCGTCGGTCTCGCCGAAGGCCTCGGCGGCGGTGTTGAACGCCAACACGTTGCCGTCGGTGAAGTTCCGGCCGGTCTCGACTTCCGCCCGCAGCAGCTTGTCGACCAGCCGGGTGCCCGCGTCGCCGACCCCGAACAGCGACAGCTTCATACACGCCCCTCCGGCGCGGCTTTGTCGATCGTCGCCCGCGAGGTGCGGTTAGACGATCGGGTCGAGATCATTGTCATCGTCGGTGATTAGCGACTCGATCTCCTCTTCGCGGACTGCTTCCTGCTGTTGGATCGTGTCCTGGGCGTCGACAGCCTGATCCTGGATCTCGTTAATCCGTGGGGTGTCGGTCACGTTCGACAGCAGCACAACGGCCGCGAGGGTATCCGAGTCGGTTCGTGGGTCGTCGCCGGCGAGCACGTCGACCGTTTCGGTCTCCTGTTCGAGCCAATCGCGGGCGGATTCAACACCCTTTCGGGAGATCTCCCCGGGTGGCCCGGCGAAGATGATCAGCGCGCGCTCGGCGCTGGCCACGCCACAGGGAACGGTCAACCGAGAGTTGACCGCACGCCGAACGAGGCCTTTGATCTTCGCCGCGTCGGTTGATTCCATATTCGAGACCTCCTCCTCACTGAACCGTGAGAGCAGCCCATCGTCGGGGGTATCGACGCCGGTCGAGGCGTAGCCGATCGAGGAGACGCCGCCGACCTCCATGGTGCGCATGATATCACTGGAGTCCATGGCGTTTTCACCAACCTCGCTTTCGTCGACCTCGCCGGCCGCAAGCAGCGTGACGATGCGGGTTGCCAGCTCGCGGTTCATCTCCTCGTAGCCCTCCTCGATGGTCTGGCCGCGGGATCGCCAGGCGTCGTTGTCGAAGGCGACGAAGTTGTCAACTTTGTTGACAAACGACTGTAGCGATCGTGCGGCGTTGAGCGCGGGGCGGCCACCCTCGTATTCGCCCGGCAGCATCCCAAGGCCGTACACCGGCTCGTCGTACATCTTCTGGAGTTCCTCGATGACGACCGGGGCGGCCCCGCTGCCCGTCCCGCCGCCGAGCCCAGCAGCGACGAGGATCGCGTCGACCTCGTGGATCTCCACATCGTCGAAGATGCGACGGATATCGTCGATCTCTGTCTGTGCCACCTCCGCGCCAATGGCGGCGTCGCCGCCGACGCCGTGGCCCTTCGCCTTCTTGTGGGTCTCACCGATCAACAGTCGGCGGTCTTCGGGGACGTGTTCCGGCTTGGCCAGATCAGTTCGTGCGGTATTGATCACAAGCGTGTGCCGGCAGAGATCTCGCCCGGTCGCCTGCTCGAACTCGACCATCCGGTCGATCACCTTGCTGCCGGCGTTGCCCACGCCGATCGTTGCCAGTTTCATCGTTGACTCTGCTGAAGCCGACTAGATAGTACTGAAACCATACGTTGGTGGGTGAATGGACTCTGGGTTTATTAACCTATGTCAGACTCGGCGAGATGAACGGCACACCCTTCGGGTGTTGTCTCCCACCCTTCGATCGGCTATTTCCGGTCGATAGCGTCGGTCACGGCCGCTCAGACGAGTGTTCCGGCGATCTAAAGCTTGAAACCCGGTCGACCGATAGATACCGTACCATGGTTTCAGACGAGCTTCGCAAGGACGCCCACAATCTCGACGTCACGGTCTGGGTCGGCAAACACGGCATCGAGTCGGTGACCGATGAGTTGGCCGATCAGCTACAGAATCGTCGCCTCGTGAAAGTGAAGTTTCTCCGGGCCGCTCGTGGAAGCGACGATACCGAGACGCTGGCAACCGAGTTGGCCGACGCCGTCGACGCGGATCTCATCGAAACCCGCGGCAACACGGCCGTATTGAACTAAGCGACGATCGATCAGCCGACCTCGTCCCAACGGGAGGCGAGCGTGATCCCGAAGGTGAAAACGATCAGCCCGATCGCCGCCTGTCTGGCCACAGTGCCGATCTCCCCGTTGAGCAGCCCAACCACACCACGGACGAGAAGCACACTGGTGACGAGCACCACGAGTACGAGCACGATGTGACGAGTCTCCATATGCGTACTGCGTCGTTCTATCGGAATAGTAGTGCGTTTTAGTAACAATTGTGGTTCAACTATCTAAGCAGCGTTATCTTGGCCTGAACGAGGACGTAGAAAACAGGCGTTTTAGTCGATTAAACTAGTGTTTGTCTGGGGCGTGTGATAAATGGAGAGACACACTTAACTAATCGAGTGTAAAACGCACAATTGTACATCGGAGTGAGACTCCGGGGTCAGTCATCATGGATCCAGTCATCGCCAGTCGGGCCCAGTTCGCCCTCACCACAATGGTGCATATCATCTTTCCCGTGATGAGTATGGGGTTAGCCCCCTTTCTCATCTACTTCACGTGGAAGGATATCAGAACTGCCGAGCCCGTCTACGAACAGTTGCGTCGGTTTTGGACCAAGATCTTCGCCATCTCCTTCGTTGTCGGTACTGTCACCGGCATCGTCCTCGAATTCGAGTTCGGGACGAACTTCGCGGCCTTCTCGACGGCCGCCGGTGAGCTGTTCGGCGGCCCACTCGCCGTCGAGGGGATGATGGCGTTTATGCTCGAAGCCACGTTCCTCGGCATCTTCGTCTTCGGCCGCGACCGCGTCGGCGACAAGCTCTATTTCATCTCTAGTGTCGCCGTCGGTCTTGGCACGTGGCTCTCGGCGGTCTGGATTCTGATCGCCAACTCCTGGATGCAGACACCCCGTGGCTACGAACTCGCCACCGAAGGCGGCCAAACGGTCGTCCATCTGGTTGATCCGATCGCGGCGTACGCCAACCCGCGATTCAGCTACATGTTCGTCCACATGCAGAACGCCGCCGTCGAGTCGGTCGCACTGTTCATGGCCGGTGTCGCCGCCTACTACGTGATGCGGCACCACGTCTGGGGGTTCGATCACGAGAACATCGACTTCTGGGAGACAACGCTGAAAATCGCGCTGATCGCACTGTTGATCACCGCACCACTGCAGGCGTTCCACGGCGATATGTACGGCCGCCACGTCGCCGAAACACAGCCCCAGAAGTTTGCCGCCATGGAGGCCGTCTGGGAGACCGACTCCTACGTTCCTGAATACATCGTCGCCTTCCCGACCAGCCTCGATTCGATCACCGATCCACGCGCCAAGGAGCTGTTCGGGATCGGGATCCCGGGCGGCGCGTCGTGGCTCGCCAGCGGGGGTGATCCGACAGCCGAAATAACCGGCCTCAACGAGTTCGACACCGAGTCACCACCCGTCGCCATCGTCTTTTGGGCGTTCCGGGCGATGGTTGGGATGGGCTTTTGGTTCATTCTGCTGTCGTTCTGGGGCGGCTACCGGTGGTACAAAGGCGAGTTATTTGAGGACGCTCTGCTGCATAAGGCGTTGATGGGGTCGTCCGTACTCGGGATCGTCGCCGTTGAGCTCGGCTGGGTCGTCACCGAGGTGGGCCGTCAGCCATGGGTGATTCAGGGGATCATGAAAACAAGAGAGGGTGTCTCGCCCGGCCTCACCGGCACGGAGGCAACGATCACATTCGCCGGCTTTGTGGGGCTGTATGCAGCCTTGCTCGGCCTGTATGCCTACGTGATCGCCCGGGTCATCCGAAACGGCCCGCCGAGTGGTGACGATCTGCGGACGAACCACGAGCCAACGCCGCCGGAGGCACCGGCCACGGGGGTCGCCGACGATGATTAGCGTTGAGGGGCTGTCGTCGGGGCCGCTGTTTGGCCTGCCGCTGCCGGAGCTCTGGTTTGGCCTCATGTTCGCCCTGCTGGCGACGTTTCTGTTCCTCGATGGCTTCGATTTCGGAGCCGGCGCGATCTACGGGCTCGTCGACACTGATCGCCAACGGGAGGCGGTACTCGCCGCTGTCGGCCCGTTTTGGGACGGCAACGAGGTCTGGCTTGTTGTCTTCGGCGGCGCGCTGTTTGCAGCCTTTCCCGCGGCCTACGCCGGGCTGTTTAGCCGCCATTACCTACTGATGTTCGCCATCCTGGGCGCGCTCATCATCCGCGGACTCGCCCCCGAAATGTACGAACAGCGACACGACAACCTGTGGCAACGCGCTTGGAGTGTCGCCTTCGTCGCCGGTAGCGTTCTCGCGCCGTTTTTCCTCGGCGTCTTCGCGGGCAACTGGCTCGTCGGCAACGAGGGCTCGGTTTCGCTGATCGGTCTCGTCGTCGGCGTGACGCTAACGCTGTTGACAGTTGTTTCGGGCGCGGCGTTCCTCCGGCTGAAGGCCCAACACGACCTGCCGCCAGAAGTGTCGACCTACGGGCAGATCGCCGTTGTCGGCTACCTGCTGGCGGTCGTTGCCACACTTGCCGTGTTGGCGGTGCGGCTCCCCGAGGGGATCACGACGCTGTTGGATCCACTGATCGTTGCTTTGGTCGTTGCCTCCATCCTGTTGGCGGCGGGGTACATCCTCGCGCTGCGGCGGGAACAAAACCTCATCGCGCTGGGCATCGCGGGCGTGCTGACCTACGGGTTGGTCACCGTTGTCGCCCGGATCATGTATCCGGGGATCGATCCGGCAACCGGCGCGACCGTGAGCGACACCATCGTTTCGACGCTCCCGCTGAATCTGATGACGATCGGGGCCGGACTGTTGTTGCCGCTGGTCGTCGTCTACTTTGTCGTGTTGTACACGGCGTTCAGCGGCCCGATCACCCCGGAGGAGGCCTACTGACGTGGGTGAGGCGGGCTCGCCGACGCTGCTGGCCTCCCGTGTTTTTGTGACCTGGGTCGAACTGGTCATTGTTGGGTTTGGCGGCACCGCACTCGGCGGGGCTGTTTCTGGGCCTCCGGAGCTGATCATCTATTTTGCGACGACGCTGGTAACCGTCGCTGTGCTCCTGTACAATATCGATCAGTTGATCCAACAGCGACTCAGCGCGGGGTAAGACCGGCGTCGACACATTCCTCACGCAAACACATCCTCGGCACGAAGCCCGGCCATGAGATCATCGACCAGTGGCTCGACGCTGTCGTAGGGATACTCCTGATAGTCGGCGTACTCCATTCCAAGCTCCATCGCGCCGATCGTCACGTCGCCAGCCTCGAAGGTTGTTGCCGCACCGTCCGGCAAAACCGGAATCAACTCGAAGGGGTCGGTCACCGGATACTCGGCGGCCCCAAAGACTTCGGTGAGTTGCCGACGAATCTCTGCCTCAGCGGGTGTCATGGGAACACAGGTGATAGTTCGGGGGTAATAATGGAGTTATTCCGGGGTGATCGAAGATGACTCGTCGAACCAGCCGCGCTCGCGGAGGCCAACACCCAGCAGGACGAGCGCGTTCGGCAGGAACAACAGCGCGCCGAGAGCCATCACGGTGTCCTCCGTTCGCAGTCCGTAGGTCACGGCCGCGCCGGCGATGAGAAAGCCACTCACCGCAAGGAGGTACATCCGGTACTCCATCAACAACGCGAATGGGCGAAACAGTGCGTCAACGTCCATATCTTCGCCTACAACCCACATCCACTAATAAAACCGGTCGTCGAAACACGTCCGTGACACCGAGGGTCATGGCTCACCCCACTCACAGGCGGTTCGGGTTGATTCGGGTTGCCAGCCGGCGGACAGCACCGACGGCCGCAACACCGACGATCCCGTAGACGAGAACGGCCAGCCGTGTCGACAGCGTCGCGCTGTCGATCGCCAGTCGCGCCGCGGTGTTTGCTGGCCCACCGGGCAACAGCGTCGCCCCGGCGAAAAACAGCAACACCGCAACCGAAAACAGCAGTTGTGCGGATCGCCGGTCGGGTGCCAACAGCGAAACGGCCACCGACAATGCGACAACGATCGCTGTCACCGCTGTCACAAGCGCGGCCAGCCAGCCAACGTTGGCAATGGCGACACCATTCAACGAAAGTAGCCCCAGCCACGCAACCGCCTGCAAGGGGGCGATAGCGATCATCGCCGCCGACTTGCCGTCGACGATATCGACCATCGTTACCGGCGCGACACGCAACAGTTCAAGCGTGCCCTGCTCGCTTTCGGCGGTCAGTGAGTCGACGGTGATCGAGCCACTGATAAACACCGGGAGGAACACTAACAGCGGCAACAGGATCGTGTAGGTGAAATCGTAGTAGGGGTTGCCGCCGGTATCCGGTGGCAGCGCCAGCGGCGGATTCGACAGCGAGGCGGCGCGTTCGGTGCGGAGATTTCGCTCAAGAGCGCGTAAGGCCTCTTGGCCCTCAGAGACGACTAGCGTGGTCTCAATGCTGCCCTCTGGGGCGGTCATCACCACCTCGATACGGCCGTCGCTGCGGGTCGTCTGAAACACCGCGTTTACCGCGTTATCTTGGAAATCGGCGTAGGCCTCGCTGGTCGTCGCATACCGCGTGCCCTCGATGGCCGGTCGCTCCTCGATCGCCGCCAGCATCTCATCGGTGGCGTCGCCGGTGACGGCGGCGTCGATCTGATAGCCATCAACGCTGCCAGGATCATACAACGAGACAAGACCGACAACAAGAAATCCAGAGAACGCAGCGACAAACAGTTGGATGACGACCGCGAGGATGATCGTCTTTTCGCGGCCCAACACTCGCAGCTCACGGCCGGCGATCGTCAGCCGCGGATCGCTCACGCGGTCGGCAACAGCGTGCCACTGAGCGCGCAGCCAGTCTCGATCACCCATAGAGGGTCACCACCCCGAAGTTGTACGCCGCGTGAATCACCGTTGCGGCGACCAGCGACACCAGATACCACCACAGATTCTTTCGCGCGCCAAGCGCGGCGACACCGGTGGTCACCGTATGCAACACCAGTGGGCCAGCCAACAGCAACAGCGATGTCGACGGCGTAATCCCGATGCCGGCGGGCTGGAGAGCGGCTTCGCCGAGTTGGAGATTCGGGAGGCCGACCAACTGGGCAACGACGGTGAACTTCTCGGCGACGAAGAAGCCGATCCCGGAAGCAATCCCCAACAGCAGTGCGGTTCGCACCGATCGATCGAACCGATCACTCTCAAAGCCGGCAAACACGTGAACGCTTTTCGCAACCTCCTCGACGGCGGCGATCACTACGAGAATCAGCGGGATCGACACCTCAATCGGCAGCACGAACAAGACGGCGATCGCCAACAGCTCGGCGATAAAGACAAACGGCAAAAACAGCGCGGTCAACACGCCAACCGACCGAATCCCGCTCAATCGCGCATCCAGTGCGTCGAGGAACTTCAACGGCACCGGCTTCTGTGAGAACATATCCTCCTCTCGGTAGACGCCGGTGCCGAGCAGGAACAACACGGCGGTGCTCGTGTAGAACGGGCCGGTCGAAAACAGGTAGCTTCCGAGGGTGACGGCCTCACCCTGGAGCTCCATGACCACAAGCGTCAGCGGCGAGATCAGCGCGATCGGCGTGACGTTGGTGAAGATCGAGGGGATGAACACGTAGCTCGTGAGGAAGACAGTGATCGTGATCGTCACGAACGTGAGTTCCTTGAACGACCGAGCGAACATCGCCCCGAGGAACGTCGCCGCCAAGAAGGTCATCGCAATCGGGACGACCGCCGCCACCGACAACAGGCTCCCGCCGATCGCCGCGGCGATAATCGCCGTGGTAGCGACAGCGATAGCGGCGTACGGCAGGGTTTTGCCGGCGACAATGTCCAGCCGCTCGACGGGCGCGACCAACAACAGCTCACCCCGGCGGCTGATTCGCTCGTTGAGCACGCTGCTCCCATAGGATTGGATCACGAAGTTCATCGGCACGAGAAACAGAAACGCCAACAACAACGAGCCAAAGGGGAAGGGTGGCTGGATCTCCGCTGGCGAGCCGCTGGTGCCGCCGCCGAACAGCGCGCGATCGAGCAGCGAGCCGCCACCACCGTCGGCAACGGGCGGCGCGTCGCTGTCAGTGTTGTCGGTGGCTGTCGTATTGTCACCGCTGCCACTGGCTGGGCCCCCATCGACGTTGCCGGCCGTTCCATTGGTATCGGTGTCGTTGGCGTCAGTATCGGTTCCATCATCACTGTCAGCATCGTCCCCGGGTGTATCATCACCGGTCAGGTTGCCCGCATTTGTCGGGGCGGCCGGGCCGAGCGTCGATTGTGGAATATACTGTAGCTCAACGACAACCGGGTAGGCGGCGGTTCGATTCGGCTCTAATGCCATCGCCCGGTCGTTGTAGGACTGCACCGCCGAGCGGAACGCGGTGAGTGCGGCATCGCCCTTCTCGCCGTCAGCCGGCTCAACGAGGAGCGTCGGCGAACGCGGGCCGGGGCCAGCGGTCGGTTGTCGAACCCCGCCGATCAGCAGGTCGATCTCGCCGGTCGCCAGCGCGGTTCGATCCGGCGGGCGGGCGGTCAGGCTGGCGTGGTCGTCGATCACCGCGGTGTAGGGGCTGTTGTCGGCGACGCCGACCCGGTAGATATCGGTGTTCGGCGACGGTGAGGCGACGCCGAGGGCGACAGCCGAGGTGCCAACGCTGGCAACGACGACAACGAGGACGGCGATCACGGCGAGTGTGCGCCGATTGTAGCTGCTCGTCGACTGGCCGAGTTCCCAGCGGGCGATCCGGGCGATCCGGCGGAGTCGACGCCCGGCGGTCGCGAGCCGTGTTCGCAGGCGATCGACCCGCGTCACGGCGCGTCCTCCACCTCATGTTGATCTGTCGTGGGCTCGCTGGCTGGCTCTGTGTCTGTGGCTGTGCGTGGGCTCGGCATCTGTTGGCCGGTCAGCTCCAGGAAGATCGATTCTAAGCTTGGCTCGTCGGTGCGAATATCGGTGACGCTGCCACCTGCATCTGTCGCGGCGGCCTGGATCGCCTCGACTTCGGCCATCGTTTCGACGACCGCCCGGTGACGGCCGTCAGCGGTTGGGTCGGTGCCGTCGAGTGCGGTGTCGCTGTAGACATGGTAGGTCGTGTCGCCGTACTGGTCGCGGATATCGGCGACCGAGCCGCGGGCGATGATCCGGCCCTCGTTCATGATCACGACGCGGTCACAGACGCTTTCGACGTGGTAGAGATTGTGCGCGCTGAAGATGACCGTCTTGTCGTCCTCACGGAGTTCCTCGGTGAACTCCAACACCGAGTTCGTCGTCAACGGGTCAAGCCCGCTTGCGGGTTCGTCGTAGATGAGCACGTCGGGATCGTTGACCAGCGAGCGGGCGATGGCGACCTTGCGTTTCATCCCCTTCGAGACATCACCCAGTCGGCGGTCACGGTATTCGAGGTCAAGGCGATCAAGCGTCGACTCAATTCGATCGCGTGCCACCTCGTGGGGCACATCGTAGAGATCAGCGAAAAATCGAAGATACGACCGCGCGGTCATATCCTCATACAGCGGCGATTCCTCCGGCAGAAAGCCGAGTTGGTGCCGCATTTCGGGGTCGCCGGCGTCGTAGCCGGCGACGGTTGCCGTTCCGGCGGTTGGTTCGATCAGCCCGGCCAGCATCTTCAGCGTCGTCGTCTTGCCCGCGCCGTTTGGGCCGACGACGCCGAAGATCTCCCCGCGGTCGATCTCGAACTTGCTGTCGACGACGGCGGCAAAATCGCCGTAGGTCTTCCGCAGCCCCGACACCTCGATCATACCTCTTGTGCCATCGGGGCGTACAAAAACACACGGCCTTGGCTATCAGTGCTAATAGCCAGCAGGACACGAGTTGTCGAGGCCGACCGAACGGCCGCAACTACAGCGGTCGCTCCAGCTCGAACCGATCCTGTGTTGCGGCGTAGTAGTTGCCGGCGAGCCGGCCGACGGTATCGGGTGCGTCGATATCGATCTTGTCGTCAGTCAGGACAGCCTCGTTGACGTGGGCGTGAACAACCTCACCGAGGATCAACACGCTGTCGCCGACCTCGATCCGGTCGTAGCGTTCGCACTCTAAGGCGACGCTCGCGGCTGCGACGCGCGGTGGGTTGACGACAGCACCCTTCGACAGGTGGCAAACCGTCGTCCCCGACCGGTATTGGTTTGGGTTCGGGGCCGGTACCACGGCGTGTGACCCAATCTGTGGTCGGTGTCGACGGCTGTGCCGGCGGGTGGTTTGCGGTGTGGACAGCCGATAGCGACGAACCCCTTCGCAGTGGTCGATATGAATCGATCGAGGCCGTTGTCGACGACCACGCTGCGGCTGACACGTTCCTTATCGACATGCCGATCGGGCTTCCCGACAGCGAGCCACGAGCCTGCGACAGCGCGGCCCGACAGCGACTCGGGGCACGCGGTAGTTCGATATTTCCTGTTCCGTGTCGGGCGGTTGTCGACTACGTGCAACGGGAGGGCGACACAGCAGCGTACGACCACGCGAACACGCTACAACGGGAACAACTTGGCTCCGGGCTCTCCAAACAGGCGTGGAACATCACCCCGAAAATCGCTGCGGTCGATACCGTGCTCCGCAACGAACACCCCACCCAAAACATTCGTGAAAGCCACCCCGAATGCTGTTTTGCCGCGCTCAACGATTGGTACCCGATCGCCCAAGCAAAATCGACGACGAGTGGACGGGCCGCGCGGTTCGGTGTCCTCGATTCCGAACTCGATGGCTGGCGCGACCGTTATCAGACCGCCCTCGACGAGCACTACCGCAAGCATCTCGCCCGCGACGACATCATCGACGCGCTGGTGTTGGTTGCCGCCGGCCAGCACGCGCTTACGTCGTTACCCGCAGAGCCACCAACCGATCAGGCTGGGTTGTCGATGGAGATTGTTGTTCCTGCTGTTGATCCATCGTGGCACCGGCATCTGTCGGTTGCCGAGCAGTAGCGGTCGCCGTCGGAACTTCCATATCTCTCGCCCCCCTACAGCAGGTATGTTTACCGGGCGCACCGACACCCCGTGTTGTCTCTGTGGGAGCGCGAAAACCGACCGGCGGATCGAAGTGCCGCCGCGGGCGGTGACGCTGATGGAAAACAGCGGGCCGATCGCCTGGCAGGACATCGTCACCCCGGTAACACTCCAATTTTGTGCTGACGACTGGGCGTTGGTTCGCGATCTCGCCGTGGAGATGAACCACCACCCACTGTCGCGGTGCAATGTTGCTTACGCCTCCTTCGACCTGCGGGAAGATTTTGAGGCCATGCTCAACGAGACGAAGGAGGCTATCGATCACGCCAAGATGGAAACCCGTCTGTTAGAGCGCAGCCGCGAGGTGTTGGCCGACGCCGACGATCCGATGACCGAACCCCGTGATATCGTTGAGGCAACGGTGATCGATGCCGCGCTCGCTGAGCTAGATGCGGTGCCATCGACAGCCGAGTAGCCGGGCTGTGTAACCACCGTGCCGACGGTGGCACCGATAGCCTCTTCCGTATCTCAACGCTTTTGTACAAGACAGTGTCCCTCGCTAGACACTCACACGACAGGAGCTGGGCGCAGTGAGCAGCGAAAACCGCTCGCCGAATGCCGAGTTGGGGTTGCTTGATGCGACGATGATCGGCATGGGGGCGATGATCGGGGCTGGGATCTTTGTACTGACAGGGCTGGCTGCCGAGATCGCCGGCCCCGCCGCGATCGTTGTCTTCGCGCTCAACGGCGCGGTCACAGCGTTTACCGGCCTGTCGTATGCCGAACTCGCCGCCTCGATCCCCAAAAGCGGTGGCGGCTACGCCTTTGTTCGGGAGATCTTCGACGATTTCGCGTCGTTCATCATGGGGTGGATGCTGTGGTTTGCCTACATGATCGCCGGCGCGCTCTACGCGCTGGGCTTTGCGCCGAACTTTCTGGAGTTACTCCACGTTTACGGGCTCGTCGCCCCGCCGGGAGAGGTCGGGGCGATCGCCATCCCACTGCTCGATCTGTCGGTTCCGCTCGCGTTTTTGTTGGCGTTTGTCGCTGTTCTCGCGTTGGTCGCGCTCAACGCGGTTTCGACGGCCGCAAGCGGGAGTGCCGAAACCATCTTCACGATTATCAAGGTGAGCATTCTCGTGGTGTTCATCCTGTTTGGGCTGAGTTCGCCGATGTTTTCGGGCGCGGAGTTTCAGCCGCTGTTCCCGTCGGATGCCGGTGCAGCCGCGATCTTGCCGGCGATGGGGCTGACCTTCATCGCCTTCGAGGGGTACGACCTCATCACCACCGTGACCGAGGAGGTCAAGAATCCACGCGAGAACATCCCCAAGGCGATCTTCCTGAGTCTGATCGCGACCGTGATCGTCTATCTCGCGGTCGTGACCGTTGCTGTCGGCACCCTCGGGGCTGATGGGTTGGCTGATGCCGGCGAGGCCGGGATCGCAGCGGCCGCCACCTCGTTTATGCCGACCGGCCTCCCGATCATCCAAAACGGCGGCGCGCTGATCGTCTTTGGGGCGGTCTTCTCGACGCTGACCGCGCTCAACGCGGTCGTTATCGCCTCCTCACGGGTTGCGTTCTCGATGGGGCGAGAGGGCCAACTGCTGCCCTCGTTCGGTCGCCTCCATCACCGCTACGGGACGCCGTTTGTTGCCATCCTCGCCAGCGCGGTCGTCATGCTTGGCTCGGTCGCCTTGCCAACACAGAGTGCAGGCAATATGTCGAGTCTGTTTTTCCTGTTGTCGTTTGTGATCGTCAATGTCGCGGTGATCCGACTCCGACGCGAGCGGCCGGCGATGAATCGCCCATACAAGATGCCGTTCTATCCGGCCCCGCCGCTGATCGGAATTGCGTTGAATCTGCTGTTGACCGTCGTCCTTGTCGAGTATCTGTTTCGAACCGACCCGCTGGCGATCGTTCTCAGCGTTAGCTGGATTGCCCTTGGCGGCGTTGCCTATCTCGGATTGAAACGGGTGGGGACGGAATCTGAGCCCGAAACAGCGACCGACAGTACAATGTCGTCGGACGATGAGGTGGAGATATGACCACAACACGTGATGTCGTCATCGCCGGCGGTGGTCGTGTCGGCTTTCAGACGGCCGAGATCCTGGCTGATCGCGGACACGACGTGACGATCATCGAACGCGAGGAGGCTGTTGTTAGCGACATCGCCGACGAGTGGGTGGCGACGGTGATCGCCGGTGATGCGACAAACCCGACCATCATCGAACAGGCGGGGATCGAAGACGCCGATGTGATCGCCGCCCTCACGGGCGAGACCGGGCTGAATCTCGCGGTTTGTTTGGCCGCGGTGGAGCTGTCGCCGTCGATCCGTACGGTGGCCCGCATCGATCGGGCGGCCGGCGAATCCTACACGCGCTTTGTCGACGCCCTTATTTTCCCGGAACAAGCCGGCGCGAGAACGGCTGCCAACGAGGTCATCGGCAGCGATGTCCAGACGCTCGCTGATATCACGGCAACACTCGATATCATGCTGATTCGCGTCGCTGAGGAGGCACCGGCAGCCGGCAAGCAGCTATCCGAGGTACGGTTTCCCGATGGCACGCTCATCATCTCCGACAGCGAGGGCGATCGGGTCGCTCGTTCGGAGACGATGCTGACGGCCGGCGATCGGTATCTTGTGGCTGTCGAACCCGCCGTGGCCGACGAGGTGATGAACTTACTCCGAGGGTAAGCTACTCTGCTGTGGCCCGATGTTCGATCTCGCTTCTGAGCCCGGCGGCCGCAAAGTCGTGATCCGGGCGGAGTTGAACAAAGTGCAGAAAGTCCGCGGCCGAAAGCAGATCCGTCATTGGGTACGAGGGTTCGGCGGCCGCGACCGCCGCACGTGCGCCAAGAATCGGTTCAAGCGCGGCCAGCGCGCAGGCGAGATCATACGACCGAATACCCTCTTGGGCGTCGCCGTCGACGCTTGTCGCATCAATGAAGTAGAGCTCGTCACCGAGCAACAGCACGTTTTCAGCGCGGAGATCGCCGTGGGCCAAGCCGGCGTCGTGGAGCGTTCGAAGCGCGGCAAATAGCTCTTCGGCAACCCAGGATTCGGTCTTTGGGTTGAGTGAATCCAGCGGCCGGAACGCGGGGAGATACTCAAAGACGACGACCCCGTAGCCTTCAGCCTCGAAGGCCTCAATCGGTTCCGGGGTGTTGAGCCCCAACTTACGCATCTTTTGGGTGGCCTCCAGTTCGTGTCGCGCCATCTCGGCGGGCGACTGGAAGGATTCAAAGAAGCCGGCGGTACCGCTGGCGACCGCACCAAGATTCCGACCGGTCGTAAACAGCGCGTGGACGAGGGTGTTCTGTTGGCTGATCAGCTTGACAAACAGCGCGTCGTCGATGACGACCGGCGTCGACAGCCAGTTGTCGGCTTCCAGAAACCGAGCGTGGGCGGGCGCGCGGTCGTATCGCTCAACGACGGAGCGAACGACGGTTTCGATCGCCGACCAACTGGGGTGGCCGCGAACGAATCGACGGAGCGACACTACCGGAGATGATGACACGAGCGGATATAAACATCCGGCCCGCGAGTTCGGTCAGTGATTCCGGCGACACTGACGGGGGAGACAACCGGTACTCGGTCGCTGATTTGAGCAGTCGTAACGACCGATCATCCCACACCTGCGACCGAGTGTATTATATATGTTCATGTGGTATCCGTTCTCAACGGCAGTATCCGAACTATGTTTCTCACACCGGCCGCCCTCTCATCGATGTTTGCCCGATATCCCAGAGGATGTGGGACGGAATGAGCCGGTCGGAGGAACACGCCGACGATGAGTTGACCACGGCAGTCCTGTCGGCGATCGACGCCGGTGTGATTGTTATCGACGACGAGGGAGCGATTCAGCGGGCAAACGAGACCGTTCGTGATAAACTTGGGCTCTCGGAGGCCAACATCGGCGTTTCTGCCAGCGAGGCCTTACCACTGGGTGAGTATTTGACACAGTTATCGCCCGGTGAATCCCTTTCAGAGACAACGCTAGCCCCGGCCCCACAGCCAGCGGAAGTCGACGCCGAACCGGCAGTGCGATCACATACCGACGGCGTGGAACTCATTGTTCCGCAGGGCGATATCAAGCGCTGTTTTGTTGTCAAGGCCACGTCGCTGTCGACGGCTGCTGCCGATCGGCTACTGTTATTTGAGGAGGTCAGTGCCCAACGCCGGATCGAATCGCAGTTCAAAACGGCGATGGGGTACACCTCCGATACGGTTGTCGTCGTCCGATCAGATGGCACCGTTCGCTACGTCAGTGATCCACCCGAGACAGCGACCAAATCGCCGAGTGAGATCTCCGTCTCGAAGAACCTGCTCAAGATCGTCCATCCAGACGACCGCTCGACGCTTGAGACGGCGCTGGAAATCGCCGATGAAACCGGTGATGCGAGCATCCATCACTGTCGGTTAGAGACAGACAACAACGGCTGGCGGATGTTCGAGGTGTCGATACGAGAAAACCGGTCGCTGCCGGCTGTTGACGGGCTGATTGTTACGGCTCGGGATGTGACCGACCGTCACCAGTTCGAGCAACGCCGACAGGTGATGAACCGTATTCTCCGCCACGACCTCCGCAACGATATGAACGTTGTCGTTGGCCACGCCGATATGCTGTTGCAGTCCGACGATGATCAGGTGACAACCCACGCTGAGACGATCCGCCAGAAAGCACTGTCCTTGGTCAACCTTGGTGACAAGGTGCGAACAATCGATCAACAGCTCCACGGTGTCGACCGACAACTCCGTCAAATTAATATCGCTCAGATCGTCCGTGAGGAGATCAGTACCATCCACGATGAGTATCCCAGCGTCATCATCCGCTCGCGGATCGACGAGACGACTATTATCGGCAACACGCTCATCCGAACGGCGGTTCGGAACGTGCTGGATAACTCCATCGTTCACAACGACAACAGCTGCCCGGAGATCGAAGTCGAGGTCGACCGCCGCCATGAGACCAACCGCGTGCAAGTCGAGATCCGCGACAACGGGCCGGGCATCCCTGAAGGTGAGCGGCGCGCGATCACCAACGAGGCCGAAACCCCCTTAGAACACATCAGCGGCCTCGGCCTCTGGTTGGTCAAATGGATTGTCGACGGGATGGACGGCTCGCTGTCGATCAGTCAAAACTCCCCGCGCGGAACGGTGGTGACGCTGTCGTTCCCGGCTGCTGATGCCGACAAGTGGGATGAGATCGAGGAGCAGCGACCGGCCGACGTCGCCGACGGCATCCCGTTTCCCAGCGGCTCGATGGGTGATACCGACCCGATCGGAACGACAACCAGAAGCGAAGAGTAGCTTGAGTTACGCCTCCTGTCGGCGATACGTGACAAACGCGAAGTCATCGCGGTCATCACGATCGACTTCACACCACTCGCTGTCGTCCCACTCAGGAAACTCGGTGTCACCCGCGTAGGCATCGGTGAGTTCAGTCAACACCAGTTCGTCGGCCAGCCCAAGAAACTGTTCGTAGACGGTCGCCCCGCCGATCACAAAGATCCGTTCGGCACCGTCGTCAAGTGCACAGACAGCTTCGGCTTCGGCGACAGCAGCATCGATCGAATCAGCGACAACGACACCCTCATGCAGATCGGGCTCGCTCCGACTCAACACGATATTGTGCCGTCCCGGGAGTGGGCCGTCGATTTGGGCGGCGATAGATTCGTGCGTTCGCCGGCCCATGACGACCGGGTTGCCCATCGTCGTCTGCTTGAAATGTTGAAGATCCGCGGGCAGGTGCCACGGCATCTCGCCGTCGTCGCCGATAACGCCGTTGGCGGCGACCGCGGCGATCAGGGCGATGGGTGGGTCGTCGCCGTCGGCAGCGGTGTTCTCAGCCATCATTCAGCGACCGCGAAACTGATCCCGTCGGCCGGGTCGTACGCTGTTAATTCGATATCCGCGAAACCGAGTTCGTCGAGCGGTTTATCGGCGATCTCGATGTGCGGCCGCTCGCGTGGCTCACGTGACAGTTGGGTGAGAAGCCCGGAGACGTGATCGTAGCCATCGGTGTCCTCGGTTTCGTCGGGGGCTTCGGTTTCGAGCCAGTCACGGACAGCGAGGTACCCCGCGCGCTCGTCGACAGCGGCCAGTCGCTCCTGCAGGCGATCAAGATTGTCGGCGTACCACTCGCCGCGGTCGTCGGTGCCGCAGTAGACGTGGGCGTCAACGACAGTGTGGCCGAACTCGCCGACCTCGAAACCGGTCTCCTGTGCGACGGCGTGGGTGAGCAGCGCGTAGGCCGCGATGTTGAACGGCACCCCGAGTGCGATATCGCCGGATCGCTGGGTAAGATGGCAGTTCAGTTGGTCGCCCTGGACGTTGAAGACGAACGTGTAGTGACAGGGCGGCAGCGTGCTCACGGCGGCGTTGGCGGGGTGCCATGCCGAAACGACGAGTCGCCGCGAGTTCGGCGACTCCTTGAGGGTGTCAACGACGTACTGAATCTGATCGAAGGTGCCGTCGTCGTTGCGCCACCGATGGTCGTCGTCGGGCCATGCCTCGCCGTCGAGGCCCTCCTCGGGAACCGGGAACCGTCGCCAAAAGCGGCCGTAGGCGGTGTCGAGACGACCCTGCTCGTCGGCCCACGCATCCCAGATGCCGGTCTCCTCACGGAGGTTGCGGATGTGTTCCTCGCCGCTCAGATACCACCTGAACTCGTGGATCAGTGAGTTCCACCGAAAGCCGGAGAGATCCTTTGTCGTCAACAGCGGGAACCCCTCTTGGAGGTCGATCCTGTACTGTTGGCTGAAGGCGGCGATGGTGTCAACGCCGGTGCGGTTTGGTTTGTGCCCGCCGCCGGCGAGCGTGTCGGCGACAAGGTCGAGATACTGCTGCATTGCGGCTTAGTAGAATCACCGGAGCCGGCTACAAGTGTATTGCGCTACCGGTTGCTGTCGGCCGGCTTCTCGCTGAGAGCCACGTTCAGGAGTGCTTCGTAGCTGTCCGCGTAGGCGTCGGCGACGCGGGGTGGATCACCACGCGTGTCGCTGCTGAGTGGCTGTAGCGTATGTGTCGACACCGGTTCGATCATCTCGGTGACGCGGGTGACACGCTCCTCCAGTTGGCCCTCTCGGCTGCTGCCACTGGCGAGTTCGTCGGCTTTTAGATACCGCGAGCCAGCGTAGAGTTGTACGCGTGTTGGGGCGACGACAGCGACCGCATCAAAGTCGATTCCCTCGACCGGCAGGGCGATGTCGGCGTAGGATTCGACAACCGCGGGTGTCGTCGCGGCGATCCGATCGGTGACGCGATCGAAGGCCGGCAGATACCGCTCGGACATTATCGTGTTGAACCGATCGACATGTTCGACGCGGGGCGCGTCGTCCAACGGCAGCGACACAGCAACGGGATCCGGGAGCAACCCCTCGCGTTCGGCAACGCCGTTGATGACGAACGACGGCCCCTCGGGCGTCATCACGCGATCAACGAGGAACGTTCGGCCAGTCTCGCCGAGCATCCCGGTTCGGCCGGGTGTCGGCCGCCAGAGGCGGTGGACAGGGTTCAGTTGTGCTTCCCGCAGGTCAGTGTCGCCGGCGGCCGCCAGCGTGGCGACATCCTTGCCATAGAGACGGCCGTCGCTGAGAGCAGCGGTGGCATCGTCGTGGTCGTACCAGTAGTCGTTGCCGGCGCGTGGTTTGAAGCCGACCGCACCGTCAAGAGCCGCGAGCAGGCCGGCGGCGAACGTCGTTTTGCCGGCGTCGACGCGGGCGTCGCCGGCGACGAGTAGTTTCATCGATCAGTCGTCGGTGGCGGCGGTGTCATCCTCAGCAGCGACACGCTCGTCTTTCAGGCCGTAGTAGCCGGGCTCCTCTTCGTTTGGTGGCTCGGCGATAACCAGTTCCTCAGCGTTGCGCATGATCCATGGAATCGCCCAATCGAGCAGCACGTCCTCGACGCCCTCGTCGATCTCGGCGTCGGTCTCAAGCCCCTGTAGCAGGCGGGCGATCTCGTAGACAGAGTACATCATCCCGTCGTCGAGCAGTTCCTCGGGCGTGTAGAAATCACAGGGATACAGGTCGTCGAAGGCGTCTTTCGGGCGTGGCATACCAGCCCATAGCAGTGCCGCCCCCGAAAACCGTACGGATTGGCTGTAGCTGGGAGATGTGTCTCGCCACTACACGGTCAGCGTCGCAAAAAATAGTGTGAACGCCCGAGTTACTCGAAGAGCTCGACGGCCTGTTCGTAGCGTGCACTCGGTTCCTCCCAGTCGACGACCTCGAAGAAGTTATCAACGAAGTCGTCGCGGGCCGGACCGTAATCGTGGTAGTAGGAGTGCTCCCAGACGTCGAGTGAGAGAATCGGGTGGCCGCCCCAGATCGCACCTTCGTCGTGGTTGTCGACCACGACATTGCGAAGCTGGTTCGAGAACGTATCGTAGACGAGCAGTGCCCAGCCGGAGGCGTCGCCGGCTGCGGCCTCGAACTCGCCTTTCCACGCCTCATACGAACCGAAGTCCTCGGCGATCCGGTCGGCGAGGTCGCCGTTTGGCTCGTCGCCACCCTCCGGGGACATGTTCTGCCAGAAGAGGTCATGGAGAATATGTCCCGAGGAGTTGTGGGTCACATCGCGGATCGCGCCCGCGCTGGAACCGAACTCGTGGTTCTCGCGGTTTTCTTCGAGGGTCTCTTCGGCCGAGTTCCAGCCATCAACGTAGCTCTGGTTGTGGGTATCGTGATGCCACGTCAGAACCTGCTCACTGATATGCGGCTCAAGGGCGTCATAGTCGTACGGAAGTGGGGTGAGTTCGTAGCTCATAGGTAATTCCTCCATCCACGCGTACTGGTGGCACGCTGTTAAAGCTTGAGGAGTTGTATGGTAGCAGTCCACACGATTCGACCGCTGAAACAAGCGGTTTCGGCACCTCGGCGAACTGCGTGTAATCAAAATTCATTCCCCGCTGGTGGTAGCTTAGCAGTGACCCGGGCCGGGTCGACGACCAAACAGAGTCCGGTCACAAGGGGTTACGCCGACGCCTCGTAGCCGGCATCCTCGACAGCCGACAGGAGGTCGGCAACCGCGGCTGTGCCCTCGATCTCGGCGGTGCTCGCATCCCGATCCACGCTCGCTGCCGTCACACCATCTACCGATATGAGAGCGTCTTTGACAGCCTCCTCGGGGTGCTCACAGCTCATCCCATCGACAGTGATCGCCTGTCCCATAGCCGGCTACACATCGGGGCTTCGGTGGCTTGTAAATTGTTGCTTTAATCTGAAGGCTGCGCGTTGGGGACAGCATGGATTCCAAAGTGGATCGTGGCCAATAGTATTGTATCCGACACGCGTACAGCCACCATGCGCGATCTCGACGAAACCGACATGGAGATCCTCTCGATGCTGGCCGCCGATTCACGCCGCCCGTTCAGCGAGATCGGCGACGAAATCGGTCTTTCGGGGCCAGCAGTCTCCGATCGTGTCACACGACTGCAAGAAACCGGCATCATCAACACCTTTACCATCGATGTCAACCGCGGCGCGCTGCGGGCGGGCGTCCCGGTGTTGATCGATCTCGACATGCCGGCGGAGTCGGTGACGCCAGCGCGAGACCAGCTCCAAGACGCCGACGCCGTCGAACACATCTTCGTCACCGCCGAGGGTGATCTGCGGTTTTATGCCCGCGTCGAAGCCCAAAACATCCGTGAGTGGGTCGCCGGGCTCTTCGAGAATATCGCCGTCAACGACTACACTGTCACCCTCGTCGACGATGTTGAGTGGACGCCCACAATCGACGGCGTCGAGTTCGCCTTGACCTGCGCGGAGTGTGGCAACACCGTTGACAGTGAGGGTGAGACAACACGGATCGGCGGTGAGGTCTATCACTTCTGTTGTTCCTCCTGTCTGAGTCGCTTCGAGGAGCGCTACCAGCAGTTCGAATCAGACGCGTAGGTGCTTTTGAGTCCAAAGTTTGCGGCCTGTCTCAGCCGTGGTCTCGAAGTAGAAAACGCAGTAAGTATGGAACCCGTATAGACACCTATGACCACACGGACAATCACCCTCGATATCACGGGGATGTCCTGCGCCAACTGTTCGGCAACCATTGAGGACACCCTCAGCGAACTTGACGGCGTCGACGACGCGAGTGCCAACTACGCGACCGACAAGGCGACCATCGCGTACGACGCCACAGCGGTATCGCTCGCGGAGATATACGACGCGATCGACGACGCTGGCTACGAGGCAGTCTCGGAGACCGTCCGGATCGGGATCACAGAGATGTCGTGTGCGAACTGCGCCGACACCAACGCCGAGGCCCTCGAAGCACTCCCCGGTGTCATCGAGGCGGACGTAAACTACGCCACCGACGGGGCGCAAGTCCGGTACAACCCCGCGGCCGCCACCATCGACACGTTCTATGACGCTATCGAGAATGCCGGCTACGAGCCGGTTCGAGAAGCCGGCGATGACAGCGGCAGTGATACCGACGCTCGTGATGCGGCCCGCGAGGGCGAGATCCGCAAACAGCTTCGACTGACGCTGTTCGGGGCTGTGTTGTCGGCTCCGCTGCTCGTCTTTCTCGCCGACAAATTCCTGCTCGGCGGCGCGGTCGTCCCCGACTCGGTGTTCGGCGTCGAACTCGGCTGGATCGAATTTCTGCTTGCAACACCCGTCCAGCTTGTGCTCGGCCGGCCGTTCTACAGCAACTCCTACGACGCGCTCGTGAAGAACCGGCGGGCGAACATGGACGTGCTGATTGCGCTGGGGTCGACAACGGCTTACACCTACTCGATTGCCGTCCTTGGGAGGTTGATCGCCGGCAGCCTCTACTTCGACACCGCCGCGTTGATCCTCGTGTTCATCACGCTCGGTAACTATCTCGAAGCCCGCTCGAAGGGGCAAGCCGGCGACGCGCTGCGGGAGTTGCTCGAAATGGAGGCCGACACCGCGATCGTCATCACCGACGACGGCGAGGAGGAGATTCCACTGGAGGATGTCGAAGTCGGCGATCAGATGAAAGTCCGGCCGGGCGAGCAGATCCCGACCGACGGCGTCGTCGTCGACGGTCAGAGCGCGGTCGACGAGTCGATGGTGACCGGCGAGTCGGTGCCGGTCGAAAAAACCGAGGGCGACGAGGTCGTCGGCTCGACGATCAACGAAAACGGTGTCCTCACCGTCGAAGCCACCAAGGTCGGCAGCGATACCGCCCTCCAGCAGATCGTCCAGACGGTCAAAGACGCCCAGTCCCGCCAACCGGAGATCCAGAACGTCGCCGACCGCATCTCGGCGTACTTCGTCCCCATCGTCATCGCCAACGCCGTGCTGTGGGGCTTGTTGTGGTTCTTCCTGCCAGAAACGCTGGCTGATTTCGTTGCATGGCTCCCGCTGTGGGATCCCGTGGCCGGTGGCTCGACAGTCGTCGGCGGGACAGTCTCGGTCTTCGAGTTCGCGGTGATCGTCTTCGCTTCCGCCGTCCTCATCGCCTGTCCCTGTGCGCTCGGGCTGGCGACGCCCGCGGCGACGATGGTCGGGACGACAATCGGCGCCCAAAACGGCGTCCTGTTCAAGGGCGGCGACATCCTCGAGCGCGCCCGCGATGTCGACACAGTCGTTTTTGATAAGACCGGCACGCTCACCGAGGGCGAAATGGAGTTGACCGACGTGGTCGCCTTCGATGGCGAAAGTGAGGCGATTGCAGATGGCGGCCAACTCGCTGAACGCGAGGCGCGCGGCGAGGACGACGTGCTCCGACTCGCTGGGAGTGCCGAGCGCGGCAGCGAACACCCACTCGCGCGTGCTATCGTCGAGGGTGCCGAAGAGCGCGGGATCGAACTCGGTGATCCTGAGGACTTTGAGAACGTCCCCGGACAGGGGATCCGTGCGACTGTGGAGGATCGAGAAGTGCTGGTCGGCAACCGCAAACTCCTGTCGGGCAACGGGATCGACACCGAACCCGCAGCTGAGACGATGGAACGCCTCGAAAGCGAGGGCAAAACCGCGATGCTTGTCGCTATCGACGGCGACCTCGCAGGCGTTGTCGCCGATGCCGACACGGTCAAACCGAGCGCGAAAGAGGCCGTGAGCGCCCTGCAAGCCCGCGCTATCGACGTGATGATGATTACCGGCGACAACGAGCGTACCGCTCGCGCAGTTGCCAAGGACGTCGGCATCGACCCCGACAATGTCCGCGCTGGCGTCCTGCCGGAGGACAAATCCGACGCCGTTGAGGAAATCCAGGCGGGCGGTCGCAAGGCGATGATGGTCGGCGACGGCGTCAACGACGCCCCCGCCCTCGCTGTCGCCTCCGTCGGCACCGCCATCGGCTCCGGCACCGACGTTGCCATCGAAGCCGCCGACGTGACGCTCATGCGCGACGACCCACTGGACGTGGTGAAGGCGATCCGGACCTCGGCGGCGACGCTGTCGAAGATCAAGCAGAACCTTGTGTGGGCACTTGGCTACAACACGGCGATGATTCCGCTGGCGTCACTGGGGCTACTCCAACCCGTCTTGGCTGCGGGTGCAATGGCGATCTCCAGCGTTTCAGTGCTGACCAACAGCCTGCTGTTCCGTCGCTACTCGCCGGAGACGGACTACAGGCTGCTGGGCCGGTTCCGGTGATCGTCAGAGATGTCTCAGCCCCGTTGGGCACACGGTCCGGTGAAACAGCCGAGGCAGTCCATCGTACGAAGATCCAGCAGATATGACGCGTTTGCGTTTTCCTGATCACCCTGCCGCCGCTTGTACTGATGCAGCGGTGCCTGCTCCGACTCAACGGTGGCTTCGATCTGTGCAACCCCGGTTCGCCAGATACCCTCCATCTCCTCGGCCTCAGTGCCCCACCCCGACAGTTCGTCCCGCCAGCGTACCCAAACGTAGATGTCTACCGCCGGCTTCTGGCGGTACCGCTGGTAATCATTGCGGTTGAACGTCACAACATACTGTGGCGGAAGGTCATACTGTTTCTTCGCGGTGAAAAACGGTGTCTCCTGTGTCTTGAGGTCGGCTAGAGTGCCCGCTGCCAGCAAATCAAGTGCCGTTGGATCGGTCGCCTTCGCGGGATGTTCCCTCCCAGATAGCCCGACCTTCGGCGCAACCGTGGTGAGAAAGGTCTCCTCTCGTTGTTCGCCCACCCGCAACGATGGCTTTTTCAGTTCGGTATCCGCCGGTTTGTCGTCACCGGTCATAGAGTAGCTGGCCGGCACCTGATATATGAATCCTTGTATCACAGAAACGCCGGAAGGCTGCTATAAGCGGAAAAATACACGAGAGACAGGTGCTGTCTGTTACTCCGCAATCTGGGTGGAATACATGATAAGAAAAAGAAACACCAACATCACGAGGACAGCAGCCTGGAGACCGACAAAGTAGTAGGCTGCTGGGAGCACAACAAACACCAATGCCCCAAGAATCGCTGTCTGCAGATACTGTGAGCGCCATGATGACTGCGTGGGTAGGTCAGTCGGCGCGGTCGGCGGATCGCTTTGGTCGTCACTCATAGCGGATCGTTATTTTAGCTCGATATCGACCTCGCCGGCGTCGCCCGCGACCGTGTTGGCGACCCCGCTACCGGCGGCGAAGGCGATGCGTTCTGCCGCCAATCCAACGCGTTCGGTAAGGCTGCGAGATGGTTCAAACTCCTGTACTACGGGGTCGCTGTCGATCAGGTCGCCGATCCGGCTCTCGACATCCTGCTCGGTGCCGAGTTCGTCGACAAGCCCGATCTCCGCGGCGTCGCTCCCCAAGTAGATGCGCGCTTCTGTCTCACGGATGGCAGCCGGCTCCATCTCTCGCCCCTCGCTGACGGTCTCGATAAATCGTTCGTAGTACCCGTCAACGATGCTCTGCAGATACTCTCGTTCGTCGGCTTCGATCTCCCGTAGCGGCACGCCGGCGTCCTTGTACGCTCCGGCCGTGAACTGTTCATACGAGATTCCGAGCTTCTCAGCCAGTCCGGCTGCGTTTGGCCGCGAGCCAACAACGCCAATCGAGCCGACGAGACTGACATCTCTGGCCCACAGCTCATCACAGCCGCTGGCGATCCAGTAGCCACCGGAGGCACACGTATCGGTCGCATAGGCGATTGTTGGGCCATCGAAGTCGGCTGCGGCACGACGGATGTCGTCACTCGGGAGTACCTCACCGCCCGGCGTGTTGAGTTCAATCAAGAGAGCCGCGACTGCCGCATCATCGTCAGCGGCGTGTATCTGTTCGACAATGGTGTCAGCCGCGGCCCCGCGCGACCCTGAGAGCGGCGACATCCGGCCTCGTTCCCGCTGGATCGCCCCCGAGATGGTCACCTTCGCCACATTGTAGGCGTCGGTGGAACCGACGCGACCACGGGTGACCCGCGACAGCAGGCGTTTCCCAGCGACTGTGGCGGCTGCACCAACGATGCCCGCGGCCACGACAGCGGGCGTTGGAGCCGTTGAGTCAGTTGCCATCGTTAGGCGTCGGACTCGTGATCTGCGTCATCGCTTGCATTGTCGGTACTGTCGTCATGTTCATCCGCATGTCCGTCCTCATCGTCATCGGCGTCGTCTGTCTGTGTTGTCTCTGTCGTTGTGTCCTCTGTGGGATCGATACTGATCGGATCGCTGTCGGTTGGTGGATTCTCAACAACGGTTGTTGGGTCGTCCGAAACGGCACCAGACACATAGCCAACGGTTCCGCCAACAAGCCCACCAGTGATCGCCCCTGGGATACCGCCGCGCTTGAGGCCGGTGATCGTTCCCACGGCACCACCAGCTATCGACAGTGCGACCGGGTTTGGACAGTCAGTCTCCGTGACCGGGTCACCAGTTGTCTCTTCAACCATATCCGTTCTTGGGTCGCGAAACGGATATATTGGAGGATTCCCCCGCTGAAACGTACCAACAGGAGTGGTGTGTTGGTGATCATCACCACTGTTTCGTCGCAGACCGCAGGTATAGCTCAACAAGGCCTGTCGCCGCCGGTATCGGTGCCATGTCGATGGTGGTCGCTGGGGGAAGGCTGGATAAGAGCATGGTACCATGCGACATGCTTATTGCTGTCAATCCCCAGTTTACAGTTAGCATCGGATGCGGGTCGAGACGACACCCAGCCGTGTTGGTTCCTGTTGAACTGTTGCTCGTCGTGATGTGCGGACACCGAGTCGGGACGATGAGCCATGCGGCTGTCGAAATATCCATGTTGTCACACCGGCAGCCAAGAACGATAGCAACCACGGTGACCTGTCGGATCGCCACCGTTTCCGAGCTCACAAACAAATGACAGATCGACACACGCTTGAACGACTCAGCGAGGAGTATCGGACGGGGATTCCTGACGACCTTCGGGAGGCCCGTTCATTCACGTGGTACCTCGACACGCTGTACGATGACCCACGGGTCGCGCGAAACGCCCACCAGCGTGTCGCTGATATGTTCGACCACTATGGAACACAGTACGACGAGGCAGACGGCCTCGTCGAGTACGCCCTTGCCGCCGAGGATCCGCTCCACGACGGTGAGAACATCTTCTACGGCCGCGAGATCCATGAGGCGATCCACGAGTTCGTCAACAAGGTAAAATCCGGGGCTCGCGGCCTTGGACCGGAGAAACGCATCAAGCTCCTGCTTGGCCCCGTCGGCTCCGGCAAATCACACTTCGACTTTCTCACCCGGCGGTACTTTGAGGCCTACACCCGCGAGGACGCCGGCCGGATGTACACCTTTCGGTGGACCGACCTCTGTTCGGTGATCGACGATCAGGATCCCGGCGACGACACCGTCCGCTCGCCGATGAATCAGGATCCGCTGGTGTTGCTCCCAAAAGAACAGCGAACCGCGGTCATCGAGGATCTCAACGAGATTCTCGACGCGCCGTACACGCTGCGCAACGACCAGCATCTTGACCCTGCCTCGGAGTTCTACATGGATGAGTTGTTGGCCCACTACGACGATAATCTGGAAGCCGTTCTCGAAAATCACATCGAGGTAATCCGGCTCGTCGCCAGTGAGAACCGCCGGGAGTGCATCGAGACCTTCGAGCCGAAAGACAAGAAAAACCAGGACGAAACCGAGCTCACCGGCGACACCAACTACGCGAAGCTGGCCGTCTACGGCGAGTCCGACCCACGGGCCTTCGATTACGCCGGCGCGTTCTGTAACGCCAACCGCGGGCTGTTCTCCGGCGAGGAACTCCTCAAACTCCAGCGGGAGTTTCTCTACGACTTCTTACACGCCTCACAGGAGGGGACGATCAAGCCGAAGAACAACCCCCGGATCGATATCGACCAGGTGATCGTCGGCCGGACGAACATGCCGGAGTACCGCGAGAAAACCGGCGACGAGAAGATGGAGGCGTTCAACGACCGCACCAAGCGGATCGACTACCCTTACGTGTTAGAGTACGAAAGCGAGTCGAAGATCTACCAGAAGATGCTGCAGAACGCCGACGTGCCGAACGTCCACGTCGAGCCACACACACTGGAGATGGCCGGCCTCTTCGGCGTACTGACCCGCCTCGAAGAGCCGACCGACGAGACGGTCGACCTACTGGAGAAGGCGAAGGTCTACAACGGCGAACTCGAAGACGAGGAGGTCGACCGCCGGAAGCTCCGGGAGGACGCCGAGGAGTCCGCCGACATCGGCGAGGGGATGGAGGGTGTCTCCGCGCGGTTCATCGGCGACGAGATCGCCGAGGCGATCATGGATGCGACCCATCGGGATCGATCCTACCTGTCGCCGCTCTCCGTTTTCGATCACTTCGAGGCGAATCTCGGCGGCCACGGCTCGATCGCGGCCGACGATCTCGACCGCTACGAGCGACTGCTCGATACCGTCCGCGAGGAGTACCGCGAACGCGCCATCGAGGACGTGCGCCACGCCCTCGCCTACGATGTCGATGAACTCCGCCGACAAGGTGAAAAATACATGGATCACGTCATGGCCTACATCGACGACGCCACCGTCGACGACGAGCTGACCGGGCGAGAAACCGAACCGGACGAGACGTTCCTCCGGGCGGTCGAGGAGCAGCTCGATATCCCCTCCGACCGCAAGGATGACTTCCGACAGGAGGTCTCGAACTGGGTCTCCCGCCGAGCCCGGGAGGGACGGGATTTCGACCCACAGGACAACGACCGCCTGCGACGGGCGCTCGAACGGAAACTGTGGGAGGACAAGAAACACAACATCAACTTCTCCGCGCTCGTGTCGGCGACGGATCTCGACGAGGAGGAACGCGGCGCGTGGGTCGACGCCCTCGTCGACCGCGGCTACTCCGAGGATGGCGCCGCCGAGGTACTTGAGTACGCCGGCGCGGCCGTCGCCCGCTCGGAGATGGAGGATGGAGCTGACTGAGCGATGACAGACACCACAGACGGCGAGACGTTTCGGCGGGCGGCCGACGAGCGACTGCAACAGGCCTACGACTCGCCGATGAGCCTCGACGAGTACGTCGACCGTGTGCTTACGAACCCGATCGCCGCCGCTTCTGGGCCACGATACCTGCTTGCCGCCATCGAATCGCAGGGCACCCGCACGGTTGAGGAACGCGGCGAGACGCTGGATCGCTACCGGTTTTTCGACGACCCGTTCAACGACGGTGAACACGCGGTGTTAGGAAACACCGCCGCGCTGAACGCCTTCGTCGACGACCTCCGGGCGGCCGCTGCGGGCCGCGGCAACGACGAGAAGATCGTCTGGATCGACGGGCCGACAGCGACCGGAAAATCAGAGTTCAAGCGATGTCTGGTCAACGGGCTACGGGAGTTCTCGAAGACCGACGAGGGCCGGCGGTACACCGTTGAATGGAACGTGACCGGCACCGCGGGCTCGGCGCGCTCGCTGTCGTACGGCAGCGGCGGCGACGCTACCGCGTGGTACCGTAGTCCGGTACAGGCGAACCCGCTGTCGGTGTTTCCCGACGATATCCGGGCGGAGATCGCCGAGTCGGTGGCCGACGAGACAGCCTACCCCATCGCCGCCGATGTCGATCTCGACCCGTTCAGCCGCGAGGCCTACGAGCATCTGGAGTCGACGTACCGCGAGGAGGGCCGCCGCGACCTCTTTTCGGCGGTGACCGACCGCGACCACCTCCGGGTGACGAGCTACGTCGTCGACGTTGGACAGGGGATCGGCGTCCTCCACGCCGAGGACGACGGCACCCCCAAGGAGCGCCTTGTCGGCTCGTGGATGAGCGGGATGCTGCGGGAACTCGACTCACGGGGCCGAAAGAACCCACAGGCGTTCAGCTACGACGGCGTGCTCTCGCAGGGCAACGGCGTCGCCACCATCGTCGAGGACGCCAGCCAGCACGCCGACCTGCTGCAGCGACTGCTCAACGTGCCCGACGAGAATCGCGTCAAGCTCGACAAGGGAATCGGGATGGATGTCGACACCCAGCTGATCGTCGTCTCGAACCCGGATCTCGACGCCGAACTCGACCGCCACGCCGAGAAGGAGGGTGCCGACCCGCTGAAGGCACTGAAACGCCGGCTGACGCGCCACGAGTTCCGGTATCTGACCGACCGCGGGCTTGAGGCGGCCCTGCTTCGCCGCGAGGTCACCGGCCGAACCGGAGTGCCCGGTGCGGGGGTCAGCGGGGACGCTGTCGAGGCGACCAACGGCGACAGACAGACTGAGACCCGTAGTGCGATCGGTGCCAGCACCGATCACGTTCGGGACGCCGTCCGAACAAGCGTGCGGGACGACGACGGTCGGACACGCCAGCGGGAACTCGCACCGCTTGCGATCGCCGCGGCCGCGCTGTATGCGGTCGTCACCCGGCTGGAAACCGAGGATCTGCCCGCCGGTATCGATCTGGTTGAAAAGGCCCAGCTGTATGAGACGGGCGAACTCCGCCGCGATGACGAGGTCATCACCGCCGATGACGTATCGTTTGGCGGCGACGACGGTCGAACCGGGATTCCCGTCACCTACACACGCGATGTCGTCGCTGACCTACTAAGCGAGGAAAGTGAGCGCAGCCACCCCGAGTTACCCGTTGAGCGGGTCGTGACGCCACACGACGTGCTGGACGCGATGGTCGACCGGCTGGCAGACGCGCCGGTGTTCTCTCGGGCGGAGGTCAAGGAGTTCGAGAGCCGCCACACCGCGGTCGCCGAGCGGGTTCGGGAGCAACAGCAGACCGATGTCGTCGACGCGGCGCTGGCAGCCGAAACCGTTGGGCCCGAGACCGTCGCGGAGTACGTCGAACACGTCTACGCGTGGGATGCCGACGAGCCCGTCGCAACCGACCGCGGCCAGGAGTCGCCGGACGGACTGGTGATGAAGGTTTTCGAGACCGAAACCCTCGGCCAGTTCGACGAAAGTGACTACCGCGGCACGGAGCCGACCGAACCGGTCGCTGAGTTCCGCCGCGAGCAGGTAATCCGCGCGCTCACCCGGTATGCGTGGCGGAACCGCGGCGACGAGTTTAGCGTCGACGATGTCGAACTCGGCGAGATTCCGGAGCTACAGTCGGTTCTCGAAACGAACGATCTTGCTGATCTGAAACGCCGATCCCCTGAACTCGATCCAGGTGAGTGGGCTGACCCCCCGGCTGACACCGAGACCGAGCGTGTGAAAGCTGAGACGATCGAGCGCATGGTCGATCAGGGATACAGTCGCGCGTCGGCGGAGCTCACCAGCCGCGCAGTGATGCGAGAGATCCGCGACGAGTGGGCAACGCTGTCGACCGACGGCGGTGAGCCGCCGGAAGAACAAGATGGTAGTGGTGGCACATCAGCCACCCTCAACGGTGGTGATCGCTGATGGGGCTGCCCGAGGATCGCGAACGGTTTAGCGAGATCGGCGAGGCCCGCCGCGAAGACCTCACCGAGTTTATCAGTCACGGCGATCTTGGCGGCTCCGGGCCGGATCAGGTGCGGATCCCGGTCAAGATCGTCGATCTGCCGGCCTTCGAGTACGACCAACGCGAGGTCGGCGGCGTCGGCCAAGGCGACGACGGCCAGCCACAGCCCGGCCAGCCGGTCGATCCCCAGCCGGATGACGGCGACGAGGCGGGCGAGCCGGGCGAAGAGGGCGGCGACCACGAGTACTACGAGATGGATCCCGAGGAGTTCGCAAAGGAGCTCGACGAGGAACTCGGGCTGGATCTCGAACCCAAGGGCAAACAGGTCGTCGAGGAGGTCGAGGGTGATTTCACCGACACCGCTCGAACCGGGCCGCAGGGGTCGCTCGACGTCGACGAGTTCTTCAAACGCGGCTTGAAACGCCATCTCGCGACCGATTTCGACGAATCATACGTTCGCGAGGGGCTGTTCGTCGACGGGGCTGGTGTCGACGAGGTGTTCACCTGGGCCCGCGAGGCATCCATTCCGGTGTCGCGGGCGTGGATCGCCGACGCGGCCCGCGAGATCGAAGCCGATCGGGGAGAACCCGTCGAATCCGTCGCCCGCTGGGCTGATTTCGAGACGCTTGCGGCCGAGGTCGACCGCGAGCCGGCAGGCAAACGGATTCGCCGGCAGGGGATCGATACCATCCCGTTCCGTCGGGCCGACGAGCGGTTCCGCCATCCCGAGGTTATCGAACAACACGAGCGAAATGTGGTCGTCGTCAACATCAGAGATGCCTCTGGATCGATGCGGGAGACCAAGCGGGAACTCGTCGAGCGCGTGTTCACGCCGATGGACTGGTATCTGACCGGGAAGTACGACGCCGCTGAGTTTCACTACATCGTCCACGACGCCGAGGCCTGGGAGGTCGACCGCGAGGAGTTCTTCGGAATCCAGTCGGGCGGCGGCACCCGGATCTCCAGTGCCTACGAGCGCGTCGAGGAGATTCTTGAGGAGTACCCCTACAACGAGTGGAACCGATACGTGTTTGCCGCCGGCGACTCCGAAAACGCCGGTGCTGACACCCAGCAGAACGTGATCCCGCTGATGCGGTCGATCGACGCCAACCTGCACGCCTACGTCGAGACCCAGCCGGGCGGGACGACACAGAACGCCCGACATGCCGAGGAGGTCGAACGCGCCCTTGGCGACACTGACAACGTTGCCGTCGCCCGTGTTACCGGACCCGACGACGTGACCGACGCGATCTACGAGATACTCAGCACGGAGGACACCGACTCATGAGAGATGACAGACTCGAAGCAAAACGCGAGGCCGAACAGTTAGACGAGCCGGCCGCCGAGGCCCGGAATCTCGCCGAGCGGCTCGGCCTCGATCCGTACCCGGTTCGGTACTGGGTTGTCGACCACGACGAGATGAACGAGCTCATCGCCTACGGCGGGTTCCAGCAGCGCTACCCCCATTGGCGATGGGGGATGAACTACGACCGCCAGCGCAAGAAGGATCGCCACGGCCTCGGGAAGGCCTTCGAGATCGTCAACAACGACGATCCGAGCCACGCCTTTCTGCAGGAGTCGAACACGATGGCCGACCAGAAGGCTGTCATCACCCACGTTGAGGGCCACGCTGACTTCTTTGCGAACAACGACTGGTTTGGGCTCTACGCTGACCGCGGCGAGGACGGCCCGAACGCCGTCGCCCGGCTGGGCCGCAACGCCGACCGGCTCGCGGAGATCGGCCGCCGGGCCGATGTCGACCGCGAGGCAGTCGAACGACTGATCGATGCGGTCTCTGCGCTGGAGGATACCATCGACCAGCACAGTCCCGTCAACGCCGCCCGCGATGGTGACGCGATCGAGCCGACGAGCGACGGCGACGACCCCAGAGAGGAATTGCAGGCAAAGATCGACGAACTTGATCTCTCCGAAGAGGTGCAGGGCGATGTCTTCGACGAGGAGTGGCTTACGTCTCAGGATGGCGGTGTCGAACCCGACAAGCCGCGGCCGGATGTGCTCGCCTTCCTGCGGGATCACGGGAAGCGATACGACTCCGAGACAGGGAAGGCCGTCGACCGCGAGCCCTGGGAAACGACCGTTATCGACGCGATCCGCGAGGAGGCCTACTACTTTGCGGGCCAGAAGGTGACGAAGGTGATGAACGAGGGGTGGGCGACCTACTGGGAGTCGATCATGATGGGCGGTGAAGGGTTTGCCGGTTCTGACGAGTTCCTCACGTACGCCGACCACATGTCGCGGGTGCTCGGCTCGCCCGGGCTAAACCCCTACAAACTCGGCTTCGAGCTCTGGACACATGTCGAGCTACAGGCCGCCCGGCGGGATGTCGTCGACAAGCTGCTCCGTGTCGACGGTGTCACCCCGGAGAACTTCCATGCAAAGATCGACATCGATGAGGTTGCCGACACGCTGCAGCCACATCCGGCCATCGAGGGTGCCGGCCCCGCAATGCTCGACGAGCTTGCGGAGCTGGCCGCCGACGGTGACCCACGGGTCGACGCCGAGATCGTCGACCGCGCGCTTTCGATTCGTGAGGGTGATACCGATGCCGCCGACGGCCCGGATATCGAGGCCTATCCGTGGAAGCTGCTCACCTACGAGGGGTTGGCCGAGCGACACTACGTCTTGTCGCGGCCACAACACCGCAACGCGCTGCGTAATCTCTCGCGGTCGACACTAGAGGAGCGAGCGCGCTACATGTTCGATGTCGACCGCTATGAGACGGTGGCCGAGGCGCTGGCCGATGTCGATCGCACCGCCGGCTGGAGCCGAATGTACGAGGTTCGGGAGAGCCACAACGACGTAACATTCCTCGATGAGTTTCTCACCGACGAGTTCGTCCGCGAGCGGAACTACTTCACCTACGAGTACAGTCAGGCCGGCGACGAGTTCCGCGTCGCCAGCACCGATGCCGCTGCTGTGAAGCGAAAACTGCTCCTGCAGTTCACGAACTTCGGCAAGCCGACGATTGTGGTGCTTGACGGCAACTTCAAAAATCGTGGCGAGTTGCTCTTAGGCCACCAGTATAACGGTGTCGCGCTTGACGAGCAACAGGCGACGGCGACGCTCAAACGGGTGTTTGAGCTCTGGGGCCGCCCGGTGAGCCTGGCGACGATCCAAACAGAGTATGACGACAAGGAGCTTCGGCGCGCACAGCGACAAAATCGGGAGCCAGCGGGCACCGAGGTCGGGGTTCGACTGCAGTACGACGGTGGTGACGTCACCGAACACGAACTCGACGACACGATCAAGTCACGGATCGAAGCCGACGAGGTCGATTACGACACGAAACCCGACGAGTGGCTGTCGTGAACAGCTAGCGACCCCGATCAGCAATCACACCGAACCGCTGTGTTGATTCGCTGTCGTTCGGGCTCGTGTTACGCGCTCATCTGCAGACGTGGCTCAGCGTAATCCTCTAGCTTCGCTCACCACAACCGCTTTACCAGATGCTATCCTGTCACACGTATGCGCCTCCCAGAGACACGCGACCTCTTTGCGCGGAAACTACAGTTCCCGGCGACACGGGCAACCGTTCTGGAGACGGTCGGTAGTACAGCTCTTGACGCGCCCAGTGGCGAAAACAAAACGATCGGCGACGTTATCGACCGGTGTGAAACAGACGAGTTTGAGTCCGCTGATAGCCTCTACGATACATTGATGACCTTTGTCGGCGAGGAGTTTATCGGACGAAAATATTACGATGACCGCGGTGGGATCGGTCAGTCACATGACGACCAACAGGAGGTGAATTTCTGATGAGCGTTACCATCGTTGCTGGTGTCACCGGCGTTGGCCTCACCAGTGTGTGTCAGGCTGTTCGCGGGACACTGGACGACAGCTACACCCTGCTGAATTTCGGTGACGTGATGCTTGAACAGGCGGCGACCAGCGGGATCACAACTGATCGTGCGGAGTTAGCGACACTCAGCCAGACACAGACCCGCCGACTCCAGCGACGAGCCGGTGAGTTCGTCGCCGACGAGGCAACACAGACGAATGTGCTGCTTTCGACACATCTCGCCGTTGAGACGGAAACCGGCTATATCCAAGGACTCCCAGAGGAAGTATTACATGATCTCTCGCCGACAACGTTCATTCTTGTTGAGGCTGCCCCGGAAACAATCCGCAGTCGTCGCAGCGAGGGCGATACTGTGGATGTCGACAGCACGCGAAAAATCGCCTTTGAACAGCAGTTGAACCGGTCGGCTGCCCTGCAGTATGCTCGCGAACAGAACGCACCGGTTGAGTTTCTTGAAAACGAGGGCAGTATTGCGGACGCTGCCGAACGGATGGCCGACACGCTCTGAGCAGCGGCGACCACACAGGGTGGTGTTTGAACCGACCTCAGCAGGTAACACCACGAATGCTGTACCCACCAACCGACGGCGTGTGCCCGTTTCTCACTCCTCGCCGCGGGCCGCCTCAAACATCGCCAGTGCCTCGTCACGTCGCTCGCTGTGGTCGACAATCGGCGCGGGATACGCTGGGGCGGCGTTTCGTCGCTGTAGCGACGATACATCGTGCCACGAGTGGATGATATCGGGATCGACGCCGTTCAGTTCGGGCACGTATTTCGTGATGTACTCGCCGTCAGGGTCGTAGCGTTCGCCCTGTGTCATCGGGTTAAAGATCCGGAAATACGGCTGTGAGTCCGTCCCGGTCGAGGCGGCCCACTGCCAGCCGCCGTTGTTGTTGGCGGTGTTGTGATCGACCAGTTTCTCGCGGAACCAGTGATACCCCTCCCGCCAGTCGATCAGCAGATCCTTTGTGAGAAAGGAGGCGACGATCATCCGGACGCGGTTGTGCATGTATCCCTCCGCGCGAAGCTGTCGCATCCCGGCGTCGACGATCGGATACCCGGTTTCGCCGTCCTTCCACGCCTGCAGGTGCTCGGGGTCGTCCTCCCACTCGATCGGGTTTTTGTACTCCTTGTAGTTCTCGTCGACGACCTCGGGATTGAACCACAGGACGTGTGTGTAGAAGGCCCGCCACGCGAGCTGTGACTGAAACTCCTCGATCTCCTCGCGCTGGTCGTCGGTCGCGTCGGCTTTGATATCTTCGGTGGCCCAGTAGACCGTCCGGATCCCGATTGTGCCGTGGGTGAGATCGGCCGAGAGCCGCGAGGTCGACTCCCGGGTCGGGTAATCGCGGTCGCTGTCGTAACGATAGATCCCGTCGTCACAGAACGCCGCAAGGCGGTCGCGGGCGGCCGCCATCCCGGCGTCCGGAAGATCGGCCTCCGGCTCGTCGAACCCGAGGTCGGCGAGCGTCGGGATCTCGCCGGCATCGACATCGAGGGTGTCGCTGTCGACGAGCTCGTCGGCCGTCGGTGCCGGGTAGGGATCGTCTTTGTCGCGATCGTGCCACTTCCGGCCGAAGTATGTAAACACCGAGTAGGGATCGCCGTCGTTGGTCGTGATCGACCCCGGTTCGTGACAGATGGCGTCGTGGAACGACTCGCGGGCGATGTCGGCGTCGGCAAGTGCTTGCCGGACTGCCGTGTCGCGGTCGCGGGCGACCCCAGAATAGTTTTTGTTCCAGACCACCCGGTCGGCAGCAACGGTTGTAGCCACATCGACAACGACCGATTCCGGGTCGCCGTGCCGAATTAGCAGGTCACCACCACGATCACGGTACCACTCACGGAGTTCAGCGAGTGCAGCTACGAGGTAGGCGACGCGCGGCGAGCCGGCATGTTCTAAGACGCTGTCGTCGAACACGAACAACGAGAGTAGCTCGGTTCCATCGGCAGCAGCTGCGTCGGCGGCGGCCGCCAGCGAGCGGTTGTCGGTTCCTCGAAGATCCTGGCGGTGCCAGTGGAGTTGCATATCTATACCACGGGCGGGCGGGTAAGGAAAGTTGTGGAGACAGGTTAGCCGGTCGACACAGTCGTTAGATCGGTCGTCAGTGACTCACGTCGGCCCTCAAGCAGACCAAACCGGTCGCCGCGGCGACGCTCCAGCCAGTACAACAGGTGTTCGGCCCACCGGAGCTTGCGTGCTTTCATCGGCTCGACGGTGGGGTCATCGACATCCCAACCCAGAAAACGAAGCTCGCTGGCACCGAACGCATCGGCGATAAACGCTGCCCGGTCGCCGTCTGTAAAGCCGCCGAAGTTGCTGACCGAACCGCGTGGCACTGCCTGTGTCGTCACTATCGTGTGCTGGCTATCAAACTGTGGCAACCACTCCCGAACGGCTGGGATGTTATCCCCGTGAGCGTGCGCAGCCACACCAATACCGTCGTGTGTTAGCTCGCATGCTGTCTCAGTGTTTTTGTCCAGATCAGTGACCATCAGATCGACCGCGATGCCGGCGGCGGCCAACACCTCGACCGCGGTTGAGGCGGCAACCACGGCGTCAACGCTGCCGGGATCGAACGCATCAAGCTCGGTCGCCAATGTGGGTGCGGCACCGACGATGGCGACAGTCGCATTCTCGAAGTCGGCCAGATGGTCGGCTGAAAACGGCGATACGAGTTCGGCGGCGACATCACGGGCACGCTCGTCGGCACGCCGCTCAAATCCGAGATCCGTGAGAATCGCCTCGTAAACCGGCTCCCACTCGGCAAACGCGAGACCGTCGCTCATTGATGTCATGAGAATCGGCTGACAAGCGGCGGGCTCGTTGGCACGGATACTGTACGGGCTGGAACGGCACCATGCCCCGCCACCCAACTGCCGTTTCGCCGTCCAGCCGATCGTTTCGTATCATCCGACATATGTTTCGTTTAGCAGCACCGCTCGCTGATACGTTCCACAATCGATGCAACAGCGGGTGTCTCGGCTGTTATCTGGCGGGTGAGCGTTTTGACGCCGGCTGGCGTAACAATCAGCACCAGCCCGTTGTCAGACGTATCGCTGACGACGACCCCAGCCACCTCCGCGGCGGCCGACAGCAGTTGCTCGCGCGCTGTCGTCGCGAGGCCAGCGATCTCAAAGGTGCGTGTAACGCTGTGATCGGCAATGTCGGTGTCTCCGGCACGCCCTTCGAGATGTCGCTCGGCTTCTCGTCGTGTCGTAATATCAAGCTCTTCAATACGTGCCTCACCATCCCGCTCCCGCAGTCGATCACGGCTGAATTCCTTGCCGATCAGCGCGGCGTCTCTGGTTTCAGCCACATCGTGGGTTCGGATAACGTGTGCGCCGCGTTCAACTGCCATCGCTGTCGCTGCCAACGAGACCGGCAGCGCCCCTTCGGTGTCACGACCGGCAACCGACCGGAGGAAGTTTTTGCGGTTAATCGACACCAAGATCGGGTGGCCGTAGCCGCGGAACTCTCGTAGTCGGCGAAACGTCTCGCGGTCGTCTTCGACTGTCTTGTCCTCGCTCCAGCCGCCGAAGGCGGGATCGATGATCGTTTTGTCGGTCAGGCCGTTCAGCTCCAGTGCGTCGTAGATGTCGTCGACATCTTCGATCGCACCAGGGGCTTCAAGATTCGGCGGTGAGGCCATCTTGCCGACTGCAACATCGTAGTCCGCACAGATCTCAGGCAGCTTCGGATCAGCGAAGCCACAGATGTCGTTGACCATATCAAAGCCGCCGTTGAGGGCCGCCTCGGCGACCTCGTGGTAGCGGGTTTCGATCGAAAAGATCGCATCCCCCGAGACGCTTTCGATGGTTTCCAACGCGGTCTCAAGCCGATCAAGTTCACCCTCCGCGGAGAGCACCTCAAACTTCTTGTTGGCCGATTCAAGGCCGATATCAACGATGTCGGCCCCTTCGTCGATCAACTCGCGGTCGACGTATTCAGCCGCCTCGCCTGGGCTGTTGAACACGCTCGGCTTGTAGGGAGATTCGCTGCTGACGTTTAAGACGCCCATGATCCGTGGCGGCTGGTCGTCACCGATCTCCAGACCGGCGGCATCGACAGTTCGCATACGACAGCTATGTCAGCCCAGAGTATAGACTGTCCGGTCGTGCCGCTACCGATGGAGGTTTACCGTGGCGAACCCAGTCGGTTTTTATTTACTCCGGCGGTAGGGCTGCTATGGGCAAGGTCAACGTCGGGCTTCGCGGCTGGCGGTTTGCGGAAGCTGACATCTTCACCGATGAGGGGCTATTTAAACAGCTTGAGGAGATCCCAAAGGACGACCGGCAACGACTGCTTCGGCTCGTCTCTTTGGTCGAGAAGCCGTGTGACGCCTGCCGGCTGATTCACGGCGAGGATGAGATTCATCGTGCCAGACAGGCGGCGGTCGTCTACGGCGAACCGAACGATGAGGTCGTCCTCTGTGCTGACCACGAGGCGGACTTTCTGTACTGGTATCAAAACGACGGGGGCAGCGAGTATCGCGGCAGTGCTACGTTCGATGACGCCTTTGAGGAGTGGTTCGACAACGGTGGTCGCGCCCCCGATGGGTTTGAGGCGGTCGAACACGTCGAGACTGATCCCGAGGGGTTGCCTGATCCACCGGACGCCGAGGAGCTCAACGCGATGCTGTCGGAGGGGTATGAGCCCGAGCGGATCGACCTGCGAGAGTACGTTGACGACGAGACAGCCGCGGCAGCCAACGACACGCTTGCAGATGATGGTATCGACGGGCTTGACACCGAGTATCCGAGCACCGATCAATGAGTAGTCACAAACCGGTCGTCGTCGTTGTCGACGCACAAACGCCGGGCAACGTCGGCACCATCGCTCGGGCGATGAAAAACTTCGGCCTATCGGATCTCAAGCTGGTCGATCCACCGCCGTTGGATCCCGGCGGCGAGGCCTACGGGTTTGCCGGCCATGCCCGCGAGGACGTGTTACCGAATGCCGAGGAGGTTTCGTTCGAGGATGTCGTTGCCACCTACCACACCGTCGGCTGTACCGCGATCACCGGCGAGGATAGCCGCCGCCATCGACGGTTTCCATACACCACACCCGCCGAGTTGGCCGACAGCCTCCAGACGGTCGACAGCCGGACAGCCATCGTCTTCGGCCGAGAGGGGCGGGGACTCTACAACGAGGAGATCGAGCAGCTCGATGAGATCTGCTCGATCCCCGCAAGCGACGACTACCCAGTCCTCAACCTTGGACAGGCCGCCACGACCGTTCTCTATGAACTCCGTGATCTCACCGTCGACGAGACCCAACTCCCTGACCGCGAACACGAGCGCGCCGCCGAAGACGACATTGAACGGTTTTACGACTATTTCGGGACGTTTCTCGACGCCCAACGCTACAATGATCGAAAACGCGAGAAGACCCAACGGCTCATGCGACGGTTGATCGGGCGTGCACACCCGACCGGCCGAGAGATTCACACGCTGTTGGGTGCTCTCCGTCGAGCAACCGAGCAACTCAATCATCGACAGGAGCTGTTAGACCAGTACGACGAACCCGACCGGTTCGGCGACGAGACAGCCGGCGACGGCGACACGGAGCAAACAGGTGACGATGCATAGACGGAAAGAGCCTTGCCGACGCTGCTGTAAGCCGGGGTATGGATCTGCGGAGCTTTGTTGCCACCCTCCGTGAGAACGCCCGCGCCGCCAATGAGCGGCGGCTACTCGCGCTCACCGGCAACCGTGAGGCCGGTGTCGACGCCGCCCATACAGCAGTTGAGGCAGCCGGCGTCGACGACGAGGCGGTAAGTCTGGTCACAACCCGCGAGGGGTTCAGATACCACCGACTCCACCCTGATCACGCCGACGAACTCCTCGGAACAACCCGAGAGATCGTTATCTTTGATTGCCACAAGGGATTTTCCGCCAACGCCCTCGGCCAGGTCACCGGCGCGGTTGACGGCGGCGGCCTTCTCGTGTTGGTGCTCCCGCCGCTGGAGGAGATCCCGACTCAACTCTCCGCGCTGGTTGATCAGGTGGCTGTTCCGCCGTTTTCCCGCGACGATGTCGGCACTCACTTTCGGCAACGGCTGGTCACAACACTGCGCCACCATCCAGGTGTGGCGATCCTGCGACTCCCGCCATCGACGGCGGCACCGAACGGCGAGCACAAAGAAATCGAGATCGAACGCGACGGCCTGAGCAATCGATCACAGTCGACACCCCCATCTGACCCACACAGCTACACCGACACCCCGTTCCCCGACGCCGCGTATGAGGCCTGTCGAACCGGTGATCAGGCTCGCGCGGTTGCTGGCCTATCGGCACTGTCGAACCCAAGCAACGCCGTCGTCGTCGAAGCCGACCGCGGCCGTGGCAAATCGAGTGCGGCTGGGCTGGCCGCCGCCGCGTTGGCGGCTGATGGCAACGACGTCCTCGTAACGGCACCCAGCGTCGACAACGCGGCCGAACTCTTCGAGCGAGCTGCCGAGCTGCTGGCGACACTCGATCACCCGGCTGCCGGCGAATCGACCGGCGACGAGGCCGACGCTGTCGACCCACCGTTGGCAACGACAGCTGGCGGTCGCATCCGGTTTAGACCGCCACCGGACGCAGCCGACCTCCCAAGCGACCCTGACGTGGTGATCGTTGACGAGGCGGCCGCGCTTCCGGTTCGATTGCTGGAACGCCTGCTCAACGCACCGGCTGTCGGCTTCTGTACGACAGTCCACGGCTACGAGGGATCGGGCCGGGGGTTTGCGGTTCGGTTCCGGGAGCGACTGGCTGCGTCCTCCTATGACGTGACCGATATCGAACTCCGCGAGCCGATCCGCTACGGACAGGACGATCCAGTCGAGGCGTGGCTGGCGTGGACGCTCCTGCTTGATGCGGAGCCGCCAGCCGACCAGCTTGTTGCCGACACAACACCTGAGACGGTGTCCTATCGCACACTTACAACTGACGACATCGCCGACGATGAGAGCCTGTTTCGGTCTGTTGTCGGGCTGTTGGTCGCGGCCCACTACAAGACTGAGCCCGACGACATCGTGCGCCTGCTTGCGGCCCCGAACCTCGAACTGCGCGCGCTGTTGTCCGACGGCCATCCGGTGTCGGTCGCGCTGCTTGCCCGCGAAGGCGGGCTCAGTAGCGAACAACAAGCGGAGAGCTACCGCGGCCGGCGCGTCCAGGGGAATATGCTGCCGGACGTCCTGACAAGCCAACTGCGGGATCCGACAGCGGCGGGGTCTGTCGGCTATCGCGTGATGCGGATCGCCACCCACCATGCCGTCCGGTCGCGCGGATTGGGTTCGGCACTCCTCTCGCGGTGTCACGACGAGTTCAGCGACAGTGTCGATTGGTTCGGTGTTGGGTTCGGTGCAACGCCGCGTCTGCTGTCGTTTTGGCGCGCAAACGGGTATCGGCCCGTCCATCTCTCGGTGACCCGAAACGAAACAAGTGGGGAACACTCCGCGCTCATGCTGCGGCCGTGTTCGACGGCGGGCACTGACCTCGCAGACCGCCATAGCCGATGGTTCCGCGACCGGATCGCGGGGCAGTTGGCTGACACGATTTCTGGCGTCGCGCCGGATGTCATTCGCGGTGTGTTGCGTGCGGTGTCAGTGTCGGCTGATGACGACGAACTGGGTACATGCGATCCTGCCGACCGCGACTGGCGGGTTCTCGCGGGCGTCGCCTACGGGCCAGGAACCTACGAGGCGGCTCCGCATGTGTTTCAGCAGCTTGCGATGGCCCATCTCATCCGGCCGGTCGCCGAACTGTCGCCGCGAGCCGAGCGGCTCCTCGTGCGGAAAGTGCTGCAGTGTGCGCCGTGGGCGACCGTCGCCGACGAACTCGGATTTGTCTCTGAGCGGCAGTGCAAACGTGCTTTCGGGGCGATCGCGAGGCAGTTCTGTGAGGCTGTCGACAGCGAATCCGGTGGCGACATCATCGCCGAGGAACGCGCGACGTACGAGAACTAAGCACAGATTACAACAAGTGAACGTACCGACAACCACTCGGTCGCATCTCTTTTCGCATTCGACAGCCCAGTGGTGGTATGGCTGAGGTGGTTTTCGTTGTCGCTGTCGTGCTGTTGGTCGCTGGGATGGTCGGAAGTGTGCTCCCAGCGGTTCCCTCCGGACTCTTTTCGCTGGCCGGAATCTGGGCGTACGCGCTGTTCGGCAGCGATCCGCTCGGCCCGCTGGCCCTCGGCGGGTTGACGCTGGCGGCGATTGGGACGGTCGTCGTCGACCACGTCGGCGGCCCGGTGGCGGCAAAGCTGAGCGGCTCCTCAAACCGAACCGCACTCATCGCGGCCGCCGTTGGCTTCGTCTTGCTGTTCGTGCTCGGCCCGCTCGGCATCATCGTCGGCGTCATCGGGGCTGTATTTTTCCTCGAACTCGTCGAGGGAGCCGATACAGAGACGGCTGCCAAGCGGTCGATCTACACTGCCGCCGGCGTGTTGGGCTCAGCGCTTGCACAACTGCTGTTGACCGGAACAATTCTCCTCGCATTCGTCGTGGTCACTGTTGTGTTCTGAGCAGCGAATCACACACCCCGCGACGAACACGGCGTTTATTCACCTCGCCACGCTCTGTCGGGGTATGCTGACGTTCATTGGGTTAGGGCTCTACGATGAGGGGTCGATCACCCGCGAGGGCGAGACCGCACTCCGGGCGGCCGACCGTGTGTTCGCGGAGTTCTACACCAGCCGCCTGCTTGGAGCCGATGTCGACGATCTCGAAGTCCACCACGGGATCGAGATCGAGGTTCGGGATCGCGCGGGCGTCGAACAAGATCCGGAACCGATCTTGCAGGCCGCTGCGGACGGCGATGTCGCCTTTCTCACCGCCGGCGATACGATGATCTCGACGACCCACGCCGATCTCCGGGTGCGAGCGGCCGACCGCGGGATCGACACCCGCGTGATCCACGGCGTTACCGCCGAAACCGCCGCCAGCGGGTTGACCGGGTTGCAAAACTACCGCTTCGGCAAGGCGGTCACGCTCCCGTTTCCCGGGCTGCACGGATCGGGCGACGTGCCCCCAAGCGTGGTCGACTCGATCGACGCCAACCGCGAGCGGGGGCTACACACGCTCGTCTATCTCGACATCAAGATCGACAGCCACCGCGAGCTCTCAGCCCTCGATACCGACGACCCCTATATGCGAGCCGATCACGCCGCCGGATTACTCGCAACCGACTGGGAAGACGAACTCGCTGTCGTCGTCGCTCGTGCCGGGAGTCCGGAGCCCGTCGTTGCTGCCGACCGGCTGTCAGTGCTGGCCGAGCGGTCGTTCGGTGACCCGCTGCATCTACTCGTTATTCCGGGTGAGCTCCACCACGTTGAGGCCGACGCGCTGGAGGCGCTGGCCGGCACACCAGTGCCGCACCTTCCAACTGAGTCGGATCGGTAATCAGTCACCCTGTTGTGCACCGGGCTGTTCAGCGACCGGCTCGCGCGGTAACTCTAAGGCAGCCTGCAGGTCGTGATCGTCGCCGGTGAGGAGGTAGAGGACATCCTCCAGAACGGTCAACAGCTCCGGTAGCTGTCGGGCCACGAGATAGGTGATCGCCATGAGCGCGACGACCGCGCCGAGTTGGCTGATGATGCGATCGGAAACAAGGAACGACACGCGATAGGGATTGGTCTCACCGAACAGGAACAATACCGCATCAGGAAACCAGTGCATCAACTGGTTGCCGGCGGCGATCGAGATGAAGGCGGTGCGGAACACGTTGAGCACGAAAATGATCGGTACGGCCACCGCCAGCGCGCGGAGCTTTCGGCGGAACGGGGCTCTTACGGCCGCAATAAGGCCGCTAAACACGGCGATGCTACCAAGACCAGTGCAAGCCAACACAATGTAGATGTTGTAGATGTGGCCGTCGCTCAACGTCCACTGGTAGGTTGCCATGAATCCTTCCGGGCTCTCGACGAGGGCCGGCGAGTAGCCAGCCGCCGAGATAATCCAGCCGGTGATAACAGTCGTGACTTCAATGAGATACTGTCGGGGGGCTGGTAGCGTGAGGCCACCAACCGTAATCGCCGGAATCGTCTCAAACGGGAGGTAGATGAATCCCATGACGGCGATCGCCCGCGAGAGGACGAACAGCGTCGTTCGCCCGGTGTAGAGCTCGTAGGCCGCATAGAAACACGCCGGCGCGCCGACCAACGCGAGCAGAGCCTCGACGAAGCTCTGGTGTTCAAACCACCAGAATGGCACCGAGTTGAGCCAAAAGAGTCCAAAGCCCACCCATGCGGTTGTCGCGGTCACCCGTGCCTGCTGCATGAGATCCGTCCCCGAGCGGCGGCCGTACCACTCGGTGACCCCGGCGGCCGCAAAGAGGAGCACGACGACCCAGATCAACGCATCTGAGAGTGGCCCCATCGTGAACAGCTCGTCGCGGAGCCACGCGACGGGGGAGCCGGTCATATCAGCCGGAAGGAGACAGCCTCATAAATCCCTTATTGTTGTGTGCGAAGATGCTGACCAGCCGTCTCAGTCGTCGGCTCGTTTGACCGTCATCACCGGTAGCTCGGTGTTTTGGATCACGCGTTCAGCGACACTGCCCATCAGGAGCCGATCCATCCCTGTTCGGCCGTTGGTACCCATCACGATGGTATCGGCGTCGATATCGTCGGCATACTCTGTGATCGTCTCGCCGGGCGCGCCCTCGCGAATACTCACAACTGTATCGAGCCCTGCCGAACTCGCGGCGTCGGCAACCGCATCGGTGATGCGTTCGCCCTCTTCTTGGAGTGTCCCTTTGATATGGTCACTGCCGAGCTTTGGGGCCATCTGACTCACGCGCTCGTGGTCGACGACGTAGAGAATATGCATGGCAGCGTCATGTTTATCGGCCAGATCGATCGCGTGGGATGCGGCTTCGCTGGCCGCCTCACTACCGTCGGTCGGGAACAACACCGTTTCGTACATGTCTCAACGTTTCCGTGCGCCGTTGTGAATTAATCGGTTTTGTGACTTCGCCGGCTGTCCGGCCTGCGTGCAGTCGCCGCAGTGCGACAACGGGAATGAACCGCTGGCAAAGACACCGGCTGTGACGCTCCTTGCTACGTTGACTGCGACAGATTCAACAGAAACAACGTCACTAACGGATGCAGAATAGGGTAACAGCCCAACAGCGCGTGGGGGCTTACTCGTCGTTTTCGTCGTCTTCGTCGGCGTCTTCGAAGTCAGCGTCAACGTACTCGTCGCCCTCTCCGTCAGCATCAGCAGCACCGCCTGCGCCGGCCGGGCCGGCACCATCGGGCCCGAAGCCGCCTTCGGGACCGCCCGCGCCGCCGGGGCCAGCCTGTGCCTGTTGGGCCTGTTGTTCGTACATCTGCTTGCCGATTTCCTGGAGCTCCTCGGAGAGCGACTCGGTCACGTCCTGTAGCTCCTCGGTTTCGGCGTCGTCGTTTTCGAGGACTGCCTCGACCTCCTCGATGGCGTCCTGAATGTCAGCCTCAAGATCGTCGTCGACCTGCTCTTCGTTCTCCTCAAGCAGGGATTCAGCGCGCTGAACCGCGCCCTCGGCCTCGTTGCGGGCTTCGATCCGCTCGCGGCGTTGCTGATCCTCTTCGGCGTGTTGCTCGGCTTCCTCCTGCATCCGCTCGACCTCCTCGTCGGAGAGCCCCGCGCCGCCTTCGATGGTGATCGACTCGGCGTTGCCCGAGCCCTGATCCTCGGCGGCAACGTTGACGATGCCGTCGGCGTCGATCGAGAACTCGACTTCGATCTGTGGCGTGCCTGCGGGTGCCGGTGGGATCCCGGATAGCATGAACTCTCCGAGCAGTTCGTTCTCCTCGGCGATCTCGCGTTCGCCTTGGAAGACGCGAACCTGCACCGACGTCTGGTTGTCCGCCGCCGTGGTGAAAACCTTCGAGGCGTCGGTCGGGATCGTGGTGTTCTTCTCGATCAGTCGCTCGAAGATGCCACCTTTGACCTCGATCCCGAGGCTCAGCGGTGTCACATCGAGCAGGACGATGTCGTCGACATCGCCGGCAAGGACGCCGCCCTGAATCGCCGCACCGAGTGCGACAGCTTCGTCGGGATTGACGTTTTTCTTTGGCTCTTGGCCGACGAGTTCCTCGACCTTGTCGGATACCTGCGGCATCCGGGTCGACCCACCGACCAAGATCACTTCGTCGATGTTGCCCGTGGATTTGTCGGCATCGTCGAGAGCCTGCTCGGTCGGCTCCACCGTTCGCTCGATGAGGTCTTTGGTGATGTTTTCGAACGTTGCCCGCGTGATCGACGTTTCGAGGTGAACCGGGCCAGAGTCGGTTGCCGTAATGAACGGGAGATTGATGTTGGCTTCCTTCCGGGAGGAGAGTTCGATCTTCGCTTCCTCGGCGGCCTCCTTGAGTCGCTGGAGGGCCTGCCGATCGTCGCGGAGGTCGATCCCGTGGTCGTCCACAAACTCGTCGGCGAGGTGGTCGATGATCGCCTCATCCCAGTCGTCGCCACCGAGGTCGTTGTCGCCGTTCGTGGCGACGACATCGTAGACGCCGCCGCCGAGTTCTAGCACAGAGACATCGAACGTCCCGCCACCAAGGTCGTAGACAAGAACGGTCTGATCGGATTCGTCATCGAGGCCGTAGGCCATCGACGCGGCGGTCGGCTCGTTGACGATGCGTTCGACCTCGAAGCCGGCGATCTCGCCGGCGTTCTTCGTCGCCTGTCGCTGCCGGTCGTTGAAGTACGCCGGCACGGTGATGACAGCTTTCTCAACATCGTGGCCGAGATACTCCTCGGCGTCGCGTTTGATCTTCTGGAGGATCATCGCCGAGATCTGCTCGGGCGTGTAACTGTCGTCATCGTCGCCGGACTGCGTCCGGCTGCCAGAGGCGTCTACCGACGCCTCGCTGATCTCGACCTCGTAGTCCTCCTCACCCATGTGGCGTTTGATGGACTCGATGGTGTCGTCGGGATTCTGGACGGCCTGATTTTTTGCTGGCTTCCCGATCAGCCGCTCGCCGTCGTCGTCGAAGGCGACGACCGAAGGGGTCGTCCGGTCGCCCTCGCCGTTGACGATGATCTCCGGGTCGCCACCCTCCATCACTGCAAACGCGCTGTTCGTGGTGCCAAGGTCAATACCGAGAATCTTCTCACTGGCCATCTTGGTCTGAACTACCGCCTTGGATCGGTTAAAGGTTACTAGACACGCCGACACAGACAAACCAACAACCAGACCGCTGTCTTGCGATTAGACCGGGAGATGAGCTGGGGTAGTCGGTGTATTTAAATAAACCGCAAGCCCACCGGTGGCGGTCACACAGCAGCATCGCTTGCGGTATTACCCGTCGGCGCTGACCGTCACCCGCGCCGGCTGGAGCACCTTGTCAGCCATCTCGTAGCCCTCTTGATAGATGTCGACGATGGTGCCTGCGGGCTGGTCGCTGTCAACACGCTGCATGACCTCATGGCGTTCAGGGTCGACCTCGTCGCCGGCCGCCGGCGAGATGAACGCGACATTTTCGTCTTCGAGTGCTCGATCAAACGATTCCAGCGTTGACTCGACGCCGGGACGGATGTCGGCAGCATCGTCTTGATCAAGTGCGCGAACCAGGTTGTCGCGGACATCGGTCAGCCGTTCGACCAACTCTTCGGTCGCCCGCGCCTTCATCTCCGCCTGTTGTTGCTTTGTTCGTTTCTTGTAGTTCTTGAAATCGGCTCGCGCCCGAGAGAGCTTCTCGGTGAGCTCGTCGATCTCGTTGTTCTTCTCGGCGACCGCATCCTCCAGTGCCTCGATCCGGGATCGAAGTTCCGTTGCTGGCTCGGTTGGTGTCTCATCGCTGTCGGTGAGACGGTCGAGGAGTTCGTCTGTAGACACGTCTTCGATAGCTTCGCTGTCGTCGGCTGCAGGCTCGTCGGCCCCAGCGTCCGTCTCGGAGGCTTCGTCTTCGACCGCTGCTGCGTCATCACTCATACACGAGCGGAAGCCCTTCGGCGGCTTAAGCGTTCAGAACCCTACTGGGGCATACGACAGCAGCGACCTACCCACCCGCTGGCGTCGGTCACGCAGATCACCCGACGGTCACACGGAGCGAAACCGACAAACCAGCGGCCGCAAAACGGACGCCATGAATCCCTTAGAGCGGTACGCCCCGCTCGTCGACGACGAAGCGGCATTTTTTGCGGCCTGCGAGCGACCGCTGCCCTCGGTCGTCCGCGTTAACACGATCAAAACTGCTCCAGAGCGCGCTCGTCGCGCGCTTGAGCATGAGGGTATCGAATACGAACCTGTCGGGTGGCACGACCAGCTTCTCCGGCTACCCGAGGCCACCCCGGGGACGAACTGGCCGTATTTCCACGGCTGGCTCCACGGCCAAGAGGAGGTTTCGGCGGTACCCGCACTCGTACTCGATCCACAACCCGGCGAGAGAATCTGGGATAGCTGTGCCGCACCGGGCAGCAAGACAACACAGCTGTCGGCGATAATGGACGACCGCGGGGTTGTCGTCGGCAACGACAACAATCTCGGCCGGCTCTCGTCGCTGCGGCACAACGCCGAACGCCTTGGCGTCACGAATCTCGTCGTTACCAACCAAGACGGCCGAAACTTTTCGTTCAATCCCTTCGAGTTCGATGAGTTCGACCGTGCTATCGTTGACGCGCCCTGTTCCTGTGAGGGAACAGTTCGCAAAAATCCGACGACACTGGAGGAGTGGACGCTGGAGCATGTTCACAGCGTCGCCGCCGTCCAGAAAGGTATCCTCTCGCGGGCCGTCCAGGCGACCAAGCCGGGCGGCACGGTCGTCTACTCAACGTGTACGTTCGCCCCAGAGGAAAACGAGGCCGTGGTTGATCACGTCCTCGAAACCGAGGACTGTGAGGTCGTTGGCTTCGACTGTCCGCTCGATTCGGTCTCCGGTATCACCGAGTGGGAAGACGACAGCTACGATTCGAGTGTCAAGCAAACCCATCGGATCTACCCCCATCTCAACGATACCGGCGGCTTCTACTGTGCGAAACTGGAGGTGGGCGGATGAGCGGCGAGACTGAAAACGTCGGCCAGCAGTTCGGCCGCTTGCCGGCGACGGCGGCCGATCGTGAGGTTGAGGGGCGAGTCTCACGCGAGGCGGTACTCGGGTTCTTTGCCAACCGATTCGGCATTGATCCCGCCGTCTTCGAGGGGTTTTCATTCTGGGAGAAAGGCAAAGGCAAGATCTGGATCTTCGCCGCCGACGCGCCGAGCCCGATCCGCGTCGAGGGTCTCGGGATGACCGTGCTGCGAACTCGGCAGGAACACTGGAAGCCGACCCAGAGCGCGATCCAGCGGTTCGGCGGCCACGCGTCGAAAAACGTCATCGAGATCGGCGGCGAAGCCGCCGCGGCGTTCGCCCGCGGCGAGGATCAGGAACTCGACTGGGACGGCGACTGGGGGTACCTTATCGCGGCCCGTGACGTTGGTGGCGAACGCGAGCCGATCGGTGTTGGACTGTACGTCTACGGGGAGTTGCGATCAACTGTGCCGAAAGGCAATCAGGAATCGTTGCCGCCGCTGGCGGCGGAGTAGGTGTCGTTGCGACCGCCGAATTAGGCGGTGTCGCCGTCGAGAGCGCGGCTCGTGATTCGGTCGCCGTACCGGTGATACAGCAGTGTGAGCGCGATGCCGGCCGGCGACCAGCGGTAGGCGAGGACGGCGACACCGAGCAGCACCGCACCGAGGCGTCGGTTCCCACTGAGCACCGCCCGGAGGCCGGTGACGACGACGGAGAGCACGCTGAACAACCGCGTCCAAGTGGAGGCAAACAGTTTGGAGAGCATCACAGGTCTGCTTCGGGACGACACGTAAAAAGAGGACGGCTCACTCGTCGGTTTCATGCTCTCGCTTTTCGAGCGTCCCGCCCGAGAGCCCGTCCCACACGACACGGTAGTCGACCGCCGACAGCACCGCGCTGGTGTCGGTCAGCTCGTAGTCGTCCAACACGGATTCGGCCTCCGACAGCGACATGCCGGCAGAGAGCTCCGCAGAAACCGTTGCCAACACCGGTGGCCGAACCAGCAGCTGCCCGAGTCGCTCGTGTTCCGGGAACGCTTGGTTCTCGATCGCATCGACAGACACACCGTACGTGTCGGCGACAGCTGCCAGCGTTGTCACATCATCGCTGGGCTGAATTGTGGCTGGCAGGTCGGCAGTCGCGTCGGCAACGAGATCAGCCTCGTACGCCTGGAGTCCGTCAACGACGTCTTTGACGCGCACCGACCCGGAGTAGGGGATCGCACGGTGGTCGCTTGCGGCGATTGCCTCGCCGACGCCCAGCGATTCGTCGACGGCGACGATGAGTTCGACAGCCTCCACACCGGCCAGTTGGCCGAGTTTCTTTTCGACGTACGCCGGTGTCCAAAACCCCATCACCTCGAAGTAGACCCGAAAGTCGGCGAATCGATAATCGAAGGCGAAATCCGGAATCATCACGCGTGATCCCGTTTCTAACAGATCCGGCTCCCGGCGAAGCTCCCAGTCGAGATCAAGAGCCTCAAACCGCGCGGCGAACTCGCGTTCGACGCCGCTGTCATAACTCGGCTCAGCAACAGGCTCGACGCCCGGCACCGACACGTCACCGGCCTGGAGCGTCATCTCGCGGTCGGTGCCGTGGTCGTCGACGGTCGCTGTCAACTGCCACTCGGTTGTACCCGCGACCGACCGCAACAAGCGGGCAAAAGCGGTGCCGTACCGCCTGGTACGCCGAAAGAGCCGGTCGGGGCCGGTGACGACGACCGTTCGCTGATCGGCCAGTGGGCCGTCGCTGTCATCCGCATTGTCGCCGTCGTTCGCGTCGTTGTTGGGCTGTTCGATCTCGTACATCAGTCCGAGCCGCTTGACGGCCGTGATCAACGCTCGCGGGTCGTCGCTTTTAAGCCGTACCTCGGTCGCGTCGAACAGCGCGGTCTGGGCCAGCGAAAGATTGTACTGCTCGATGAGTGTGTCGGGATCCCACCGGGAGTCGAAGGTTGCGAGTCGCTGATTGCAGTCGCGGTCGGCATACAGTGAGTCCTCGATGGCGGTGGGTTCGACCGCAAGATCGTTGCTCGCCCGCGCGATCGCCTGCTCGCGTTCGTCGTCGTTGGCGACGCCGACGGCCTCGGCGGCCCCGAAGGCGACCCGGCGAGCCCGCTCGGGCGGCAGTGGTGTGTCGGTCTCGAAGGTGGCCTCGCGGTCGAGTAGGGCGGCAAACCCCCGAACAAGCTTGAAATCCTCCGTCTCACGTTCGATCTCGTCGACCGCCCTCTCAAGGGTTTTGCGTCGCTCACCGACGTGGCCCTGATAGGTGCCAATGAGCGTGGCCGCAAGCCGACGGCGTTCCAGACCGATGACCTCGGGACGGTAGCGACCGCCGCGGCGAGAGACCCGGAGGAGATCCTTCGTCAGCACGCCCCTCTGTTCATCGTGTGGTGGTAAAAACACCCCGAGGCACAGACCGCGTCGCACCGGTGGTGGCGCAGCCGGAATCAGCCGAGTTTAAGGGCAGCGGCCGACAGCATCGGGTATGGAAAACCGAACGTACACGGCCGACGCCGACCCCGGTGAGTCGGTGACGGTCGCCGGCTGGGTGCACGAACTCCGCGATCTCGGCGGCATCGCCTTTCTTATCCTGCGCGATACGACGGGCAAGATTCAGATCAAGTTCGAGAAAGACGAGATGGACGACGGTCTCGTCGAGACCGGCCTCAACGTCGCCCGCGAGAGCGTCATCTCGGTCACCGGCGACGTTGACGAGGAGCCACGCGCCCCCACGGGCGTCGAGATCACGCCCGACTCGGTCGAGGTCGTCGCCGAGGCCGACACCGAACTCCCGCTTGATCCATCCGGCAAGGTCGACGCCGACCTCTCGACGCGGCTCGACAACCGGACGCTCGACCTCCGGAAGGCGGAGGTGCAGGCGATCTTCACGATCCGCGCGGAGATCCAGCACGCCGCCCGCGAGACGTTCCGCGAGCTGGACTGCACCGAGATCAACACGCCGAAGATCGTCGCCACCGGCACCGAGGGCGGCACGGAACTGTTCCCGATCACCTACTTCGGCGAGGAGGCCTTTATGAATCAGAGCCCGCAGCTGTTCAAACAGCTGATCGCCGGCTCGAACGTCGAGCGCGTCTTCGAGATCGGCCCGATCTTCCGCGCCGAGGAACACAACACGCCGCGACACCTCAACGAGGCGACCTCTATCGACTTCGAGGGGGCCTTCTGCGACCAGCACGAGGCGATGGATGTGGCCGAAGCCGTCGTCACCGCCGTCTATGAGGCCGTCGACGCCAACTGCTCTGAGGAACTCGACGCCCTCGGGCTTGCCGAGGAGTTCGAAGTCCCCTCAGGCGAGTTCCCGCGGCTCAGCTACGAGGAGGCCATCGAGCGTATCAACGCGACCGGCGAACTCGACGAGCAACTGCTGTGGGGTGACGACCTGCCGACCGAAGGCGAGGTCGCCCTCGGCGAGGATGTCGGCGAACACTACTTTATCACCGACTGGCCCAGCGAGATCAAGCCGTTCTACATCATGGATCAGGACGACGACGACCAGCTGTCTACCGGGTTCGACCTGATGCATCCACGGATGGAACTCGTCTCCGGCGGCCAGCGTGAACACCGCTACGACCACCTGATCGAAGGCTTCGAACAACAGGGTCTCGACCCCGAGGCCTTCGACTACTACACGAAGATGTTCAAATACGGGATGCCGCCGCACGCCGGCTTCGGCCTCGGCGGCGAGCGACTCGTGATGACGCTGCTCGGCTTGGACAACATCCGTGAGGGCGTGCTCTTCCCACGGGATCGGCAGCGACTGAGCCCATAGCGGCGGCTGTCGATCACCCAGAAGGCGCTACAATCAGTACCAATGCAACAGGCCGATTACTCCTCGGCGACGGTGTTCGTCCCAGGGCATATCACCGGTTTCTTCAGCGCGCAGACGGCCGCCACCTGTGCACAGGCGGGCAGCCGCGGGGCCGGGATCGCGCTCACCGACGGTGTCGAGGTAACAGTCACCCCTGGCTCGGGACTCCAACTCAACGGCGAGGAAATCGAGATGCTGCCCGTCGGTGACGTGTGCACTCGCCTTGGGGTCGATGCCGCCGTCGACGCCACCACGTCGCTGCCGCTCGGTGCGGGGTTCGGGGTCTCCGGCGCGCTCGCGCTCGGCACCGCCCTCGCGGCCAACGCCGTCTTCGACTGCGGCAAAAGCGAAAACGAGCTGATCACGATGGCCCACTGCGCGGAAGTCGAGGCCGGCACCGGGCTGGGCGACGTGGTTGCACAGGCCCGCGGCGGGCTGCCGATCCGGATCGATCCGGGCTCGCCGAGTCATGGCCGAGTTGACGGAGTGGCCGCTCGCCCACGGATCGAGTACATCAGCTTCGGTGAGGTATCGACCGAAACGGTACTCGCCGGCGATACCGACGACCTGACTCGTGCCGGTGAATCCGCACTCAGCCACCTCTTGGAGCGACCGACGCTTAGTCGATTTATGACTGCCTCTCGTGAATTCGCTGATGACGCGGGACTTGTGACCGAGGAGGTGGCTACGGCTATCGACGCCGTTGCGAAGGCCGACGGTGACTCAGGCGATGATATTGACAGTAGTGCTGCGATGGCAATGCTCGGCAATACTGTGTTTGCGACCGGCACGGGACTCTCTGCGGCTGGCTACGACGCCCAACAGTGCCGGGTTGACGCCGGTGGGGCGCGGCTGTGTGACTCATAGGTGTGGCTGGCGACCCCGAAGAGCGAACGTTTTGCCGCCGGAGCCGAAAACCCGACAATGAGCGAGATCGAGCTGCCGGCGGATCACCCGCGGTATGCGTCGTTGCTGACGCGGCACCGGATCGAGGACGGCGTCGAGAAGGGGATCACAAGCAAACAGGGGCTGATCGCCCAGGGTCGCGGCGAGGCCTTCGACTATCTGTTGGGTGAGCAAACAATCCCGAGTGCCGACAGGGCCGAACGTGCCGCGGCCGCCCAGTTGTTGCTGGCCGACCACCCGGTGCTCTCGGTCAACGGCAACGTCGCTGCGTTGGTCGCCCCCGAGATCGTCGACCTCGCCGCGGCTGTCGACGCCGACATCGAGGTCAACCTGTTCAATCGTACCGAGAAACGAATGGAGGCCATCGCCGCTCACCTCCGCGAACACGGTGCCGACGCGGTGAAAGGACTCACCGCCGACGGCCGTATCCCGAACCTGAGCCACGAGCGCGCGAAGGTCGACGCCGACGGGATCGGCGCGGCCGACGTGGTTGTGGTACCACTGGAAGACGGCGACCGCGCCGAGGCGCTTGCCGATCTCGACAAAACCGAGATCGTCATCGACCTGAATCCGCTCTCTCGATCCGCTCAGACGGCAGCGATCCCGATCGTCGACAACATCATTCGCGCCGTGCCAACGATGACCGAGCACGCCGAGGAACTGCACGGCTCAGCGTCGGAGACACTCAACACCATTGTCGATCAGTTTGCGGCCAGCGACGCCCTGACGGCCGCCGAGGAAGCGATCAGAACTGGTGTGTGATAACGGTTCCACCCGGCGAAACCTCAACGAGATCCGGGGCGAGAAAGATGAGGCCAACGACGCCAGCGATACCAGCAGCGATGAGCAACAGGAGAGCCACCATAATCGGCCCAAAGCCGAAATCCCGTCCACTCGGCCTGCTGAGTGGGTCGTCGTCTGACATACGCCCGCGTTCGCCGCTCAACTATTTAAATCCGTGTGACAGCGGCCGCCGGTCGTCAACGAGATTGCCATGACGGCGGTACTGCCGCGGGTGAACCCCACGATCCGGGGTGACCCATACATATTTGTACCAGAGCGTCATTTATTCACATGGAGTAGTTGCGAATGGCACAAGGTACGGTTGCGTTCTTCAACGATACAGGCGGTTACGGATTCATCGAAACAGACGAGTCGGACGACGACGTGTTCTTCCACATGGAAGATGTCGGTGGCCCTGATCTCGAGGAGGGTCAAGAAGTTGAATTCGACATCGAACAGGCAGACAAAGGCCCCCGCGCGACGAACCTACAGCGGTTGTAGCGGTCGACGATCGGGGTTTCGTATTTTTCGCGCCCGGAGCGGCGCGGCTGTGTTGTGAGATGCGTGTCGATAGCTCATGCCAGTTAGTCGGCCGCCTCATCGTCAGTGTCAGCCGTCGACCCGAGTGCGCGTACCGTGACGGTGACCGCGCCGTCAGCCGTTTCGATCGTCGCCTTGTCGGCGATCGAGGCAGAAACAGAGTCACGCCAGGCAGCCAGTCGTTTCGCGTGGGTTTCCTGATGCTGCTCCGTGTTGACTGCCGCCGGGGAATCTAACTCGGCGGCTGTGTCCGCGGCGGTTGGATACGCCGGGAGCGGCTCAACCAGTACCCGAGGATCGACAAGGATCGGATCGGGGCCATCGTAGGAGCCTGCGGTGCCGGCGACGTGGAGCCGAGCGCGCATGCGGCTACTGAACGGTGGGGTGACCCGCAGCACTGTTTCACGTCCGGTGCCCAGTGTCGCTTCCAGCGCCGTCACGACATCCTCAACGGTGACGACGAGATATTCGATGACAGCTGGATCGGCTGTCTCAGGTGGGTCGTCGGCGGGTCGATCAGACATGTACCCGGGTTCGGCGTCAACCGCGTAAACGGTGTCGGCGAGGTGTGACAATATCCGCCGTGGTCACACGAGCGATTCGGTCGCGCCGCCGGCAGCCGTCCAGTCGGTCATACTCCCTTCGTAGATGGCAACATCGGTAAACCCGAGTGAGCGAAGCATCACAAAGGTGTGGCTGAGGCGGCGAGACGTGTTGCAGTAAAGAATAATCCGGTGGTCACGGTCAGTGCTGATCCCGCGATCGGCCAGCAGGGTCTCAATCTCGGCGGCCGACCTGACCCCACGGCTCTCGTCGTCGACAAACTCTCGCCAGTCGATGCGGATCGCCCCCGGAATGTGTTGTTCCTCATACTCGGTTTCATCACGGGTGTCAAGCAGCGTTACCGTCTCATCATCGATCACCGTCTCAACAGCCGCCCGATCGACGATCGGCGCCGTTGTTGCGAGGCCATCGATCGCGTAGGTGACGGACTCGACCGTCGGCGACTCGGTCGTCGTCTCGAAGGCTCGCTGCCAGGAGCTAAAGTCACCGTTAAGTAAGGCGACGTTCTCATGGCCGTAAGCGAGGGCCGTCAGGAGGAGTCTGGCGGCGAAGACGCCGTGGGTATCATCGTAGGCGACGATGGTGTCGCCGGGGGCGATGCCGGCCTCGCTGAGCAACTGAGCGAAGGCGTCGGCACCGGGGAGTGTCCCTGGGTCGCCGCTGTCAGCGTCGCGATAGCTGTCGAACGGGATGTTTACTGCCCCGGGAAGGTGGCCGATCGAGTCGTACGCCCACGGTTCACGAACGTCGACGATATGGACTGATGGGTCGTTCTGGTGGTCGGCAAGCCACGCAGGATCGACCAAGGATGTCTCAGGCATACACGCTGTTTGTCACCCGGATCATTCAACTGTTCGCCGCGGTCGATGGCCGCCGGTGTTCGCGGATAGCGGATATATTTGCTCGTTGTTGTCGAGTCCCAGTGGGCTACCAGCCGGACGGCGTGGACTGCGGCGACCCCAACGACAGCAGCTGTCGACAGCTTAGGTCGATGCCTGCAAAAATATCCGGGATCGTTTAGGACCGGTCGAAACCACCGTTGCGTGTAGGATTATACGGGTAGGGGATATAGAAATCCATGTATGTCATCAGACTACGCAAACGACGTGCTTGTCACGGCCGACTGGGTCGAGGACAATCTGGACGCCTTCCAGAGCGACGACCCCGACCACCGACTTGTCGAGGTTGATGTCGACACCGAGGCCTACGGGGAAGGCCACGCCCCTGGTGCTATCGGCCTCAACTGGGAAACAGATCTGCAGGATCAGACCACCCGTGACATTCTCACGAAGGAGGATTTCGAGGAGCTACTGGGTGCCCACGGCATCACCGAGGACTCAACGGTCATCCTCTACGGTGACAACGCCAACTGGTTTGCGGCCTACACCTACTGGCAGTTTAAATACTACGGTCACGACGACGTGAAACTCCTTGATGGCGGGCGTGAATACTGGGTCGAAAACGACTACACGACGACCGATGAGGAACCATCGTTCGCTGCCCAAGAGTACACCGCTTCCGGCCCACGGGAATCGATCCGCGCCTACCGCGACGATGTCGAGAATGCCATCGATCGTGGCCTGCCGCTCGTCGACGTGCGCTCCCCCGAGGAGTTCACGGGTGAGATTCTCGCGCCAACCGGCCTCCAAGAGACCGCCCAGCGCGGCGGCCACATCCCGGGTGCCCAGAACATCTCGTGGGCAGCCGTCACCAACGACGACGGGACATTCAAAGACGCCGACGAGATCGAAGAACTCTACGCCGACAAGGGTATCAGCGGCGACGAGACAACCGTCGCCTACTGCCGTATCGGCGAGCGATCGTCGGTTGCTTGGTTCGCGCTACACGAACTCCTCGGCTACGACGACACCATCAACTACGATGGCTCGTGGACCGAGTGGGGGAACCTCGTTGGCGCGCCCATCGAAACGGGCGAGGCTGACGACTAACGCGAGACTCGACCAACGGGAGAGTCTCGGTTTGAGCGAGCGGGCATTGCCCGCGAGCAAGCGAAGGCGGAGGCCTCGAATCGGAGCGGGGAGGCATCGCCGACCCGCGAAGACGGGCAAAGCCGACGACTGAGCGACATCGTTCCCTGAGTTGGCAGCAACACTCACACACCGAATCCGCTTATTTTTGCGCGACTCCAGTCACCCAACTGTAACCGTGTGACCAAACCGGTAGGACTCAAGACCCCTCATCGTCTATCAGCACGTATGACCGACAGCGATCTCATTGACAGCGTCAGTGAGGCCAACCAGACGGCACTCTCACGGCTTGGCTCCTCAAAATCTCTCTATGCTGAGACGAATGGCGAGCTTGACCCTGATCCCGTCCTGCGGGCGGCCGCCATCGCCGAGGATGCCGCCAGCGAAACCTTCGCCGCCTGGGCCGACGATGAGGAACACACCGAGGCAGCCGACTGCTTTGCGACCGTCGCCGACGAGGAGGCTGCCCACTACAAAACAGTTGCCGCCGAACTCGACGACCCACCGCGGGCTGCCGATGGCGAGACGCCGGCGATCCAGTCGGTGCTGCGAGCGTTCGATGACACGGTCAAACGCGTTGGCGGGCTCGTCGGACGTTGTCTCGTCGCCAAGAAATCAAAGGAGCAGTACACGGGCTACTTCACCGGCGAGGCTGACCCCCAGACAGCCAGCCTCTTCCGGGGGCTCGGCAACGACGTTGGCGAGCAGATTGAGTCGGCTGCGGATCTTCTCGACGCGGTCTGTGAAACCGAGGACGACCGCGAGCGCGCCCACGATGCCGCAAGCGAGGCGATTCAGGCCGCCTACGACGAGTACACCGAATCACTGGAAGCGATGGGTGTCAACCCCAAGCCGGTCTGCTAACCGATCGCTACGCCTCGCGGTCTGCGGTTTCTGGTGGGCTCACAGCCTCGAAATAGCCGAACAGCCCGACCGCCAGCGCGATATAGTAGATGGGCTGTGGCCACGCCGCTGGTGTCTGCTCCCACAACAACGAGATCCCGATAAACAGGATTGCTGACGCCGCTATGTCTTCGAGAAGGTTCGTCTGCAGCGCGTAGAGGCGTTCGACGATCACGCGTAGTCGACTCACGACTGAGCGAACAGACCCCGGAGGCAAAACACTACTCCTGAACGATCGCCGGAATGCCGTCATCAGCGACCGGTTCGTCGCGGTCAGTTCGGTACAGCAGGGCTAAGACGACCGCAAGCGTCGTCTCCAGTATCTTTGAGACGACACCGAGCTCGTCTGCCCGCATGTGGTCAAGAAGCACCTGCCAGGCGGGCTCGGTGTGGCTGATCGGCTCGGGGCCCCACGGCCAAAACCCGCCGTGTTCGAGCCCAGTGTGCCACAATCCATAGCCGACGATGTAGGTTCCCATGAGCGCGATCCCGGCCAGATAGATCGCCCGCTCGTTGCGTCCGTCAAGGACGCGAGCGATGCCGAGGACGATCATGACCGCCGAGGCAACGAAGAGAAACGGCCGCGGATCGGGGGCCCGACCAACCTGAAGATACAACACCAGCCGTGGAAACCCCCAGTAGACGTGGATCGCCGCGACCGCAAGCGCGAGCGCGCCGGCAGCATACCGCAGTCCGGAACGTGCCATACCAGCCGTATGACCGAGCGATGCCTGAGCGTTTCGATCATCGCCGCCAAGTGCGAAAGGCTATGGGCGCGGTCGCCCCGTATATTGGTATGAGCCGATTTGCCGACCGTGTGGAACGGATTTCGATTAGTGGGATTCGAGATGTCTTCGAAGCCGCCGGCGACGACGCGATCAACCTCGGGTTGGGGCAGCCGGATTTCCCGACCCCAGAACATGCCCGCCAAGCCGCTGTCGACGCCATCGAAGCCGGCAAGGCCGACGACTACACCGAAAACAAGGGGCTCCCGGAGCTCCGCAACGCTATCGCCACAAAATACGAGCGCGATCAGGGCCTCGATATCGACCCTGACGATGTGATCGCGACCTCCGGCGGTAGCGAAGCGTTACACCTCGCGCTGGCTGCCCATGTTGACGCCGGCGAGGAGGTCATCATCCCGGATCCGGGCTTTGTCTCCTACGACGCGCTGACAAAACTCGTCGGCGGCGAGTCGATACCGGTCGGGCTGCGCGAGGATCTGACGCTCGATCCCGCGGCTGTCGAGGACGCCATCACCGACGACACCGCGGCGTTCGTGATTAATTCGCCGGCCAATCCGACCGGCGCGGTCGCCAGCGAAGCCGACATCCGCGCGTTTGCCCGGATCGCCGACGAACATGACGTGGTCTGTGTCTCCGATGAGGTCTATGAGTACACGGTCTTCGAGGGCGAACACCACTCGCCACTGGAGTACACCGAGGGCGACAACATCGTCGTTGTCAACTCAGCCTCAAAGCTGTTTTCGATGACCGGGTGGCGACTCGGCTGGGTGACCGCCAGCAGCGACCGGGTCGAACGGATGTTGCGCGTTCACCAGTACACCCAGGCCTGCGCGAGCGCGCCCGCCCAGTTTGCTGCCGAGGCCGCCCTCACCGGGCCCCAAGACGTAGTCAGCGAGATGACCGACTCATTCCGTCGTCGCCGTGATCTCTTGCTTGATGGATTGGCCGAACACGACATCGAGTGTCCAACTCCTCACGGTGCGTTTTATGCCATGCCGCGGGTGCCGGACGGCTTCGTTGAGGAGTGTATTGACCGAGGTGTGATCGTTGTTCCGGGTGATGCCTTCGGCGAGCAAGGCGCGGGCCTGGCGCGGATCTCGTATGCGACCGACGAGGACGCGCTCGGCGAGGCCATCGAGATCATGGGTGAGGCGGCGGCTGCGGTTCGATAGCCGACAGAAGCTCTCGGGTTGCCTGTTGCTGTAGCGTCAAGATACAAACCCGTGGGGCGCGTTGCACGGGGTATGGTATCAGATCTAGCAGCCGAACCGGTCGAGGACACCAGCGACGATCAAGAACCGTTTGATGAAGACGCGACCCAACGGTATCTCGCGGAACTCGACACCGGCGTCTGGGATGTCATCGATGGCCACCATCTGGAAGCAACCTACGAGTTCGACGATTTCCGAGATGCCTTGGAGTTCACCTACGCCGTTGGCGAACTCGCCGAGGATGAGTGGCACCACCCGGATCTCAGCCTGACGTGGGGTGAGGTTGGCGTCGAACTGTTCACCCACGAGATCGATGGGCTCCGCAAAGCCGACTTCGTGATGGCCGCAAAGATGGACGAGATATACGCCGACCACGAGCTGTAACGCAGTGATCACAAAGCTCAGGGAGAATCTCTGCTCAGCTTCGTTGATTCCGTGTAGCCGGGTATATGTACGGGTACGTTGCCGTCAGTTCGTTGCTGCTGATCCGGCGAAACAGCAGCTACGGCCTGATACCCCCGAGAAATGGGATTGTTTCGCCGTCCCCAAACTGTCACCCCTCGGTGATAGGCCCGGAAGCCGCGGTACACTATTCCGTGATAGCTGCCCGAATAAAGACGAATCAAAACGTGTCTGCGTCTGAACAGTATCACACTCCTGGGACGTTTTAGCTGTAAGCAGGCGGTAAGTACTCTCGTTTTGGCAAGCGGCCACCGAAAACGCGAAGGGTAGTTCACTCAACTGCATGAGTGTGGCATTGAGAGAGACCGCTTTCAGTAGATAGATATCACATAATAGTTACACGACAGTGCGACGGGCTGTTCAAAACGACTGATCGCGGGAGAAACTTATATGCAGTACGCTACGATTATAATCATGCACATAGAGTACTGCGCGACTGGTGAAGAACCATTTCGGTCGACGCTGGCTGAGTTTGATGCTGACCCGGATATCGAGGGGATATTTGCACTATCCGCGGCTAATGACGCACCTGCTCCACCTGCGATAGACGAGACATTAGCCGATCTTTCAACTCCGGTATTTGGCGGTATCTTCCCTGAGATTATCTTTGCGGGTGACACCAAAGAGCGAGGAGTCGTTGTCTTAGGACTGCATGTCGCCCCGGATGTTACCACGATTACGCCCAACGATGATACGATCGATCTTGAGAGTAGCCAGCGGGCAGCCGACGAGACAATGTTTGTGTTTGTTGATGCGTATGCTGAACAAAGTGAAACGTTTATAGATAAATTATTCAACGCCTATGGTGTCGGATATAATTATCTCGGTGGCGGGGCAGGGACACTGGATGATGATCGACAGCTGTGCTTGTTTACCAATGAGGGGTTGACGCATGATGCAGCCGTGGTTGCTCGCATTCCAGCGAAAAGCACAATTGGTGTCAGACACGGGTGGACCGAAATCGGTGGCCCGTTTGAGATTACTGCTGCTGATGGCCGTACTGTACATGCTATCGATAGACAGCCCGCGTATGAGGTTTATTCAGAGATTGTTGAACGTGAAACTGGAAAGTATATCGATAGAGAAAATTTCTTTGAGATTGCTAAGTCCCATCCGTTTGGCATAAGCCGACTTGGGGGAGAACAAATTGTTCGTGATCCGTTTGACGTTGCTGCGGATGGGTCACTCACCTGTTTTGGTGACCTGCCGGAGGGGGAGTTCGTCCACATTCTGGAAGGTAACGCTGAAACGTTAATCAACGCAGCTGACAGTGCTTACGACGCAGCAGCTGAGCGAGATCCGGCAGACACTGTGCTGTTTACATTTGACTGTATCTCCCGAGCACAGTATCTTGATGACACATTCAGTCAGGAGTTGGCCGCATTATCGAATAATCGTGATGCAGTCGGCGCGTTGACCATCGGTGAAGTTGCCAACGATGGCTCGGGACATTTAGATTACTATAACAAGACCGCTGTGGTCGGTGAAATCGCGGACATATAAGAGCAGAGTGATATCATGTCTGATCGTCAACAACAGATCCAAATCCTCTATGAGATCTCGCTGTCAATCGAGCCTCGTGAAACACTTGTCGAGACAGCTACCGAAGCACTTTCGGTCTATTTACAAAAATTAAACTGTTCGGTCGGCGGGGTTTATCAGGCGACTGACGACGGGTATGATCTGCTTGCACGGCGTCCTGCGTCAGGTGAGCGCGATGAGCTGTTCGTTGCTGGGGCTCAACGGCTTCACCAGTGTGCTGATGGGAATCACTCCGTCGAAAACCAGTTTCCGATCAGCGGATCAGTGGCACAAACGGGTGAATACTACCTGTTCGAGCTTCCGGGGTTTGGTATGCTACTTCTTGCCCAGCGAGGGAACGGACTTGATCAATCAATCATCAGCTCGCTTGCTCCACTCAATGAAAAGCTTGCGACCTCCTGTAAGACCATTGACTCTCAGAATAAACTCCGTGAGGAACGCAATCGGTTCCAAGCGGTTTTCAGTGCTATTCAGGAACCGGTTGCGAATCTTACTATTACCGACGACGGGGCCACCGTACACCGGGCAAATGAATCGTTTGTTAACACGTTTGGTTCCCCAGCAGAACACCAGACCGGCAGATTTGAACCGGTGCAGACCGCTGGAGAAGACAGCAACCTTGCTGACAAGCTAATCAGTGGTGAACCGATAGTCAAGGAGGTTCGCCGGGAGACAGTACACGGAACCGGTGACTTTCTACTGCGAGCGATACCTGTTTCAACCGGTGAAGCTACCGAGTACTTTTTAATGTATATTGATATAACATCTAAAAAGAATCGTCAACGTGAGTTGGAGTCATTTTATCAAGAAGTCACAGCATTGTTCGAATGCGAAGACCGGGCCTCAGTCTGTAAACAGACAGTTAACACCGCTGCAAAAGTTGTTGATCAAGCTGTTGCTGAGATACACGTTTACGATAGGGCAGCCGACGAACTGATTCCTATCGCAACAAGTGGAGAGACAATCAACTTCGAGAGTAGTAGTACAACGCTGTGGAAGACCTATACCCGCGAGCGGATGCAGGCAATTGAGAGGGCTGAGGCTAATCAAACGTCCGATATCACCGACGGAATGGCTTTTCCGATCACGGATCATGGCGTGCTGGTGGTAGGGCGAAAAAAGGCAGGCTCACTCACCGAAGCTGGTCGTCAATTTATTGAACTGTTAGCTACGCTCTCTGCGGTAGCGAATAATCGTGCCCGGCGAACGGATAACCTTGCGAAAATTCAACAGCTCACCGAAACAGCTGTGACAAGCGAGAGTCGGAACGATATGGTTGACCCGATTTTGCGTCAATTACCGGATTCGTTAAACTTTCCATTGACTGGTATTTGGGAGTATAACTCTGCACGGGATCAGCTTGATCCTATCGGACAAACTGATGCTGCTGAAAGGATCATTGGGACAGCACCTAGCTTTGCGGAAGGGGAAGGTATTGCATGGGAAGCATTTCAAACAGGCGAAACAATAGTTGTTAATGATGTTAATACCCATCCTGAGGTGTACAACAAGAGCAGCCCAATCAACTCAGAGGTGATAGCTCCACTTGGGGACTTTGGGCTGTTAGTGGCCGGATCAGTGCGTTCACAAGAGTTCACTGATATCGATCATGATATAATCACTACATTGGCCTCTAGCCTTGAGACTGCAACTCAGTTAGTTGATAATCGTAACGAGATTGATCTTCTTGATCAGGTGATCGGTCGTGTGCTTCGACACAATATCCGCAATGATCTTACTGTAATCAAAGGATACGCCCAGGCGTTAGCTGATGATGCCGATAAGACATCTCAGTTTGTAGATAATATCCTCACAAAGTGTGAAAGTCTTGAACGAACCGCAAACACTGCCCGTACAATGCGGGATGTGGTTAAAACTCGGAATGAGGCAAAGATCATCGACCTTGAAACCGCCGTCACAGATGCTGTCGAGCGGCTTCGTACCCGGTCACCACAGACAGAGATCAGCTTGAATCTGTCTACAACAGCCGACGTTGTTGGACACCCTAAACTTTCAGATGCGATCTATCATATGGTATCAAACAGCCTTGAGCATGCGGTCAATGATCCGCGGACAGGAGCAGACTGTATTCGGGTGCGAACAACAACGGTTGACGATGGTGTCCTGCTTGAGGTCTCAGACGATGGCCCAGGGATCCCACAGGAGGAGTTAGATGTTCTCACAAAGCACGAGGAGACAGCATTAGAGCATGGCAGTGGCGTTGGCCTGTGGCTTATTGAGCGAATCACACAGTATTCAGATGCAAGCATTGAGTTTGACACCGAGTCAGGCACAACTATTCAGCTGTGTCTCAACTCTGTACAAGAGTCCAACGGGATGTGAGTGATACCCCACCAACGCTTTAGTTCGCTGTACTGACGATCTTGATCACATCGCCGTCTTCGAGTTCGTAGCTATCTGAGATCCGGCGGTTCGTTTTCCCGTTGACAGCGTGGAGATACCCCTCGGCGATATCGGAGTGGATCTTGGCTGCGAGATCAGTCGGTGTCGAGCCCTCCGGCAGAAGGAAGGCATCAGGCAGGACGTTACCCTGTCCGTCGACCCACTTTGTCTCATTTTCAACCGGGTAGGTCGTAATATGATCAAGAAGGTCATAGACGGCCGCGTTGAGCGCGGTCTGGACGCCGGTGCCGCCGTGTTCGGCCATCACATCGCGGATCTGCTCAAGCCCGGCGGCCTGCTCGTCGCTGATGTCGCCGACGATCTCAAAGTCGCCGTCGCCGGGGGTGTAGTCGATGACGCCAGCCTCAACTGCCCGGCGAAGCGCGAGTTCGCCGTCGGCCGTCGCGGGGATGACGATCTCAGCGGCGTCTTGGAGTCGTTCGAGGGTTTTCTTGTCGGCGATATCGGCTTTGTTAGCGACGAGGATGATCGGCTTCGTTCGCGCGCGAACCGCCGCCGCGAGGGCTTCGGTGTCACCGTCGTCCCACTGGATCGGATCGTCGGGATAGTCGAGATCCCGCAGACAGGCCGCCACGTCAGCGGTCGTCGCACCGAAGCCAGTGAGCAGGTCGGTGAGCGCGTCGTTGATGTCAAAATCAGGCGAGCGGGATTTGCGTTCGACCGACTCCCAGTTGCGGTCGATGATCCCGGTCAGCCACTGATTCATCTCCTGTTCGATGAACTCGACGTCTTCGACGGGATCGTGACTCCCGGCTTCGACAGGTTCGCCCTCCTCATCGGTGCTACCGGAGGCGTCCAACACGTTGAGGATCGCGTCTGCGTTCGTCAACTCATCGAGAAACTGATTGCCGAGGCCGCGGCCCTCGTGGGCACCGGGAACGAGGCCGGCCACGTCGTAGAGCTCGATGGGGACGTAGCGGACTCCGTCGTGGCAGCGGTCGTTGTCGCACCGCTCAGCCAGTTCGAGACAGGGGCAGTCGGTGCGGGCCGTGGCGACGCCGCGGTTGGCGTCGATGGTGGTAAATGGGTAGTTGGCGACATCGACATCAGCGCGCGTGGCCGCCGTGTAGAACGTCGATTTGCCCGCATTGGGTTTCCCCGCGAGCGCAAGAGAGAGCATACCTCACATTCACCGACGGCTGGAAACTGTCTTTCGGTCTGTGTTGTTGCTAAGCGGCGATTACTCCTCAAGCAGATCGGCGATCTGCCGGGGTTCACCCGATAGCTCGGGAGCCTCCTCGACGATCTGGATCACCTCGTGGTCGGTGATATCGGGATAGGATTTCTGGATCGCATCCTCGATGAGCTCCTTCTCAAGACGGAACTCGGTGCCGTTGTAGACAACGTCGACGCCGGTTTCATCGAACGAAAGCGCGGTCATACACCGATACTCAGCCTCAAGCAGTAAAAACAATACGAGATCACGAGTCTACTGCCTGGTGGCATGAACAGTATACCGGCCGCGGAACGGTCGTCACATCAGAAGAAGCTCACAGTCACTCAAACATGCCGCTTACAACCGGCTCCAAGTTCGTTGCTATCGCCGTCACGTGTTGAACCGGCAGCCTACCATCGTTTCGCAGTTGAAGCGCGACCTCCAGTCACGACGAGACGGTGCGCTGTTCTTAGCTGTGTTCACCGTCGACAACCGAGTTAAGAAGCTCCCGAACCCTGTCGGTCGTCTCTCGCCAGTCGGGTTGGGACTCATACCGCTTGCGTGCAGCCAGCCCCATCGTCGCCAGCCGGTCGCGGTCGGCCGCCAGCGTCGTGATCGCGTCGGCGACAGCCGCCGCGTCGCCGGGCGCAACGAGAAACCCATTCTCCCCCTCGGTGACGATATCGGTCGCGCCGCCGGCCCGTGAGGCGACCGCCGGCAGCCCGAAGCCCATCCCTTCGAGATAGACGATCCCGTACCCCTCGTACTGGGAGGGAACGGCCAAAACGTGGTGATCACGGAACGCCGCGGCAAGCGCGTCGTCGTCGATGCCGCCGGTGAACGTAACACGCTCGTTTAGCCCGTGGTCGGCGACGCGGTTGCGACACCGTGAGACGTAGCCCTCGTCGACCGGTTTGCCGACAACGGTGAGCTCGGCGTCGCCGTCGGCAGCCGCCAGCCCGTCGATGAGCGTGTCGACGCCTTTCCGCGGCGTGATGTTGCCGACGAACAGCACGCGAAGCGGCCCCTCGTGGGCGCGCTCGGTGATCCGGTCGGCTGCGATGGCTGAACCGAACCGGTCGCCGGCCGGCGGCGCGATCACTGTTCGGTCGGCGGCGACGCCGAAATCGGTGACAACGTCGCGCGTGACGCTGCTGTTGCAGACGACGCCGTCAACACCCCGGAGATAGCAGCGTTCGACTGCCCGATACAGGGGTTGAAGCCGTCGGCTCTCACTCGCCCGGAGGTGATGAACAATGCTCACGATCGGTGCCGAAAGGTGGTGGTTCGTCCACGCCAGCGAGGGATGGGCGAGTTCGTCTTGCAGCAAGACATCGTAGTCGCCGGTGAGTCGCCGCCGCAGCCGGCGGGATAAGTTATCGAGCAGCCCGCGCGGATAGGATCGCCACGGCAGCTCGATGAGCTCGACGCTGTCGCCGGCTGCTCTGAGTTCCGCGATGAGCTGACGGTCGTAGTGAAAGCCGCCCGATTGGGTGTCGAGGTCGCCGTAGACGACAAAGCCAAGCTTCATTCGCGATATCCCAACGCCGCCAGCTGCTCACTTTCGGTGTCGTCGCCGTAAACCCGCGAGACAGGCAGCGATTCCGGCGGTTGCAGCGTCGGCGTTCGCGTCTGTCGGTCGGAGGCCGCTATCGTCGCCCACGGGACGGTGATGAGCGCGGGCACCGGCGTTTCCATCGGGTGGCCGTACAGCCCCCACTCGCCGAAGAGGTTGCCGTGATCGGCCGTGATAGCAACCCGACCGTCAACGTTCTCGCACAACGATTCGACCTCGTTGAGTACGTACGCAAGATTCGCCCTATAAGCGTCCCACACACGGTCGGCGCTGACCTGATTCTGCCGCAACGCGACCCACGGATTCCCTGTGTTGCTGTGGCTGCCAGCCCGTATCAGTCCGTCGTCGCCATCGAGCGGATCGGGGACGAAGGGGTGATGTGGCTGCATGTAGTGGGCAACGAGTCGCTCAGGGCGGCTTTCTCGGGTGTGTACGATAGCTCGATCCGTGATCGCATCCGGTGGAACCGTTCCGTGGTCGTCGTCCCACGCGTACTTCCAGACCTCATCGAGCGCGGCGAAGGAGTCCGCATCAAGATAGCGATCCGTCCACGTGTTTCCGGTCACCATGACCGTCCGCTCGGTTTCGGGGTGGCCGACAAAACTGTTCTGAAGCCACTCAGAGGAGGCACTGCCGACCGAGCGGAGCGAGCCGACTTCGGGGAGGAACTCGTAGTCGTCGGCGACCGCGGCGAGCAGGTCGGCCCGACAGCCGTCAAGAACCACCAACACGTCCCACGATCGCTCGAAGACGTTCGTCCCGTACGGCAGGCGACGGCCGACAGCCTGGATCGCCCGCAGATAGGCCGTCCCAAGCCGGCTCATTCCCGGTTCTATCACGGCTATCCTTCGGCCGAGACTGGCAAAACCCCATCGGCGATATCACAGCCCATCGCCGAGGGAATTTTACCCCTCGCCCGCGCGATAACAGTGTGCACTGTTTGTTCGTTGGCGCGGGCTCGATTGCGGCGTCGTACGCCGATGGCCTCGGTGACACGGCGCTCACGCTGGCTGGCGTCTGTGACCTCGACAGCGACCGCGCCGAATCCCTCGCCGCGGGCCACGACTGCCCTGCCTTCGCCGATCTCGACGCCGCCCTTGACACACTCGACGCACCGCTGGTCGTCAACCTGACGAGCCACGCGGCCCATGCCGCGATCACCCGCACTGCTCTTGAAGCCGGTCGCCACGTCTACTCGGAGAAACCGCTCGCACTCGATAGTGGGACGGCCGGTGAACTGGTCGAGATGGCCGTCGATCGAGATCTCGCGCTTGGCTGTGCACCGGCATCCGTGGACGGGCCGACACAACAGCGCGCCCGCCGCCTGCTCGGGGAGGGCCGACTCGGATCAGTCCAACTGGCCTACGCCCACGCCCACGTCGGCCGCGTCACCGATTGGCATGACCGCCCCGACTCCTTCCTCTCTATCGGGCCGCTGTACGACGGCGGAGTTTATCCGCTGTCACTGCTGGTCGCGTGGTTTGGCCCCGTCGATCGTGTCCGTGTCGCTGACAGCCTCGACACATGGCCGGCGGAGGAACCCAAACAGCCTGACGCCGACAGCCACGTTGAGGCGACGCTGGCGTTTCGAGATGGCCCGACGGTGCGGCTCACAGCGAGCTTTTATGCGCCACACCGCAGTCGAGAGTTCTACGGGCTGGAGCTCCACGGTGACGATGGCTCGCTGTTTCTCGACAATACCGGTCGGATGGCACCCGACGACGACGCTGTCCAGTACGGCGGGCTCGGCCGATCGTACACGACCGTCCCGCCGCAGTCGCCGACCAACTCACGACGGTATATCGACGCCGTCACCGACCTTGCGGCCAGCGTCACTGCCGGCGAGCCGGATCGCCGAACAGCGCGCCGCGGGGCCCATGTCGTCGCCGTCTGTAACGCCATCGAGACGGCGGCCGCCAAGGGTGGCCCGATCGACGTGGCAACCCACGGCGTCACGGACACCGATATGAGGGCGTTGACAGCGACAACACCCGACGAGAGTCGCATGTCGATGCCGCCGATCGGCGTCGGCTGTTCGCGTTACCGTGGCGACGAGTACGTCGACCGCAAAGCGTCGATCGCAACCGCGCTCGATGCGGGCTACCGCTTGCTCGATAGCGCGGAGCTGTACGGCAACGAGTTCCGGATCGGCGAGCTGCTGGCCGCGCCGGGGACACCGGATCGAGATCGGCTGACGATCCTTGGGAAAGTCTGGCGAACGAACCACCGACAGGAACATCTACTGGCAGCCTGCGAAGGGAGTCTCAACGAACTCGGAATCGACGCCTTCGACTGTTATATGCTCCACTGGCCGGAGGCATGGGCTCACCAGGGATCGCTGGATCGGCTGGCCCAGAAACCGGTCGACCGACAGGAGACACTGACCTTTCCGACCGACGGCGACGGTGAGATCAAGCCGGCGTCGGTCTCGCTCCCGGAGGCGTGGGCGAATCTTGAGCAGGTCGCCGAGCGGGGCTGGGCGGAGACACTCGGCGTCTGTAATGTCTCACAGTCACAGCTCAACACGATCCTCGACTCGGGAACGATCCCGCCGGCTGTCGTCCAGATCGAGCGACATCCCTACCAGCCGCGGTCTGAACTTGTCGAGTTCTGCCACAACAATGATATGACTGTCGTGGCTCACTCACCGCTGTCGGCTCCCGGCCTGCTTGAGGAGCCGGTGTTGGCTGAGCTTGGCGAGACATACGACCTCTCGCCGGCCGGCGTCGTGTTGGCGTGGAACGCGACCCGCGGTGTTGTGCCAATTCCGTCAAGCACGACCGACGAGCACATCGTCGCCAACGCAGCCGCGGTAGCAACACGGCTCAGCCCGGATGACTGTGCACGGATCGACGAACTCCGCGACCCCGCGTTCAGCCGGTAATCGTCACACAGGCGGTACGATTATGTGGATTCCGGCCGATATGATGCTATGAGCACAAACACCGGTGGCCTCTCGGTCGACACCGAACCGCTGGGCGGTCTCGCCTACGTCGGTATCATCGCCGCGGTCATCTCGGCGGTGATCCATCTCCGGCTCGGCGTCGGGTTCATCCAGTCGCCGCTCGGGATCAGCTTCATCCTTGCGGGGCTCGGCTTCCTCGGCGCGGTCGGTCTCGTTCTCGTCAACTACCGCCGCCGGACGGTCTATGCTGTCGGCATCCCGTTTACCGCGGTGCAGATCGGTATCTGGTACTATGTCAACTTCGCGGCCGGCGGCAAGGCGTTTCCGGCAGATATCGGCACCATCGGAGCGATCGACAAGGTTGCACAGCTCGTGTTGATTGTCGTCCTCATCGCGCTCCTTCGGTGAGGTAGTCGTGTCCACATGGTATCGGCGGACGGCGACAATCGAGGTCGGGCTCCGATTTGGGGTGCCGGCGGTCGCTGCGGGCTGTCTCGCCGTGTTGGTGTCAGCCGGGCTATCAACCACACCCGCGGTGTGGTCGCCGGTATCGCCGTGGGCGGTCGCTGCGGTGGTATGGGCCGGGCAGCTGTGGCATATCGGGCGGCAAACCGGGCGTGCCGAGCTCGGCGAGCGGCCGGTACGCTACCTCTTTGGGATCGCAAACACACTTTCACTGCTGCGGAGCGGCCTTTACAGTGTTGTCGCCGGGCTGGCTGTTGCTGCCCCGACCGCCATGGTCGTGTGGCTGCCCGGGCTGTGTTACGGCGTCGGAATCGTTCTCGACACGCTTGACGGAACGGTCGCCCGGACGGTCGGCCAAGAGACCGCCCTCGGCGAGCGGCTGGATATGGCTGTCGACACCGCCGGCTTCGTCGCTGCACCGGTTGTGGCTGTCTGCTGGGGGTTGTTGCCACCGTGGTATCTGCTACTGTCGGTGGCGCGGTATGCCTTTCTCGGGGCGGGGTGGCTCCGTCGCGCTCGCGATTTGCCGGTCTTCGAGCGGCCGGACAGTGACCTTGGAAAATACCTTGCAGGCGTCCAGATGGGCTTCCTGACGGCCGTGTTGCTGCCGGTGGTGCCGACCGGACTCGGCTGGCGGCTTGCACCGATTATCCTCGCCCCGTCGCTGGCGGTTTTCGGGCGGGATATTCTAGCGATCAACGGGTTGTATCCGCCGAACTGCGGCACAGACGCCGCTGGTCACAGCGACGACGCTTAAGCCGGCCGCTGTCGTACGCCAACCTGTGTTGTTTCCGACGCATCTGGTCGCCGCCGCCGGCATCGGTATCGGGAGTAGGCTCCGTGCCGCAGGATCTGGGGCGTCGACGGAACCCGCCTCCCAGCCCACGCTGTCTATCGGCTGGCTGGTCGTCGGGGCTGCGTTGCCGGATTTTATCGACAAACCGCTGGGAATGGCCGGCGTGACCGATCTCTTCCACTCACTCGGCCACAGCGCGCTGTTGTTGCCGGTGCTGATTGTGGTTGGCCTCGTCGGTCGGCAGGGGTTGGCACTCGCCGTCGGCTGGGGGTCGCATCTCCTGCTCGACGGGCTCCATGTTGTCATCAACGGCCGACCGAGCGACGCGCTGTTTCTCGGCTGGCCACTGGTGGTGCCGCCGACCCCGCCGGCGATCCCGCCGGGGGAGTTTGTCTGGGTCTATCTCGGCAGCCCGTCGTTCTATCTCGAAGTGCTGCTCTGGGTGGCCGTCGGCGTACTCGCCGCGTGGTCGCTGCGGCGCGGGGCCAGCAACACACCGAACTGAGTCGATGCCGCCGAGGCTTTGTCCGTTCGGCCCAACGATTCGGCACCCATATGACACAACTCATCGCCGAGATCGGCGCGCTCATTGTCAGTCTCGATCACCTCGCCGCCGACCTCCTCGTTTCGATCCGTGATCCCGCGATCACGAAGATCATGAACTCGGTAACCGGCCTCGGCTCGGCGACCGCAGCGGCCGTCATCGTCGGGCTGTTGTATTTGGCCGACCTCCACGAGGAGGTCGCAACATCGGTGCTTGCGCTTGGACTCACCGGGCCTGTTGTCCTGACGCTGATGGGTCTCGTCCAGCGACCGTTTCCGCCAAATCCGGTCTGTGTCACGAGCGGCGAAATGGTCGCCCACTCGTTTCCGTCCGGACATGCCGCCGGTGTCACCGTTTTCGCGCTTCTTGCTGTCCGCTCCGACCGGCTGCCACTTGCGCCGACAGCTGTGTTAGCTGTCCTGATCGCTGTCTCGCGGATGTATCTTGGAACCCATTATCTCTCAGACACCCTTGTCGGGGTCGCCATCGGGGCGGCCGCGTTTTTCATCGCAACGCGCCTGCTGGCCGGGCGCAGGCAGACGATCTTGAGCTATATGAAAGAAGGGAGGGCGGGTTAGTACGTAAGGACGACCTGTAACGCCGGCTCCGAGTGGTCGTCCAGCAGTTCGTAGGCGTCGGCTGCCTGCTCGAACGGGATTCGGTGGCTGATAAGTCGCTCACAATTAACCCGGTCAAGCCACTCAACTGCGGTGTCGAACCGGCGTTCGCGATCCCAGCGGCCACGCCGGGCGGGATCGATCGTACTCACCTGACTGGAGACGAGTTCGATCCGATCGCGGTGGAACGAGCCGCCAAGATCGATCGGCGCGCGCTTCTCGCCGTACCACGAGCCCACAACGACACGGCCGTCATAGCCGACGGCGTCGATGGCGTCGTTGAGCACCGCCGGCTCACCGGAGAGTTCGACGGCGAGATCACAGTCGCCCAGTTCGGCCGCGGCAGTCTCGGGCGTCACCGTTCGATCTGCGCCCATCGCGGTCGCCGCCTCTCGCCGGGCAGCAAGTGGTTCGACAACGACGAGCTCGTTGAGTGGGAACGCCGACAACAGCCGGGTCGTACAGAGACCGACAACACCGGCCCCGAACACGACGACCGACTCGCCGAGCCGCGGCTCGCTGTCGAGAACGAGGTTCGTCGCAGTTTCAACCGTCGGCAGGAGGCTGCCGTGGGCGGCCGAAACACCCTCAGGCAGCGTGATAAGATCGTCCGGGTCGGCCACAAAACGCGTCTGATGTGGGCGGAACGCAAACACCGACCGATCCAGCCAGCTGTCGGTCACGTCGCTGCCGACCTCGACGACGGTACCGGCGGCGGCATAGCCGTATCGCATCGGGTACTCGAAGGTGTCGTCGAAGGCCTCGATGCTCTCGTCGACCGGGAGGTCGGTCGGCATCTCATCGTGGTAGACGAGCAGCTCCGAGCCGGCACTGATCGCGGAGGCATCGGTCTCGACGACCACCTCAGTCGGGGCCGGATCGACGTTGACCGGACGATGGTCGACCGTCTCCGGGCCGGTGAAGTACAGCGCGGTCTCGCTCATCGGTAGGGTGGCGATCGATCGTGGCGGGGCATTTCAATCGTCTCCGGTCGCTGCCTGTGGGTACTCGAACTCGACGGCCGTGCCCTCGTATCGGCAGTCCTCAAGGGCGTGTTTGGCGTCGTACCCCGCGTCATGGGCCGTCGCGCCGCGGCCGACACCGACCTTCAGTTCGACGCCGACATCATCTTCGACGTGATCGATGGCGTCCTGATAGGCATTCGTCGGCAGCTCAGGGCAGACAGCGATGATGTTGTCGCCGCCGACAAAAAATGAGAGCGCGCCGTGGGCCTCGCGCATGTACTCCATCAGCGAGGCGTAACTGCGTTCGATGTGAATGAAGGAGTCGAACTCGTTGAGTTGGTCGGTGTATTTGCCCGTCGCGTCGTTGACATCGAAGTGGGCCATATGTGTTGTGGCGTCAGCGTCGCCGTCTAAAGGCTCGCCGGCGAGTACCTCGGTGCGACTCTTGTCTTGGGCACTGCCGGCAGCCTGAATCTGCTCGGTCGCCGCATCGAGGGCGGCCGCCGGCGTCTCAGCGGTGCCGATACCGAGGCTGACGGTGACCGGATACCGGTTGCGGACGCTTTCTTGCAGGGATTTGTGACCGGCACGACCGATGCCGTTGGTGACGGCGATCATGTTGTCAAACCGGCTGAAAAAGACGTAGCCGCCGCGGCTCCCGACGAACTGTGCGATGTCGGCAAACAGCCGGGATTGCAACGTCTGAAGATCCATTTCTCGGCGTGGTTCGGGGGTGACCGTCCATGGTCCGTAGTTGTCGATCTGAATGAGAGTCAGCTGGGTCGTCACACCAACCCATAGGCGGGGATATACTTAGTGTCTTTCTGTTAGCCCGGGGCCAGCAAACCGAGCGTTTCAATTCGGTGCTCCGGTGACTACCCCTATGCGCTATCAGGGGATCGTCCTCGATGTCGATGGCACGGTCGTCCGGGAGGCAGCACCGATCGCCGGCGCGGCCGAGGGGCTGGACGCCGTCGACGATGCGGGGCTCCGACGAGTCTTCTGTTCGAACAACCCCACTGAACGACCAGCGGCCTACGAAGCACGGTTCGCTGAAGCCGGGTTCACCGTCTCGGCCGATGAGGTGTTCACTGCTGGGACGATCACCACCGACTACCTCCAGACCGAACACGGCGACAAGCAGGTGTTTCTCGTCGGCGAGGACGGCCTTCGAGACCAACTTGCCGACGCCGGGCTGTCGCTGACGACCGACCCACGAGCGGCCGATGTTGTCGTCGGCTCCCTGTCGACAGACTTCGGCTACGAGACGCTCTGTGAGACGATTATCGCTATCGACGACGACACCGCCTTCGTCGGCACCGACCCGGATACGGTTATCCCACAGGACGGCCCTGACCGCCCGGGCTCGGGGGCGATCATCCACGCGATGGAGGGCGTTGTCGACCGATCGGTCGATGTGATCTGTGGCAAACCCTCAGCGTACGCCCGCGAAACAGTCCTCGACTATCTTGCTGTCCCCGCCGATGACTGCCTCGTCGTTGGCGACCGACTCAACACCGATATCCAACTCGGCGCGGCCGCCGGCATGACGACGGTGTTGGTGACGACCGGGATTATGAGTCGATCGGCTGTCGCGGAGTCAGCGGTCACACCTGACTACGTTATCGACTCGCTGGCCGAACTCGGGGCGATCGTCGAGGGAACGGCTGAGCGATACGTCGCCTAAGATCGGGGATGTGGTGGTGTCTGATGAAGTGTTGTCTCCGCCGGTAGCTTGCCTCACAGTGTGGTAACGCGCTACTTTGAATACGTCCTCTGGGAAAACCGTCGACACCGAGTCGCCACAACCCTAGGGCTCGTGATCTCGTGAGCAACGACGGGACGGCGATGACAGACCACCACCACCGCGTTCGACAGCAGGCGTCGGCCGTGCTGCCCCCGGCTCTCGTGGCCGCAGTACTGTTCGTCAATCGAGAACGACCGATTCCTCGCCGTCAAGAATGTGGGTTGTTACCTCGCTTTCGGTCGCCTGTACCTCCCGCTCCCAGTCGTCGGTATCGACCTCGATCGGCGGGAAGGTGTCGTAATGCATCGGGAACGCGTGCTCAACGTCGAGCCAGTCGACAGCGATGGCTGCCTGCATCGGCCCCATTGTGAAGTGATCGCCGATCGGGACGGCCGCGGCGTCGGGTTCGAGAGACGGCCCGATCACGTCTTTCATCTCGCTCATCAGCGCGGTGTCGCCGGCGTGGTAGAACGTCGTCGACTCGGTGTCGGCGACCTGTGTGGGTTCGGTGTCGCTGATGACGAAGCCCGCGGGCATCCCGCCCTCGTACTCGTGGTCGGTGTTGATGCCGTTGGTGTGGTCGGCCCGCACCATCGTCACAAAGGCGTCGTCGCATTCGACGGTGCCGCCGAGATTCATACCGATGGCATCCGCAAAGCCGAGTTCGTCGCCTGCGTAGCTGACGATCTCGGGGGTCGCAACCAGCGTTGCCTCGGTGAACTGTGCGGCGTGGCCGATGTGGTCGGCGTGGCCGTGGGTGAGCAGCAGGTAATCTGGGGTGTCAACGTCGTCGGCTGTGAGTTCGCTGTGTGCGTTGTCGAAGAAGGGGTCGATCAGCAGGGTGGTGTCGTCGACGGTGACGTGCCATGTGGAATGCCCGTGATAGGTGAGTTCGAACGACATAGTCACACGGTACTATCGTCAGCAGGCATATAAAATTCGGCCGGGTGGTCAGGAGTTGTTCAGATACAAGCCAGCCGAACAAATAGGTCAGCCAACTGATCAACTACCGCCCTGGTGGAATGAAAGGGCGAGGTGAGGTCGGCGAATCTGGACGACGTAAGCACCGCAGTGAGCGAAGCGAACGAGGAGCGCAGCGGGTTCCGGGAGCCGAGCGCGCCGAGGGCTTTCTATGTCTGCAACCCTCACAAAACTACGTTTTTGAACACTAGCCGCGGTGACCACAACACGTTTTTGCTCACCACCACGACAGCCGGTATGCATCTCGTCAGATTCCGTGATCCATCCGGTACCATCCGGCAGGGCACCGCCACCAACGACACCGTCGCCTTCGGCGACCAACAGCACGCCCGCGACAGCGTCGACCTCCTCCCGCCCTGTGAGCCGACGAAACTCATCTGTGTCGGCCGCAACTACGCTGACCACGCCGCCGAACGCGACGCCGACGTGCCGGATCGGCCGCTGTTGTTCCTCAAACCGCCAAACGCCGTCGCCGCCCCCGAGTCGACGGTGACGCTCCCTGCAGGGAAGGAGCGGATCGATTGGGAAGCCGAGCTTGCGGTCGTTATCGACGAGGGGTGCCGCAACGTCGCCGCGGCCGACGCGCTTGATGTCGTTCGCGGGTATACCTGTCTCAACGATCTCTCGAACCGCGACGACCAAGACCGCGAACAGAACTGGGTGCGCGGGAAGGCCTTTGACAACGCCGCACCGCTCGGCCCGGTGATAGCGACGCCCGATGAGGTGCCCGACGACGCCAGCATCAAACTTCGGGTCAACGGCGAGACCAAACAGGACGCGACGATCGACCAGTTTTATTTCTCAGTCGCGGAGCTGATCGCGGAAATCACGGAGTACATGACCTTAGAGCCGGGCGACGTGATCTCGACAGGGACGCCAGCTGGCGTCGGCGCACTCTCAGATGGCGATCATGTGGAGGTTGCGATCGAGGGGATCGGGACGCTGGAACACGACGTGGTGATCCCTTAGAGGGGGATAATGCGGATTCGCAACGAAAACAAACACGGAGAGTCCTTCGTATATCCGACCGAAGCGTTTGTATACATTGCAAACATAGCAAACAGCATGGGGACAATTTCCGCGCGGGTGCCGGATGAGTTAGAGACAGAGCTTGAGACATATCTGGAAGACGAGAATCTTGACCGAAGTACGGCTGTCCGCAAACTACTCTCAGAGAGCCTCGAAGAGTGGCGTCGACAACAAGCACTCGAACAGTTGTCCGATGGGACGGTGACATTCAGCAAGGCGGCCGAACTCGCAGAGATGTCTGTCTGGGATTTTGCTCAGTTAGCCGAAGAGCACGACATCACGTGGGTCGATGACGACCATCTCGATGACGACCTAGAGGCGCTCTGAATGTGGGTCTTTGATGCAACGCCACTCATCTATCTCGCAAAAGTCGACCAACTCACACTGATCTCAGCGCTCGACGATTCGTGTGTCATCCCAGATCAGGTTTATACCGAGGTCGTTGAGACAGGCATCGAAGAGGGCTATCCGGATGCTCGGCGGATCGAACACTGTGTCGACGATGAGACGTTCACCGTACAATCAGTCGATGAGGCTGGTGTGTTCCAGCGGCTGTGCCGAAATCCGAAGCTCAGCAACGCTGATTGTGCAGTGCTTGCGTGTGCGTTCGAACATGATGGCATCGCTGTGATGGATGAAACCTACGGCCGTGATGTCGCCGCCACTGAGGGTGTCACAACTCGCGGCACCGCATATCTTGTGTTGCACCTTGCTGACCAGCAGGTACTCAGTGTTGAGACAGCACGAACGGTGATTGACGAGATGATCGAAGCGGGGTGGTACTGTTCACCGAGTATGTATGCAAAACTGGTGCAAAAGCTCGATTCGATCGACGGCTGAATTCGCACTCAATACCGATTCAGAGTTTTTACTGCCCGCTTTGCAGCCTTTTCTGGTTCCGTTGACTACAGGATGCTGCATCTCGGCGTCGAGATCGTCGGCGTAACAACGATATTCTTCCTGATGCGGATTCGGGTGTTTGTCACGGACTCGCTCAATATTTTGAAGATCACGAACAGACTGACGCCTGCGTTGTAACTGTCACGACCCACGATTCGATCAGCATCGGGACGCTCCATGACATTGCCGACGATGCTGGCGCAGAAGAGTTCGAGGCGTTCTGCGAGTGGATCGACGAGTATCGATAGCAAGAGCAGTCCTACCAGCGATCAGTGCATCCCCTCTCAGCCGCCCCCGTGTAAGCACGCTTAAGTCCCGCGGGCCGCTCCACACGGGTATGCAACCACGGGATCTCTCCGCCACTAGCCCGTACGTGCCGGGCCGGGGGATCGAGGAAGTCGCTCGCGATCTCGGGCTCGATCCGGCCGAGCTTATCAAACTCTCCTCCAACGAGAATCCACACGGCTCCAGTCCGAAAGCCGTCGACGCTGTTTATCAACAGGCCGACGATGGCCTTCATGTCTATCCAAAGGCGTCCCACACCGATCTTGCCGAGAAACTCGCCGCAAAGTGGGGCGTCGCCGACGAGCAGATCTGGGTCTCGCCCGGTGCCGACGGCGCGATCGACTATCTCTCCCGCGCGATGCTTGACCCAGGGCAGTCGGTGCTCGTCCCCGATCCGGGCTTCTCGTACTACCGGATGAGCACACGCCACCACCACGGCGAGATCACCGAGTACGAGCTTTCGAAGGCCGACGGCTTCGCCCAGACGGCCGATCTCGTTCTCGACTCGTACGACGGCGAGCGGATCGTCCACATCACCTCGCCGCACAACCCGACCGGCAGCGAGTGGACGCGCGACGAGATCCGGACGCTGCTGGGCGAGGTCGACGACGAAACGCTCGTTGTCGTCGACGAGGCGTACGGCGAGTACTCCGAGGAGCCGAGCAGTATCGGTCTGTTGGGTGCGTTTGAGAACCTTGCCGTTCTGCGAACCTTCTCGAAAGCCTACGGCCTCGCCGGGCTGCGAATCGGCTACGCGGCCGTCCCCGAATCGTGGGCTGACGCCTACGCCCGCGTCAACACACCATTTGCGGCCAACGAGGTCGCCTGTCGAGCCGCGTTGGCGGCCCTCGATGACGACGACCATGTCGAGCAGTCGGTCGACTCCGCTCGGTGGGCCCGCGAGTACATGCATAAAAACCTCGACGCTCCGACCTTCGACAGCGCGGCAAACTTCGTGCTGGCTGACGTTGGCGACGCCGGCCGCGTCGCCGAAGCCAGCCAGCGCGCCGGCGTCATCATTCGGGACTGCGGTAGCTTCGGGCTGCCGGGCTGTGTTCGGATCTCCTGTGGCACCCGCGAGCAGACGAAAACGGCCGTCGAGACGCTCAACGAGATCGTCGCCGAGGTGACGACGACGTGACAGAGGAGCCGGCCACGACCACGGATCCGGCGATGACAGATGACCCAACAACGACCGGCTCGACAGCCGGCGATAAGGTAGCCGAAACACTGGTCGTCACCGGCACGCCCGGCACCGGCAAAACGACCGCGACCGAACAGCTCACCGGCGACACTGACGCGGAGATCATCCACCTCAACGACGTGATCCGTGAGTTCGATCTCTACGGTGAGCGTGACGCCGAGCGCGATTCGCTGGTAACCGATCTCGAGGCGGTCAAAGAGCATCTCGGGGAGTGGCGCGGGATCGTCGAATCACACCTTGCTCACCACGTTGAGGCCGACCGCGTCGTCGTTCTTCGGTGTAAACCGAACGAACTCGAACGCCGGCTGCGTGACCGCGGCGACACCGCGGCAAAAGCCCGCGAGAACGCCGAAAGCGAGGCGCTGGATGTCGTGCTCTCGGAGGCGGTCGACCAACACGGCCGCGAGGCCGTCTACGAGATCGACACGACCGATCGCGAGCCGAGTGCGGTCGCCGCCGAGATCGCTGCCGTCCGCCACGGCAACCGCGAGCCCGGTGTCGGCGAGATCGACTTCACGGGGTATCTCGTTGAATGACGCTCGACCGCCTCCGTCCCGTCGCTGACCGGCTGTTGACGCCGTTTGTCACCGGAGCCGATCGGGTTGGGTTGACACCGAACAGCGTCAGCGTCATCTCGTTGGGCGTCGCGGTCGCCGCGGCTGGGGCCTTCGTTGTCGCCGAGCCGCTGTTCTACGCCGCCGGTGCTGGCTTCGTTTTCGCCAACGGCTGGCTGGATCTGATCGACGGCGCGCTCGCCCGCCAACAGGAGACCGCCTCCGCCGGCGGCGACCTCTTGGATCACGTGATTGACCGCTATGCAGACCTGACGATCATCGGCGGGCTCGCGGCCGGTGTCGGTAACTTCGCGCTCGGCTTTCTCGCTGTGACCGGCGTGTTGATGACCTCGTATCTCGGCACGCAGATCCAGGCGGTCGGCCTCGGGCGGGCCTACGGCGGCCTCGTCGGGCGGGCCGATCGACTGGCGCTGATCGGGCTCACCGGTGTCGCCGCCGCCGTTGTCAGCGGCCCAGTTGTGGCAGGCTATGGGGTTGTCGAACTGCTGTTGGCCTTCTTTACGCTCATCGGCCATCTCACCGCCGCCCAGCGATTCTGGGGCGCGTGGAACGATCTGTAAGCCGCCGACGGCGCATGGTTTATACCGGGCGATACGGTATCGGTTCGTATGGCCCAATGTGAGATGTGTGGTGCCGAGCAGTCGTCGCTTACCACCACGAAAGTCGAAGGGGCGAAACTGGAACTCTGTGACGAGTGTACGGAGTTCGGGACGGCGGTTAAAACCGAATCTTCGTCGTCGGGGTCAAGCAAGTATTCGACCTCAAGCAGTAGCTCCGGCTCCTCGGGCGGGAGCAGCGGTGCCACCTCAACAGGATCGACGGGCAGCTCGGGTGGCTCGTCGAATCAACGCCGGAAAGACATGTTTGACGATATGGATGAGATCGCCACCGACTACGACGACCGCATCCGGGAGGCCCGCGAGGGTGAGGGGCTTACCCAAGAGGAACTCGCCAACAACCTCAACGAGAAGGCAAGTCTCATCCGGAAGCTCGAAGGCGGCGACGTGCTCCCAAGCGACGAGGTTCGCAAGAAGCTCGAATCGACGTTTGATATCACGCTTACCGAGGGGGCTGATGTCGACGACACCGAGTGGTCAGGCGAGTCCACCGGGTCGATGACGCTGGGCGATGTGGTCGAACGAAAGGACTGATCGCGGGCGGCTCAGACGGCGTGTGAGTCACCGTCGACGTCGAGATCGGCCATCGAGGCAACATCGCCGTACGCCGTTTTCAGGTAGCCGATCAGATACTCAACAGTCGTCGGATCGTACGTCCAAAAGCCGAAAAACTCCCGGTCGCCGCGCTCCTCAGCCAACAGCGCGCACATGTTTTCATCGACGCCATCGCCGTCGTAGGCGACAAACCAGGTCTTCTGGATCTCCTCGTCGTGTTCAATATGGAGGGTGTACGATTCGTGATCGGGCACGACTGGGCTGTCGCTGACGGGTGCAGCGTAGGTATGTACCGACAGTGCGGTGTGTTCGCCAAGTTGGTTGTAGGTGTCTGTCTGGTCATCGAGTACTGATAGCGTCTGAAACCCAGCGTGGAGTTCGCCGCTGCCGATCCGCCAGGCGCGATCTTCGATCTCCCGGGAGGCCATGAACATATCCTCGATCGAGTAGGAGGTAAACAGCGTCTCATCGAGGTGGTCGAGGATCGGGCTTCGGTCGACACCTGCCGCTATCGACTGCTCCGCCGCCGGTGGCCGGTAGATGTCATCTAAGGAAACCGCGGTCACAAAGGCATCCTCGCGACTGAGGATCGCGAACTGCTCGGGCTCCTCTGAGAGCCTTCGGGTATCGATGGTGAGATGTCGATCCGCATACTGTTCGCGGAGATCGTCGACGATGGACTCAGGTGTGTTAATAACTGTCAGCGTCATCGTGCGGGCTTCGATATCCGCGATGAGCTCTTGCAACGACATCCCTACTATCAGTCACCTTACCACGGGAGGTATTTGATAATTTGTGAACGATTCTGACAGGTCGGGCCGACGGCAGAAAGATGAAGCTATATCACCCCGGCGACAAACGGTGGAGTATGTTCATCTTGGTGAACCTGAAAGCGTACCCGTGTGATCCGATCGAAGTCGCCACCGCCGCCCGCGATGTCGCCGAAGACGCCGGCGTCCGTATCGCTGTCTCGCCGCAGGCCGCCCACCTCGAGTCCGTCGCCGACACCGGCGTCGAAACGTGGGCCCAACATGTTTCGCCGAACGGCTACGGCAGCTTCACCGGCAGCACCCTCGCGGAGGCCGTCGCCGAGGCCGGCGCGGAGGGGACGCTGCTCAACCACTCGGAAAACCGCCGCAAGCTCGCCGACATCGACGCCGCGGTACGGGCCGCCGAACGCGCCGGCCTGGAAACCTGTGTCTGTGCGAACAACCCGGATCAGATCGCCGCCGCCGCCGCGCTCCAACCTGATTCGGTCGCCGTCGAGCCGCCGGCGCTCATCGGCGGCGATGTGTCGGTCGCCACGGCCGATCCGGATATCGTCACCGACGCTGTCGCCGCCGCCAGCGGCGTTGACGAGGACGTCGATGTCTACTGTGGCGCGGGGATCTCAACCGGTGACGACGTGACGACCGCCGAAGAGCTCGGTGCCTCGGGCATCCTGCTGGCCAGCGGCGTCGCCAAAGCCGACGATCCGCGGGCCGCCCTCGAAGATCTCGTCTCCGGGCTCTAAGCGACGCCCGGCTTATTCTGGCTCAGAGACGTCATCGAGAAAGCTGGCTTCGACCGCTTGTACCATCGTCGACAGCTCGCTGTCGGTGAGCGTATCAGCGTAGGCCTCCCGGATGAGTTCCGGGATCGCATACCGGTAGCGGCCTTCACCAACGTGTCGAATCAGCTGTGACTGTCGGAGCGGCCGGTTGCGGCTGTAGGCGAGTTGGTGGTCGTCGTCACCACCAGCGGCGATATGTGCTGAGACAGGGTCGCTTTCGCCACCCTCGCGGTAGTGTTCTAACATCCCAACCGATCGCAGCGGCAGGTCGGCGATGCGGTCTTTGAGTTCTGTGACGACCGCCTCGCGGGTGCCGTGTTCGACAGCCTCAACAAACTCCATGGCCTCCTCGGCGATATCGCTGCGGGTGACGGTGCCGAACCGCGTCGACGTGGGCGCGCTTCCACCGGTCGACCCTGTGGTTTCCTCGGGGCCAGTTACCTCCGAGGGATCGACCGGCTGGGGATCGATCGGGGCCGAGCCGTCGTATGCTGTCTCGTCCGTGCTGTCGTCGCTACTGGTCGCCTCGTTGGCGATAGCTTCAGCCGCCGTGGCGTCGTCTTCTGCGGCTTCGGCAACCGCGTTGGCGAAATCAGCCGGCGTGAGATCATCGCCGAAAACACCCTCAGCCGTCATCTCAGCCCCGTTCGCCGCGGTGTCAGTCGGCGTGCTGTCGGTGGATGCTGTGTCTGTCTCCGCGTCGGCGGGCTCGTCGGGGCCACGGTAGGCGGCTTCGGATCGTTGCAACATCGCTTGGGCAAACTGGTCGGCCATCCGGCTCAGGTCGCGGGCCTCCGCAAGCTCGCGTTCCAGTTCGCTGATCCGGGCGTTCTTCTTGTCGAGTTCCTGACGGAGGTCAGCCAACTCGCTTTCTCGGCGGGCCTTCTCGTCGGAGATATCGGTGAGTTCAGAGACCAGATCGTCGCTAACGGATTTGAGCTCCGGCTGTTCGATATCCTCAAGGCCGGGGGTTGCCCCGGCGTCGAAGGTTTCCTTGCGATGGAACTGTACCCGGCGAATATCGTCCGACCAGTCGGCGACAAGGAACCCCTCGCCGTCAGCCAACTCCTCGACGGCGTCGGCGTACTCCGAGCCAAGAATACGCCCGACGACCTTGGTGTCGTTGCGCCACGTGAGTCGATGCCAGACAAGCCAATCACACTGTGTGATGAAGTCCTTCTTCACGTCAGCCGGACGTTGGCTGATGCCGACGATCCCGAGGCCGTGTTTCCGGCCGCGTTTGCCGATCTTGATCAGCATCTTGCCGGCTTCGCCCATCCCGCCCTGTTCGGGGATGTACTCGTGGCACTCCTCGATGACCAACAGGAAGGGCTTTTTGAGCTTCTTCTCTTTCGCAAAGAGGTGGCGAGCGGTCTCTAAGAGCAGTTCGTTGGCGTCCTCGTCGTCGAGATACCCCGAGACGTCAAGAATGATCGGGATGTTCTCTTCGAGGGCCAAGGAGGCGATCTTCTCGGCGTGATCGGCGGTGACCTGAATATCACATTCCTCGTCAGCCCCAACGTGGAGGATCTCGTAGGCCTCCTTGAGCCCGTAGTACTCCCCGTCGCTGTCGACGATGAGGACGGGGAAGTTGTTGTCAAGGAGATTTTCCAGCATCACCGAGGCTGTGTTTGATTTCCCGCTGCCGCTTTTGCCTGTGATGAAGCCACGGCCCGTGAGGAGGTCGACGACCGGCAACTCGACGGCTGTCCCGGAGGTGATGGCGTCGGTGCCGCCAGGGCCAGCGCTCACGTCCGCGACCGTGATGGTTTCCTCGCTGCTCATTTACCTATTCGTCTGTGTGAGCCCACATAGTTCCTGTTGTCGGTGGTGTCAGCCGGGCGTCTGACGTTAGTCGAACGATCCGAGCGAGGACTGCCCGTCGTCGTCTGTGGCTGGCTGTGTTGTGTCATCAGTGCCTCCACCGTCGCTTTCGTCATCGATCCAATCGGTGAGTTGAGCGTCGGTGTCGACAGCGTGCTCAACAGGAGCGGGGTCTGCCCAGCCGGCGGCGGCGACGCCATTGGCGTCATCAACAGACTCGCCGGCGAGGGATGCGGCGTCAAACCCATCAAGTCTGACCTGCTCACCCGCGGCAAAGCTGAGATTCGAGACCCGAACGCCGAGTTTGCGAACCGGCGCGTCAACAAACTCATCGAGCAACTCAAGGGCGATAGATTCGACAAGGTTGGGATCGTCGACCGGCCCGGACAGCGAGGAGGCACGCGTGGTAACATCGAACGGTGGGGTAACGATCTTGATCCCGACGGTCTGGTACATTGCGTCGCGGCTCCGCGCGCGGGCGGCGACATCGGCCGCAAGCGCGCTGACCCGTTCGCGTTTGGCCGCAGGCTCCTCGGTGGTCTCGGTGAACGCCGACTCTCTGGAGAGACTTTTGGGGCGACCGGTTGGTGTCACCTCGCGGTCGTCGTCGCCACGGGCGCGGGCGATAAGTTCACGGCCGCGTTCACCAAAGCGGTCGACAAGAACGGTCGGATCGGCGGCTGCGAGGTCGCTGGCGGTCTCAATGCCCAGCTCGGCGAGCTCACGTTCGGTCACCGGGCCGACGCCGTGGATCGCCGCCACCGGCAGCGGCCCGAGAAAGGCTGCCACCTCGGCAGGCCGGACGACGGTCAGCCCGTCGGGTTTGTCGTGATCGCTGGCAATCTTTGCGGTCGCCATGTTCGGGGCGACGCCGACGCTGGCTGGCACGCCGACCTCGCGGCTGATCCGCTGTTTGACGTGTCGGGCGTACCCCTCCGCGATCGTGCGTGGGTCGTCGGCACCGCCATCGTCGCTACCGGCATCGGCGTCACCGTCGTCAACGAGCCCCCAACTCGTGCGGTCGGTCACATCGAGATATGCCTCGTCGATGCTGACCTCACGAACAACGTCGGCGCAATCGTGCAGGATCTCTTTCAGTTCACTGGCGACCTCCTCGTAGAAATCAAGGTCGACAGAGCGGTAGTGGCAGGCCGGATCCGCGTTGGTCTCAGCGGCCCGCGGGAGCACCGCAAGCGCCTGACTGATCGGTTGGGCGCTTTCGATCCCGTGGTCGCGGGCCTCGTAGCTCGCGGTCGCGACCGCGCCGTGGGGTTCGCCGGCCTCATAGCCCATCCCGACGACAAGGGGTTCGCCGCGAAGCGCGGGCTCACGGAGGCGTTCACACGACGCATAAAAGCAGTCCATATCCACATGGAGGATAATCCGCGCGTCGGCGTCGTCGCTGTCGGCGTCGGTGAAGGCGTCAAACGTCATGGCGAACCCGTCCTCGTTCGGGCTGCGTTCAGTCCCGTCGTAGCCACTGCTACCGGGGATTCGATAGCCACCACGAAGAGCGTGACGGCGGGCGATCACCGGCTGTGGTGGCCGGCTATCAGGTGGTGAGTCCCGCGCGGACGCAGCCCAGCGGCACGCGAAGCTATAGCGCTGCTGGCACCGCGTCCGTAGCACCCATCCGACGACGACCGGAGTAACATCTGCTTGATCGATGGCCGTACCACGCCACGGGAGACGGTTCTCGGGGAAGGTATACTACTAAGTACACTCGTTCGGTAGCGGATGCTAATGACAGAGCGATGGAGCCGATAAACAAAGACGACATCACGGTAACGAAGTCGTACAAGGACTTCGACGACGGCCCAGCCGGCATCGAGTACTACATCCGGTTGTGGTCGCCGGGGCCGAAGACTGTCACCATCCGGGAGGCGATCCCGGCTGTCGCCGACGCCGACCGCGTCGCCTCCAGAGCCGACGATGATCTGGCGTGGACGATCGAGGACGATCACCTCGTCTTCAGCACCCGGATCGACAGCGACGGGGTTCGTACCGCCTACACCTACGAGGGGGCGTTGAAATCGAACCTCAGCGAGTGGATGGAGGAACCGGAGATCGAGATTACCGATCCCGATGGTGCCAGCACCGACAACGAAACAGCTGCGGCGACGGCGGCTTCAACCGATGCATCGAGTGCGGTCGACGACAGCGAGGATACTGCCGCGGCGTCGGGCGTCGATGACGACGAGGAAGCAGGCGATGACGATGTCGAGCGAGCTGACGATGATGCCGGCGATACCGAGACAGAATCTGCTGTCGAGACAACCGCTGTCGACGGCGTGGCGGTCGATACCGGCGATAGCGACGGTGAGATTGGGAGTGGTGCGGAATCTGGTGCCGAGACAACAGGCGACGGTGCCGAGAGGTCGGCGTCGCTCACCGACGACAGTGTCGAGTTAGCGACCGATGCCGAGCCGTTGCATCCCGACGACGCGTTGATCGACGAGGCCGAAGCCGACGTGCTTCGCGTCATGCTGAGGAATCCGTCGCTGTCAAACGCCGAGGTCGCCGCACAAACTGACAGCCGGGTCGCCTTCGTGAGAGACACCCGCGATCGATACGAGGCCGCCGTCGAACTGCCACCCGAGGAACAGACAGACAACGTATCGTCAGCCGAACAGACCGGTTCGACGGCCGACGACGTATCGCCAGCCGAGGACACCACCACACCTACGCAATCTATGACCGACGACACAGCCGACACCACCGACGACGCACAGTCCCCGAATCAGAAATCTGACGCTGCCAGCGAGGAGCCCGGCGAGGCAGATACGGCCCCAGCCGAGACCGAGACATCGGCGACACCCCCAGACGAGGACGCAGCTGACAAGGAAGCGGCCGAAGAGCCGGCTGACGAGGCGGCTGTCGAGGAATCGGACGCCGACGAGACGCCAGAGGTACCAGCCGCAACAGCCGATGAGGAGCCGGCACTGTCCGACACCGACGAGGCTGATGTCGTTGCGGCGGCAGCGCAAGCCGAGTCAGCGATCGGCCAAGAACTCCTCGACAGCATCAACGGGATCAAAGAAACCGTCGAGAAGGCCTCCGTCGGCAGCGGCCAATACGAGGCCCGTATCCGGCGGCTGGAAACCGAGTTGAGTAAGCTTCAAGCCTATACCTCGGCCTTAGAGGAGTTCCTCAGCGAGAACGGCACCGGCAGCGAGATCATCGAAACCACCCGGGAGGAGCTCGAATCGATGCAGGCCGATGTTAGTGCCCTCCAGTCGGAGACGCGCTCCCACGATGCGGCGCTGACCGAACTCGAAAACGATGTCAACGAGCTTGAAGACGAGCTGTGGAGCAACAACAAAACCATCGACAGCATCGAATCCACACTCGAAACCCAGCGCGGCGGGATCGATGCGGTACAGGATCGGGTCGATACGATCGACGAGGAGATCGATACCGTTGAGACAAACCTGTCGGACAAGCTTGCGGCTCACGCCGAGGAGATCGAAACGCTCGACGAGACAACCGAGGAGCATGGCGACGACATCGAATCGCTTGAAGAAACAACGGAACACCACGACGTGGCGATTGCCGACCTCGATGAAACGACGGCCGCCCACGACGAGGCGATCGGCTCGGTTGAGGAGACGGCAGCGGACAACGAGGCCGATATCGCCGATGTGTCCGCCGAGGTCGACGGTGTCGCCGACTCGCTGAGCGATCTCAGCGAGGAGGTCGACGCTGGCTTCGAGGCGTCCGACGACCACCGTGCGGAGTTGGCGGCAACGCTCGATGAGCACGCCGAGGAACTCTCCTCGCTGTCCGCGGAGATCGAGTCCATCGGTAGCGACGTGGCAACGCTCGAAGACCGACTCTCCGAGGAGGGTGATGTCGGCGAGCGCATCACCGATATTGAAGCCGAACTCGACGATCTCTCACAGTGGCGCAAGACGCTCCAATCAACGCTGTTGGGCGGCGACGAATCCTGATCGCTCAAACACCGATAACCTTCGATGTGTGGTTATCTCTGGTGTCGCTCGTGAATAATCGACCGAGCGATTCGGACAGCGGCCTCCAGATCGGGATTTGATCGCACCTCAAAGGCCCCGGTTTCGGCGCGGACGACAAATCTTTTCAGCGATTCGACCTCCGCTTGCTCTAACAGCGAGGCTGTGAGGTCGCCACGCTCGTAGGCTTCGGTGAGAGAGACGACCGGATCGTGGTGTTCGAGATCTGGATCGAACGCAAACTCTCCCCCGTGATCGGCGGCTCGGTCAGTCCCAGCGTGTGATGGCGATACCTCCTCAGTTGTCGAGAGCGCTGCCTCCTCGGGTGGCGACGATGAATCGCCGAGTGAGCGGTCGCCGGTGGAACAGGGTGTGGAGCTCATAGCTGCGAGATGGTCATCGTTGCAGCGTGTGGTGCTGCCGCCCGACGCCCCCATGGGCGGGAAACAGGTACACGTCGGGTGAAATAGTGGCGTACTAATAAGAACCCGTCAGACGCAGGTCAGACGGCGGGGGTGACAGCGTTGGTCGCGTTACTCGTACAGCGGATAGGCCGCACAGAGCTCGTCGATCCGCTCGCTGACCTCATCGATGACACGCTGGTCGTCGTGGTTGTCGACAACGCGATAGATCAGGTCACCGACCTCCGCGATCGTTTCTTCATCGAATCCGCGGGTCGTCAGGCTCGGCGTCCCGGCGCGGATACCACTGGGGTTGAACGGCGAGCGCGTCTCACCCGGGACGGTGTTGGCGTTGAGGACAATCCCGGCCTCAGCAAGGGCGTCTTCGGCTGGGCTGCCCGGCAGATCAGGATGTGATTCCCGGAGGTCGATGAGCACGAGGTGGGTGTCGGTACCGCCGGAGACAAGCTCAAAGCCGTGGTCGGCAAACGTCTCAGCCAACACATCGGCGTTGTCGACGACCTGTTGGGCGTATTCGTCAAACTCCGGCTGGAGTGCCTCCTTGAAGCCGACGGCCTTGCCGGCGATGTTATGCATGAGCGGGCCGCCCTGTCCGCCGGGGAAGACCGCGTTGTCGATGTCGTCGGCGTGTTCCTCGCTGGTCATCACGATCCCGCCGCGACCGGCGCGGATCGTTTTGTGGGTTGATCCTGTCACGAAGTCGGTGACACCGACCGGTGACTGGTGGACGCCGGCGGCGACGAGCCCGGTAATGTGAGCGATGTCGGCGAGGTGGTAGGCTCCAACGTCGTCGGCGACATCCTGAATCCGCTGCCACTCAACCTCACGTGGATAGGCGGAGTACCCCGAAACGATCATATCCGGCTCGAATGTATCCGCCATCTCAGCGAGCCCCTCATAGTCGAGATACCCTGTTTCGGGGTTGACCTCGTACTGTTCGACCTCGTAGAACTGGCCGACGAAGTTTGCGGGGTGGCCGTGGCTGAGGTGGCCGCCGTGTGTCAGATCCAACGAGAGGATCTTGTCACCTGGGTCGAGGGTCGCAAAGTAAACGGCCTGATTGGCCTGTGTGCCCGAATGGGGCTGGACGTTGACGTGTTCGGCCCCCCAAAGCTCCGTGGCGCGCTCGATAGCGAGCTCTTCGACCTCGTCGGCGTACTCACAGCCGGCGTAGTAGCGTTTCCCCGGATACCCCTCGGCGTACTTGTTGGTTAGCGCACTACCCTGTGCTTCCAGGACGGCCTTACTAACATGGTTCTCGCTTGCGATCATCGCCAGCGTCTCTTCTTGGCGAGTATCCTCGCCTTCGAGCGCGTCTGCGACCGCCGGATCGACCGCACGAACCTGCTCGTAGTCCATACTGAAACGGGGGTGTTCAGGCCAATAAGTGTGTCTGTACAGGGCTACCCCGCCGGTTGGTAGAAGGGGCAACAACGGAGATTTATTAGCACTATTTGCTGGTTAAATTAGCCAAAAATCGAGTAATGAACGCTGTAGTCGTCGATAATATTAAGTGTGGCTTCGCCCCTAATTCACTTATCAGGATGGCGTCGAACACGCATACAGAAGACCGCCGTGAGCTGCTCACAACGGCACTGGCCGCGACGACGGATGGCTGTTGGATTGTCGATCCAACCCCGGAAACGATCACCGCGGTCGTCGATGTCGCCAGTAACACTACCACGCTCCCGCAACTGCGGTTGTTGGCCGCTGAGGACACGCTCAAAGCGACGTTTGGGGATTTTCTGGTTGCCAGCCGCACCGCGGATCTACTCGACGATGATTCGCTTGCGGTGCGAACGCTTGAGGCACCAACCACGAACTCACTGATTCTCACCGAGAAGGCGGTCACAGCCGTCGTCGCCGCGGGCGAACAGGTCGCCGGGCTCCGCACCGACGACACCGAGTTCGTCGAGACAACCCGGGACAGCATCACCGATCAGTGGGCAGCAGCCGATCCCTTCCAGCTGCGAACCCCAGCGATCTCACAGATCCGAGCCACGCTGGCCGAGGAGATCGGCGCGGCCAGCCGCGAGGATTTCGATCAGCTGCTGGCCTCAGTTGAGACAGCCCGCGGTGACGGCGACGGCCTCGATGAGGTGACGATCTCACTGCTCATCGCCGCGAAAAACGAGGTGCTGCTGTACGACATCTCAAAGTGGGGTGAGGATGTCGGGATCGCCAGTAAGGCTACCTTCTCACGAACAAAGAGTCGACTGGAGGAGTCCGGTGTCATCACAACCGAGAAGGTTCCGATCGATGTCGGACGGCCGCGGCTCCGTCTCCAACTCGGCGACGACCGACTGCGGGAGGCCCCGGCCGACAATCTCGCTGCCGCTGCCGCCGACATCCTCAGCTAAGCGCCCGGAGTCGACCCGTTTTTGCGTTGGGCCGTCGTGGCCGACGTATGGAACTCGCGGTCTGTGGTCGCGGCCCCGCTGTTGATGCCATCGCAGCCGCCGCCGAGGATATCGACGGCACCGTCCGCCAGATCGAGCCGACAGCCCTCAGCGAGAAGACCGCCTCGCTGCCCGCAACCGGGGCGGTCGTCGCCCCGACTGGTGCCGAGGTGTTTCCGGTGGCAACCGATCACTTCGACCGCTGGGTCGCCGTTGAGATCGGTGGCCTCGGCGGCTACCCGATCGCCGATATCGACGCGGCGGTGACGACGTTCGGCCCCGACACAGCCTGTTATCGTTGTCTAACCTACCGGGTCGGTGCCCACGAGGACGCATCCGGTGAGAGCCCCTGTGGCGATCGCAGCACGGTGCGGCTGGCCGGAGCTATCGCCGGCAACCGACTCATTTCGCTACTAGCCGGCGAGACGACCGGCGGCACGATCAGAGAGCTGCCAGGCCCTGAGCGGCACCTGCTGTCGGTGCCGGACTGTGACTGTGGTAGTGACGGGGCGGTCTCACGGTCGCTTCCGCTGACCCATCGCAGCGTCGCTGTCGACGACGCGTTAACGCGAGCCGAGCGCGCTGTCGACGAGCGGGTCGGCCTCGTCACAACCGTCGGCGAGCGCGAGTCGTTCCCAGCGCCCTATTACATCGCCGATATCGCCGACACCACGGGCTTTAGCGACACGGCGGCCGCTGACCTCGCCGCTGGGGTCGACCCTGACTGGGATCGGGCCTACATGAAGGCGATCGGTGAGGCACTTGAGCGATACAGTGCCGGCGTGTATCGAACGCGAGCAGCGACCCGTGGCTCGGAACGGACGCTGGCTGCCCCCATTTCGCCGCGTCGGTTTGTGCGCCCTGACGGATTCGACCACCCGGAGCCAGCCCACCGGATCGATTGGATCGACGGGCGATCGCTGCCGGACGGCGAGGCGGTGTCGCTGCCGGCGGAGTTTGTGTGGTTTCCGCCACCCACGCAACGATACCGCCCGGCGATCACGACCGGGCTTGGCCTTGGAAACTCGCCGATAGAGGCGGTGCTCGCGGGGTTGTATGAGGTGATCGAACGCGACGCGACGATGCTTGCGTGGTACTCGACGTTCGAGCCGCTGGGGCTGGCAGTTGACGACGACGTTGTCGACGAGTTGACCAAGCGAGCACGGGCTGAGTCACTGAGTGTCACCCTGCTGCTTGTCACACAGGATGTCGATGTGCCTGTCGTGGCCGCCGCCGTCCATCGCGACGATGCGTGGCCCCGGTTTGCCGTTGGCTCGGGGGCCACCCTTGATCCGGTTTCCGCGGCACGGTCGGCTCTCGCTGAGGCCCTCCAAAACTGGATGGAACTACGGACGATGGGCCCGGAGATGGCCGCTGACCAGGGCGGTGCGATCGCCGAGTACGCCGATCTACCGGCGGCCGCCGAGTCGTTTGTCGACCCCGACAGTCGGATACCGGCCGAGGGGGTTGGCGAGCCGGCGGTGACGGGTGCGGCTGAACTGAGGGCCGTCTGTGATCGGCTGTCGGCGGCTGATCTCGACGCCTACGCCGCGCGGCTGACGACCCGGGATATCGACGCCCTTGGGTTTGAGGCGGTTCGAGCCGTAGTACCGGCAGCCCAGCCGTTGTTTACCGGAGCCCCGTATTTCGGCGAGCGCGCTCGTTCGGTGCCGGAATCAATGGGTTTCGAACCACGGCTGGATCGGTCGTACCATCCCTATCCGTAGCCGAGCGAACGGGATTGTCACCCTCGGGTTAGCCGTTGTCAGTCGATGAGTCCGAAGCGGCGTTGTCACCAACTGGGGCGGTTGACTCGGCTGCCGGCGGCTCCTCGGAGCGGCTCTCAGCCGGATCAGTTCGTGGGCGATCAGCATAGACGAGTTGCCGGTGGGGGTAAGCCATCCCAAGGGTGGCCTCGGCGTCGATGAACCGCTGGCGGATCGCGGTTCGAACCGCGGATTCGATAGTAGCGATCTTATAGGGCTTTGTTAGCCAGTAGCGCAACCGAAGCAACACGCCGCTGTCGGCGAAATCAGCGATGAAACAGCTGGGGGTGGCGGGGTACCGCGCGCTGCCGACCCGGATATCCGGGCCGCCGTTGATCACGTCGTCGGTGTCTCGGGCGGCCAACTCCATCTGGCGGCGGGCCTCCGGGATGTCGGACTCGTAGGTGACCAACACGTCAAGCGAGAGGCGGGTGCGTTCGTCCTCCGCGGAGTAGTTGGTCACATCCCGGTCGCGGACGTTGCCGTTTGGAATCACCAGAAAGGTGTTGTCAAGGGTGACGACCTTGGTATAGCGGATCGTGATATCGTCGACAAAGCCGCGGGTGCCATCATCGAGTTCGATCATATCACCGATCTCGAAGGGCTGGTCGGCCAGCACAAAGATGCCGTTGAGCACGTTGCCGACGATCGGTGCGAGGATGATCCCGACGACCGCCGAGAAGACAGTCACCGAGAGGACGATGTTGCCGATCTGGAGGCCGACAAGCGAGCCAGCGATAATGAGCGTGACGGCGATCGTGGTGGCACGAACGCCACCTAAGACGATCTGGGCGACGCTCTGGCGTTCAAACCGACGGGCGATCGGCCGCCCCAAAAGGCTCACAAGCACCTTCGACAGCGAGACGCCAAGGGCGACAACGAGTAGCGCGGCGATAACCCGGTGGCCGGGGAACTGCAGCCACGTCGGCAGCAACACAGCGGCCACCTCGGCGGCTGCGGCCTCCGTGGCCCCCGCCGGCTGGGGAGTCGTCATTGGCTGGAACTCTCCGCCGCCGCGAAAAAGGCTTGTCCCCTGCGATCTCGCCTGCAACGTCTACCCCTGCCAGAAGTACTGTGTTCCGAAACAAGGTGCAACTCAGTAAAGAGTAAATTTCATACACACAGGCGCTAACAGATCAGTATGGCAGATGACCTCCGGATGACCCTAGAACACGTCGGCGAGCGGTTCAATCTCGGCGAGTACGAGATCGACGCCTATCTTGCCGTGCTTGAACACGGGGAGCTCACCGCCAGCGAGATCGCCGACCGCACCGATATCCCTCAACCGCGGGTCTACGATACGGTTCGCAGCCTCTCAGATCGCTCCCTCGTTGAGCTCCGGGAGTCACGGCCGATGCAGGTCGTCGCCATCGACCCCGAAACGGCCTTCGGCGACCTCCAGTCGTCGTTTACCGAGCTCGTCGACGAGCTTACCGCCCGGTACACCGCGCCGGCCCGGGACACCGAGGCGGTGTCGTTGGTCAAATCGCGGGCGACGATCATTCGCTATCTCACCGAGATCATCGAAAGCGCGGCCGACGAGCTCACGCTGTCGCTGACGCCATCGCTGCTGGCGGAGTTCGAAGAAACGTTGGGCGACCAGATCGATAGCGGCGTCAGCATCGAACTCCTGCTCACGCCCGCCCGTGAGGCCCCTGATCCGGCGGACTTTGAGTATCAGGCGGTCGCAACGACCGTTCGGGCCCGCGAGGGGATCACGACACCGGTGATTGCGGTCGCCGACGGCACGGATTCGATCTACGCGACCCAGGATGCCCTCCGTGATGACCGGGATCGCTACGGTGTGATCTTCAGTCGCTCCGCGCTGGGCTTTCTGGTCTCAGGCTTTTTCGAGACCGTCCTGTGGACGACCGCCGAAACGCTGTCGACGACGCCGACCGAGCGGGCGTTTCCGCGGCGATACGCCTCGATCCGCCGAGCGGTCAAGGATATCCGCGACCTCGGCGGGGATTTTTATGCAACTGTCGAGGGACGAGACACCCAAACGGGCGAGCCGGTTGTGATCAGCGGAGCCGTCGAGGACATCGAGTTCCGCGAAAACGAGTCGGTCGCCTCGTTGCTCGTTGATACCGGCGACGACAGGATCCGGGTCGGCGGACTCGTCGCCGCGTTTGAGTCGATCGAGGGACAGGCGATCCACATCGGTCGGGACTCGCCACCCGAGGTGTAAACGCGCCGGGCCCCGGTGGTTATATCGGTTCACAGCAAATGGGCGGTTATGGTTGTGACCCCGCAGCTGCAGCACATCTACTCACTCGGGTTGGCTGGCCGGGATCAGGTAAACCGCGCCTTCGGCGGCGGGCTGCCGACGGGCAGTCTCGTTGCGGTTGAGGGCCGTCATGGCTCCGGTAAAAGTACCCTGGCTGGCCGGTTTGCTTACGGGCTCTGTGAACAGTCCCATACGGTTACGTATCTTTCAACCGAACGCGAGTTTCGGCGTTTTCTCAGCCAGATGCGATCGCTGTCGTATACGGTTCAGGGATCGCTGCTTCGGCGTGATCTGTTGTATCTGTACGGTAATCTCATCGGCTCCGATGCAGACGACCAGCCGGAACTGCTTTCACGGCTGCAGGCCGCCCAACGGCTGTGGACGAGCGATGTCGTCATCTTGGATACGTTCAGCGATATCCTCCTGTATGATCCAACCGTTGAGTCGCTTGCCGCCAAGGATGGCTACCGTCGGGCTATCCAGCGGATTCTCTCATTCTTCCGGCGAATCATGGCGACAGGCACAACGATCGTGCTGTTGCTGTCGCCAAGCGGGCTGCCGCGTGAAACGCTGGAACCACTCCGAGCGGTGGCTGACGTGCTGCTCGATATCACGGTCGACAACTCCGGCGACCGGCAGTATCGGTGGCTCAACGTGTGTCGCTTCGCCGGCATGGGCCAACAGGTCGACGATAAGATCGCCTTTTCGATTCGGCCCGACACCGGGATCGTCATCGAAAACCGAAGTGTGGTATCTCGGTAAACGAACAGCCGAGCAAGCACCGTTCGGAAGCCGTCTCACGCTGTGTCATCGTCGCTGTCGGCAAACTCCGGCTCGTCGTCGAGCCCGCCGAGACTGACCCGCTCTGACTGATTGAGATGGACAAGCGAGGAGATCAGGTACGCTGCCAGCAACACCGCGGTAACAACACCCACTGAGATACCGTCGGGCAGCCAGTCGAGATAGCTAAAACCGAGCACGGCACTGCCGAGGAGACTTAAGCCAAGATAGTACACCGACCACGGCACCGTCTCCTCGGGGACGACTTCGAGATAGACATCGAGATTTGTTGCTTTCGCTGTCGGAGACAGCCGGTCGCCGTCGACAGTGATCAATCCGGCGTCTTCCAACTTTGAGAGGTGATGCTGTTGGATCGAGGTGTAGACACGCTTTCGCTCTGTCGAGGTGATCTCGCCGATCGGCTTGTCGTACTCCCAGGCAGCGACCTGTTCGGCGACATCCGACAGCGTCGTCTCGCCGTCAGCTTGATTGCAGGCATACAACACATACCGCCGGCGATGGCTACTCAACACGCTAAACAGCGTGTTTTTACTTTCGCGGGCGTCGGGTGAGATAATCGAACTCATCGTAACGTAGCCGACACGACGGCTCTATCCGAGAGCGACAAACTGGAGCTACTTAACGATACTATCTGCAGACGGCAGTGGGAACGCGCTACTCTCCCACCTCATGACCAGCTGATCGCAGCAACTCAACACACCGTTCTCGGGAGTAGGCAACATCGTAGGTGTCGGCCAGGTACGTCTGTAGCGCCGCCGGCGTCCACGTCTCGGCGTCGACAGCGACGGCTGACGGTGTATCGTTGAGAGCGGTGATTACCATCATGTACTGTTCGTCGGTGAGACCGTCGTCGCCACCCAGCGACATGAAGTCGTCGTGGGCGGTGAGATCATCGCCACCATCTCCGGAGTCGACGCTCTCGTCGTCCCACCCATCCCCGTCGTCGTCTACGTCGATACCGTCATCATCCCGGTTGTCGGCTGTGGTGTCGCGGTCGGCTTCCGCATCAGCGAGAACATTATCGTCGGCGATAGCACCATCGGGCTCACCCGACGGCTTCGTTTCGACGGCGGACTCGAATGCTGACTGCAGCTCCGGGCCGACGACGGGGTCATCGGCGTCATCAGGGGCAGAGTCAGCAGCATTGGCCCCACTCTCGTCGGTAGACTGTGGCGTATCGACCCCTGCGTCCGTCGCTAGATGACCGGCCCGTCGCAGCAGTCTCTTGCAGTCTTCACGTGGGTAGTCGATCCCGTATTCCTCGAAGAGATACCGCTGCAACAGCGGCAACGACCACGACTCGGCGTCAAGCCCGGCGGCCTCGGGTGGCGCATCAAGCGTGTTGTTGACAGCGACCTGTTCCGAGTCGGTGAGCGTCGATCGTGGGCTGTCGGCAGCCGACGATGTGGTCGTCTCAGTCGCCGATTCAGCTGTCGACTCGGGTGGCTGTGGCGTCGGGCCCCCGGTGGGGTCATCGGAGCGCAGCCAGTTTCTGCCACGGTTTGCGGCGTCCTGCGACGCGCCGGGCGGGCTCGGTGGGGCTGAGCCAACATACCGCAACAGAAACGAGGGCATGATCCGCCGCAGCTCCTCGCCGAGTTCGAGTTCGCGCTTTCTGGAGCGCAGCCGGAGCCGATCGGTGCCGACCGTGGCCACAAACACCCCAACGACGACACTCCCGACAAAGAGGTTGATCCCCGCGATGGCGACGATCGGATGGATCGTATGCAGGCTGGCGATCAACGACGGCGGCAACACGACCAGATACCGGTACTCACGGACAAACCGCAGGTAACTCCCCGTCTGATTGGGGGCCTGCATCGTGATAGATGTCTCTACCGTACTGCGTCTTGGGACGTAAATCTGTGAGTCACTGACCGCGACGCCGTCGCCTGCGGCCTCTAAGAAGACCACCACCGGGAGGTAGCCGCTGTTCTGCATCGCGTAGGTCACCTCGCTTTCGCCACCAACGGGAATGATCTGTGGGTTGTCGGTCGGGGACTCCGAGCTTAGGATCTCATACTGATAGACACCGGAGGGCAACAGCATCGAGATATTGAGCGGGATGATAACGACCAAGGTGAGCACCGCGATCACGATGATGGCATTTTCGAAGATGCCACCCCGCGTCCGGCTCCGCTGTCGTTTGTCGGTCGCGCCGGTGACCGTCCCATACACAAACAGCACGAGGCCGGTGACCATCGCGGCCGTCGATAGCGTTGTTACCTCGATATCGAGGCCCAGCGGAACGAGAACAACGTTTTGAATCGCGGTGCCAACCGACCGCACCGCGGTGACCGAGGCACCTAACCCCGGAATCACGACGATCCCATCGCCGACGGTCAACGCGACGGATTTGATCTGGCCGTCCGAGACAGGGGGTTCATCCCCATCCTGATCGGTAAACGGGTTGGCATCCCCTTGGGTAATATACCCCTCGTCGGTGATCTCGACGACGCGGTGGGTCGTCAGCTCACCCCCGCCGAGATTCTGTGATTGAAAGAGGATGACATCGCCGACCTCGGGCTCGCCGGCGAGCATCCCCGGCACCGCGAGATAGCCGTCGTTTGGCTGCAAGGTCGGTGCCATACTCCCGGTTTCGACGAAGACGATCGCCGGCTGGCCGAGGAGTTGACTCACCAACAACAGGAGGATAAATCCGATCAACAGCCCGCCGGCGACGTACTGCAGGAACGCTGAGGGCTTCATCGAGGGACACCCGGATCAGAACTCATACTCATCGAACTCATCGATGGTCGTATCCGCGTAGCTCACCAGCCAGTCGCGGGCCGGCGAATCCGGTTGGATGTAGATGTAGATGTACGTGTCATCCAACACGGTGCTGACACCCAACTGGTCGTCTTCGATAACGCGTTTGTTGGTATCGATCGCCACGTCGACCAACCCTTCGAGGGTGTCGACGAGGACAGTCTGTTCGTACTCCCGCTCGGAGGGGAACTCGCCGGTGGTGATCCACTCGGAGAACCGCTCGCGGGCCTGTTCGATGTCAATGAGCTCCTCTTCTTCATCGGTGAGTTCGGTGTAGCCGGTGTACCGCAGTCCGATGAGGACAGCCAACAGCATGACGACGAGCCCGAAAGCGATTATCGAGCCGTAGGCCTGTAGCGGTGAGGGCTCAGCAAACACCTCAACGGTCTCGAAGGATTGGTGTGTTTCATCGATGGTCTCGGCCTCAGCAACCCGGAACGTCGACGGCGAGACGACGATCGGTAGTTCGCTCCGGTAGGTCGTGTTGATGCTGTCGCTTTCGACACTGCCTGAAAGGTTCGAGACCGATACCACCCGCACGTCGACGACACCTTCGGTCGCAGCAAGCTGCTGTTCGACGGTGCCGATCCGTCGCAACACATCGATGATATTGACGGTGAAGTTGAGGCGGTGTGCTTCCTCAGGAGCAAGTGTCTCGCTGTCGGCAGCTAATGGCTCGGAGACCTCCCAGTAGGTTTCGGTCATATTGCCGTTTTCCATCTGCCCGCCGCGGATCAGCAGATAGGTGTCGGTGCGAACGACAACGCTGCCACTGTCGGCGGTGTACTCGTAGCTGTAGGTGCCCTCCAGCCGCTTTGAGAGCGCGGTGTAGTAGAGGGGGCGATTACTGGCTCGCTCGCCGGCGGCAAACGGTAGGCTATCGTTGGTGATCGGCGCGCTGTGGCTGTAGCCGGTTGACTCCGACCACTGTTCTGTCAGCCGCTGTTCGGTTTCGACGCTGGGTTCAAGATTGATCTGATAGGCCCACCAGCCGACGCCGGCGGCGGCGAGTATCAGGATGACACTGAGCACGGTCGCCCACTCGTTGAGAAACGAGCGGATGCGGAGTGAGCGATCGATCTCTGCCATCTATCGACCCCATCGCACGGATGCCCTCATTCGACAGCGATCGAACACCCCTCGCTCCGAACAGCGGGGGTGAGTTGATCGCTGGCGTCGCTGCATACCGCCACAGAGCACGCCGACTGGTATAAGTGCAGTGCCTGCACCACGCATACCGCTTATCTTCGTCAACGCGCTCGCTCCCGGTCAGCAACCATCGGTCGACGCGGAGTGTAGTCTGGACGTAGCTGACTGGCAGTCGCTTGGGGTGCAGTAGCGTTTCGGGCGTCGCTTGACTCCGGGTGGTGGCTTTTTACTCACCGGCGTGAAATGTGTTGTTGCGATGGTACACAAAAAGGTCACACTCATCGGCACCAGCACGGATGGCTTCGATGCAGCCGTCGACGACGCGATCGCCCGCGCCCGCGACACTCTGGAAAACCTCCATTGGGTCGAAGTCGAAGAGTTGGGCGTCGAACTTGCCACCGCCGACGACAAGGAGTATCAAGCGGAGGTTGAGGTCGCCTTCGAGCTTGAATAGTCGACAGTGGAGGCAACTTCCTGTCTCACAGACAATCACCCGCCCCAAAGTGATTTTACACCCGCTGTTCGTGGTACACCCATGAGCGACAGCGGGCCACTTGGCGATGCCGGTGCGTCTACCGCCTTCCGTGAAGCCGCAGCGCTCCTTGCTGAGCCGTGGCCACCGGTCGTCCTCCGAGCATTGGCCGACAGCGACGGGATGAGGTTTGAAGAGCTCGCCGCGGCACTCCCCGAGATCAGCGAGGAACTACTCGGAGAGACGCTGTCAACGCTGGAGGCCACCGACAGTCTCGAACGGGTCGAGATCAGCCAGCACCCACCCGAGTTCGCCTACGTGCTGACCGATCGTGGGGCCGAGTTAGAGGCGATCTGCCGGCAGCTCGCCGACTGGGTTGACACCGTCCCTGAGGAGGAGCGGATTATCGTCGTCGCCGACGACGACCGACGCGTCGCAACGATGCACACCGCGTGGCTCTCCGGGAAGTACGCGGTACGCACAGCCCACGATGGTGATGAGACGATCGAGGAGCTCGGCCCCGAGGTCGACGTGCTTGTCCTTGATCGCCGAATGCCGGGGCGATCCGGCGACGAGGTGTTGGCGTGGCTCCGCGAACAGGAGTACGACACCCGAGTTGTGATGATCACCGCCGAGGAACCCGGTACGGACCTCTTCGATCTCGATTTCGATGAGTATCTCACCAAGCCGGTGTCGGAAGCTGAGTTCAAGAGTGTTGTCGCCGATCTGATCGAGCGGGGCGAGTACGACAGCCAACTGCAGGCGTATCTCGCCCGGCAGTCGACAGTTAAAGCACTTCAGGCGGCTCAAAACGAAAACGACGACGTGACCGGAGACGACAACGCAGCAACGTCCCCCGACGACTCCCACCAGCCAGCGGACGCCGATACCGATGCGTTCAAGAGTTCGGAATCCGGCGGGGGGTCATAGCGCGATGCCCACCGACGACACCTTTGTGCGCAGCGATGATACCGCGGTTGCGACAGTGCTTGACCGCATCGACGATGCCGTCTACGCGCTGGATACCGACTGGGAGTTTACCTTCTGTAACCAGCACGCCGCCGAGCTGCTTGCGTCAGACCCGGAGACACTGCTCGGCCAAACGCTGTGGGAGGCGTTTCCGGACGCCGCCGGGGGGCTCGTCGGTGAAGAGTTTCGCACCGCGATGGAGACCGGCGAGGCGACCCGCTTCGACATCTACTATGAGCCGCTTTCGCGATGGTTCTCGGTGCGGGCCCATCCCAGCGACACCGGGCTCACTGTGGTCTTTCGTGATCTCGCCGATCAGGACGGCCACGACCTCGATCTACAGCGGAAACAACGGCTCTTCGAGGCGGTGTTTGAGCAGACCGCAGACGCCCTGATCGTCGCCGACGGCGACCGTCGGATCACGGATCTCAACCCAACCGCGGAATCGCTGTTCGGCTACACAACGGAGGAGGTGGCCGGCCAGCCGGTATCGACGCTGTACGGGGAACCTATCGGCGCGGTCGACGGCACCGCCCCGGCCGACGACCAGTCATACGTCCTCACCTACGAGCGGGCCGATGGCACGACCTTTGAGGGCGAGACGCTCAGCACAACGCTGACCGGCCCCAACGGGGCGGTGTTGGCAACGCTGGCATCGATCCGTGATGTGAGCAGCCGGATGGCCTACGAGCGACAGATCGAGGCCCGAAACGACGCCCTCCGGCGGTTCCACGCGATCACGACCGATGAGGAACGCTCCTTTGCGGCAACCGTCGAATCGGTGTTGGAGTTGGGTGTCGACTATCTCGATGTCGATATCGGCGTCTTTGCCAGCGTCGATGCCGGCACCTACGCGGTGGAGGCCGCCGTGCCGGACAACGGGCCGATTACCGCCGGCGACAGCTTCGATCTTGAGGAGACCTACTGTAGTTCTGTTGTTGCGTCCGGCGAGCCCGTCACATTCACCAGCGGGCCGGAGGATGAAACCGTCGACACGGCAGCGTATGGAACCGATGGGCTTCAGACCTATCTCGGTGTGCCGGTTGTCGTCGACAACACACCCTACGGAACGCTCTGCTTTACCGCCCAAGACAGCCGAAGCAAGGCGTTTACCGACGGCGATACCGCGTTCGCCCAGATCGCTGCCCAATGGCTTGGGTCAGAGCTTTCGAGCAACGCGTTTGCGGCCAAACTCACCGCGCTCAACAAGACCGCCAGACAGCTGATGACAGCGGAATCGCGTGACGCAATCGCTGAGGTCACAGTCGATCAAGCGGCGTCGGTGCTCGACCTGTCGCTCACCGGCGTCTGGTGGTACGACAACGACCGCGAGGCGCTCCTGCCGGCGACCCAGACGACTGCGGCAACCGAGTTACTCGACGGCCAGCCAACATTCCACCAGGGTGAGGCCGTGGCGTGGGAGGTGTTCATCGACGGTAACTCCCGGGTGTGTGACGACCTCACCGACGCCGAGGCGTTGCACAACGAGGAGACGGTGTTCGGCTCAGAGATGTTGGTGCCGCTTGGCGATCACGGGATCCTCGTAACCGGGGCAACGACAGCGCATGCCTTCTCGGAGACCGATCGCACGGTGATCGAGGTGTTGGCAGCGACGGTCACTGCGGCCCTTGATCAGGCTGAACGCGAGGCGGTGCTGCGAGAGACACAGGCCGAACTCGAAGCCGCAAACGAGGAACTCGCGCTGCTGAATCAGGTCGTTCGCCACGATATCAAAAACGATGTGGCGGTGATCTTAGGCCACGGTAACAGTCTCGCCGACCGGCTTGATGAGTCGGTAGTGGACTCGCTTCAGCCGATGTTGCGGGCTGCGACACATATCACCGACATCACCGAGACCGTCGGTGAGTTCCTTGATGTCCTCCGTGGCGACGCCGAACCCGAACTGGAGCCGATCGATCTTACCGCGGTGGTGACCGACGAATGCCGGAAAGCACGCGATACCTATGGGAATGCTGACATCCGGATCGACGATGGGTTTCCCACCGGGGTTGAGGTTGCGGCGACCGAGCTGCTTTCGTCGGTGTTCCGAAACCTGCTCACCAACGCGGTCACGCACAACGACAAATCGACACCCGAGGTGACAATCAACGGCGAAGAACACGGTGACAGCGTCGTTGTTCACGTCGCCGACAACGGCCCCGGTATCCCCAAAGACCGCCGCGAGGAGGTCTTTGGTCGCGGCGAGCAGGGTTTGGAGAGTCCGGGCTCTGGGATCGGGCTGTATCTCGTTGATACGCTTATAACGCTGTTTGGCGGGGCGATCGAGATCACCGACAACGAGCCGACAGGGAGTGTGTTTACCCTCACCCTCCCGAAAGCTGACGCCACGTTGTAGCCGCTCAATGGCACCTGTGAGCAGGCTGACCAACCACATAGACACCGCGGCTACACGTCTAAGTACGCGGGGCGTCTACCCATTGTATGCATCAGCCGATCGTCGGCGACCCACCGGAGTATTCGCTTGCCGACACGGATGTCCCGTGGCTGCTCGGCACGCAGTTGACCACCCAGTCTGGCCCGCTTGCCCGCGCGCCTGAGGGGTCGCAGGTACTCCTGATCGAGGCCCACGATTTTGCGGGCCGAAAACCGTATCACCACCACAAGCTGACGCTTGTCTTCAGTGCGATGCGACAGTTCCGCGATCGGCTGCGGGAGGCCGGCTACGAGGTCACCTACATCAACGCCGACAGCTTCGCCGACGGGTTTGCGGCGTTTTTCGACGACCACCCCGACAAACGGTTGGTTGCGATGCGATCGCCCAGCTACGGCTCCGAACGCCGGTTTCGAGACCTGATTGAGGACGCTGACGGCAACGTGCGGTTTGTTGACAACGAGCTGTTTGTCAGCACCCGACAGGCGTTTGATGAGTGGGCCAACGCCGACCCTGACGACGAGACGCCGACGTTCAAACACGAGTCCATGTATCGGTGGCTGCGCCGCGAAACGGGTGTGTTGATGGACGGCGACCAGCCGGTCGGCGGCGAGTGGAACTACGACGACGAAAACCAGGAGTTTCCAGACGACTCGTGGACGGCCCCGCCGACGCCGTCGCCCGAGCCCAACGACCAGACCGCCGAAACGGCCGCGTGGGTCGAAGAGACCTTTGAGACGTGGGGGAACGCGTCGATCGAAGAGTTTCCGTGGCCGGTCACCCGCAAACAGGCCTGTGAGGCGTTAGCCCGGTTTATCGATGAACGACTCGGCGAGTTTGGTCAGTATCAGGATGCAATGCGGAGCGACGACTGGGCGATGGCCCACGCACTGCTCGGCTCGTCGATCAATCTTGGACTGCTGCACCCGGTTGAGGTTATCGAGGCGATCACCGACGCCTACAACTCACAGGAGCCTCCGCTCAACGCGGTCGAAGGGTGTATTCGCCAGATTCTGGGTTGGCGGGAGTTTATGCGACACGTCTATCGACACGCGATGCCGGCCTTAGCTGAGGCCAACCAGCTGGATGCGACCGAGTCGCTGCCAGCGTTCTACTGGGATGGCGACACCGAGATGGAGTGTCTCTCACAGACGGTCGGCGATGTCCACGACCGAGGATACTCCCATCACATCCAGCGGCTGATGGTGTTGGCCAACTTCGCGACGCTGTGGGGTGTCGAACCGAGCGAGCTCAACGACTGGTTTCACGCGACGTACGTCGACGCCTACCACTGGGTGACAACCCCGAACGTGATCGAGATGGGTCAGTACGGCCACGGCGTCTTCGCGACAAAACCGTACGTGTCGTCTGCTAACTATATCGACAAAATGTCGGATTACTGTGCTGACTGTCGGTACTACAAAACAAAGACGACCGGCGAGAAGGCCTGTCCGTTCAACGCGTTGTACTGGGACTTTCTCGACCGAAACGAGGAGCAGCTGCGAAGCAACCACCGCATGGGGCTGATGTATAGCCATGTCGATACCAAACAGGAGTCCGATGAGATGGCGGCGATCCGCGATCGCGTCGACGAGCTTCGCACAAAGGCAGCAAACAAAGAGCTGTAATCGTTACCAGCGGGATCGGCACATACACTGTTTTTCTAACACATTGGGCATCCGGTTATTCGGCTCGCTGTGGATCAAAAATAGCTAAAAATAACATTATATAGCATATAGTCTCAGTTTCAGCAGAAATTAATATACAAATATAAACATGATATATTTCTAATGATCATGTTTATACTGGTGGTTTCTGTACGCATAACATGGCTCGGGTGCCACTGGCGAGCGACGATCTCGACTGTGCGGTGGGTCACGATCGCCATGACACCCGCCATACGACCAGGTGATATCTATGACAGACACATACGTTGGGTCAATCGACCAAGGGACGACCGGAACTCGTTTCATGGTCTTCGACCATGACGGGAACGTCGTATCGCAAGCTTATGAAAAACACGAACAGATCTATCCGGAGCCCGGCTGGGTCGAACACGACCCGATGGAGATCTGGGAGAACACGAAGCTCGTCATTAACGAGGCGCTCGACAAGGAGGGCCTCGATGCCGACCAGCTCGAATCGATCGGCATCACCAACCAGCGGGAGACCACGATTATCTGGGATGCCGAAACCGGCAAACCAGTACACAACGCCCTCGTCTGGCAGGATCGACGCACAACCGACCGCGTCGAAGAGATCCAGGAAGCTGGCAAGGTTGAGGAGATCCGCGAGAAGACCGGCCTCGAATGTGATGCCTATTTCTCGGCGACAAAGGCCGAATGGATTCTCGACAACGCCGATCCGATCAAGCTCCAGCGATCCCGACCGGAAGACG
>NZ_QMDW01000049.1 GCF_003605635.1 Halonotius pteroides
CTGGTATCGAGAATTTCGTGAGCTTGCGCTGATGTGTGCAGTGTATAACATCAAGAAGGCCGCAGAACAGGAGATTCCGATCCCTTCAGGCGATTAAACACGGCCTTATGACCAGCCTGTCTTCATCCCGTCTCCCGACTTTTTTTGAGCTCGTCGTCGTACCGTTCAAGATCTTCCTCGTCAGCCGAGGCTGGTTCTGGCCGAGGTTTCTTCCAGGAAACCTCGGCCTCTTTCATCAATCGCTGAACGTGACGCCGGGAGTGTGCAACATCAAACTCAGTTATGAGGTGTTGTTGAGCTAGTATACTCGACCAAGCAGGCTCATCGTATCCAGCTTCTTCGGGTGATTGGTTGAGTGTTTCAGCGAATTGTTGGAACTGTTCGTCAGAGAGCTCAGGTGGTCTTCCTGGACGTTCGTCGTCGTAGAGCGCGTCTTCAAAGTCGCGCTCTTCGAAGCGATCCAACCAGTTGTACACTGTCTGACGAGGCCATCCGTATTTTTCCTCGATATTATCTGGAGATAGCCCAGCGAGATATTCGCGTGCAGCAGTGAGCCGTTTGATTGCTTTTGGATCACGCTCGTCCTCGAGCTGCTCGCGGACGCGCTCAACTGAAAGATCGGGAATCTTGTTCCCGTCCTTGGACATACTCAAACGATGAGCTTCTGTGTCTCAAAACTTTCGGCGTTGAGTATACAAGCGTGCGGCTCTCGCCACGCCCACAAGAATATTGAATCAGTCGGGCGGAAAGAAACCGGGCGGTTTGAGATATACCTGCATACGGTAGCGAACGAGCTGACCGTGGAAGCGGTCGAGAACGACTGTTCGCACATCGTATTTGAGGACTTGATGCATATTCGGAGGGATCTCCCAGAAGCGTCGTGACAACACACCTGGGCCTTCCGATGCCTGTATGAGTACGCTGAGTACAAGGCCGAAGAACACGGTGTTGAGGTGGTACAGGTTGATCCACGGAACACTTCGAATCGGTGTTCAACGTGTGGGTTTACGCATCCAGACAACCGCCATGGAGAACAGTTTATGTGCCAGCAGTGTAGCTATGAGAATCACGCCGACTACAACGCAGCGAAGAATGTCGGCTTGCAGTATCTCCGTCGTCGGCAAAAAATAGTGACTAACGCAACTTCTGAATGAATCCGTCGAGGTGATTTTCGATCCACGAGCCTGCGAAACTCAGCTGGTCGGTCAGCTTCGTGAAGATCTTATCGAGGAGGGCGCGGTATTCGGCCGCGCCCTCCACGATCAGGGGCGACGATTCCCATTTGAGACTCTTCCAGACCGGCTCGATTGGGTTGAGATGCGGCGAGCCTACAGGCAGAAAGATGAGGTCGATCCCAAGTTCGTGGGCGCGTTTGCGCGTGTACGCACAGATGTGTGACGAGAAGTTGTCCAAGACGAGCAGAATCCGCTCACCCGGATTCTGCTCGCGGATCGCTTCGAGACACGCACAAATCTGCTCTTTCTCCTGATTCGGCGGAAATTGGAGGACACTCTCGCCGTTGAGCGCATAGAACCCGGCCGCTGGTGTGTCGATTTTCACCAGCGGCCGGGTAATCGTCGGCTCGTTCACTGTGTAGAGCCGCTGAGAATTGTCCCACGGTTGTGGATGCGAGATATCGAAGAAACCGACTGTCGTGCCGCCATCTGTCCGGACATCGTCATCAACCGTCCAGTCTTCATCTTTGTCGTCTTCTGGCTGTTTGTTGTGTGGCTCGTCTGTCTCATCCTCGGCGAACGCGTCGGCAACGCGTTCGTCGAGGATTTCGTCGGCGTTATCTGGCCGGTCTGGCCTCTCGGTACGTGGAATCGCGTACGAGAGGCCGAGATCAGACAGAAGTCGCGGCAGATAGTTCGGATGGTACTCGACATCGAACTCTTCGTTGATGAGGTGCTGAATCTCCTGTTTCTTCCAGGGTTCGCCCTCTTCAAGCAGGTCAAGGAGCCGCTCTCGTTGTTCTCCGTCGAGCTTCGGGGGCCGCCCGCCCCCGAAGCTCGGGGTCAGAAGTCCGAGACCGCCCTTATTCCAGAGCCTGGCCCAGCGGCTCCCGGTTGATTGGGACATGCCGACATCGTCGGCTGCATCTTCGAGTGATGCATCCTTGTACAGCCGTTTGATGAAGGTGAGCCGCTTGCTCACCTTCTCGCTATCCGTTTCCGTGAGCAAGCGGTCGAGATCGTCCTCACTGAGGTGACGGACGATCTCTTTCTCTCGTCCCGTCATTGCCCCACCAACGCAGAGTATACCTAAATCTTCTGTGAACCACTAAATGCAGACGACGGAGGCGCACCCGTAGACGTGCGCTTGAATCGTGGGATCGTGAACGTGAGTGGGGAGTACAACCCCCCTGCCACTACTCAGGCATAGAACGGGAGTCCACGCGAAAGCCTCGGGGTCGTACGGAAATCTTTGATTTCCGTGATGACGAGAGACGAAGTCTCTCGAACCTCTTGACACCGAGGCAGTTTACACTGTGGTAAAATCGCTAGGGGTTTGTATGCGGTGAGGGAGATCTCTTGTATTACTTACTAGTCAATATGTGACTAAATGTACTGATATGCTAAATAAAATTAATAAACACGGTTTAGTGAGATAAATGTTGGTTTCAAATTTATATATACGATTCGATTACCATCTGCTCAGTCGCGGCTGCGGGCTGGTATCTTAACACGGCTCACCGCGCCCCAGTCACACCCACGAGAGCGCATGCAAGCCAAGTTATCTCTGATAAACTATCAGATATCTTATTGTTTTTACCAACCCGTCGAATAACGCCCTGAGACCGCTGGATACAGACAACTGCATGCGACTCGGTGGGAAATACCGTTGACTGAAACCGGGGCACCTGCCGCCGCTACACCGGATACACACAACTGTATTGGGGCATTTAGCCGAATTTGGAAGGATAGCAGTATGAAAGCGTTTCAGTGTCTCTAACTACTGTTTTGATAAAATTCTGCGCCGCAAATTATCTAAACTATAGATGGTTATAAATATATCCAATCATAGATAGGGAATGATGTGCTCGATCAGAGGCAACCGACGGCGACGACACCGACAGAGGGAGCCACACACAGAGGTGGTCTGGCCATGACATCAAACAACTGTTACTCAGCAGACAGCTGGGAGTATCAGCCAGCGTTTGAACGACGTGAGGGGGGTGAGAGCCGATGGTCGATCTGACCTTATCAGTCCTTGCACTCCTCCCGTTGGCGACGATTGCGGTATTGATGGTTGGGCTGTATCAACCTGCAACACGGACAATGCCGCTCGCGTGGGGGGTTGCAGCCGCCGCGGCATTTATCGGCTGGCAGATGTCACCGCGGCTGATCGCCGCCGCGTCGATACGAGGCGCGCTGACGGCGACAAGGATACTTGTGATCGTGTTTGGGGCGATCCTCCTGTTGTACACGCTGAAACAGTCCGGTGCCTTTGAGGTCATTAACGCCGGCTTCGCCTCGATCAGCGATGACCGACGCGTGCAGGTCATCTTACTCGTCTTCCTCATGGGATCGTTTATCGAGGGGGCGGCCGGGTTCGGGACGCCAGCCGCGATTGTCGGCCCGCTGTTGGTCGGATTAGGGTTCCCACCCCTGGCGGCGGTCGTTGTCGCGCTAACGGGGAACATTCTCGCGATCACCTTTGGCGCGGTCGGAACACCGCTGATCATCGGCCTTCGTGATGTGGTCTTTGTTGAGGGAACAAGCGCGGCACAACAGGTGATTCAGCAAGGCGGCTTCGAAAGTGTCGGCGCGTACGTCGCTCAGATCGGTGTGTGGGCGGCCGTTATCCACGCGATCGCCGGCATCGCGATCCCGTTTATCGGCGTGGCGATGATGACTCGCTTCTTCGGCGAGGAGCGGTCAATACAGCCGGCCCTCGAGGTGTTGCCGCTGACCCTGTTTGCGTGGGCATCCTTTGCGATCCCCTACGTCGCAACAGCGTACTTCCTTGGGCCGACGTTCCCGGCACTACTGGGGGCGATGATCGGGCTACTTGTGGTGACAACGACGCTGCGGGCTGGCTATTTCATCCCCGATAACGAGTGGGATTTCGGGCCACAACGCCAGTGGCCGGATCACTGGGTCGGCAGCATTGATCCCGGCGAAGGCGTCGGTACGACAAGCCGGAGTCAGGATGGAGCGGTCGCAACTGATGGCGGGACAGCAACGTTTGAGGAGTCGCATTCCCAGGATATGTCGCTTGGAATGGCCTGGATGCCGTACATCCTCGTTGCCCTCCTGCTTGTCGTGACCCGTGTTATCGGGCCGATTCAAAGCTTCCTTGCCTCAAACGGTGTGTTGATGTGGAATAACATCCTTGGAACACCATTTTCCGAGGGCGTCGAGCTACTCTATCTTCCCGGGAGCCTTTTCGTCCTTGTCGCGGTGGTCACCTACGGGCTCCACGGGATGAGCACCGACGAGATCAAATCCTCTTGGAGCGAAGCCGTCCGGAATATCGCGCCGGCCGTTATCGCGTTGTGGTTTGCGGTTGCAACCGTCATGATCATGCAGCGAACCGGGAGCACGATCGTTCTGGAAAGTGCACCGACTAGTGCCGGGATGCTCGGCTTACTGTCGGAGGCGACAGCGAGTGTGACCGGGCAGCTGTTCCCGTTTTTCTCGGGCTTTATCGGTGCCTTTGGCGCGTTCATCGCCGGCTCGAACACGGTCAGCGATATCCTGTTCGGGCTGTTCCAGTTTCAGGCCGCCCAGCAGATCGGCGCGCCGACACAGATTCAGTCGATCACATTGAGAAGTTCACTGTCTCCGATAGTGGAGGCTAAATCGGTA
>NZ_QMDW01000050.1 GCF_003605635.1 Halonotius pteroides
TTGCACTGAAGCTCAATTCACCCGAAGATTGGTTCGAGAAACTCCTATGTTACAACGTATCGGGATGAGCGACGATCTCGACACCAAACCGCCCCGGAATATTCTCTTTGACTGCAATCGCAGTGTACAACGTAGAAATTTCAAGATCACTTGATTTGAGTTCCTCCCACGTTTGAATTGTGTCGAGTGCCTCGAGTAGAATATCTTTGTCGTAGAGGGGGGATGCTGGATCGCGGGGGTGACCACGAATGAGATATTCTTGCTGATAATGACCAGGATGGGTAACGACCTCAGCAGTCTTGATCGGAGAATACGCATGAAACAGGGACTTAATCACATCAGAGAGGAGCCCTCCGCGTGGTTTATGTATCTTAACCTCCGGATCGGTTGCTCCAGGGAAGATAATTCGAACCCACTGGCCTGTACCAAGTGGGGTTGGGAATTTACCACTGTGCTCTGTATCTTGATTCGTGTTTACCAACATACATTCATCAGCCTCTTTGCATGATCAGAAGAAATATTAATAACCGAGCGATTGAAATCTGATCTTGTGATTTCATCATCTTCTTATAGTACATACGCAACTGATATATCGGATGCATATAGTATTTAGTGTTGTAGTTGGGTTTGTGATATGTAGATTTTATGCTAGTTCGTGTCTTTTGCCGGCGAAAATTGTCATTAAATGTAGTAGCACTAGTATAATAGGCAGTTACTATGCGGCACCAACGATAACATGCACTGATTAGAAAATTCGCTTTACGGGAGTAGGTTATTGGTACCCTTTACCGACTTATAATAATAACAAGCACCTACCCATGAGAAAGATATGGGTTTACGAGGCTACATTTGGAACCAGATAGAAACAAATATAATCAATTCTATATAATGTAGAGAACTATCTAATTAATAAACACATCAACGATAAGAAGTGAACTACCCCACCCCACTCGCTCACGGCGTTAGCCGTTCGCTCCTTGAGGGTAGGGCTTCCTGCTTCCACGACGCGCTTTGCAGACACGGATGTATCCACAGGGAGCGCAGTCTCCACAGGCATTTCTTCGGAGTATCCCACTCCTAGCTGGTCGTATCCGCGAGAAATGATATTGATCGCTGCGTTCACGTCCCGATCCGCTTCAAACGGCCGTGTTTAATCGCCTGAAGGGATCGGAATCTCCTGTTCTGCAGCCTTCTTGATGTGTATGCGTTTACCCCGAGGACGCAACAGCGGGTACGGTCTGAGCTCGTGAAATCATCTCGTTGTTCCGGGCAACTCGCTTGAACTCGTCGTAGGGATTGCGTCCCTGCTGGCGGCACGTCGCCAGCAGGGACAGCAGCGTCTCGTGCACAAACATGCCGCGGTCGTTGCGGAGCGTTCCGATTATCTTCCGGAGAACCACCGGCTCACGAAGCGAATTTTCAGCGGCGTTGTTCGTTGGGGAGACCGCTGGCTCACCGATGAAGGTGAGCCAGTGGTCGAGACCTCCTTCGATCTTGCCCAGTAGTGTTGCCACTGGTCCGTCGGGAACTGACCGTTCTATCAGCGACTCAAGCTCTCTCCACGCCACACGTTGGAGTTCTGCTCGCTCACGGACTGTCAAGTCGCTCTCCAGCCTGGTCTGGAGAGCGACGTACAGCTGTTTGAGGGCACGGTAGATCGGTTCGCCTTCTGCCTGTTTCTCAGCGGCGTCTTCAGCCTCCCGTAGAATATGCGCCCAACACCGCTGGAGGTTGCTGCTGAAAGCCGGATACGCCGTCCACCCATCACAGACGACCGTTCCCGTGAAGTCCTCGCCGAGGACTTCCGCGGGAACATCACTTCCTCGACTCTCTCTGACCGCGTACAGCGTATGTTCCTCGGTGGTGAACGTCCAGATCCATGCCTGTTCGCCGTCGCGTTTGATTCCAGTCTCGTCGACGTGGACAACGTCGGCTTGCTGGATCTGACGGCGAATCTGCTCGTATTCACAGCGACCGGCGCGCGCAGCGCGCTCGGTCGCGTGCCACGCGGACGCGCCTGACAGCTCCAGTCCGTGGAGTTGTTCGAAGCGGTCGCCAATCTTCCGGTAGGGAAGGCGGTGATCGTACCGAGAGAGCGCCGCCTGTGCGATGACATTCACCCCGAATTGCCCCTCATCGGGGCATTCGGGGTGTGAGGCGACAGTCTCGGTACCACAGGAGTGGCACTCGTAGTAGTGGCGGTTGTACTGTGTGACCTCCGGTGGCTGTGGATCTGGGAGTTCCTCGACGAGTCGGGGGCTGACGCCCGCCGACTCGCCGAACGCTTCACCACAGTCTGGACAGCAGTCACAGGTAACCTCGATTTCTCGATCAGGGTCAGGAGCGTCGCGCCATTCCGGGTCATGTCCGGACTTTCGGCCAAGCGTGCCACCGTCAGTACGTGGTTGTCCGTCGTCCTCGTCCGGTGGGGACGAGGACGACTCCTCTTGGTCAGATTGATTTTTGCTCGGTGGTGTATGAGGTCCCTCGTACCACCGAAGTTTGGCTCTGAGACGCTTGTTCTCTTTACGGAGTTGCTGATTTTCTTGCTTGAGCTCTTCATTCTCCTGCTCAAGTTCATCAACGCGATTTTCGAGATCAGTGATCCGCTCAAGCAGTTGCTCTACTTTCTCGTCAGTGACCATCACAACACACCTCAGCCAGTGCAGACGACACGGGACGGTCTCCGGCAGGGAGACCGTCCCTCAGAAAATACCCTGTCGTCTGCATTGCTCTACTGCGAGGTCAAGAGCAACTTACGAGAGAGTGGCGAAATCGTTCTGGGAGTAAACACGTACCTTGATGTTATACACTGCACACATCAGCGCAAGCTCACGAAATTCTCGATACCAG
>NZ_QMDW01000051.1 GCF_003605635.1 Halonotius pteroides
CTGTGACTTCCAGCTACTGCTGAGAGCTGACCAACAATCCTCTACCCAAGAGCGTATAATCAATATTCTGGTCGTAGTAGTCCGCCAGATCAGCTACTGGGCCGTCAGTCAAAAAATTGATGAAATCTTGTTCAACAGCGATCCCATAATCGGGTGGATAGACTGCGAGTCGTTGTGAGAGTTCATAATCAGCAGATTTACTACTGCTAAGTGAGACGATTGTTTGAAGAAGATACGGAATATCTTGTTGATTCAAGTCACGAATGAGTGCGATAACCGGATGTGGCGTTTTTCGACTGAGAGGTTGTAAATCAGGGTTCTTTCCAACAACAAGCCGACAGGTCGGTCGGAGCGTTTGTTCAATTGGGGCAAAGTCGACATCAGCAATATCGTAGCCGATCCAATCAGGTAAGTTGTGTTCTTCAAGCACATTTTTTAATGATCCGACAAACGGATCGCGCTCTTCACGTTCGCTAGATGGTTTCGTATTTTTTTCGTCGTCTTTCTCTTGGGTTTGGTCTCCTTCTTGTGTGGAGACTGCAGTCGTAGATTTTGAACTTGGAAACAGAACCCATTCTTGTTGGTTCTCTCCGGGCCAAGAGAGAATTTCCATTCGTGTAATACTGTTATTTCGATCCAATGCGGCCTCAACGATTGGTGCCAGTTCTATTGACTGATATTGGGAAGTAGTATTGTTGCCGTCGCTCTGTTCGTCAACGGTGAATCGGATGCATCCCTGTCTAGGCCAGTCTGACCGAATTATATTATCCGTATCACTCATTGTTCTGATCCTTGGGTATAATTCGTGATTTTACACTACTCGGTATGTGTGGCCATGTATGTTTATTGAATCCAGCTATCGTAAGATTATCAATCCCACTTTGATTCGCTGTCATTACTGTATCTCTCAACGGTGGCCTCCGTGAGATATCTCTTGGATATCGGTATTTGAGAAATTTGTCTTTTCCATTAGTATCTTTGACACGATTAGGAGAGTCAAAATCAGTTTCGACAGTCACGTCGGTATTTCCGAGTTTAGGTTCGGCTGACATCGAGCCAATGGCCTCTGCATCAATATATGATTTGAATCCATTATTGAATTCAGAGATTGTGACGGGCTCGTTAGCCTGTCTGACTCTATGAGAGTCACCAATCCTACAGAAGTGAGACAAAAACGTTTCAACTAACGTATCAGTCCACGTGTTTGCTTGTGAGGGCGTTCCGGCAGTTGAGTGGACTCGCGTTAGCTGTCCGTCTGCGATGGTGAACACAGTCGCCCGATCCTGATATGTGAGTTGTGATGGTACTGCAGGCAACGGAACAAGGCGATATGATTCTATGAATGATCTAATTGAGGTAAGTCTTTCAATTTCGTCATCGTTGCTATTTACAATTACAATTTGGTTTTCTTCAGTGTTGTATCGATACGCCTTCTCACCTGGATCTGTCGGGAAATCAGTAGTTGATCCCGCAATGATATCAAAATCATCTGCACGTAACGTTAGTGTTCCATCTGGGGCAAGGAGCCACCGCAGTGTCGTATCTGCAGGGAGTACAGCTGCACCACCTGAACACACCCAGTATTGGGTGCCTTGTGGGTACAGTACCGTCTGGGGCGCACGTGGCTTGGCATACGGTTGTCGCAAAATATTGTGGATCTTATGCGCTGTAGCTTTCGTGTCAGTAATAATTGTCGCTGTTTTGTGTGGTGCATTCTCGATGGTAGCTATCAAGTCACCCGGAAGAAGTGTTTTTTCAGTGACGACAATTATCGGTTCAACCTCACCGTCTGGAGTCTCCCTGTTGAACGCAGCGTACGGTTGGCATTCCGTCGAAAGGTCATCGCCGTACTCCTCAAAGGCTTGGATCGTCTGTTCAAGCAGTCGTTGATCTCGTTGGAACAGTAGTTTGATCTCCTCAATTTGCTCGGCCACATTTGTAGGTGGTGAGAATCGTCTCCGACCTCGTATTAGGTCATGATCAGAGCCAGCTGCATCCCGAAGCGTCAATTTCGCTTCCAACACTGGGTGTGAAGATTCGATATGCCGCCATGTACTCCATCTCCCGAAGTCGTAACCGGGAACTAATCCTAGAAATCCCGTGAGTGTTGTAGAATCGACAGTCAGCGTTGGCGTAACGTCGAGTGTTTCATACGCTGTTGTGAGTTGTGTTGCATCTGAGCAGCGTCCATGAAGTCGCTCATACTCAGCGTCTCCAACGATCTGCTGTAATGCCTGCCATTTTTTGTTTGGTGATTCTTCAAAATCGTAGGTTTGCAATCGGCGATGCGCTCCAGGCGGTCCGGATGGATCTACATTGCTTATATCGTCATACTCATCTCTGAGTTCCCAGTTTGAGCGTAGTTCTGTGGGATCATACACAGCACCGAGTGTGTCAGTCCTCGTTTCTTGTAGCCCTGTGACAACATCTCTCGGATATAGACAATGGTTGGCTCGTTGAAACAGTGCGAGCTGTTGCTCAAGTAAATACGTCCCCGAAGAATCGTGATTATCAACGATGGTTCGTGCCATATGAGGCGTGGATTCCGAGAGTAATGCATCAAGATGTGCTGCAAAGGGACTTTTCGGCGGTTTCGTCTCAAGTGTAATTGGATCAGTTGTCGAGCTGACCAGTCGGCTCGTCCGTGTGGGGAGTATACCAAGCGGGCCGGGATCAACAGTTACGATCTCCGCTCTTCTCGATAAGCCGTAACATCAATTTTGCTGGCGGATCATTGACCAGTCA
>NZ_QMDW01000052.1 GCF_003605635.1 Halonotius pteroides
CAGATCGATGGCGATGTATATATGCACACTACTGCCCGTGATGTCTCCAAACAAAAACAGCGAGAAGTAGAACTCAAACAACGCGAAGCACTTTTAGAAAGTGTCTCAGAACTTATCTGTCTTGTTGATAAAGACGGTATTATCAAGTACGATTCATCCAGAGTCACTGAAATTCTCGGCTATGGATCCGATGAGCGACTCGGAGACTCGGGATTCGAGTATGTCCATCCTGACGACCGTAGCCGGATCAAAAGAGAATTCCACGAAACCGTTACTGAGAGTGGAACCACCGAATTATACGAGTACCGTGCGAAAACAAAAGACAGTGGATGGGTTTGGGTCGAGAGTTCTGCCCGTAATCTTACTGACGATCCGGATGTCAACGGTATTATTGTAAGCATACGAGATATAACCAAACGTAAAGAACAGCAGCGACGGCGTGAGACGCTCATCGACAATCTCCCTGGGATAGCCTATCGATGCCGGAACGAGAAGGGATGGCCGATGGACACTGTCGAAGGAAACTGCAAGGAACTTACTGGATATGGCCAATCGATATTCGAGTCTAATGAGATGTTGTGGGGGAGAGAAATCATTCATCCAAACGATCGTGACAAGGTGTGGGAGACCGCACAGGAAGGTATACAACAGAACAACACCTTCCAGATAACATATCGAACTGTCACGTCTGACGGCGACCAACGGTGGATGTGGGAACGTGGGAAGCGTGTCCTACCAGTCTCAGAGAGCGACCCGATAATTGAAGGATTCATTACAGATGTTACCGAACGTGAACAGCTAAAACGCAAGCAACAACAGATAATTAACCGTGTGACAGACGGAATCATCGAACTGGACGCTGATTGGCAGTTCGAATTTCTCAGTGGCCAAGGAGGAGAGTTGGCGTATATATCGGAAGATGACGTTCTTGGCCAGACTTTCTGGAAAGTGTTTGACAATATACAAGGAACGACATTCGAAAAGCAGTACCGCGAGGTAATGGAGACTCGGGAGATGGTATCGTTCGTTGACTATTACCAAGGACTCGATAGCTGGTTCGACGTGCAGGCGTACCCGAATGATCACGGTGGGATCGATATTTACTTCAGAGATGTCACCGAGCGAAAAGAGCGGGAACGGGCTCAACAGCGGGCTGAAAAGCAGTATCAGACGCTTCTTGACTTGGCCCCACTCCCAATTATTGTTGTGGACAGTACAACGGGTGAGCTCATCGAAGCGAATGAGGCGGTTGGGAAGCTATTGGGATATCAAGCGGATGAAATTGTTGGCCATAGTAAGGAGATACTCCGACCGGAGGGTCAGGCCGAAGCCTATGATGAAACTTTCCGGAGAGCAGTCCAAGAGGAGGGTACACTTCGGACGCTTCCTGACGGCTCGCCCTATCAGATTATGACAAAGGACGGCGAGAGAATATCGGTTGAAGTCAGTGTCAGGACCGTCACACTGGATGGCAAAGACGTTGCGTACGGGATTCTTCGTGATATCACCGATGAACGTCAGTACCAGCGCCGTCTAGCCGCGCTTAATGATGTAACCCGAGAGTTGTTTGACGCCGAAACCCAACGAGATGTGAAACAGCAGGCTGTCGAAACCTTAGCCGACTTACTGGACGTTCCAACTGTCTCGTTCTATAGCTTTGAGGAGAAGAAATGGAAACTTCTACCCGAAGTATCCAAGACTGCGGCCGAATCTTCTGAGCCCCCCGTTCTTGATCCGGGAAGCGGTGTTGAGTGGCAGGCAATTAAGCAGGCCCAGACTGTGGTTGTCGATGATGTCGAGGCAGGTGAGATAGCGTCTGACTTCGAGCGAAATATGCGGAGTAAGGTAGCTATTCCAGTCGCTGATCATGGGGTTTTGGTAGCCGGCGACCCCCAACCTGATGTATTCTCCGGGTGGACTGTTAGCCTCGCTGAGACGCTGAGTGCCACGGTTGCAACAGCACTTGAACGAGCTGAACGTGAGCAGCATCTCAAAACCCAACGCAAAGAACTACAGGAGGTTGAGTCGGTTAATGAACGGATCCGGGGGATAACCCGTGACATTGTTCAGACAGAGACGCGAGCCGACCTTGAGCAGTCGGTCTGCGAGCGATTGGTTGCGTCAAATCTGATTGATTTTGCATGGATCGGTCGTGTTGACCTCGAAACAGATGTAGTAACACCCCAAGCACAAGCTGGCCTTGGGGGAACCTATCTCAGCGATGTATCTCTCTCAATGGATGGAGAAACGGATCCAGAACCATCTGTGGCGGCTCTACAGTCTCGGGGGGCGTGCTATTATTCAAATACAGCGGCCGATATCCAGCGGGGCGGCTGGCGGACGGTGGCGGTTGAACAGGGGTTCCAGTCAGTCTTGAGTATCCCTATTAAGCATGAAGACGCGCTCTATGGTGTGCTAAATGTGTATACGCAGACAAACTCCGGGTATCGAGATACATTCCAGTCTGTATTATCTGAACTTTGTGACTTAATTGCTGACACGATATATTCGATGGAGCAAACGGCGCTCCTGCAGTCGGAGCAAGCGGTTGAACTGGAGTTCGAGATTCGAGACCCGA
>NZ_QMDW01000053.1 GCF_003605635.1 Halonotius pteroides
CAGATCGATGGCGATGTATATATGCACACTACTGCCCGTGATGTCTCCAAACAAAGACAGCGGGAAGTAGAACTTAGACAGCATGAGGCATACCTTGAGAGCGCCTCAGACGTTATCTGTCTTGTTGATCAGGACGGTATTATCCATTACGATTCGCCTAGAATCACTGAAGTCCTCGGCTACGGATTCAACGATCGCCTCGGAAAATCAGGATTCGAATATATTCATCCTGACGACCGTGACCGAATTAAAAAAGGATTTCACGAGAACGTCATTGGAAGTGCTACTACCGAATTATATGAGTACCGCGCGAAAACAAAAGACGATGGATGGGTCTGGGTCGAGAGTTCTGCCCGTAATCTTACCGACGACCCGGATGTCGGCGGTATTGTAGTGAGTATACGGGATATAACTAAACGCAAAGAAGAGCAGCAGCAACGCGAGACGCTCATTGACAATCTCCCCGGGATAGCCTATCGATGCCAGAATGAAGAAGGATGGCCGATGGACACTGTCGAAGGAAACTCCAAGGAACTCACGGGGTATGCTCAATCGGCATTCGAGTCTAGCGAGGTGTTGTGGGGGAAAGACATGATTCACCCAAACGATCATGACGAGGTGTGGGAGACCGTACAGACAAGTTTGCAACAGAACGATGCTTTCCAGACAACATATCGAATTATCACGCCTGACGGTGACCAGCGGTGGATGTGGGAGCGTGGGAAACATGTCCTAACAGTCTCAGAGAACGACCCGGTAATTGAAGGATTCATTACAGACGTTACCGAACGTGAGCAGCTAAAACGCAAGCAGCAACAGATAATCAACCGCGTGACAGACGGAATCATCGAGCTGGACGCCGATTGGCAGTTCACATTCTTTAGCGGCCAAGGGGGAGAGTTGGCGGGTGTATCGGAAGATGACGTTCTTGGCCGGGGTTTCTGGAAAGTGTTTGATAATATACAAGGAACAACATTCGAAAAGCAGTACCGCGAGGTGATGGAGACTCGAGAGATGGCATCGTTTGTTGAGTATCATCAAGGTGTCGATAGCTGGTTCGACGTGCAGGCGTACCCCAATGATAACGGTGGGATCGATATTTACTTTCGGGATGTTACTGAGCGCAAGGAGAGCGAACAGGCACTACAGCAGGCTGAAAAGCAGTACCAAACGCTTCTAGAGTTGGCCCCACTCCCCATCATTGTTATAAATAATACAACGAGTGAGATCATCGAAGCGAATGAAGCGGCCGAGGATATGTTGGGATATCGAACAGATGAAATTGTTGGCCACAGTAAGGAGATACTCCGACCGGAGGGTCAACCCGAAGCCTATGATGAAACCTTCCGGAGAGCAGTCCAAGAGGAGAGCACATTTCGGACGCTTTCTGACGGATCGCCCTATCAGATTACGGCAAATGACGGAGAGAGGATACCGGTCGAAATCAGCGTCAGGACTGTTACACTGGACGGGACGGATGTGGCGTACGGCATTCTTCGGGATATCACTGATGAACATCAGTACCAACGCCGTCTGGCCGCGCTCAATGATGTTACCCGAGAGTTGTTTGACGCGGAAACCCAACGGGACGTGAAACAGCAGGCTGTCGAAACCTTAGCCGATACACTGGATGTTCTAACTGTTTCTTTCTATAGCTTTGAGGAGGAAAAGTGGGAACTTCTACCGGAGATATCTAAAACTGCGACCGAATCGTTTGAGCCCCCGGTTCTTGACCCGGGAGATGGTGTTGAGTGGCAGGCACTTACCGAAGACCAGACTGTGGTTATCGATGATTTTGAGCCACGTAAGACAGCGTCTGACTCCGAGCGAAAGATACGGAGTAAGGTAGCTATTCCAGTTGCTGATCATGGTGTTTTGATGGCTGGCGACCCCCAACCTGATGTATTTTCCGAGTGGACTGTTAGCCTCGCTGAGACGCTGAGTGCCACGGTTGCAACAGCACTTGAACGAACTGAACGTGAGCAGCATCTCAAAACCCAACGGAAAGAACTGCAGGAAGTTGAAGCGATAAACGAACGTATTCGGGGGATAACCCAGGAAATTGTTCAGACAGAGACGCGAGCCAGTCTTGAGGAGTCGGTCTGCGAGCAATTGATTACGTCAAATCTGATTGATTTTGCATGGATCGGTCGTGTTGACCTCGAAACAGATATCGTAACACCCCAAGCACAAGCTGGCCTTGGAGGAACCTATCTCAGCGATGTATCTCTCTCACTGGATGGAGAGACTGATCCAGAACCCTCTGTAGCGGCTCTCCAATCTCGGGAGGCGTGCCATCATTCAAATACAGCAGCCGATATCCAGCGGAGCGACTGGCGGGGGGTGGCGGTTGAACAGGGGTTCCAGTCAGTCTTGAGCATCCCGATTAAGCATGAAGACGCCCTCTATGGTGGATTAAATGTATATACGCAGACAAGCTCTGGGTATCCAGATATACTCCAGTCTCAGTCGATCACATTGAGAAGTTCACTGTCTCCGATAGTGGAGGCTAAATCGGTA
>NZ_QMDW01000054.1 GCF_003605635.1 Halonotius pteroides
TATGCGGTCGAACTGAACCGCCTCGTTGAGCTTGAGATGGAGGGCTCGCTCGGATAACGAGTCCTCAGCGTTATTTCAATCGATCACCAACTATCCAATAGTACTAACAAGGTTCGTTATGACAATAACACAACTGGATTGTCTGCAGTGTGGAGCCAGCTATGATTATATCGGTGGCTCATCACATGTACCCGAATGTCCCGACTGTGAATCGACCTGTGTCTCCCCAGTCGGCAAACTACATATCGAGGGCAATGATTACTGGTCAGCACCGAACGGAACCGGTGAACTACAGATATCTGCTGTTGACGAACATGACCGGCATGTTGAGTTCTGTATTGGGTTTCAGAGATCCAGCGGAAAGCTCACGCAGATCACGATTGAAGAAAGCTCAATTCAAGCTCAACAGTGTTCCGTAGTCTGGCCCCTAAAAGAGCTATTTGCTGAACAGCTCTCGGAGTTCGGCATTACAGAATTGATTAATCCTATGGGGGCAGACGCAGACAATCCCACACAGAGATAAGCAGCAGCCGATCCTACAAACCACACTCGCTGCTGCTACGCAGCCAAGCCGTTTGTCTTAATTAAGCCCGGACGGACTAACCCAATCGATCCCTAACTGTATTTTGTATGGAATCCTTTGCCGTAAGCGATGCTGCAGCGGACGTTTCGGATGATGAAGAGTCAATTGAAAAACTTCGAACTGATGCCGTCAGCCTCGAAATAATGAGCTTCAAGGAGGGCGACGAGGATCCGATGCACGCCCACGGCGAAGATGAGATCTACCATGTTGACTCCGGAAACGCAAAACTCAACATTGAGGGGGACACCTACGATGTCTCTGCGGGTGACGTGATCCATCTTGAACCGGGAACCGATCATCAGTTCCTCGACTTTGAGGACAAACTTGTTATGACTGTGCTGTACGCTCCAGCTAAGGGGTCAGCTGAGTAAGGATCAATTACGTTGACACCGAGTTGTACGCAAGAACGTACGGAAACAATACGGCCACTACTTCACTCGCGATTAATATGGCACCGACGGCGGGAACAGCCTGTCATCGTGTGCGCTTCGCACCTGGTAGAAAATCCTCTCTTAGAACGACCACTTTCTGCACACGCTCACCAAACATGTCGTAGAGCGGTACATCGATTACGGGATTGATTGTATCGCTGTGCAGAGTCTGAACGATTGTGATTGAGCCACAGGATAAAGATGGCAGAGGTTATGACGAGCCAAATTCACTCAGAATAGGGCGGATTAACTGGATAAGCCCGTGTACCAGCCGTTTTGAAAGTCGCTAGAACGGCGTCACCCGGAGTCAACTCAAGTGTTTTCACGCTTGTCTGGGTTACGAGTGCTATCAGTTCAGTGTCTGCGTCGATATCAAGCATGACCTGCGCGAGACGATCCCCGTCAACGATATCAGTAACTGTGCTCTGAAATTGATTTCTAGCACTCGTCTTCGTTTCCGGGACGCTATTTGCTGCATGAAGCGTGACAGCGTCGGATCTGACCGCAACCCTGACGTCATCAGTCACCGATGGCACAATCGCTCGAATATCACCCGCATCTGTCTCAACCGTTCCAAGTTCCCCGTCTCTGTAGATGACATTTCCGCGAAATACCGTCTCTTCAACCTCGGTGAGACCAGTGAACTCGGCCTCCAGTCGTGCAAACTCCCCAAGTAGTTGTTCACTGTTTTCAGTCAGTGTACTTCCACCACCCCCAGAACCTCCACGCTGCCGTTTAACCAGTTGTCCGAACGAATCTTCAAGTTCGACAATACGCTGTTGAGAACGCGAGTACGAACGTTCCAGCTCCGTCGCTGCTTTGTTGAGTGATCCATGCTCACGAATCGCCTCAAGTAGTTCCACGTCTCGTTCCGTGAATCTCACCCCCGATTTGTCCAGCTTCGCATCAAAATCCGCATCGAGTTCCATGGCGTCATGTTTGTTTCCGAGCCCAAAACGTTATGCCAAAAAAGAAATAACGTCGGTTATATCGATGAGGAAACAACGGCAGGATGCCAGTTATTCACGCCGTCAATTAATTCAAGCAACCGGTGTCGCAGGATTAGCCGGTATTGCAGGGTGTAGCCGTGACACTTCTCAAGGACAATCTCCGACGATTGCAATCCTTGCGCCTGGAAGTTTTCAAAATGCACTGGCTAACGGGCTCAGACCTGCCGTTGATATCCCCGTCCAGATTGAGACACACGGTTCGGCAACAGTTGCTCGCATGATCGCTGCGGGGCAGCGTGATCCCGATATCGTCACAGTCGCCGACGTGGCACTGTTCGAGAATCCCCTCAGCCCCTCATGGTACTCTGTATTCGCCAGCAATTCGCTGGTTCTCATACTGATAGCTGAAAATTCATGAGGGTTGAGCCACAGTATCCAATACGGTGACA
>NZ_QMDW01000055.1 GCF_003605635.1 Halonotius pteroides
ATTTACAAAACCGTACGTAGAGCGTATATCCACGGTCAAACACCCAGATCGGTGAATCGAGGTCTTCGAAGACCTCGACGTCGTCTTTGAGATGTTCAAACTGCGGGCTTTCGTGGGTTTCTCCTTCAGTAACAGTCGGTACTTCACGAATGAGTCGAAACTTCCAGCGACAGTGACGCCCGAATAGTCATATTCTATATGGTTTCTCGGGTGAGTCACAAAAATCAGTGAGTTGCTTTCCACTTCGAACAGAGTACTCACTCAAACAGCTCGTTTCCCCCGTTTTCGACTACCTCTCGAAGAGAGCTGTTGCTCATCCGGAGGCAGACTGGCCGGGGCTGACCGTGGTCAGCCCGCGGCTTGATATGACGGTGGAATACCTGTCCCGTTCATCTTGATCTTCCACCGTCGCTCCAGCTGTTCCTCCAACTCCTTCCGAATCCAATCGCAAAACACGGAGAACGTGAACTCTTCAGGTAAGTCGCGCCCGCCCCGCTGCGGGCGGGCGACGACGGCCCATCGGAGCACTAACCAGAGGTTCTCCAAAATGGCAGCCACGAGCATGAAAGCAAACCGAACGATGGGATCACGAGTCGTCGTGACCCCTCGTGCCTGCCGAATCAACCGGTAAGTTGTCTCGATACCTGATCGTTTCCGGTAGATTCGCTCAACCTGCTTCGCGGTGTGATCAGTAACACCACAAGCCACGTAGCCGCGGACAACCTCGCCGTGTTTGTTACGATCACCGTTCTGGTAGGAGACAGCGACCGCGAGCGGGACACGGAGTTCCCGCTCGCTGTCTTTGTACAGCCGATAGGTCGTCATATACGACTTGTGTACGTCGAGTTTCTCCTTCATTCGATCTCCCTTCTTCGGGACATGAACGACTGTTGCGGCGATTTCTCGTGATCGACGGATCACACGCTCGTTGAAGAAGCCGCTGTCGGCAAGCAGCAACTCAATCTCAAAAGGGTAGTTCTCGACGCGGGCGAGCACGCGCTCGACCGCGTCAGCCTCTGTCTCGTCGTTACGGACGTATGTCATCGCCAGCGTCACTGGTTTTCCGTTGGAAACGACGTACGCTGTACAGTATCGATGGCACGTGGTCGTGCCATCTTTCGGAGCCATCGTGCAGAGTTCTCCTTCCTCGTCGTAGTGGTCGCCGTGGTAGGGGTTGTCGATGAAGTCGATAGAGACGATTCTCGACTGCTCTGCGTCGAGAATCGTCATAGCGAGACGGCTAAGCTGGAGGTTAGCAATCACTTCGAGCCACCCACGATTGAGCGTGTGGAGCCACGTTAGCACAGTGTCATCGCAGGGTGTTCCGTCGTGTTCGTTGCAGGTTTCCCAGATTGAGGTCTGGTTCACGCAAGCAAGGATAACGACGAGCCAGATATCGCCGGGGTCGAGGGGGCTCCCCTCGACACCCGGCAGTGGGAGCGGAGAAATCACCGCTTCCGCGGTATCTTTGACTTCCGACGCTGAAAGATAGCCGTCTGGATCTGTGAGCTCTAACACATACAGATCCAGACATTTCTTCCCGGTTAGCCCAACGGATTAATTCGGCTCATTACTCCGTTCCCGAAGTACCGACAGTTGCTCCGAGCGGATGCTTCGCTTCTCCATCGACACGTGCGGCAAGATGGAGTTTGATTCCACCGTCACTGGTGTCAATCCTGTAGGATTCCTCGTCGGCTCCGACGAAGTCGTCAGAGACGACGACTGACCGTGTTAATTCGAGATTTGTTGCATCAACGGCGATAACGCTCCGTAGGAGGTGTTTGAGCCGTTTTCGTTGTACTGCTCGCTGATGATATAACTCCGGAGTGTGGAGGATCGCAAACAGCAATTGAACGACCGCGCCGTAGTCGCGGTCGTTCGTGTATCTGGAGAAGGTTGAGGCAGCCATTTTCTCCATTTCATCGCCTGAGTCGGTTGTTTCTTCGAGTTCTTTGAGCGAACTTGATGGATCAATCCCTTCTCTTACGGCGATTTTAATGTGATTATCGAAATCATGTGTCTTGTTGAATTTGCCAATATCGAACTCATCGGCTATTGACTCGCTGTCGACTTCGTCGATCAGCGAGTACACTGCACTGGCTGTAGAGGTGTCCAGATCAAGCTCTTCCACATACCAGAGTCTTGCAAGGAGCCAACTGACTCCTTTGCACGCAGCATTACCAGGCTTTCAATACCGGCTTTCTACCGGATTTAAATACTCGAAACGGGACAGATAATTTATATTTTAATTCTTGAAATAATCTATGAATGCGATACAGAACTGAGTCGTCAAGTGACGTATTTGCGCGCAATCTGTCGT
>NZ_QMDW01000056.1 GCF_003605635.1 Halonotius pteroides
AGAACTCGTCGAGACGAGGACGGCCTCGGGGGTCGACGAGTTCTTCGGGGAACGCCTCCGAAACAGCGGGACGAGAGGGCGCCGTACCGACCAAGAGCACGTCGAATGCGAGCATTGACGTTCACGTAGGGGCCGGGCATTAAAAAGGGCCTCGGCGGGGGAGACGGCACGACGGCTGCCCGGACGCGACGGGACCGGCTGCATCAGCAGTCGCCGCCGATAACGACGACCGGGACCGGCGCAGCCTCCAGGAGTCGCTCGGCCGTACTCCCCAACACGAGGCGCTTGAACCCCGATCGACCCGTCGCACCGACGACGACCGCGTCGACCCCGATGTCGTCGATCGCTTCGAGGACGCGCTCGTAGGGCGGTCCTTCGAGGACGGTCGTCCGGCACTCGACGTCGGTCGCGGCGGCGGCCTCGGCGGCGCGTTCGAGCGCGCGCTCGCGGACGTCCTCGTCGTCGAGGTCGCCCCCGACGAGCCCGCCCATCCCGTGGACGATCCGGTCGCCGCCGATCGCGACCAACTCGACGTCGCGCTCGCTGCCCGGTTCGAACCGGATCGCGGTCCCCGCGGGGACGTTCAGCCGCATCCCGTAGGCCGCCTCCCGGTCGAACTCGAGTTCGGGGTTGGTCTCGAAGAAGTGAAAGTGCGAGCCGACCTGGACGGGCCGGTCGCCGGTGTTCTCGATGGTCACCGTCGCCGTCTCCCGTCCGGCGTTGATCTCGATCGGATCGTCGGCGGGGAGCAACTCGCCGGGGACACGGTCGCTCACAGCGAGTCACCTCCGGGGGGTCCGGCCCGCCCGCCGTCTTCGGCAGTATTTACGTGCATACCGTGTCGTCTCACTCCGCCGAGTCGGTCGTGAGGGTGCGGACGAACGCGCGAACGCGATCGCCGTACGTGGCGAGCCCGAGCCCTGCGAGGAAGGTGAGGAGGCTCGAGAGAACGACGAGCGTGAGGTTGGGGTGCTCCGCGCCGGTGTGCAGCGGTAATTCCAGCATATCATGTCCAACGAGCGGGGGGTTACATAAGTTGTCCCTTCGCGCGAATCTTTCCTAGATACCGGTCGATAGCACGGTCCGAGTGGACGCACGTAAAAAACACGCCGGCTCGCGTCGGAGGTGGGCCGGAACGTTCTCCTCCGGTTTCTCACCGGCGGCGGCGTTTCGACCGTTCGACGACGGGTCACCCGGCGTTTGCGAACTACAGACGCCGCGGCGACGGAGACCTGCCGGACTCCGGCGACCAGCCAGTGCGTATGCGTACGACAGGACGCGCCACTGACTACGAACTATCAAACGAGCGTACGAAATATAAGGACATTCATTGACACCCAAGTGTATGTGGTCGTATGATTTCTCCAACCATATTGGGTAGTGTTTGCCGACAATATTTATATACTGGTGGCGTTTGACCACTTAACGTGAAAATGTCTGGATGTACGGACATATTTACGGAGGACCAGTGCCAGAATATAGACGTAGACGCTCGCCGAGTCGGCGCCGGAGGCGTTCGTCATGCGTGAGCGCGTCTCCCGTCGGAGCCTGCTCGCCTCGGGGGCGGCCGGCATCGGGGCCGCCCTCGCGGGCTGTTCGGGCAACGGGGGCGGCAACGGCAACGGTAACGGCGGGAGTGGCGGTCCCACGGTCGGCATCCTCGAGGACCGCTCGGGGAACTTCCAGCTCAACGGGACTTCGAAGTGGCAGGCGACGCGACTCGCCATAGAGGAGATCAACGAGGACGGCGGCCTGCTCGGCGAGGAGATCGAGATCGTCGATCCCGACCCACAGTCCGACAACTCCCGCTACCAGGAGCTCACGGAGCGGCTGATCCTGCAGGACCAGGTGGACGCGCTGTGGGCCGGTTACTCCTCGGCGACCCGGGAGGCGATCCGACCGATCATCAACGAGAACGAACAGCTGTACTTCTACACCACCCAGTACGAGGGCGGCGTCTGCGACAACACGATCTTCCCGGTCGGGGCGACTGCCCGCCAGCAACTCGGGATCGTGACGCCGTACCTGGCCGAGGAGTTCGGCGACGACATCTACATCATCGCCGCCGACTACAACTTCGGCCAGCTTTCGGGCGATTGGGTCAACGTCCTCGCACAGGAGAACGGCTACAACATCGTCGGCGAGGAGTACATTCCGCTCGACGAGACCGA
>NZ_QMDW01000057.1 GCF_003605635.1 Halonotius pteroides
CCGGGCGCGTCAGCCGGCTCTTCCTGTGGCGTCCGGCGCTCGTCCGCGTCGGAGGCCTCGTTTTTTTCCTTTTCGTTGCTCATAGAAACGTTTCTGCTACCTGTATCGAAGGGTTATCGACTGATATACTTTCTCCCCGAGTCAGTCGCTGCCGACGGGTGAAACCGCAGTAGGGGGACTGCACCTGCCGGATCCGTACGGCGCCCGGCAGCGACTCGTCGGGTTTATCAGAGCCGCCCACGCACCCAATGACATGACGCGTGGGTTCTACATCGGGCGGTTCCAGCCCTACCACGAAGGCCACCACGCGATGGTCGATCGGATCCGCGAGGAGATCGACGAGCTCGTCGTCGGCATCGGGAGCGCGGACCAATCCCACACCGTCCGAAACCCCTTCACCGCCGGCGAGCGCATCATGATGATCACGAAAGCGCTTGCGGAGTTCGAGATGACGACCTACGCGGTTCCGATCGAGGACCTCAACCGCAATTCGGTCTGGGTGAGCCACGTCCAGTCGATGAGCCCCAATTTCGATGTGGCGTACTCGAACAACCCCCTCGTAGTCAGGCTCTTCGAGGAGGCGGGGATCGAGGTCAGACAGTCACCGATGTTTCAACGCGAGGAGTTCGAGGGAACCGAGGTCCGGACGCGGATGGCGGCCGGCGGCGACTGGGAGTCGCTCGTCCCCCGAACGGTCGCCGAGGTGATCGGGGAAATAGAGGGCGTCGAGCGCATCCAGCGAATCACCGAAACTGACACCAACGGGACCGACGAGTGAGAACATGATTACGCTCGCTTCCGACTTCGGGACGCCGTATCCGGCGGCGATGAAGGGCGCGATACTCGGCCGCTGTGACGCCCGCCTCGTCGACGTCAGCCACGACTTCCCCAGACAGAACGTGCGTGCGGCCGCGTTTTGGCTCGCGAAGATCCTCCCCGAGTTCCCGCCTGCGGTGCATCTGGTCGTCGTCGACCCCGGTGTCGGCACCGACCGCGCCGCCCTGGTCGTGCGGGTCGGCGAGCACGCGCTCGTCGGTCCGGACAACGGCGTGTTGCTCCCGCCCGCTCGCGCGCTCGCTGAAACGGTGCCGGACGCCGCCGCTGCGTCCGGCACCCCCCGCGACCCGCCGATCGACACCTACGAACTCGACCCCGACAGGCCCCGGAGTTCGACGTTCCACGGCCGGGACGTGTTCGCCCCCGGCGCGGCCGCGGTCCACGAGATGGGGGTCGAACGGCTCGGTGAACTGGACGGTCTCGCACCGACCGACAGCGTCGTCGACCTCGAGTTCCCCGACCCGGAGCGGATCAACGAGGGGTTTCTCGGCGAAGTACTCGTCGTCGACGGGTTCGGCAACGTCGTCACCAACGTCCCCGGCGAGGTGCTCGGTAACCGCAGCGTCGCGCGGATCGACGGGGAGCCGGTTCAGATCGTCCGGTCGTACGCCCACGCAGAGGCTGGCGAGGCCGTCGTGATAGTCGGCAGCCACGGCAACGTCGAGTGCGCGGTCAACCGGGGACGTGGCGACGACCGGTTCGGCGTCGAACCCGGCGACGCACTCCGGATCGAGTTTTCCTGAATCGCGGGTATCCGGATCGGTCGGCCGTGAGGCGCGAGGGCCGTCTACACCGACGACCCGTTCGAAAAGCGTGTCACGGTAGCCGCGGGGGTCGGGACCGAAAAGCAGCGAGCTCGGCGGTCGGACGAGCGCGGTCTACCGACAGTAGGCGTTCTCGTCGTCCACGAGGTTCTTCAACCGGTTCCGGGCCGTCGGCTCGAACTGGCGTTGAGC
>NZ_QMDW01000058.1 GCF_003605635.1 Halonotius pteroides
TCTGATCACTACGTGTCAGCAACTGGTTCTTTGAGCCAGAGTGGACAACTAGCGAGTGTATCTCGCTGGAGGAGCGTGTCCCTAGCTGGCTCCACGAGGTCAAGAGCGAATTGATCGGTGAGAGGTTCACGGACTGCATTGCCATGTGGTAAATTCGCAATAGAATGATAAATGCGGTTGATTGAGGTTCCGCCGATGCTGGCACCGGCGAGGACATCGTAGAGCTTCTCACTTGTGACCTCAACGTTATCTCCGAGAGCCAGCGAGAGGTTCTCTTTGCGGTTGTTGACGACAAAATTAATCAGATGCTCTTCATTTAGCTCGTTGTCAGCTCAGGTCGGTTGCATATCTCCCCAGAACGGACGCTTCGAGCAACCTGATGTGATCAATTGATTGGTTATCGCTCCGAATAGGATGCTCTTTCAAACAGCTTATCACGCCCGTTTCCGATCAGTTCCCAGAAAAGGTGGCTGGTTACCCAGAAGCGAATCGGCGCGTTACTCGTCGTCCGCCAGCATCTGTTTTATTTCTTCGAGTTTGAAGTATGAGGCCATCGCGAGGATGGTAACAGGCCAAAAGCCGACAAACTGGCCGCGTTGTTTATTGCCGCGCACATAATAGAAGTACAGTGCCAAGGCGACTGAACCGGCCGATGCCAGTACAACTGGGGAGAGGCCCTCGGTATCGATACCCCTCACAGACTCTTCAGTTGTATCAGACACATTCGTTGTTGAGCCCGTGGATGTAAATCGCTTCTCATGACACAGGTGACGGCAATTCAGGATGTCCGGAAGTATGGTTTCCCTGCAGGACATCCCGTTCATAGGGATGTGTTGACAGCAACTGTCAAACGGGTCTAACTGCTATTTTTTGTAGTTGCGGATAGTGAGGAACACGACTACTGATACAATGAGCATAAACAAAACAAAGGCCATCTCATTGTCGTCTTTGTCTGTCTTAGCAGTCATAATTCGTGATTATATACAAGTCCTGTGTACATAGGTTTTCGCCTGCTGCTCATCGGGGTGGTCATTACTCCGCTCGCCCGTCGGACGTTTTATTCTGGTTGCTTTGGATACCGAACTGTTTCACGTTCATAACGCCTACTACTGATATGAAAGATATTGATCCCGACACTGCGATGGTCGCTGCCGGCGTTGTGCTCAGCTTGATCGCCATCATAGAGCTGTACCCAGCTTGGAAGAAATCGCGGACAGAGTAAAGACGTTTTGAGCCGGGAGAGGTTGATGCGCACAGAGCCTGCGTTGCGGTTTGAAAGAGTATTACGCTTGCTGTTTGCGGCATCCACCATTGGGGCCGTCTTTAGCTGCTTGCGTAAACTGCCCCACCCTACTCACTCACCGCTTTCGCCGTTCGATTCTTGCGTATGTGGCTTCCTATTTCTGCGACAAGGGTTACGTCCACAGTATTGATAAATTCGACAATATTTAATCAAAAGTAAAAAAATCTACTCTGCTTGCAAAGTATATTTCTAGCCAACACATATATACTATCGCAGAACCATATTATGATAATGAGTTCAAACGAAGAACTCCAAGGAACCAATACCGAAGCCCGATTCGAATTTAAAAAGGAAGAGGCCTCTGCGTTCAAAAGCGAAAAGGGACTTGACGAAGAAACCATCCGCGTCA
>NZ_QMDW01000005.1 GCF_003605635.1 Halonotius pteroides
ACTCGTGGCGGTCGTGTTTGAACCAGGTTTGTGAGACTATCCGAACATCTGACTCCAGCCCGTCGAGCGAGCTTTGCTCGTACAGCGGCGTCGCATCGTATACTGGCCAATCAGCGTGTGGTCGGCGGGCAATCTGTCGGAAGACACTCCGGCGAGACTCACGAGTTGCAGTCACTACGAGACGCAGAACACGACTCGCTCAAAAACGCGTCTTCTTCGCGACACAGCGGGGAGGCAGCGTTACGACTGGCGCCGAGCTAAGACGATGACCACCGTCAAGAGTACACCGAACGCCACAGCGACGCCGAACCCGGGCCCACTCGCGTCGGTGGCCGATTCCGTGTCCCCGTTGTCACCTGCTGGCTGGGTCGATTCTCCTGTGGTCCCTGGGGTCTGTTGCGGGTTCGCTTGCTCTGTTGGGGCTGGTGTCGACGCGTTCAGGACCTCATCTGACTGGACCGAGACCGTCCCAGCTACAACTGTGCCGACCGTGAGCGTGTACTCGCCAGGATCCGCTGGCGTGAACGAGAGCGACACAGTCCGCGTCGAATTCGGGGCAAGTTCGACTTCTCTGGCGGCAACGACAGTTCCGTTGGATCGCAACTCGGCAGTGTAGGCCCCAGCCGCCCTGCCGAGATTACGGACTGTCGCGTCGACAGTGACCGGCTCGGAGATGGTAAGCGTGTCTGCTGGGCCGCTGGCACGCTCAATGACGAACGTCGGGCCGCTGGAGCCGATAGCGAACAGCGAGAGGCCCGGTGATACCGACTCGAAGAGGTAGTAACTGCCGTTCGAACCGACGTCTTCGGTAGGGAGATGGCTCCACCCGTCGGTTTCGTTGCGATAGAGCGCAACAGTACTCGGGGCGACATCCCTCTCATCTAAGTAGACTTTCTGGATCCGGAACCGGAACGTGACGTTCTCAATGTCTGTGTCTGGGTTCGTGTGGGTCACCTCAACGTAGCCCACGGGTACTGACCCGGTTATATTGAGAAACGCTCGCGTGTCCGTGCGGCTGCTATAGTTTGCTCTCCCCTGGTTGGCGGGTGCCGTCACAACTGTCCCGGCGTCGTCGGTCTCGTTTCCGGGTTCTATGCTGTCGGCTGACCACGTCCGCACCGACAGTTCGAACTCGCGGGTAGCACTCTCCGTCGGGGTGATCGACAGGCGGTCGACCACGACTGTGTCCGTATCCACGCCATCGTCCGCATCATTGCCGTCACTCCCGGCCGCAGACTGAGAGTCATCCGTGGCGGTCCCGCGGAGGTCAAGCGTGATGGACCCATACCCACCGGAGTCGGCCACGTTGAACGAGGCTGTGCCGTCGTCCGAGCGGGTTCCGGTGACGACGTGGGTGGTGTCCTCGTCCGCGGAAGGCTGGCCGTCATCAGTGTCGGCGGGAGCGCTACTCCCACCACTACTGTCGTCACCACCGCCGCCAGTCGATTCGACAGTGATCGTCCGGATAGCAGTTGCCTCGTTGTTTAGGGCGTCGGCGACGGTCAATTCCACCTCATAGGTACCAGCGTTGTCGAACGTGTGTGTGGTTGTTGCGCCGATGGCCGTGTCACCGTCGTCGAAGTCCCAGTCGTGGCTGACAATCCCGACGTTGTCGGTCGAGCCGGTCCCGTCGAAACTCACCGATTCTCCCTCGCCGACGGTCGCATCCGGGCCGACGCTTGCGGTCGGTGGCATCGAGTCGGTCGTCGTGAAGTTCACGGTAGCATTGTCACCGATGCCGCCGAAGTCGTTCGGCGACGCGGCCGTGTCGGTGAGTGTTCCCGCGTCAATTTGGACGGCATACTCCGTACTTGAGGTAAACTCGCTTGTGGGAGTGATCGTCAGGTTGCGTCCGGAGATCGAGACCGTTCCGTCGCCGCCCCCGGTATCAGTGCTCACGTCGAACGTCTCCGAGTTGCTGAAGCCGCCGTCGTCCTCCCGCAAGATAACTGATCCCGACCCAAAGACGACATCCTCACTGAACGTGATCGTGATGTCGGTGGTCTCGCTGACACCAGTGGCGTCGTCGGCCGGCGTACTCGACGTGATGGTAGGCGCGATATCGTCGGTCACGCTGATCGTGACTGCTTTCTCGTACGTGCCACCACTGCCGTCGTCGGCTTCGAGGCGAACGTCATAGTCCCCTTCAGCGAGCGAGCCGGCGTCGTCCGCACGCAGGTCGCCGCTGTCGACGTTGAATTCAGCATTGTCACCATCACCGCCCCCGCTGACCAGCGAGAACGTATGGCTGTTATCGTCAACGTCCGCGGCCGAAAGTCTCCCGACTACTGCGTTGGTGCCGCTGGACTGGTCGACGCTGGCACTGCTCAGGCTGATAGCCGTCGGCGCGTCGTTGACGCCAGCGATGCTGACAGTGACCGTTCCCTGGGCTGTGTCGTCGTTGCTGTCCGCGACCGTGTAAGTGAACGTATCCGTCGTGGAATCTGCACTGTCGAATGACTCGTACTGGCCGTTCGGGTCGTAGGTCCAGGATCCGTCGCTGTCGACGGTAACGGTCGCACCGGAGCCCAGCGTGACTGGTGTCCCGCTGCTGAAACTGGTGTCGTCGATGGTGTCGAACGACAGCGTGTCGCCGGCGTCGGGGTCACTCGCCAGCGTCAGCAGGTCCGCGGCATCGCCGTCGGCCACCGAGACGGTGCTGTCCTCGTCGGTGGACTGTGAACTGTCGTCGGGGGCTGTCGGGGATTCGTTTACGTCGGTTACGTCGACGGTGACCGTCTGTGTGTTGGTGTTCCCGACGCCGTCGTCAGCCTGCACGTCGACCACGTAGCTGTTGTCAATGTTCGAGTCGGTCGGATTCTCGTAGTTCGGCGCGCTATCGAACGACAGCTCGCCCGTGTTCGAGTCGATACTGAACGCCGACTGGTCGGCACCGCCGACGAGCGAGTACGTAACTCCGGTATCCGTGCCGCTCCCGTCGTCGGCGTTCACGTCGAGCGCGTTGACAGTGTTTTCGTCCATCGAGGGGTTCGACACCGAGTAAAACGACGGTGCTTCGGTATCGACATTGATGTCGAACGTCTTCGTCGACGAGGTGTCCTCCCCGCCGTTGGTGGTGCCGCCGTCGTCGACGACTTGGACACTCACTGTTGCGGTTCTGTCGACGCTGTCGGCCGGCGTGTACGTGAGGTCGCCGTCGTTGCTGATGTCCGGTTGCTTAGCGAACAGCGTGTTATCGTCGTTCGTGACGATGAAGTCGCTGATGCCCTGGCTCTCGCCGCCGCCAGGGTCGAACCTGGTGGCGAAGTCGGTCACCGTCTGTTCGGTGGTGTCTGCGTTCGTGGTCTGGTCGCTCCCGATGGTAATCGACGGCGCGTCGTTGACGGCGGTGAGCGAGACGGTACCGAAGTCTGAGGGAGTCGTCGTGTCGTCGCCGCCGCTGGTGGTGCCGCCGTCGTCGACGAGTTTCGTAATGGTGATGATCCGGCCGCTGCCGGTCGTGGGAGCGTCGTCAGTGTTCTCGTAGGCGAGGTTATCGATGATCGTGTTCGCGGTCGACTCACTGAATGGTCCCCCGTCGACGGTGACCGTGGCGGTACTGCCCGAGACGCTGACGCCTGCAGTGAGCCCGTTGTTGTTGGTCGACACGGAGGTGCCATCGGTCAGGGCGACACTGCTGCCGTCGACGGTCAGTCGCTCGTTGTTGCCGTCAGCAACGTTGCTGACGGTGAAGTCGAGACGCTCGACCTGTTGGCCCTCCTCGACGGTAAACGTACTCGCCGAGGTGAACACGGTGACTGCAGCCTCATCTTCTGTAAAGGTAAGGTCGCTTGTCGAGACCGACAGTGTCGGCGCGTCGTTGACAGCCTCAACGGTCACGTCGACGGTGATGGTGTCGGTCGAGAGGCCCGGCTTAGTATCGGATATCGTCACGTCGAACGAGTCCCCCGAATTGAAGTCGGCATCGGGCGTGTACGTCGGTGACGTACCGAGCGTGTGCGGACTCGCACTTCCCGAGATGCCGAGTGTTTTCCCATCGATGCCGCTGAGCGCTCCGTTACTGGGCCCACTGTCGACCGTCCACGTCAGCGTGTCACTCGGTGAAATATCTTTCACCTTCAGGGCATTCTTCAGGTCTGCCGAACCGTCCTCGTCGATTGTGAGCGAGGTCGACGTTCCCTGTGTGAAACTCGGGTCGGTATCGGCTGTCTGGAAGTTGTAATTCGTTACGGCAGCGGCGGGGTTGCTGAAGCGGTCGTAGATAACTCCCGAGAGGATTTCGACGTGGTAGGCCGTATCTGCTTCCAGATTGCTCGCCGGACTGAGGGTGACGGTGCTACCCGAGACGGTCACGTCACCGCTGGTCACGTCGAGGGTATTGGTACTGGAGTCGTCACCGTCGTTGACGATCTTGATGTCGCCGCTCCCGAGTGTCACGTCCTCGTTGAACTTGAGGTTGATATCCTCGCTCGGGGCGTGGTCTGTTGCGCCGTCGGCTGGTGTACTGGACGCATACTCGAACGAGGGCGAAACGTCGTCAGTGACGGTGATAGTCACGTCCTGCGTATTGCTCTGACTCCCCTCGCTGGCCTCGACGCGCAGCGTGAAACTGCTCTGTGCGGATTCGTCGATATCGTCGACGTCGTTGATGGTGATCTGGCCCGAACTATCGATGGCGAAGGCACCGCCACCGTCGTTCGCTACGTCGTCGTTGCCGCTGGTTAGCGCGTAGCTCACGCCGGTATCGGCCGGCGTCGCGCCGTTTGCGTTCACGTCGGCGTCGATGTCGATGACGTTCGTGCCAGCACCGGACGATTCGTAGACGGTCTGGTCGCCGACGCCGGCGAAGGATGGCGTCTCGTCGACGTCTGTGATGCCGATATTGATGGTCTCTGTGGCACTCTCGGCGCCCTCGCTGGCTTTGACAGTCACACGGCGACTGGCGGAAACCTCGTGGTCGAGTTTGCTGGCGTCGTTGATGGTAATCTGGCCACTGCTGTCGATGGCGAAAGCATTGTCGCCGTTGCCGCCGGTAAACTGATAGCTGTCGATGCCCGCATCGGCACTGCCACCGACGTTGGCGTTGATATCAATAACATTGGTGTTGTCCCGGCGGTCTTCGGCGATATTCGAGGACGTTCCAGACGTGAATATTGGAGTCTCGTCTACATCACCAATGGTGATAGTGATGTCCTGCGTGTCCGTGTTGTCCGCGTCGTCAGTGGCCATCACGGTCAGTTCGTAGTCGCTGTTGCCATCGTCGTCTGTCGGACTCTCGTGGTCCAGCTCGCTATCGAGGGAAATCTCGCCGGTGGCGCTGTCGATGCTGAACGCGCTGGCGTCAGTCCCAGCGCCGCTAGCGAGGCTGTAGTCGGACACTTCCGAGCCCGGTGTGCCGTCGTCACCGGCATCCACGTTCAGGAAGTCGCTCGCTGTGCTTTCCTCGTTGAGCGACGCACTGGTGCTGGTATCGAACCCTGGACTGGTGTTGTCGATGGTGAACGACTCGCCGCTGCTGTATGAGCCGTCGGCGCTCCCACTGGTGCCAACTCCGCCCAGCGGCACGCCGTTGTCGTTCTGGATATTATCGTTGTCGTTGATTTTGAGGCCGAGTGTGCCGTCGCCGCTGACCCCAGTGACGGTGACCGTCCCTGTGTCTCCGCTGCCGGTGGGGCTTTGGATGCTTGCGCCCGAGGTGACGCCACTGTCCCCAGTCAGCACGAAATCGTCTTTCGGGACCGACAGTCCGCTCGTTGCCCCGTCGAACGTCACCGCGAAGTCGACGCTGTCGGCATTGGTGGGGTTCGATTCACCGCTCGCCCGCGTGATGGAGGCCACTTCGGGCGCGTTCTGGACGGTGACGGTCGGCGTGGTCGAGACGCTCGTATCGTCGGCCCACGCGAACTCGGGGCTGTAGGTTCCGTCGTCAGGTTCGTCGAAGGTGAAGGTGACCTCTCCGTTCGCGTCGGTGACCTTCGTGTCGTCGTCAGCGAAGCCGTCGAGGCCGTCATCGGAGACGACTTCGATGGTGACGCCCTCGCCGGTGTCGGTTCCGCTCTCCTTTGCGGTGACGGTGATGGTTCCCGATTCGTCCTCGTCGCCCGTCGGTGACGTGGCCTCGACAGTGTCGACGGTGAGTTCGGTGACTGACTCCCAGGCCAGGGCGGGGTAGCCGCTCGTGACGAGCCACGTCTCGGGGCTCTCGAAGGAGAACCCGTCCATGTTGGCGAGCGGGGCGAAGCGTTGAATCTCGACGGTCTGTAACCCGGCGACCCCGTCGTCGGCAGTGTTCCCGACTCCCACAGTCGTAGCCGTCGCTTTTTCGTCCCAGTACGAGTCGGTGACAGAGTCGGTGTTCACGCCGAGTACCCCACCGGTCTCACCATCTTTTCCGGGACTACCAGTTCCAGCTGGGCCGCCGTCCCCGCCAGTAAGCGTCACGACAGCGGCATACGTCTCGGTGACAGTCCCGTCGTTTACGCCCACCAAGCCGCCTGCGGCACCACCGGCACCACCGTTCCCACCGGACGTACCGTCACCGCCCTGTCCGCCACCACCGCCAGCGGCAGTCGTGTTGACAGCGAACGACGCGTCTATGGTGCCCGTGTTCTGTCCGACGAGTCCACCAGCGGGACCACCAGCACCGCCGTTAGGTGCAGTCTGGGGTCTATCGTGGTCGGCAGCCCCACCAGCACCGGCGGTGACGGTCGCGTTGGTGCTGAACGATTCTGTAATCCTATGCGTGTTCGTTCCCACCAGACCGCCCGCAGTACCGCCGTTGGAACCATCTTCATCCGCGTTTGATTTGCCCCCGGGCCCGGCGGTGACAGTGACGTTACTCGTTGAGGAAGCGCTCACGTGGCCGTTGTTGATAGCGGTTATCACGCCTGTGTGACCACCAGTCCCCCCAGTGTGGTCCGTATTTGTTTTTGTCAGGGAGTCGGGCTTGACGTCCCCACCGGCACCGGCTGTAATTGTCGTCTGTGTGACCGCACTGTCGGTTATTGTGCCGTTGTTCGTCGCGACGAGACCAGCAGCGTCACCACCATCGCCAGCGGTAGCCTCGGTATCAGTACTGGAATTGCCGCCGTCGCCAGCGGTGATCTCGGCGTCGACGAGCGTGATATCGGAGACGACACCGCCACTGGCCAGTGTCGCTATCAGTGCGGCGTCAGTGCCGTCCATCTCGTCAGGGGCGCCGGGACGCGCTATCCGCAGCCCCGAAATCGTGTGACCTGCCCCGTCGAAGGTCCCAGTGAACTGCGAGCCAGTTTCCCAGATCGGGTCGAAGCCGTCCCCGCCGTTGGCTGTAGAGTTCGACACGAAGTCGTAGCCCGCCGTCGTCTTGTTGAGATTGGCGGTCAGTGTGAAGTTGGCGTCGAGGTTCTCCCGCACGTTGTCGAGGTGGTACCAGTTCGCGATTTCGTAGGGCGCTCCCGCGGAGCCGTCACCGCCAGCGTAGAGTGTGGCACTGGGTGCGGGCTGCTGAGTGTTGTTCTGTAGCGTCGAGTAGAAGACGCCGTAGTCATCGACGGAGCCGTCGTCTCCGGTCGTCTGCCAGGTGCTGGAGAAGTCAAACGGTCCCATGTTCCCCGCCGCGCGGTCGCCGGTCATCTCAGGGGTCGTGAGTCCGACCATGTTAGTGGCGGTGCCACCGGCATCTCTCCCGACGCCGTCGGACTGGTTGGTCCTCGCCGTGTCCCAGTAGCTGTCGCTGACTGTGCGATTGTTCACTCCGACGAGACCACCCACGTCGTCGGTCCCAGTGACGGAACCGGCCGCGTACGATTCCGAGACTTCCGCGCTACTTATACCGCTGTTTATGCCGACGAGACCTCCAACGCCTTTGATCCCAGTGACGGACCCAGTCGCGTACGACTTGGTGACTGTTGCCCCGAAGTTTCGTGCGACAAGGCCGCCCACGACGTCGCCGGTTCCGGAGACGTTGCCGGTCGCGTACGACTCGGTGACCGTGCCGGTGTTCACTCCGACGAGGCCACCGACGAGATTGTTTCCAGAGACAATGCCGGTCGCGTTCGACTCCGTGATCTCCCCTTCGCTAACCCCGGCGAGGCCCCCCACGTTTTTCATTCCGGTTCCGGAGACATTCCCGGTCGCGTAGGACCCACTCGTGTTGCCAACGTTGGACCCGACGAGGCCGCCCAGGTCGTTGCCCGTCCCGGAGACATCGCTGGTCGCGTAGGACGCAGTCGTGTTGCCGAAATTGAACCCGACGAGGCCGCCCACTTCCTTGTCTCCGTAGACGTTGCCGGTCGCGTAGGAGTTGCTGACTGTGCCGAAGTTCTTCCCGACGAGGCCTCCCACTCGTTCCTTACCGGTGATGTCGGCGTTCTTGACGCCGACGTTCTCGATAATGCCACCGTTGACGTACCCGAACAGTCCAACATCAAAAGTCCCCCCTCGGTCGATGGAGAGGTTCGAAATCGTGTGTCCGGTGCCGTTGAACGTGCCTGTGAACCGCGAGCTGTCGTCGCCGATGGGATCGAAGCCGTTGCCACCGTTGGCTGACGAACTCGCCACGTCGTCGTAGCCAGCGGTGTTCGAATCGAGGCCGGCGGTCAGGATGAACTCCGCGTCGAGGTTCTCTCGGGTGTTGTTGAGGTGATACCAGTTCGCGATTTCGTAGGGATTGTCCGTGGAGCCGTCACCGCCAGCGTAGAGGCTGACCGTGACGCTCTGGGTTGCCGTCTCGTTCTCGCTCGCGACGCTCACGTCGCCAGTTCCAGTGCTGGTGCTGGGACTGGTTTCCCACGACAGCGTCAGTTGCTGGGAGTCGCCGCTGGCGAGGGTGACGGCGCTGCTGTCCTGCTGGCTATCTGTGAAGTCGGTGTCGGTCAGGGTGATCGACTGCTGGCTGCCGTCTGTCGCCCAATTCGTGACGGTCGCGGTCACGTCGAGGGTATCGGCTACACCGACCGGCGAGGTGGTCGAGTCGATAGTCAAGCCGTAGAAGGGGTCGGTGTCCTGCCACGCGAGCGCGGGGTAGGCGTTGGTGGCGTGCCACGTTCCAGCGCCGTCGGGGAACGCGAAGGCACTCATGTTCGTGGGGGCGTCCCCGCCGGTCATCTCCGGGGCTGGGGTGGTGTCGCTAGTCGAGCCAAAGCCGATGAGACCGCTCCCGCTTCCTTCGCCGATGGCATCGGACTGGTTCGTCGTTCCCTTGTCCCAGTAGCTGTCGGTGACTGTGCCGCTGTTGCTCCCGACGAGGCCGCCCACGTAGCCGGTTCCGGAGACGTTACCGGTCGCGTACGACTCGGTGACATCACCGACGTTGTCCCCGACGAGGCCGCCGACGTAGCTGCTTCCGGAGACGTTGCCGGTCGCGTACGACTCCCCGACCGTGGCGGCGTTTTGCCCGACAAGGCCGCCCACGAAGTAGTTGTCTCCGGAGACGTTGGCGGTCGCGTACGAGTCGTTGATCGTGCCAGAGTTGTACCCGACGAGGCCGCCCACGGCGCTGTCTCCGGAGACGTTGCCGGTCGCGTACGACTCGGTGACCGTGCCAAAGTTGCGACCGACGAGGCCGCCCACCACGGTGTTGCCGGTGATGTCGGCGTTCTCGACGCCAACGTTCTCGATAGTGCCACCGTCCACCTCCCCGAACAGTCCGATATTATCAGTCCCACCCCGGTCGATGGAGAGGTCCGAAATCGTGTGGTCCGCGCCGTCGAAGGTGCCCGTGAACTGCGAGCCCGAGTCACCGATAGGGTCGAAGCCGTTGCCGCCGTTCCACTTGCTGGTCCCGCTGGCGTTGATGTCACTCGTGAGTTCGTAGTCCTTGCCCAGCCCTTTGTTCTCGATACACTGCAGTCTGTCGACGCTATCCACGTCGAGTTTTCCGTCGTTGTCACCATCAGCGTAGCTCACTCCGCTACAGTCCGGTGCGGTGTTGCCCGCCGCGGCCGTAGCGGTCCCGACGAACCCGGTACTAGTCGCCAGCACCGCCAGCCCCACGATGGCGACGAGATACACCGCCAGCAGTCTACGTGACCTATTGGTCACGACGACCACCGCCCTTGGGACCGCCTCACTGCCCGACACGGGTGCGTCCCACTGCTTGCCTGACCCGCTGCTGCGCTCACGTGACCGACGATACGACGCTGGTGTCTCTCATCGACTTCCGCCGTCTGCCGGTGCCGGTCGCCGCCAAAACTGACTGCGCTTCCCACCTCGGCCGGGTCACAGAGGAGATATGCTAACGACTCCACGTAGGAATCTACTACGCATCATCCCGGTGTAAAGATGGCTTGCAAATATACGCAACAATGACAACCGAACAACCAGTAGGAACGAACGATGTGCCGTCGACTTAGTCGACTCGCCCGTCGTGGAAAAAGGTCTCCTCGAAGACAGCTCGCTCGGCGTTACGCAAGTGATGGAGGAACGTCGAAGCCGAACAGTCGAGCGTTTCGGCTACGTCCTCGGCGCTGGCCTGCTGTGGGCGCTCAAAAAAGCCCGCTAGTGAGGCCGCTCGGAGTGCGTCTTCCTGTTTTCTGGTCAACTCGCCGAAGGCACTCGGGTGATCGTCGTCAACAGCCCGCTCGGTACAAGCATGCATTGTTGCTTTCGGCCAGTGGTCCTGCACGCTGTCGACTATCGCACCGACGTCGGTCCGGCGCGGGAACTCCACGGTCAGGTCCAGACGGTCGTCATGGGTGGTGATCGAGCGCAGGACCTCGCCGTGGCCACCGATGAGTTCCCTGATCGACTGTGCGTCGGTATGGAGGGACACGACCGTTGTCTCCGACTCTGTGACAACGGTCGCCTCCTGGACCGACGGGAGCCCCGCTGCAGTCGTCCGGAGCGTCTCGGCGTCAACAGCCGCTGTTTTGATCAGGTACGGTACACCTGAGACACCACTGCCCTGCAGCTCCTCGACGACCAGTTCAGGGCTCTCGTTTTCGCTGTCGTCGGCAGCTAGCGCCGTCGAAAGGGCCACCAGGACGTGATCACCCATGTACCGGACTGTGAGTTCCGTAACCGTCTCGCCGCCAAGCGCCTCCTGCTGGCGGTGGACATGCTGTTTGAACGCGAGCGCGGCCGCCAACTCGTCGACCAGCTCCTCCGTCACGTCGCTGCCGGCATCCGTCCGGACCACGGTGAGCGCGCCGTAGGACAGGCCCTCGTGGTCCAGGGGCACCGACCGGACCGAGGACAGTCCACATCGCTCCAGTCGGGCGACGATCTCCGACTCATCGTCGATATCAGTCGTGACCGTCACAGCGCCGTCCGTGGCGAGCGTCTGTCGTGTTGCCCCATCGATAACACGCTCTTCGTCTCCGAAGAAGCCCCGATCGTGGCCACAGTCGGCAATGACCACCGGGTTCGGGTCCTCACCTCGTGTTCCCTGCTTCCGGACGACCCAGGCGGCCTCGTAGCCGTAGGCGTCAACGAGCAATCGGCAGACGCTCATGGCGATTTCCCGATCGGTTGAAGTCTGCAACAGGAGTTGGCGGATGGCCTCCTTCCCGTCGCGTTCGGACTGGACCTGCTCGCGGGTCCGCTGGAGTTGCCGTTCTCGCTGTTTCCGCTCGGAGATGTCCCGGGAGTTGATGACGTAGTTCCCGTCGGTCGTCGGGTTCGAAGAGCCGGTAGTTTCGATCCACTTGTAAGAACCGTCTGCCATCTCGTGGCGGTATTCGACGGTTTCGACGTGGTTGCCGTCGTCGGAGACGATTGCGGAGAACGCTTCGACGACCCGGTCTCGATCCTCGGGATGGAAGTACTCGGCAACCTGCTCCCCGACCAGTTCCTCCTGATCGTACCCGTAGAGGCGCTCGATAGATGGACTCTCGTACAGCACGACGCCTGACGGGTCAAGCAGCGTCAACAGATCAGTTGAGTGCAGCGGAAGCCGGTCGAGCGATGAGACATCCTCCAGTTTGGGAGTTGTCTGTGAGCTCAATCTCTCATCGCTATCCATGCGGTTCTTTTGTGTCCGAATCCGAATGTGTCCTTCGGTTATGTCACTGGAAAATAAACGACTCTGTGAATCTGGAACCATGGGAAACAGCAGTTCCGTTTCACCGTCCAACCCATCGTCTTCGACAGACTGCTCAGATCGGTTCCATCCCGTATGCATTGAGAGAGCCAGTCTCAACTACTGTCAAGCCGTGGAAGTTGAGACTACACCGGATTTAGCAGGTCTATGATGCGTGGTTTCGGACGAATTGATTCCCGAGAACTGAGTCAAATCGCGTCTCACCCGTCCGTTTCTGTTGCACTCCCAACTCTATCGGTGAACTTCTCAGACTCTCGGAGCGTTGCCACTCAGAAAATCGACATTAGCCCAGGCTGAGCGGCTATCTACCCGATTCCGATCTCCTTCTTCAGCAGTGTGAGCGTATTGTCCGCCGTCACAATCGGTGCGTGCTCGTACTCACCAGTCAATTCGACCTGTACGAGCAAGTCGACAGCTCGCCAAATCGAGTACAACAGACACGCAAATGCGAAGTAGAAGAACCGCAACCCGAAATCCTTCGACGTGGTGGCAGCCATGAACCGCTTGATCGACTTGTACCCGCTCTCGATTTCCCACCTGTAGCCATACTCAGTGAGGTGACCCCTCCCGCAATTCGACATGAACAGCGAGTACTGTCGATAGTCGTCGTGCTCTGCGTCCTCTTTCCGCCGATAGATCAGCGTCGTTTCGTGCCATTCGTTATTCCCGAGATGGAGTTTCCGGTCAGTTTCGTAGCGGTCCTGGTCACGCTGGAGCAATCGCTTAGCCTGAGCCTTCTCGCTGGTCTGCATCCGCTTCGGCACGACATACGACAAGCCACGCTGGCTGAGCATCTCCAGGACGTGCTGACTATCAAACTCTCGGTCCATTAGCACGTTATCGACGTGGACGAGCTCTTCAGCAGAATCCAGCAAGTCCCCGACGATCTCCTTGCGTGACTCGCCTTTCCGCACCGGGCGGGCATCAAGGACGAGTGGGATAGCGTTGCCGACCAACTGGACTGTCGCCCACTGATAGGCGTACTCGTCGGTGTTCTCTTTCGTTCCGATGATTTCGTCCTCGTGACCCGTGCGGTCGCCTGTGAAGGGGTCGGCTTCAGTGATGTCGATGGCGACGATCCCTGCGCGGAAGAACTCCTCTGTCTCTGCGACCTCGTCGATGAGTTGTCGAATTGACTGTCGGTACATCTCTCGAACCTCCGGTATCGAGAGGTTGCGAATGTGGTCACGATGAGCGTGCCCGAGTGGTGTCCGCTCCCGAGTGGACTCGTAGACGAAACTGCGAGCCCCCTCATTTGCAGCGAGGCTCTCACGAAGTCCGAGATACGTCTGCAAATCCCAGTACGCGTTCTCGTGAATTTCACAGCCGTCCCCACGATCCAGCGAGAATGCCGGGGAGACGACGTGACTGACGTGGTCAGTGATCTTCTCCGCCTGCTCCAGCACGGTTTGATCGTCCGGTTCTGACTCACCAGACTCGTTCCCGTGGTATCGGAGCTTTCGTTCTGGTTCACGCGGGACCGAGACACCCGCATTCTGGGCTTTGATGAGGATTGTTCGAGCCGCTGTCTCGACTGTCTCCCGGAGGTCAGCGGTGAACCGCTTGTGCCAACTTCGCCACAGTGTCGACTGGTCCGGGATCGTCTCGAAACCCAATTGCTCGCAGAGGTCAGGACGATTCCCGAGGTAGCCGACGAGTGCGGTTTCGTGCTCCCACCCGTGGCATTCTTGCAGGACGAACACCCGGAAGAGAGTGTCCATCTGGTAGCGTGTCAGCCCCGCATATCGGTCGTGGGCGCTGAACCGGAAGTAGGCTAGCGGGAGAACACAGACGAACTCCTCGATGGAGTCGTGGCTCTCGTAGTCGAACCACGTCTTCGAGACTGTCCGGATATCTGATTCCAGTCCGGCGAGTGACGTTCGATCGTACAGTGGTGTCGAATTGTACGCCGGCCACTCACCGTATTTCTGTTGGGCGATCCGTCGAAACGTAGTCCGACAGGACTGACTGGTGTGGGGCATCAGTCTATAAAGATATAACGAACTCAAAACTCGTGTTATATTTAATTAAGCGGGGGGGGTGGGGGTGAGTGTGCCTCTGACGCTTCGCTGGATACCAGTTTGAGAGGTATCCGGTTCGATTATTCTTGAGGAAGAATATAATTCTGAACCCAATACATGTACCTGATCAATATTGTCAACATCTAAGTATTGGGTTCACTATTTGCAATCCAGTTTTGAGGGTGAACAGGGTTATGAGTTAATCAGTTCAGGTGCTCCAGGGCCTACCCAGCGAGTGGCATAATTCGGATTTAAAAAAGTTTGGGAACAGTTGTTATTCTGCCCCATGCAACTGGCTATTCACTGGATTTATTGGATTTTATGAGACCCCGAGCGATCAAATCGTTATCGAAATCAGCGGTAAGTGGTTTTGATTGTGTGCTACAATAGATGTCGACTAACAGTTGATTCTCGACGTCAAGTTTTTCATACTGCGCAGCACTGCTTCGGCACTTGAGCTTCTGTATTGACTCGGTAAAAACCGTTTTCCGAGGGCACGTTTCTCGTCGATGGTTACAGTTACCAGACTCACTTGCGCAATTAGTCTGTGGGGTCTGCGTCTCCTAGCGCCGCACCAGTAGTATCGCCGGCTGCGTTGAGAACATCGCGGCTCGATAGCAAGATGATACCGAAGCCCACCTTCGCGACGAGGTCTAGCACCATGAACCCAGCTGTTTCGCTATAGAGGCTGATCACTCCGAGCCCCTCCGTGCCGAGGATCCACCATACTGGGTAGACCAGCCAAACGACTACGATGAGGTTCCGAAGAGTGCTAAACGTTGATCGCGCGGCTCCCGATAATTGGCTTGCTTCTTTGGTTAGGGTGCCGAAGAGGAAGTATAGCAACACCAATAAGAAGCCCGTCGAGACTCCCCACCAAATAATGCGATCCCCGACAGGGCTGAGCAGCACACCGGCTGTCGATAGCGTTGCCACGGCACCGGTGCCGATCATCAGCACGTCAAGGCCAACGAGTGTAGACAGTTGGTTTCGGTTTGCCCCGGCAAGCAGTCCGAGATCGATGAGTAAGAGTGGCGTTGTGAACAGCCAATCGGTATACCGTGCCCAATAAATCGGTAGCTCCTCACCGCCGATCTCGATTGTCGTCAAGCCGAATCCAAGTGCCATGCTCAGGTAGTTTACGAATGCGATAGCAGTGATGAATATCGTGACAATATAGAACTCTTGACGGCGTCTATTCTTTTCACCCCATCCGCGAGCGATGAAGTACAGCATACCAATGAGCATTCCCGCTGTCCCTAGCCACAGCCATAATGATTCGCTGCCTGGTTGGGTCATAGTCCATCAGAATAATTATTCATATACAGTATGTGTTTTATACCTCTATGTATAGTGTAACTCGTAGATTGCCTCTGCTAATAGGTACCAATACACTATCCACCCAGTTTTGATCCGTGAGTTGCCGCAGGGCTAAGACATCCTCCTATACCGTTTATAAAATGAGGGTTTGGACTTTCATAGCAGAAATTAAAACAGAAAAAGCAGCATAGCAAATGATACAATTAACACAATTGAAACATACAATAATAAACCGACAAACTCGATCAATCTCATATCCAAATGAGTACCATATTATGAAGCGACACAGCGCTCCATACGATCAAAACTGAAAGGTATGCTACGTTGCTCCAAAGATTGATGTTATGTCTCGATTGTGCGACTCCTGGAAGCAGGTATTCACCAAGAAACAATAATAAAACCAGTGACACCGACGAGAGAAAGAATAGCCCGGGGATTACCCCGAGAGCCTCGATCACGCGTACGACAATGGGATTGGCTTCTCGCAGTCCGACACTCAGCCCATAGTACGTAAGGCTCGCATCTATAGCTCGTACTAAGATCAATCCGATGAGCAGCGGATATTTATTTTGTGCGAGTACTGCGATATTGCCGCTGGTAGCACAATTCGTGGCTGTCACGGTTCCTCGTTTCATATCAGAACTGTTCTACAGGTTGGGAGCCGATACGCTGGTCTCTGACCAGCATATCGATCTGATAATCTGTCTCGAGACGCTGGAGTGTCGTATCAGCTTCTTCTTCCAACTCCCGTATTCTCTGGAGGAGACCGCGGTATCGCTCGTCCTTTTCCAGCTCTGTTTTGTCAAGGTTCGCTTCTAACGTGGCTTTCCTCGCGGTGAGTGAGAGAAGCTCTGTGAGTGAATCTTCGTATGTTAGAACCAGCTCCGCAGCTTCCACAGCTCGAAGAAGCTTCGTCCGGTCGATTGGTTTGAGAAGATAGTCATCCACATCGATGGACGCTAGGTCTTCCGTTGGCTGAACAGCTGTTATCATAATCACCTGCTGGTCATCGCCGCCTTCACGAATTGATTGTAGCACTTCCGTGCCAGACAGTCCCGGCATTCGACGATCTAAAAGGACAATATCAATCGGTTCCTCAGCAAAGATTTCCAGTGCATCTTCCCCGGAATAGGCCACATGAACCTCGAACTGCTCCTGTAGCCAAATACCGAACAAGTCAGCGAGATTCTCTTCGTCTTCGACGATCAGAACGGTACTGGAATGGGTCATCTGTTCTCACTCACGCATCTCGTTCGACGATGACACGCACTGTTGATCCATACAGAACCGTCACAAGTGCGTGCTGAAAGAGAAACTCCACAGAGGGCATATGGCTGGTCTCGTCGACTGCACGCGTTTTGAACAAGCCATCTAACTTGTCTGCATCCACGAATTCGAATACCGGAGGCGATCTGTTGAGGTCCGGCCAGTCTTCGACAGCTTCCATAAGTGTCTCAATAACCGCCTCCGAGACACAAACGGGTCTGTCAAATTCCCGTATAATGAGCGAATCCGTACTCCATCCTTTGGGTCTGGACTCTCGGTGCGGAGAGCTTTCGGCCATACATAATCCACATATTCTACAATCAAACGTCTTCTACCCTCTAATATCGGGTTGCCAAATTCAATGCCTATATGGAAAGGACCACTATTTGGAGCCAGTTCTCCGAATGTCGACAAGCAGGACAGCCCGAGTACTGCAGAACGTGATACTGAGGCAGGTCACGGCTCGGTTGAATCCTGATAGAGAGTCGTCAGCAGATTAGACTCAGCAGCTCGAAGATGCTGGTTGAACGTTGACTGTGCGATATCGAGAGTCTTGGCAATCGACGTTGAATCTGCATCCCGCGGCCAATTAAAATACCCTGCGTAGAGCGCCGTCTGCAAGACTTCTTTTTGCCGGGCGGTAAGAGCTCCATCAAGACGTGCTGAGAGAGAGGTATTGGTTTCTCCCCGCTCACTATCCAGTTTGGATAACAGGGTGAGATCGCTGTAGTCTTCCCGGAGTGAATTCAGATATTCTCCGACGTCGACTGTGAATGGCACGGTTACTGAAACCACGATCTCGTTGGACTCGGAAGCGTTTGTGATTTGATTTATCGCAACTCCTTGGTCGGTCAGTTTCTCGCAAAAGCTGCTGTTCCGCACCGGGATTTTACAGTAGATACCATTTCGAGAGTCGCTCAAAATGACCGTCTCTGGATCGAAACCAGCAGCTTCGAACGCCTCGGGAGTCACGTTTTCTCCGGTCAATCGCGCGAACAGGAGGTTATGTGGACTATCAGTCACTACATTCAACACTTCGAGATCCGTCTCTATATCCGAAACAAGAGTTCCAAGGCCAGTATCGTCCTCAAACTGGATCTCAAGGATTGTGCCCCCACCGGATAGAAGCGCTGCTTTTTGACGGAGTGCTGATATCCTGTGACCTATTATCTGACCGAGCTCTGTGAGGGCTGCCACCTCTTCTTCAGCGAAAGCGTTTGGCAGTTTGGAGTGGACTTCTAATACGCCAAGGATCGAAGCCTCGCTCTGTAGTGGTACAGCCACAATCGAGTTAGTGCCATTCTTCAGTGCGTCTTGTTCCCACTCCGTTTCGGAGCGAGCGGTCATTAAGTCGCTCTCCACGACCGAATCTCCAATCCTGTATGCCCGTTCAGCAGGTGGCAATGTAGAGTTACTCCGTTGGTTATTGTCATCTGCTGAACCGTCGTCCGCTCCCACTTTTTGATATGTGAGCGACTCCGTTTTGGCTCTGACCTCGATCGTATTCGTATTAATATCTTTTTTTCCGACCCAGGCCCCACTAACCAGATCCAGGTGAGCTAGAGCATTACAGACCTCTTGCTCCAGTTCGTCTCGTGTATTTGCACTGATAACCGTGGCACTTATCGACCGTATCAGTGTGTTGATGCGATCCAGTCGTGTCAGCCGTTCGTTTTGCTCGTTTAACCGCTGGTCGCGTTCCCGAAGGGCCTCCTCTTGTGCTGTTCGTTCGAATGCGCTTGCTGCGTTCGCTGCTAACGTTTTTGCCAATTTGTTCTTTCTTGAGGAAATCTCTGGCGTCGTGGTCATCCCCACCAACAGAACCCCCTCTGCTTCTAGTGAGTAGAGACGCCACGACGAGAACTCCTCTGCTAACCACTGGCTCGACCGAGTATCTGCAACGTCTTCGTCTTCGGGGCTCAACTGTTCCGTTCGAGTCACATAGGTCGTCCAGACTGGTTTGTCTCCTTCAGAGATAGAAGGAAGTTCGATTTCAGTACCATCCTCCGTGGATGCGTGTGCTAGTGGGACCAAGTGTCCCGTGTGCTCTTCTCGTGTATATATCGCGGCAAACTCGAATCCGAGTTCACTTATTGCGGCAGTGGCTACGGTCTCACCGATGCTACGTTCCGAGTCCGCTGTCATTAGCTCGCGGGAAACCGCGTGCAGATCCTCAAGCTGTTGTTCATACGCGTATCTCTCTGTAATGTTGTGGTAGTGTTCAATTCGCCCGCCTGCATAAAGACCAGTTTGAATCGGCCCGCTCCAGTACTCCAACCACTGCTGCTCTTTCGAAGCCGTCTCAGGGATACGGACGATGGCTTCGACTTCGGAATTCATATTCTCTAGAGAATGAGTTACGAGGTCACACAGTGTTTGCTCACCTGAGGGATATTCCTGGTACGATTCAGAAGCAATTCGACTGTAGTCAGACCCTTGGATATCGTCTCTATCAACTCCGAGTAATTCTTCGGTAGTTTCGTTAGCCCACACCACCTGTCCGTCACGATTAATTACAACGACCCCTTCCTCTGATGTGTCCAGTACGTCTTCAGTGAGGGACTGGTACTGCTGTTGTTCCCTGCGCTCTGCTGCTGTTCGTTGCAGGCGCTCAATAGCCACTCGAAAATCCCTATCTGGCAGGTTCTGGAGATACCGTTCGACTTTATCCTCGAGTTCTGTGATTTGGTCCGTAAGTGTCTGGTATTTCGGGCTCGTTTCGAGGGTATCTGCGTCCATGACGGCTTCCAAGGTCGATTGGCGTTCTATCAGCGAGAACAACTCTTGCAGATCCTCGTTATACTCTGCACGAGTGAGCATCTGGGAAATAACGTCTTCGAGGTCGTCAGCTTCAACGGGTTTTTCGAGATACGCATCGAATCCCATTTTGACGATATCGAAGTCCGGTGTCACCGCAGAGACAATGACCACTTGACAGTTCGACTCATATTGTCTGAGTCGCGTGAGAACCTCTCCGCCGGATAACCCGGGCATCATCCGATCCAGAAGAACGATATCGACAGTCGCATCGAACGCTTCCAAGGCTTCTTCGCCAGAGTACGCGCTTTCGACAACATAGCGGTCTGCGAGCCACTCTGCATACAACTCAGCCAAATTTTGGTCATCCTCGACGACCAGAATTTTTGTGTTTCCGTTTTGGGTCATAGTTTACGACACGATACCCGGTTTTTGTGACTCCTCTCGAGTCGGTCGGGTGGGAACTTCCAGTCTGATCTCACTCCCATCGCCCGAGGTTTCAATTGAAATCGACCCCCCGACACGAGTCACCAATGCCCGCACCATCCACAATCCGAGTCCCTGCCCGTGACTTAGCGGCGTTTCTTCGCCAGTTTCGAGGAGATTTTTCTCCATTTCCGGGAGTCCAGGCCCAGTATCGGAAACACAAACCTCTACCCACTGTTCATCGGCTTGCGAGACACTGATCTGTACGGATGGATGCCCAGTATCGTTCGCTGTGATGGCGTTCTCAACGAGCTCAGAAATCGCTTTATCAAGCTCACTCGGTATTTGTGATTCTATATCGTGGTCGGCTGTGATAGTGATGTTCGCATTAGCATGTTCGTCTTCTTTTTTGTCTTGAATATCCTCAACTATTTGTTGAGCACTCTGGTGGGAAGCGAGAACGCTCTCGCTCGTGAGTATATTCTGGAGCTCTTGGGTCTTGTTTGCCATTCTTTCCCACTTGTCGAGAATGTCTCGGATCGTCGCAGCGCGCTGTTCACGAGTGTCTGTCTCTGTGTCCGACGCAAGCAGATCGACATACCCTCTCAGTTTCGTCAGATCATTTCGGATATTGTGCCGCATAATCCGGTGTAAGACCTGGACGTGTTGCCGACGTTGCTCCTGGGCTGTGATATCTCGTGCCTCGAATACCAGGAAGCTAAGCTCCCCGTGCTGGCTTGAGATCGGCTTGACCGAGAAGTCGAAGTTGGCGAGTCCATCAACGCCTTCTGCTTCCACGTTGAACCGAACGAATGAACCCGAAGATGCTTGAGTAACTGCCTGTCTGATTTGAGTTTGCACTTCAGACGAATGAGCGAACAGAGGGCACTCCCAGAGTGGTGTGCCTCTGCTCTCCTCGATACGTATGCCGCCGAATTCCCTGAGGGGGTCGTTTAGCTCGAGGATTTCACCACTCTGGGTCATCAGCCCCGTCAATTGGAACGTTTGATTGAATACGGATTCGAATTTTTTCGTTTGTTCTCGTATATTACTGATGTCACGTATATATAGCAGAAACCCACCAATTGCTTCATCGTCAAAGAGATTCCGTCCACGTGCCTCTACGGTAATCCACTCGTCATCCGCATCCCTTGCTTGGAACTCTAGCTGAACACTTGAATCGGGATCCTCCACGGCGGCGAAAAACGCTTCCATTAGACGTTCCCGATCCTCAGGATGGATATAATCAAAGACACTCTCTTGATTTAGCTGAGTTGGATCATATCCAAGAACCCGTTCAGCAGAGCCACTAAGATAGGTGAAACACCCATCGCGATCTAAGATAGACACGACGTCGACTGATTCCTCAACGAACCGCTCTGTTCTACGCCGCTGTTGACGCTGGTTCGTAAGATCTCTGATGACCATCCCGTATCCCAGGAACACTCCATCTTCAGTTTGAAGGGGGGCATATGAGACTTCTGCAGGAAACGACGATCCATCTTGACGGACTCTCTTTCCTTCGTGAGTACTTTCTCCTGCGAGTGATGCCTGTTTTAATAACCGATCAGCAATCCCACGTATTTGATCCTGTTCAGGGTGTAACTCTGCTGCTGGCATACCAATTGCAGCTTCTTTGTCATATCCAAATATGGCGGCTGCTCCATCGTTCCAGCTGTCGATCTGTCCATCGTCATCGAGAAGTACAAAGGCATATTCTTCGAGACTTTCCGAGAGGATATCAAATCGCTTCCGCTCCTGTTGAATCTGCCGAATCCGTCGTTTTTGCTCCGTTATGTCCGTGGCAATCGCGACAAGTCTCTCTCCAGTTTCGTCATCGGGTATCAGAACAGCATCTGTGTGTATCCATCGCATTTGTTCGTTGGCATCAATAACTCTGAAATCCGCAGACAAGTCGTTGATCTCCCCGACTTGTTCTAGTGACTCACGAACACGATCTCTATCTTCTGGCGCGACGATCTGTATGAAGTCTTCATACTTGTCCGGATCATGGCCAAGTAAATCGACAAGCGTGTCGTCGAATGATATCTGATCCGTCTCAAGACTCCACTCTGCAATACCAGTGTCCGTTCCAGAAAGAACCAATTCGAGTTTCCGGTTCTGTTCTGCCAGGCTCCGAGTCCGTCGCCTCCGACCTGTTACGTCCTGCTGTATGCCAATAAACTTCGAAAGCGTCCCATCTGCATCAGTGACTGGCGTGACAGACAATCGATTCCAGTATTCACTCCCGTCTTTTCGGTAGTTTTTCAGCTCTACTGTTACCGGTTCACCGGCCGCAATCGCCTCTCGAAGCTTCGATAGTTCCTCTGGGTCTGTCTCGGGTCCCTGGAGGAAACGTGGATTACGACCTAAAGCGTCGTCTTCCTGGTAGCCAGTAATGTCGGTGAATCCTTTATTTACGTACTCGATCGGGTTGTCATCTCGCTGTGGGTCGGTGATCATGACCCCAACATTCGAGGAGTCGATCGCTTGCTCCTTGAGTTCGAGTTCACGTTCCCGTTGCTGCCTTGCAGTTTCATCGCGCACAGTACAAACGAGGGGACCATCATCGATGATAGTCAGAGAGATCTCGGCCGGGAACGTCGTTCCGTCCGGTTGGGATCCGGTTACTTTGCCCCGCCAGTGCCCCTCCGACTCAAGAACAGGGAAGGCTTCCGACTCGAGACGCTCTACCTCATCTTCGTCATAGAGCATCCGCCAGGAGTTCCCGATGAGTTGGTCAGTATCATCGAATCCATACATATCCACGTGTGTCTCGTCGATGTAGGTGTATTCTCCATCCTTGAGAATAGCAAAGCCGTCTTTCGCATCCTCGACAGCCTGCTGGAACGTCTCTAATTCGCGACGGCGCTGCTCACGGGGCGTAATATCACGACTGGAAATAACGAGCGATTCGACTCCTGATCCCCCTATAACAGGGCGGATGGTCCCAGTAAAGAACCGAATCTCACCATCCGGTGTTGGGAATTCGGATTGGAAACTGACGTACTCGCCTGACGCCGCTCGATCGATCCAGTCTTTTAGATCGTCCTGTAGAGTCTGAGAATGTGACCACCACTCCCCCTCCCAAATCGGTTCCCCCAACATCTCATCTTTAGCGTGCGAAACGTACTCCAGGGCTGTTTCATTCACATCGATCACTTCACCAGTGGTTTCCAGTAATCCGACCAGCATCTCAGGATCTTCGAACACCGACTCGAAACGCCGCTCGTTCTCCCGAAGTTCCGCTTGACGCCGATATTTTTCAGACACGTCACGGACAACACAGACGATTCGATCGTCTTCCAAGCGTGTCAGCGATAGTTCGGTCGGAAATTCTCCCTTGCCTTCTGGAGATGCAGTTACAGTACCTCTCCACTCTCCATCGGACCAGAGGGCTGAAAGCGCCTCATCCTCTATGCGCTCGACCTCGACGGGATCGGTGTACAACTCATGCCAGGTTTGCCCGAGTAACTCGTTTTTGTCCTCGAACCCGTATATGTCGGCATGCGTTTGATCAACGTACGTGTATTCCTCGTTCTCCAAAATAGCAATCCCATCACTCGCGTTCTCGATAGCCGATTTAAATGACTCCAGACGACGTCGGCGTTCCCGCTGTTCCGTCACATCTCTCGCAACGGTGTGCATATAGGCCGCCCCACCGCGTTCAATCCGACGGTTCGAGAACTCCACATCGATTTTACTGTCGTCGCTCCGAAGCAGTTTCGCTTCAGTGGTTGCTGGTTCGCCGGCTAAAATTTGGTCGTGGTAGTCCCGATAGGCATGTAAGTCGATCTCTTCGTGAAGATCGGGAATACGCATCGAGAGGAGTTCCTCTCGCTCATAGCCAGTTAACTCGCAAGCAGCCTGATTTACTTGGACGAAATTCGCATCTGAATCACTAATAAAAATGGCATCGTTGGAGCCTTCAAACAACGTGTGTGTCCAATCGCGTTCAGCCTGTAGCTCCTCGTGTCGTTGGATTCGTGAGATTGCAGCTTCAAGATTCGAGGCAACGAGTTTTGCCAGTTCTGAGTCTTTCTCGGTAAACGCATCCACTTCGGTGGCTCCGACACTCAAGACGCCGAAATCTGAGATTGGCACAAGAATTTCGCTCCGAATCGGGGTGTCTGATACTGATTAGGACGAATCATTACCAGTTAGATACGGCCAAATATCTGGCTCGCTAACCGCTTTCGCTCCTCGTGGAATATACTCCTCCAGCGTTTCGAGGTCTGGAATCAGCCGGTACTTGAACCATTCTTGCAGTTGATCCCAGCATCCTTCGACAGCGTTCAATTCAGGGAGTTTCGGCGGGAAATACCAGACTTCGAGGTCATCTCCACGTACGCACAAGACCGAACTGTCTCCGACAGTTTCGGTCTCGCGCTCTCCGCTCACATGTTCCCAGAGATCTCTCGCGTAGAAGTAACTCGCCCGATCCAAGAAGACTACTAATTCTTCGCCAAATCGCTCTTTTAGTGCTTCTAACAACCGAATTCCGTGGTGTCGTGTGAGGTTCTCTTCCGTCCAAGTGTAGAAACTCTCACCGTCGTCGGTGACAGCACCAAGTACTGTCACCGAATCCCAAGAGCTGGCTGTCTCTATCGTTGGGTTCGAGCCGATTGGGAACCAACCATTTCGCTGAACAGTACCAACGTGCTTAGTGAACTGATCGACGACAGCAACCGTTTTTTCGCTCAACTCAGGCCGTTTTTTTCGACTGTCCCTTCGAACTCTGCCTTCTCTTCTGGGTCAGCTTCGTGATGACGTGGCCGTGCTGTCCGCAAGGACAGCCCGGCCTTTTCCAACAGCTCGTACGCGTATGCCTTACTGTACTCAACATCGTACTCCTCTTTGACGTAGTGAAGCAGGAGCTTTGGAAACCACGCTTGCTGTTCGTAGCCAAATTCAGTCGGTGGCTGTTGCAATTCTTCGAACAACTGTTCGCGTTCTTCGGCTTCAATCTTAGCTGGCCCTCCCGGCCGAGGAGCATCAAAGGGAGCCTGCTCAAGCGGTTGTTCCTCAAACTGATCGAGCCAGTTACGGATCGTCTTCTCGACAACGCCGTGACGGTCAGCCAGCGTATACAAATAATCGCCCTGCTTGCGCCCAATCGCCGCGAGAACACGTTCTCGCGGCTTCCCTTCGTCTATTTCCTCCTTCAGATCTTGGAGCTCCTCAACTGTGATATCGTCAAGCCTACTCATTACCGTCCATAGTGTGTGGTCTGGTAAATTACTTACCCAAACCGTATGAATTATACGTGCCATCGGCCTCGTGGACATCGTCGAACGCTTCCGGACGATTCTGTCTGTACACACGCCCGGCGAGAGAATCAAGTGGAAGGATAGGTGCATCGCCGATCACCTCTTGTGCCTCAGTTGATTCGGCGATTGGGCGGAGTTCGTTTCCTTCCTCATCGTATTCCCAGATCGCCGAAAGAGGCGCATCAAAATTGAGATCCAACATTCGGACCGCAACGACAGAGACGTCCTCAATAGAACCAGCTTGATTCAGTTCCGAAGACAACTCAAGAAGTCCCGCAGGTGTGTGTTCCGTATACGCGTCTCCATCGCTCATACATCCGATTTTGTTGTTCCGCTGTATTATGTTTTCGATTAGAGAACCATTTCATATCGGCCCCAATAGAATTAGTTCGATAGATATAGGGTACAACTATTCAGCCTTGAGAATCAATCGTAATAACAAGATGTCGACGGAAGCAGTTGAGGTCCTCGGGCGGAAATACAGCGTTGATATACTGCGGGCGGCAAGGGAACCGCGATCAGTTAGCTGGCTGAGTCAAGAGCTAGATATTCCGATTGCCACCTGTTACAGACGTGTGAAGGAACTCTCTGAGAATATGTATTTAGAAGAGGTCACTGCCGACGAGAGCAGGGATAGAACACAGTACTGTCGAACAGCGGATAGTATTGAGGTCAACTTCGCATCTGATCTATTACTTACTGACTCACGATCTGGACATACTCGAGAACTACCAAGGAATACTATACCGTTAGATTCCGTTACGCTCAATGAGTTCTCCCAAACGATTGATATTGTCGAAGCTTACTTTGGGAGTTTGATCGACGATGTTGCTGTTCATGCACCCATTTCACGCCGGCAGCTTGTGGCGGTGCTGGCACGAGCCCAGCTCTCGGGTAGCCAACTCGCCAGCGGGAGACTCACTGATAACGGCGAAATCATTCATCAGTCGGACGACGAGACACTCTTTTGGCTTGACGGTGATTTCTGGAAGAATTTGGGCGGGGTCCACTGCTTGAACGCAGACGAGGGACGAACGGCCAGAGAAGTCCATCGCCGACTCATCGAGGCTATCGGCGGCGGTGTCGCCGACTACAATCGCGAGCGCGATCCGTTTATTCTCATTAACGGAACTCCTGGCTGTTGACTTCGATATATCTGCTCTGTCTAATCGGACAGGACAGACCATCGATCGGGCATAACTGTCCTCACTTCTGGGCGGAGTGGTTGCCGACACTCCGCGGCAAGGGTTGTCGCCGGCGATAGATCAATTCTCACTCAACGCAGTACGCACCCACGCCATTTGCATTCTGGGAGGGTCTTATACACACTGTCATTCATCACTCGTCTGCTGTAATTGATTCGCTTCGTAGCGTTTTGAGACACAAAGATCATCGCGGCAGTGGTGAGATGCAGCCGACGTATCTGCAGCCGACGTATCTGTACGCACGCTACCGTTCGCGAATGACGCGAATGACGTGAACCGCCCTGGGGTCAGCCTCCGAGGCACCTGGCTTGCTCCACCTGTCGAATGGAGTTCGGGTCCGGTAGCTCGGCATACCACCGAGTGCTGGTATCCTGCCTTTACCCCCGCATCCACATCAACCCCGTATGAGTGCCTACGGACGCAGTCTTTCGGCACGCCGGATCGGGAGTGGCGTCGGATCGACAACGAGTCGACCTCCCATCGACGTGCTGACGGCAGGGAACCGGGCGGCGAACTCTCGATACGGGGGAATATCCTCTACAGTGGGTGCGTCTCCGCATCGACACGGAGAACGTGTCCTCGGTGGTCGAACGACTCGGGAGGGTGAGTCGGCGTGAGACGCTCGCTGGTGTGGCTCGCTGTCGTCCTCGTCGCCGTCGTGGGCCTCACGAGCAGTGGACTCGTGGGTGTCGCGGCGGCACAGGACACGGCACCGACGTGTTCCGCGGTGTCGTTTTCTGGCGGTAACGGTAGCGCAGACGATCCCTACGAGATCGAGAACGTGAGCCAGTTGCAGTGTATCGAGAAAGATCTCGATGCACACTACGAACTCGTCTCCGACGTCGATGCCTCGGCGACGAGCGGGTGGAACGACGAGAAGGGATTTGAGCCGATCGGTAGCTGCACCGAAGTGGGTGAGGCGGATCCGTGGGAGGAATGTTCTGGCCAGCAATTCACCGGGACGTTCGACGGTAACAGTCACACCGTGTCCGGGCTCACAATTGACCGCCCTGATACGAACGGAGTGGGGCTGTTTGCCGCTGCTGACGAAGCACGGTTCACAAACCTGCGGCTCGCGTCAGTGAACATCACTGGTGGCGAGAATACCGGCGGATTGGCCGGACAGCTAGTATCCGATAAAATCAATACCAAGGATGGATTCGTCGGGAACGTCTCGGTCAACGGGATCGTAACCGGCGAACTCGATACGGCCGGTGTCGTGGGGCACGGGCTTGACATCACCCTCGAGGACCAGATCGTGTTCATCGGCACAGTCGTTGGCTCCGACGAGGTCGGTGGAATCCTCGGTCGCTCGTCGGAGGCGACGGCGGTGAGCACGAGTTACGTCAGAGCGACGGTGGAAGCGAAAGGAGATGAGCTAGGACGGGTGTACGGAGATGAAGCCGTTGCTGGGGGTCTCGTCGGAAACAGTGGTAATCCATCCGACTTCACGAACGTCTACACTGTTGGGTCTGTCAGTGGAGACGTGGCCGGTTCGATCGTTGGAGGCGGGAACGCCCCCTCAAAGTTCGAAGACGTGTACTGGGACACCGACAAGGGTCCAAACGATGCCGTCGGGGGATACGAACCTGATGGTGTCGTTACCCCACTATCCACAGCCGAGATGCAGGGCGTCACCGCCGAGGAGAATATGGATTTCGACTGGGCTGGAACGTGGCAGAGCGTCGCCGGCGACTATCCGGTGTTTCAGTGGGAAGCCGCTGCCGTCGGAGAGTCGTCGATCGCCGGTATCGATGCAACGGACGTGACTGCGGTAGTAAATGAGACCGGCGGAGTGACCGTCGTCGCTACCGACGAGTTCGGTAACCGCCTCGAGTCGATGTCCATCTCTGTCGACGCCACAGACGGACTCTCTGGGATCGCCACTGACGACACGGAAACGACCGATTCGAACGGTCAAGCTACGTTTACGTTCACCGAGGAAACGGCTGGGACCTACGATCTAACCTTTTCAGCGGACGAATCGATAACCGATACTGCGACAGTGACCATTCGGGAAGGGGTCAATTGCGCAGTGGTAGAGTACAGCGGTGACGGGTCCACTGATGATCCATACGAAATCGACTCGCTGGCGAAACTCCAGTGCATCAACCAAGATCTTGATGCGCACTACGAACTCGTCTCCGACGTCGACGCCTCGGCGACGAGCGGGTGGAACGATGAGAAGGGGTTCGAGCCGATCGGGAACTCCAGCCAGCCGTTCACCGGCACGTTCGACGGAAACGACTCGACGATTTCGGAGCTCGTAATCGACCGACCGCAGACGGAAGGTATTGGCCTCTTCGGTCACGTCGGCACCGATGGGGAGGTACGAAACGCCACGTTGGAAGCGGCGGAAGTCACCGGGGGAGATGAGGTCGGCGTCGTAGTCGGAGACAGTGCCGGATCGGTGACGAACGTGACGGCCTCTGGGAACGTCACTGGTGACGAGTACGTTGGCGGGGTGGTCGGATACGCGGATAGTGGCGTTATATCCGACTCGCATGGCTCTGTAACCGTGAACGCGACCAACTCTGTCGGTGGATTGGTCGGACAGGGGTGGTCCAACGCTGCGATACGAGAGTCTGTTGCGACCGGATCAGTGAATGCATCGGGATCTTGGGCCGGTGGACTCGTTGGCGATATCTACGGTGACAGTAGTATCAAGAACTCCATGGCGAGCGGCAACGTCACTGGTTCTGGTGACGTTGGCGGATTGATCGGCTACAGTGAGGGAGTCGTGACGAACGCGACTGCTGCCGGGACTGTCTCAGGTTCCGATAATGATGTCGGTGGGCTGATCGGGTATACTGCCAGTGGGGAACTGGCGAATGTAACTGCGTTCGGGGACGTCTCGGGCGAAGCTAATGATGTCGGCGGGCTAGTTGGTGATAACTCAGTCACAGTTACAAACGCTACGGCGTCTGGAAACGTTTCAGGAGAATATGATGAAATCGGTGGCCTAGTCGGTAATAATTCTGGATTGGTAACGAATGTAGCTGCTTCCGGAACTGTCACTGGCGACGATGAAGTCGGGGGGCTGATCGGTGATGATGATGCATCGGTAGTGCGGAATGCAACTGCCTCTGGGAACGTCACTGGTGACACTGAAGCCGGTGGGTTGATCGGTGTGAGTTCTGGAACGGTGAGAGACGTCACGGCGTCTGGGAGTGTCACTGGTACCACTGATGTCGGCGGGCTGATCGGTGATAGTTCCGAATCGGTAGTGCAGAATGCAACCGCCTCTGGCAATGTCACTGGTGACGAAGAAGCAGTCGGTGGACTAATCGGTGACGTAGACGAGGGGGGGAAGATCCTCAACTCGTACGCAACCGGTGATGTTTCCAGTAGCGCGAGTTGGGCAGTTGTCGGCGGGCTCGTTGGCGACAGCTCTGGCGAGAGAATCGCTGATTCGTTTGCAACTGGCAACGTCACGACCGATGGTGAAAACGTCGGCGGACTGGTCGGTATCCATCGTAGCGGAAACATCACGAACGTGACTTCGTCCGGAGCCGTCTCGGGCACGAGTAACGTCGGGGGACTCATAGGAAAAGTTGCATACAGTCCAGACACGGTCATTCGCAATGCCTCCGCAACGGGCAACGTGACTGCCAGTGGCACGAAAATCGGAGGATTCGTCGGGCTCAGCGCGAGCGGAAGCGGCACCGTCATCGACTCAGTTGCCCGCGGCGATGTGAACGTAACAGAAGGGTATTCACGTTCTACAGCCCTCGCGGGGGGATTCATCGGCAAGAACCAGTTCACCACGCTGACCAACGTCAGTGCAAGTGGTGACGTTTATGTGCCTGATGCAAACCGCGTCGGTGGGCTCATCGGCGAAAACAATGGAGAGAGTCTCACCGATGCTATCGCACGTGGTAATGTTAGTGGAGAGGGCGACGTTGGTGGGCTTATCGGGCGGGATGTGGGCCGTAGCGAGCTGATTGTTAACGCAACTGCGACGGGTCAGGTCACTGCGACAGGTGATGACGTTGGTGGACTTATCGGCTTCTCTGCGCGTCCAAAAACGTTGGAAAACATACGCGCAACGGGACATGTGACGGGTAATAAAGAAGTCGGTGGGCTCGTTGGTGATGTCCGTAGTGGAATTGAGCTTACCAACGCCACCGCAAGCGGCGACGTCGAGGGAACCCAATACGTCGGCGGCTTGGCCGGTGAACTTTACCAACCGACTATTACTGATGCCACGGCGACTGGGGACGTGACCAGCACCGCTACAGCCGGCAGTAGTTACGCAGGGGGGCTAATCGGAGAAATGCCTGCCGGCACAATCTCCGCCTCCGCCGCTACAGGAAACGTGACTGCCGCTGGGAGCCATGTTGGCGGGCTGGTCGGTTTGCTACAAGACTCGGAGTTCTCCGATGAGCCAGCACAGATCAACGAGTCCTACGCGACCGGTGACGTCACTGGCAACCAATCCGTGGGCGGACTCGCAGGTAAAGCAATACGGACCAACATCACGAACGCCTACGCGACCGGGAGCGTCGACGGCAATGCATCGCTCGGTGGCCTCGTTGGGAACGTTTCCGGCGGTAACGTCACCCTCTCGTACGCGGTCGGTGCTGTCGCCGACGAACCTGCTGCTGGCGGTCTGATCGGCACAGTCCACAACTCGCCAACGGTGCAAAACACGTACTGGGACAACCAGACCACCGAGCGGACCTCTTCGGCTGGCGCTGGAGCGCAATCGCTTCTCACTGTCGGGTTGAAGGGCGACAATGCGAAGACAAACGCGACCGGCTTCGACTTCCAGAACACGTGGGATATCCGCAGTGGGGCGGCAGTTTCCTACCCGTATCTGCGGAACAACACCCAATCGCCGCCACCGGGGCTTGAGAGTCCGTTTGCTGGCGGCACTGGATCTGAATCGTCTCCGTTCGAGATCAAAAACTGGTATCATCTTGACAACGTAAGTCGGCTCCCGGGTGCGAACTACACGCTTGTTGCCGATCTTGATTCGAATACGACAGGCTACGACGAGGTGGCTAATGCGAGTGCGAACGACGAGAAGGGGTTCGAGCCGATCGGAAGCAGCGAGCAGCGATTTGTCGGAACGTTCGACGGACGCAACCGAACTATCTCGAACTTATATATAAATAGGAACTTAAATTATGTTGGACTATTCTCTTATGTTGGCGAAGGCGGAGACATATATAATCTTACAGTTGTAGACGTGAACATCACCGCAGAGCTCCATGTCGGCGGAGTTGCCGGGACTAACGGCGGCACACTTCGTAACATCTCGGTAGGTGGAACAGTCAGGTCCACCTCTGAGGGGTATTCAAACAGTGGTGGTCTTGTCGGTGAGAACACGGGTACGGTCAGAAGAGCGACCGCTGACGTGACAACTAGTGGTACAAAGACCGTCGGCGGTCTCGTTGGAATTAACGGTGGTACGATCAAGTACTCGAGTGCGAACGGAAACGTATCTGGTTCCCAATCCGTCGGTGGACTCGTCGGTGTCAATTTTGCGAGAGGAAAGACCGCTACTATCGAACAGTCCTCTGTGAGTGGCGATGTAACAGGGGACGAGTTCGTGGGAGGGCTCGCTGGCCAAAATTTCAATAGCGTATTAAATACCTCTTCGGCAAACGGAACGGTAACTGGCGATAGCTATGTCGGGGGCCTCGCCGGAGTCGCTGTTGGCGGGCAAATAACCGACGCAAGCGCCAATGCGACCGTTGAGGGTACCACGTCCGTGGGCGGCTTGGTCGGAACGACCCGCAACGAGACGGTCGTCCACAGCTACGCGGTCGGCAACGTCACCGGCGACACGGCCGTCGGCGGACTCGTCGGCAATCACACCGGAGCGAACGCCAACGTAACCGAGGCGTATGCCGCCGGGACAGTCTCCGGGGGAACCGATGTCGGCGGTCTGATAGGCACGACGCAGGCGTCGCCGACGGTCGAGAGCGCCTACTGGGACACCGAGACGACGGCCCAATCGTCCTCGGAGGCCGGCACCGGTCTCAACACCAGCCAACTCAAGGCCAACGAGAGTCTGGCCGGCTTCGACTTCCAGCACACGTGGGATGTCGTGGACAACGAGACCCACAGCTCCTACCCGTATCTGCGGAACAACACCCAATCGCCGCCACCGGGAATACACGAGCTTGCTCCCACACCCGGGGCGGGCGGCGATGGCAACGACGATCGCGACAGCGGTCAAAGCAACGAGGAAAGCAGCGACAGTAATGACAACAGCGGCAACGGCGCCAGTACCAGCGGTGGTAGTGATAGCGACGATGGCGACAACGGTCGTCCGAGCGTGAGCGTCCGCTCGATGGCACAACCCGACGCCGCGGGAGCGCAGGACGGTGAGTCCGATGTGGCCCCGACTTCGACCACCGGGTTCGTCGTCTCGATGCGGAACGTCGACGCTGGCGAGCAGATTGCCGTCGACTTCACCGAACAGCGCCGACCGACGGCTAGCCAACCCACAGACGAGGAGGCGCCGTCGACGGAGAACGAGGAGACACCATCTGGGGAGTCGGCGCCCCGCAACGTCCAATCAGACGGCCTCGTGCTCACCGTCAGCGAGGAGGGCGACTACGAACTTACCGTGACCGCACGCGACGTCGATGTCTTCGCCACGGCCGCCGAATCGAGTGATGGCGACGCCGAGCCTTCCGACGGAGAGGACACGGATCGTGGCGAGGGCGAGTCATCCGGCGAGGTGGACCTCTCGACGGACGCCTTCGACGAAGAGAGCACACGGTTCGTCGAGGCGACTTCCGCTCGACCCGTCGGCTTTATCACCGTCGAACACACCTTCGATTCGGACGACCTCGAGACGGCGACACACCGGTTCCGTGTTCGCAAGAGCTACTTGGCGGCCACTGGCGCGACCGCCGAGAGTGTCGCCCTGTACCGCGAGGAGCCGGAGGGCTACCGCGCGCTGTCGACACGGCGCGTTGGCGAAGACGACGCGTACTACTACTTCGAGGCGGACACGCCGGGCTTCTCGACGTTCGTGATCGGCACAGAGGCCCCGATATTCGACCTCGGAGGGCCAACGCTCGAGCAAGCCGATGTGGAGACCGGTGTGATCGACGCGAGCGTCCCGGTCGAGAACATCGGGACCGAGCCGGGGACGTACACGGTTCGACTGCGCGGTGACGGTGTCGTCCTCGCAGAGACCGAGGTGTCGGTGCCGGCGGGTGAGACCGTCGAGGCAACCGTGCGAGCGACCGTCCCCGACGCCGATGGGCTGGCGCTTACCGTCGCAGGAGAATCGTTGGGAGAGTTCACCGTCGAAGACAGCGATGCCGATGGGTCCGAACGCACGACAGACGCGGGAGTACAATCGACCGCGGACGCCGAAGATGCCACCGATGAGCCCTCCGACACAGCCGACGGATCGGCCCCTGGTGGACGATTCCTCGTCCTACTGGTAGCTGCTGTGCTGGTCGTGGTCGCCGTGTGGGCACTGCGGCGAAGGGACGAGCCGTGAGCCCTCCGGGGGGCATGCCCTAAGACGCTGACCGGCACAATCGAACTGAAATTATATAATATCTCTACTGCGTTTCGTCTTGTATGATCAGCGAGGTTCAAGCAGTCCTCCTCGTTCTCATCGTGAATCTCTTCGCGTACGTGGCCGTCACCCTCGTGGCGTGGTGGAATCGCCACAAGCCCGGCGTCTGGTACTTCGTGTTCGGAGCTGTCTTTATGATCCTCTTTTCACTGTCGGATATCGCCGTCCTCACCACACGCAGCGTCGCACTCATCGAACGGATACAGGTACTCACGACAGGGCTCGCCCCGGCAGCAACGGCGACCTGGGTGTTGTTCGTTCTCGGATATCTCGGCTATCTCGCGGACGTCTCGCGGTGGCAGCAAGCGGCGGTGATGGGGGGAATAGTCGGGCTCCCACTGCTATTGGCGGCTATTCCGGGCATATACGTCGAGCCGAGCGTCGCACCGCTTTGGGGGACGCCGAGTTCGAGCCCGCGTTTCGACGCGGTCGGCTCGGTCGTTCTGCTATCGACACTCGCTGCGTTGTTGATGGGGAGTCTCCTCTTATTTCGAGCCGCACTCGCCCAGCGCGTCGTCAAAGTGCGAACCGCAGCCGTGCTCGCCGTTCCCGCGCTGGTGTTTTTCCTCGCTGCGACGGTCGGCATCGTCGGCATTGTCCCCCGAACACTTCCGTTGCCACGAGTCGTCGGACCGTTCGCCGCTGCGGCCTATTTGTATTTTTTCGCGGTCGCAGAAGGGTTCAGCGTGCTGCCCGCAACAGGGAACCTCGGAGTCGATCAGGCCTTCGACCAACTGGACGCCGGTGTCGTCGTCGTCGAGGACGATACCATCATCCGCTGTAATCCGACTGCTACGGAGTATCTCGGTCTTGAGCGTCCAAACGTAGCCACAGGTGAATCAGCGGCGGCTGTTCTTGACGAGTTCGTAGGCCGCCCAATCGACGACCCGGTGGTCACCGTCAAGCAAAACGATCGCGTCTACGAGGTCACCCGCTCACAGATCCACTCCAGCGGGGTTGTACTGTTAATCCAAGACGTGACGACCCGGCGGGAGCGGCTGGAATTACAGCGGCAGAACGAACAGCTCGAACGGCTCGCCCACATTGTCTCACACGACTTTCAAACGCCGCTATCGACCGCGAATAAACTGACAACGCTACTCCGTCTCGATGAGGGCGTATCCGGCACAGAAGCCGCCCAAACCATTGACGATCTGGAGGCGGTCCACGACCGTCTGACCACCTTTGCCGACCAGTTACCGACGCTGGCACGCGAGAGTGCATCGATCGGCGACCCCACAGACTGCGAGCTGGCAGACGTCGCGGCGTCGGCGTGGGACGTTGTCGAAACCGGACCATTGAAACTCGACATCGTGTCGTCGCGCCAGCTCATCGGTGACGACACCCGTCTCGAACAGGCCTTTCAGAATCTCTTCGAGAACGTCGTTATGCACGGTAACGTCCCTACCGAGTGGCCAAGGAATCGACCGGACTCGTCGACTGCGTCTGCTACGCCGCCGACCGACGTCTCGAACGCAGTCCAGCGTGAAACAAGCGCGTCGACGGTCACTGTCGGACGAACGGAATCGGGGTTCTACGTTGCCGACGACGGGCCGGGATTCGTTGCGACACAAGATGCGAAAATCTTCGACTACGGTATGAGTACCGGCTCCGGGTCGGGGCTCGGACTTGCGATCGTCCGCACCATCTTCGAGGCCCACGGCTGGGAGATCTCCGCGACCGAGAGTGCGAGTGGTGGGGCCCGATTCGACGTCCACATCGAAACAGGACCACCCGAAATCGAGACCGAAAATGTACATGTTAGTGGCTGAGCGGTGTCACATACCAGCGCTTGAAGGTATACAGCTTATATTCACGTCTATGATACAACCGAAACAAGAGCCGTGAACGGACGAACCGATGGGCGAGATGTAGCAACTGAGCCACTACTCGGCCCTATGCCGGTACTTCTCGTGGACGACGACCCGCAGTGGGCCCGAGCGACGGCTCGATTGCTCGAGACCACCGAGCCGAAGCTAGAGGTGACAATCGCGAATAGTCTCACAGCCGGACGCGAGGTGCTCGATGCGGAACCATGGCGCTGCATCATCTGTGATTATCAGCTGGGCGATGGGACTGGCTTCGATTTGCTGGAGGACGTCCAAGAGGAGACGCAGGACTGCCCGTTCCTCCTCGTTACAGGCAGGGGTGACGAACAGATTGCGAGTCAGGCGATCAGTCGGGGTGTCACCGACTATATCATCAAGAATCACGACGACAGCGAGGCAACGCTGATTGGCAACCGGGTGCGGAACGCCATCGCCTCCGCTAACTTCCAGCGGCAGTTGAGCCGGGAGTACCAGAGCAAGACGGCGATACTGGATCTGCTCCGCTCTACGACGCTGTCTGAGGGGCTTTTGGGACAGTTCTGTCGGATTCTGGTCGAGGAGAATCAGTATACCGGCGCGTGGATCGGCGCAGTTGACACGGATTCGGAACGTGCGGTCGTTCCACGAGCAGTCACAGGGTGTCAGGCGTATCTCGAGGCAGTAACTGGTTCGGCGGGCATTCGATCGGATAGTGCTGATCCAGCAACGCAAGTCCTCTCTCGGGACGAACCGGTTGTCGTTTCTGTGCCCGAGAGCCAAGACAGCGAGGGAGTCCCCACAGCGTACAAACTCGTCTCCGAGCGCTGGGCCGAACTCGCGCGTGAGCATGGATTTACTACTGCCGCTGCCCTCCCGATAACCTACGACGACGTTCGAATCGGAACGCTTTGTGTGTATCTCACCCCAAACGATCCGCCGTTAACCGGACGCCGCTGGAAAACGCTCACCGAGTACGCAGACGTAATCGGCCACGCACAACACAACGAGGAATTGGCACAGTCACTGCTCGGCGACCCCAGCCAGTGGGTAGAACTCGAGATAACCGATCCGTCACTTCCTCTAGCCGAGCTCACGTCTACCCTCGGTGGCTCCACCTGCGCTCGTGTGCTCTCGACGCGCAGACAAGACGATGGAACCCTGCAGTACCTGACGATGATTGCAGATAGCTCGATTGAGGAAATTGAGGCGGCTGCTGAGGAATCGGGCACGTTCGAGCTGAAGTCGCCAGTCGAAACCGCAGCTGGTATTCGCTGTGACGTCTACAGCGCCGTCTTCCCGCCCGAAGCTACGCTGGTGATTCATTCGGCAAGAGTCGAGGAGATTACCGCGACCAACGGGACGGTCCACCTCATATCAGCAGTGCCTGACCACGCTACTGCGACCACGATCATTGACACGCTGAAAGAACAGTTCGAGACCGTCACGATGACCGCGTTGTGGAACACTGAGAGAGAATCACCCGAGGAGCTATCGTCCCCGCTCGCCTCCCTCACTGACAAACAGGAATCTGTCCTCCGCCAAGCGTACTTCCGTGGGTACTTCGAGCGGCCCCGCCAGGTGTCCGCGTCCGAATTAGCCCAGACGCTCGGTATCGCTCGTGCAACGATGACACAACACCTCCGGGCTGCACAACAGAAGGTCTTCGACGAACTACTAGACGAGTAATGGGCTGCGCATACGAGGCTAAACAGGGCAGATTTTCACAACAGATTTCATATCTGCTCTATTTTCGCACCGTGTCTGTAATCTTCTATTTCATCTGCTATCGTTTCGGGTATGGAGATGTCCGCATTGGTTGGTCGGACAATATGCCCTTCAACGTGTAGCGCAGTAAGCTTGCAACCATCTTCGTTATCCACACACTGATAGAGGTAGTGCCGACATCGCTGGTCAATCGCCAATACAATCAGTTCCGTAATCGATCGTTCTGTAGCCGCATTAGAACCCACTATCGACAGCTCGCCCGCTGGACTAACACAGTATGAGTCACATTTCGGACAGCGGCCTAAATGTACCTTTTTCCCAATATACCAGTAACTGTGCCCGCAGGCATAGCACTGGATATCTCCAGAATCTTCACCCATTTTGACGCTCTTCGTAGGCGTTGAGGACCTCACGATACCGGTTCCGAATAGTGACCTTACTGACGTCAGCAACCTCGGACACATCGTCTTGAGTGATATTTTCACCACAGAGCTTCCCCGCCGCATAGACGGCACTCGCAGCAATACCGACTGGGCTTTTGCCACTGTGGACACCATGAGCCGTGGCCGCTTCGATCAGTTGGCGGGCTTGTCGCGTCGTGTCATCGCTACAATCCAGTTCGGAGACGATACGACCAACGTATTCTATTGGATCCGTCGGCGGAATCTGTACGTCGAGTTCCCGAACGACGTATTTGTAGGTGCGTTTGATCTCCAGCGAGTCGACACGGCTGACGACAGCGATTTCGTCAATCGTCCGCGCAACTCCATCAAGCCGTGCCGCGGCATACAGAACCGCGGTTGCAACCCCCTCGATCGAACGCCCTGGGAGGAGACCTTCCTCTAACGCGCGTCGGTACATCACGCTTGCACTCTCGCGTGTCGGCTTGTGTACCCCCAACGCAGAGGCCATCCGCTCAATCTCGCCGAGTGCATGCTTGAGGTTGCGCTCTTTCGAATCCCGTGTTCGGAAGCGTTCGTTCCACGTCCGTAGTCGCTGGAGTCGCTGGCGCTTTCGTGGCGACACTAGATTTCCGTATGTATCTTTATTCTGCCAGCCAATATTGGTCGAAAGCCCTTTATTGTGCATCATTTGTGTCGTCGGCGCGCCAACGCGTGATTTCGCCGCCTTTTCAGCCGAATCGAAGGCCCGCCACTCCGGACCGCGGTCGATACGTTGCTCATCAAGGACCAATCCGCAGGCAGTACACGCCTTCTCACCCGTGTCACCCTCTGCAAGTACTTCTTCACCACACTCAGGGCATCGCTGCTCCTGTGCTTGCTCTGTTTTTGACTCTGAGGGTGGGGCAGTCGTCTCGCGAGTCCGGTGGTTCATACCTCCCGTTTTATTTCACCAACAGTAAACTTTTGTGACCACAAATAGTTCCTATAGACTATGTAAGAAACCTATTGTAGTTACAAATTGTAGTTTAGGGACCCTAGCTTTATTCTCTCATACTACAAACCTCGATTGATGAGTTCCGATCAAGAGCACCTCCGCGAGACCGACACTGAAGACCGATTCGATTTCAAAAAAGAGGAAGCAGCTGCGTTCAAGGCCGACCAGGGACTGACAGAGGAGACGATACGGCTCATTTCTGAGGATAAAGACGAGCCTGAGTGGATGTTGAAGCGACGACTACGTGCGTTGAACCTCTGGCAAGAGATGCCGATGCCGGCTGATTGGCCGGGACAGCCTGACCTCTCCGAGGTCGATGTCAATGAAATCGTGCCGTACATCCGCCCCGACGTCGACGTCCGCGCCGGCGTCGACGACTGGGAAGAGTTGCCCGAGGACATCAAGGATACATTCGACAAGCTCGGTATCCCGGAAGCCGAAAAGAATGCGCTCTCCGGCGTAGGCGCCCAGTACGAGTCCGAGGTCGTCTACCAGAACATGCAGGAGCGCTGGGAAGAGAAGGGCGTCATCTTCTGTAACATGGATGAGGCTGTTCAGGAACACGAAGAAATCGTCAAGGAGTACTTTATGACCAAGTGCGTGCCGCCGAGCGACAACAAGTTCGCGGCGCTACACGGTGCTATCTGGTCCGGCGGTTCGTTCGTCTACGTTCCCGAAGATGTTACGGTCGAGATGCCCGTCCAGGCGTATTTCCGGATGAATTCAGAGGGGATGGGGCAGTTCGAACACACGCTCATCATCGCGGAGCCAAACTCTGAGGTTCACTATATCGAGGGCTGCTCGGCCCCGAAGTACTCGGCGTTCAATCTGCACTCGGGTGGAGTCGAGGTGATCGTGAAGGAGAACGCGCACGTCCAGTACTCGACGGTACAAAACTGGTCAAAGAACACCTACAACCTCAACACAAAGCGTGCGATCGCTGAGAAAGATGCGACCATGGAGTGGATTTCCGGGTCAATGGGCTCGAAGGCAACGATGCTATATCCATCGACGATTCTGAAGGGTCCGGGCGCGACCGATAACCACATTACTATCGCGTTCGCCGGTGAGGGCCAGAACATCGACACCGGCGCTAAGGTGTACCACAACGCGCCGAAAACGAAATCGACCATCGAGTCGAAGTCGATCTCGAAAGACGGCGGCCGCACCAACTACCGTGGGCTGGTCCATATCGCCGACGGCGCGGAGAACTCCTCAACGTCGGTTGAGTGTGACGCGCTGATGTTCGACAACGAGTCGACGTCCGACACGATGCCGTACATGGAGATCAACGAGTCGACGGTAGACGTCGCTCACGAGGCGACCGTCGGCAAAATCGGCGACGAGGACGTCTTCTACCTCCAGTCGCGCGGACTGGACGACGACGACGCCAAACAGATGATCGTCTCGGGCTTCATCGAGCCTATCACCGAAGAGTTGCCAATCGAGTACGCGGTTGAACTCAACCGACTCGTCGAACTCGAGATGGAGGGCTCGCTCGGATAGTAGTTCGTCTGGACTACGCCACTCTTATCAAGGATATCTTATGGCTATCGATCCAAACTTCGAAGCGAACCGCGATGTCGCCGAGCAACACGAGGGGCACCGAGTCTGGGGGCCGGTCGACGAACCGGAACAGCTAGGAATCCACGGCACACACGTGGCTGTCGACTTCGATATCTGCATCGCCGACGGTGCCTGCCTCGAGGACTGTCCCGTTGACGTGTTCGAATGGACAGATACACCTGGCCATCCCGAGAGCGACATCAAAGCCGATCCGATAAACGAGACACAGTGTATCGACTGCATGCTGTGTGTTGACGTGTGTCCCGTCGACGCCATCGATGTCGATCCCGGACGAGCGGGGCGCTTGTGAGGGGTGATTGAGGAACCGCTTATGACCCTACAACTTCAGTGCTACCGGTGCGGGGCAGAGTATACCTATCTTGGTAAGAGTCCACATCCCGGTCAGTGCCCAGCATGTGGGTCGTCGTGCGTCCCGCCGGCTGGCTCTCTTACCGTCGTCAACAGCGTTCACTGGGAGAGTGCAAACGGGCTCGCGAAAGTCTGGGTCCACAGCGCCGATGAACGTGGCCGACCGTTCGAATTCGAAGTCGCTGCACACGGTCGCCGTGGGAAACTAGTTGCGATCAAAGTTGACGGTGTGTCGATTAACCCACAAGTTGACGAGACACTGGAAACGCTCCCACCAGCAGTGAGAGCCGAAATCGAAGCACAGGGAATAACAGACATCGAGATTGCGACAGTCACGAACTCGAAAGCATGATACCAAACCAGATTACCCAACGACCGACACCAGCGAGCATCGGCTCGAAGCATGAACGCTGGCGTACGGTCGGAAGCGGCCAGTAAGAAGATGAGCACTGACATCAGATTCACCGACTTCAAATCCGATAAGCAGCCAACGTGGTGTCCCGGTTGCGGTGACTTCGGCACAATGAACGGGATGATGAAAGCGCTCGCGAACACCGGGAACGACCCGGACAACACGTTCGTCGTCGCGGGTATTGGCTGTTCCGGGAAGATCGGGACCTACATGCACAGCTACGCGCTCCACGGCATCCACGGTCGCGCCCTTCCCGTGGGAATCGGGGCGAAGCTGGCGAATCCGAACCTCGAAGTGATGGTCGCCGGCGGCGACGGAGATGGCTACTCGATTGGCGCTGGCCATTTCATCCACGCCGTCCGCCGCAACGTCGATATGACATATATCGTGATGGACAACCGCATCTACGGCCTCACGAAGGGACAAGCCTCGCCGACATCGCGTGAGGACTTCGAAACCTCGACGACGCCCGAGGGGCCGAAACAGCCGCCGGTCAACCCACTCGCGCTCGCGCTGGCTGCTGGCGGGACGTTCATTGCCCAGTCGTTCAGTTCAGACAGCCAGCGCCACACCGAGATCGTTCAGAAAGCCGTCGAACACGACGGGTTCGGCTTCGTCAACGTCTACAGCCCCTGTGTGACGTTCAACGACGTCGATACCTACGACTACTTCCGAGACACGATTGTCGATCTCGCCGAGGCAGATCACGATCCGACGGCTTACGATGACGCTGCGGACGCCATTATGGATGGAGATAAAGAGTACCAGGGTGTACTCTATCAGGACGAACACTCGGTTGCCTACGAAGAGCGTGAAGGGCTCTCAGAGAATATGGCTGTCATACCCGACAGAGCGCCGGACAATGCAACGGATCTCGTTCGGGAGTTCTACTGATACCTATGCCTGATTGTGCTACTTGTGGCGGGCATATTTCTGCTCAGTTCGCACGAGTGTTCGGCGACAAGGACGGCGTCGTTCTTGCGTGCCCGTCCTGCTCGCCCAATGCTGGTATTGGAAAAGAAATACAACAGCGAACGGACTATATATAGGGCTTCTCTCTATCAGGCCCTAACTCAATTGTATTGTCATGCCCGAGAGCGTGATGAGCCGTACAAATTATTAGAATGTACCTTCGTTTATTGAGTATACCACGGCTACAATTACCACTCATCAAGATCGTATATGAGCAGTAATGACAAACCCAACCAATCGAGGTATCGTGCTCTGTTTGAGAACAGTCGTGATGCGCTGTTGTTGTTCGACCGTGACGGGTATTTTGACTGCAATACACGCGCAGTCGAACTCTTCGGCCTCAATTCAAAAAAAGAGGCACTCACGTATGCACCGTGGGACCTTGCACCGCCAACCCAACCTGATGGCGCCAACTCGAAAGAGATCGCACAGGCACACATCGAAACGGCATTTCAGCAGAGCGGTGCGTTCTTCGAATACACCCATCAGACCGTAGGCGGGACGACATTTCCAGCCGAGGTGAAGTTGACCCGGTTTGAAGACAACGGCCGGCCAGTCCTGCACTCCCTCGTCAGAGACATCACCGAGCGGAAAGAACGAGAACGCGAACTCACAGAAAGCGAGGCCAAATACCGGAACCTCTTCGAGAGCACTCAGGACGCTCTCATGTTACTGGACAGGCAGGGATTTTTTGATTGCAACGAACACACCTTGGACCTATTCCACATCGAGTCTTTAGATACGTTTGCTGAGTATACTCCGTGGGATCTTGCACCGCCAACGCAACCGGACGGGAGAGACTCGGAGGAAGCAGCCCAAGAGCACATCGAGACCGCTTTCGAGACAGGGACCGCCTTGTTCGAGTGGGTACATCGACGCCCCGACGGGACTGAGTTCCCCGCAGAGGTCAAGCTTAGCCGATTCGATCATCGTGGAGAACCACGTTTGCACGCATTAGTCCGGAACATCTCTGACCGGAAAGCGTACGAACGGCAGATACGGGAACAACGGGATAATCTCGAAATCCTTAATCAGGTGCTTCGCCACGACATCCGCAACGACATCCAATTGATAATGGCATATGCAGAGTTAGCTGCCGACCAATCGGAGTCCGACTCTATTCAAGAACACCTAGATATTGTCTTAGAAAACGCAGAACACGCTGTCGAAATTACGACGACTGCTCGGCAAATGGCAAAAGTGATGCTCTCAGATACTGAAAATATCGCTCCGACTCCTCTTGGCCCGTCGCTTTCCAGCGCAGTCGAAGAAGTACAGAATACCTACCCGGCCGCCGTGGTCACGCCTACTGCGGCCGTGCCGGAGACACCGGTTCAGGCAAACGATATGCTCGAGGCGGTCTTTCGCAATCTTCTGAAGAACGCGATCCAGCACAATGACAAGGAGGTCCCGGAGGTGGATATCTCGGCACGTGAACGGACAGACTCTGTTCTGGTCCAGATTGCGGATAACGGACCCGGAATCCCGGATACAGAGAAGGAGACCATATTTGGGAAGGGTGAAACGGGCCTCGACAGCTCCGGCACCGGGCTCGGCTTGTATCTGGTCAAGACGCTCGTAGAATCTTACGGCGGGGTAATCGAGATATATGACAACGAGCCTGTCGGGACGATTTTCAGTGTCACAGTTCCGAAAGCGGGCTAACGGCTATAGCCGCATTGCACGTGGCTTCAGTTAGAGTACAGAATAAAACAAGTTTGTGTGTCGATATGGCTGGGAATGTCACAGCAGTTAGTCACTGCGTTGCTCAACTAGCGCCGGATCAAAATTCTCTCCCTTCCTCACAACGTTCTCATTTCTGTCCAAGACAGCCAGCCCTTCCTTTTCTAACTCAGACAGGGAAAGATGGCTTAACCGGAGACGGAGTTTCGCCACTTCCTCGTTTGCAGATGGAGGATCGGTATGGAGCATATCCGCTCCAGAGATGACGATCTCACCAGAACCCGCAACCTCTACATCGTACTCCTCGAAAACGAACGAGATCGTCACAGTATCGTCACCGCCAAGCAATCGGTCCATCGCATCTGGGTCAATTACGTCTGCTACTGGGTCACTGTCAAGCGGGTCTTGATTCGTCACGAACGCAATCGCTTCAATCATAGCGACGGATGGGGGGCGCTCACCAATCTGGAAATGCCACTCGTTGGGTGCCGAGTTGTCTTGATTCGCTCTCACAATGTTTTGTGCCACCTCATACCATATGAACACAGACTCTGACTAGTCTGACGGTGGGGCGGCTGCCTGTTCGAACAAATGACAGAATACTGTAAACTCCGCTCGTCGCAAGTGATAGTGGAACGTCTGTCGCGAAATGCCGAGTTCCGCCGCTAGTTCCTCACCCGTTTTGAGCCGTGGCCGCTCATAGTATCCCCCCGAATACGCTAACTGCAGCGCCGCTTGTTGTCGATCAGTCAGCTTCTCGTCGACAAACTGTCGGAGATACGTCGGAGTCAACAGTCGTCGTTGAGCGACGAGTTCGATATCCGAATACTGTTCTCGAATCGCCTGTACGACAGTCGTTGAATCGACCGTTTCTGGGAATCTCCCAATCACTCTCGCCGTGTCGTCTTTGATCGTCACCGTTTGGAGTTCGCCGTCGAAGGTATCGAAGATAGCGGCAATTGACTGGTCAGTGGCAGTTATGTGGAAACGAGCACTCTCCTCCACGTCTTTCAGGAGTCTGAAATCGGAGGCGGATGGAAAACCGCTCTCAACGAGACTCCGAACAATCTGGGGTGACAGCCCGTTTACTGTCCAGAAATGGCGCTCTCTTCCGTCAGAGAACGAAACAGTCGAATCAAGAGCCAGCTCGAAGTCTGCGTCTGTCTCTGTACGGCAGAGTCGAGCAATCTCCGCGGACCTGAACTCCAGTTCTGCGGTGGGATCAAGCACGTCCCTGCGTTCAAGAGCGTACAATGCGTACCCGATGATCTCGCCAAGTTCTGTGAGGATGCGCCGTTTCTCTTGATCGAATGCTTCGGTGCGATCAGCGTACACTCCAAGCACACCGTATACCGTTCCTTGGTGCCTCAAAGGAACAGAAGCGTACGATTGAATCCCGTGGGTATCGGCAAGGTGTCGCCAATAGTCGTAGGGAAGATCAGCGAGATCATTTTGAACGTGCAATTCACCGGTTCGTACGGCGTGGGCAGCAGGACCCTCGCTGAGCGGAGGTGACTGTTGATCCAAGATTCCATCAAGATAGGTTTCCATATCTCCAGCCATCGTCCAAGGTTCGAAATCAACGAACGGTGGCGATAGCTCACCCATCACTGTCGATTGGTACGCATCGAACTCCAAGAGCGTGTCACAGACAGCCTGTGCAATCTCCTCGCGCGTCTCGGCCCGCGCGACGGTCTGGACGATTGCCCGAATTACGGTATTGAGTCGATTGACGCGTTGGAGGTGTTGCTTGCGCTCTTTGAGTTCGGTGATATCCTGCCCCTCCGGCACAAGCAATAGTATTTCGCCGTATTCGTTCGACACAGGGCGGAGTGAAAAGTCGATGACTGCGGTGCGGTCGGCACCCTGAACTTCAACCTCGAACCGAACGAATTCACCGTCGGCTGCCCGGTCGATAGCGTCTCTCAGCTGGGCTTGCGTCCCATCGGAGAGCTGCCACCAGTAGGTCTCCCAGAACGGCTCCCCAACGACGTCCTCTCGGGTCAGGCCTCCGAAAGAGAGTGCAGCCTCGTTTGCATCGATAAGCGTGCCGTCGGGCTCCAGAACACCGATAAAATGGAACGTCTGGTTGAATATTAGCTCATAGAGGGTCTCTCGGTCGATATTTTCCATCGATAGCTGGAATGAATCCTCCCGCTCTCGGAGTCGACTATGCGCCGACGGTGACCGAGAGTGAGCAGCACTGGATAGCTCATCGAATGACTGTTCCGCGGGTCGCCACCACACTCGACCTCTAGCCCCGACTTTCTTTGTCTCAAGAGCTCCTCGATTGACCAAGATGTCTAACTTGTTGTAAATCGTGCGCGCTGTACAGTCAAACTCGGTTGCGACCTCCGTCGTTGTCACCGGCGTGCCAGCAGGTGCGAGCGCGTCGACAGCATTCAACACGGTGGATGGCGAGGGCGTCGCAGAACTCATACATTTTAACTAAACGCGAATGTCAAAATGGTTCCGTCAAAAGAAATGTGCTCATCGAGAATGAGCACGGATTCGATCCACGTGAAATCCTGTTGCCGACTGCTGGTGGTTACTCTTCAGACCTGTCCGCGGAGGTTGCAAAGGCGATCCAAGCGACAGTTAGCGCGAACGTCTGGGTGCTGCACGTGGCCGATAATCTGACCTCGGGTCGAGAGTTTCTTGAGAACTAGGTTGCCGATCACGATTTGGAAGAGGCCGAATTGTTGGTTGATCCAGGTGATGTCGGAACTGCAACCGAGAACGCATCAGCCGGTCGGACACAGGTCATCATGGGAGCAACAGAGCGTGGTTTGCTCTCTCGAGTTGTGGGCGGATCACTAGATATATCCGCTCTTGATGATCTCGATACGACGGTTTTACTCGCCGAACGGCCACACACTCGCTCGTTCCGACAGCGTCTGTTAGGTCGATAGGGTCCCATAATTCTCTTTCTGGAGCTGCAAAGAATACGTTCCATATCCATTGAGATGATCAGTCTCAACTACTGGCGGCGCGGATGTTGCGAGTGCTGGGTCTTCATACCTACCGGCGTGTTTCTGAACGGGAATTTAAATACCCGCCATCACTTCCATTGCATAATGAGTGACTCGTCGGACGATTACACACTTGAGGATGCGAAAGACGAAGTCGGAATTCTCCGCCGTGTAACCGACGACGTCGTTGAAGCGATTCAAAATGCTGAGAATGAAGATGTTTTGCAGTTCTTGATCGAGGACGAGAAGCTCGACGTGATTCACGACGGGAAGCGGGGGTTGGGTCGAGTCCGACATGCCGTGCTTGAGTCGCCGCTGGCCTCAGACCGCCTCAAGCGAGTCGTGAGTCTCCGCGGTGACGAAACGCCCGAAGAGATACTCGTCCCCAATAACGTGGAGCGCAACGCCAAAGTCGCGCTCGAAGCCGGGAAGCCTGTTGTACTGTATGGGCCCACTGGAACTGGGAAGACGACATTCGCGAAGCAACTCGCTCGTGAGACCGGTATCGGCTACGCGCTCAACACTGCGACACCTTCGTGGACGCCGTCGGACATCATCGGGGGAATCAGCCCGGACTACACCGGTGACTCACTAAGTTACCGAACGAAACTTGGGTGTGTGTCCGAAGCTGTTCAGCGTGCTCGCCGGTTCGATGTCGAGTATGGCGTCATCCTCGACGAGATCACGCGAGCCGATATCTCGAAGATCTTCGGCCCACTGTATACCGCCATCGAGAACCCCCATCAGACCATCTTCGAGACCGACGAGGGGGAGACTATCGAACTGGACGAGCGGGTGAACATCATCTGTACGATGAATATGTCCGACCGAACGGTGAACGAACTCGACAACGCGATCACCCGCCGGTTCGCCATGATCGAGCTCGACGAGTACGAGGAGGACAAGCGCCGACAGCTGTTCAAAGACTGGATCACCACACACGTCACCGACCACACAGACCTCGGAGAAAACGAGATCCTCCGTCTGTTCGAGCGGGACTACCAAGGAATCAACCACGGCCACGAATCGACGTCACAAGGGTCGATTATGCGCTTCGGCCCGATGCATTATCGCGACGTCGCCGTCTTCCTTGGCGTCGGCTGTCGAGAAGGCGGAGAGTACGAGTATGACCAGAAAGATGCGGTCGGACAGGCGTTCCGAACGTACATCGTTCCGCGACTCCTGAACGCCGCCGCATTCCCGCAGATCGAGCGAATCGCGGAACACTACCGCGCGATGAACGGCGAGTTCGAGGAGTTCGATCTCGCTCCTGCTGCCGAGCTCGCTGAACGGGAACTCGAGCAGGAACGACGCCAGATGGGCTCCTACGAGTAATGAGCACCGTTGACGAAGTCTACGAGTACGGGCAGGATACCTTCAACGTCCCCGAGCGCGGGGAAATCCGGATAGAGGGCTGTCCGTCGTCCATCGGGGACCAGCTTCGTCGCGCGTCTTTCACACAGGAGAGTCCCGGCGTCTTCACGAAGAGTCAAGCAGCACTCGACGGCGAGCAGGAGTACGAAGTCGTCACGGTCACCGTAGATGGCGACGAGAACGAGGTACTCCACGTCGAAGCGACGGACATCATCGGCGTCGTGAGCCTCACACCGTCGTCGAAGGTCCAGGTCGATCCGAAGATCGACTGGGAGCACATCTTCGATATGCTGCTGGCCGTCTACGACCAGAACCGCTCCATCGAGTACCACGGAATTCCGCTCCAAGACTTCCTCTCCGACGACATTCATCTCGACGACGTCTTCGTGGTGCTGGCGATCAACTACCTCGACGGGTTGGAGACGATCCACCGTCAGGGATACATCCGCGACCTCATCATCCGACGTGTTGACAGCCTCGATGGTCGGGGTGAGATCGATGTCGAACAGACACTCCTGAACCACGCCCGCGGGACGCTGGAGCCACACTGGATCCGCAACGAGACCGAGTACGACAACGCCGCAAACTCGCTGCTCCACTTCGCTGGAAAGACACTGCTTCGGCTCTTTCGGCAGAACTCCCACGAGAACGACCATCCTGCGTACGACCGCATCTTCTCGGAAGTTCACCGAGAGGTGGAGCGCCTGGAGAGTATGGGCGTCGGTAGTGGGTTGGACCGGATGGACGAGTATCGACGCCTCTCGCTCCACGATCTCCCGAAGCAGCGTCGGTACTACCAGAAGGCGTTCGACGTCGCCAAAGCCATCATGTCGTCGTCGCTCGGCCAGCAACTCCGCGACGGTCCGCGAGAACTGGTCGTGGACTACGTCCTGAATATGGAGTCGCTGTTCGAGCAGTACTCCCAGGTCGTCATCGAGCGCGAACTCTCGTACATCAAGTCCTACGACCACCTCGGCGACCTCGACGACGTGACGCCCGTCCGATCACCGTCCGTGAATCCGTTCGAAGGTGAGGGCCAGATCTACCACGAACCGGACCACGCGCTACAGGAGGGCGACGAGACACTGGCTGTGTTGGACTCCAAGTACTACGCGGAAGGCCACGATCCGGTGAAGGAATCACCGTCCCGGTCGCGGCTGTTCAGCTACGCCTACCTCCTCCACTCAGACAGGCTCGCATTCCTGTGTCCGCTTCTCGAACCAAAGCGTCGTCGGGTCGCCCAGACTGGAGCCGAACTGCAGATCGTCTCACCCGAGCAGGAGTTCACGCTGGACGGATACGGCGACGTCATCCACAGCTATCTACACGACGTACTCGTTACGAGATCTCCCGAACTCGAAGCCTTCCGCGCCGTCGCGGAGAACCGACTGTGCCTCGACGGTGTCGAAGAATCGGCCCTGAGCGACGCGAAGTCGATGAGCGGTCCGTTCACGTTCAAGGACACGCGGGATTTCTCGCTCCGTGTCCTCAAGGCTGCTGCCGATGAGCATTCGTGGGAAGTCCGCAATCGGTACGACTTAGAGCAAGACGGCGACTGGACACGAGAACAGATCGAGACGCGCTGTGAACAGCGCTACGAGCATACGACGACGTGCGTGCCGGTGTTTTGTCGTGACCACGGGCAAGAGTGGATCGACCTCTACTTCCTTCAGAATGGAAGTGGTGAGATCGAGAAAGAGGGGCCGTTGAAGCTCCTGTAGGTGGCCAAAGTATGTATCAAACCCCGCATCAATGGACGACGAAAGAGGGACAGACCCACGTCTTCTACGATAACAACCAGCCTCCGAGTGGGGGGTTCGGCTGGACGAGCCTCTGCGACGAATGGAGAGTTCCCATCGAAGGAGAGCACTTTGAACTTCAAGAAGACGTAGCTGAAGATTCCATAACGTGTGAACACTGCCGCGACCGACTCGATAAGGCGTATATCGAACTTGAGGACGATGATATCGTGTGTATGCGAAGTTGTTTGATCAGGATTCGTCGAGACGGAGATGGGGGAATTATCGAGGCTCGCCGACTTTGTCGTGGCAAACCCCTTCATTACGAGATTGCGTTCGAACCTGAGTCGTTCACCGGTGACCTGCACGACCATGCTGACGATGTCTGTGAAGAATGCTGGCAGAATTACGTCAATCATCAGTGGAGCGGTGACGTTGAAGGCGGGGAACTTCAGATTGAGTACTGGACAAACGAGGGGAAGAAGACGTACTATGCAGCGTCCGCTGAAGCAGTAAACACCGGACCAGAAGCGAAGCTTCGATTGACTAGTGAGAATGGTCTCCAACAGGAGCTTGCGCGGGACAAAATCGAGTCAGTCACACTAACTCCGGCACAGATCGTAGATTACTAACCCGCGACGATTGGATGGGTGGACCTCTACTGACGCCTTGTTGAACTCGGAGTCATCTGCCCTCGTCGTCGCACACTTAGAACGGTGCGACGAGCCAGTCTCCCTCTTCCTTCCGTTCGAGTTGTGGGCCGAAGACCTGTTGCAGGGAGTGCAGCGCGTCGTTGTAGCGAAGGTCGTAGGTCTTCCCGCTTCGGTGGAACGTTCCTTCGACGACGAACTGGACAGTCGGGCTTTGATACTCCAAGTCGTTCGCTCGTCGATCCATTGCACGAGCGATTTCGTCTGCTACATCACCGTCTTCGAACGCGTCACTCAGTCCAACGACGCTGACCTTGTCTGGCACGTCGTCGTCTTCGAGACGCTTGATGAACTCCTCGACCGGCATCTGATGGTCGAACACGTCGTACTCCCCTTCGACGATGATGTTGTATCGTCCGGGGATTTGGCCTGGTCCTGCCATGGTTAGTAACTCGTGATGTCCCGATCTCCGAGTACTCGCGTGTACGTGTCGTCGCCGGTCACGTCGGCGAGTCGGCCGGCGAGTTCGCGCATGTCGTCATCGACGTCCCACTTCTCGACGTAGTTCTGGACCGCCTGCCCCTTCTCGTAGCGGTAACGCAGGAACTGGAGCTTGTCGAGGTTCGAGAGGTGATCTCCGCCGTCGCCGTTGACGCGCTCCTGAATGTACGCCTGGCGCTTCTCGTTGTCCCAGGTTCCGAGCTCGAAGCCGTCGTCTTGGTTGTACAGGCGCGTACTCTTGAGGTCCTCCGGCGTGGCGTTCGTCCCGCGGCAGAGCTTGTTGACATCGTCGAACGATGGGTTCGACGAGTCAAGCAAATCGACGAATACGTCCTCGACGCCGATATCGCTAGCCTCCTGGATGATGCCATAAATCTCTTGCACCACTTCCTTTGCGGACATGATCTCGCCGTCACGCTGTACCTTCCCGTGGTGTTTGGAGTACTCGCGGAAACACTCACCCATCTCCATCACGCCGATGTCGCCACGGGATATGTCACGACTCTCTTCCAGCCTCTGACGAGTCCGTCTAGCTGTTCTGTAAATTTCTCTCCGCAACGAATTCCATGAAATGGGAACAGTTTCGTCCCGCGGGCGAGCGACAACAATGATATCAAACGATACAGATTCGCCAGCTTCCAACTTGTCAAGATCAGCAGTAATCGGATAAGATGCAGTTATTTCGAACCCGACATGACAGAGAGCTTCAAGTAGTTCTCCCCAAGATTCGGAGTCGCTATGATGGTATGTGAACGTGAGTATTCCATCATCTTTTAATGCGCGCTTAATATTTCTGAAAGCATCCCTGAGTTCTTGCTCAAATGTCTCAGCATCCTTCTGCTCGGCAGGATTGGAGACAATACTCTCTTTTCTGGGTGAGTGCTTAGGTTCGAAGAATTCATATTTGTCCTTCAGGATCAGCCGCTGCCAGACATAGAAATAGTCGGCCAGCTCAGAATACATAACATTATGATAATAAGGTGGATCAGTAATGACCGCATCAAATTCATCTTCGTATTCGATATCCCTAATATCTCCTTGATATATTTCGGCGTCTTCACCTACAGGCTTACCGAACGGTGGTGATTTAATTATTTCATCCCCGTCTGGGTAGCGGTCGTATGGGGCGTTTCCGTATTCTATCCCTTTTTTCAGACGCTCATAAGCGCGTTCGAAGTTACGCGATCCTTCCGACGCTCCCCATGGATTATTTTCGGCAGGACGTTTGGGCGGGTCAAATGAATTCGATTTAAATATATGATCAATTGCGTTCGATCCAGTTTGATATGTAGTCATTAGTGTTGAGCCCCGAAGCGCATCACTAAAGCTCAACAATAGGAATTCTTTCGCTGTCTCATCAGACAATTCGGATATACCCTTAAGCATCTGACTAAGGCAGAGCAGTTGGCGTTCATTAAACATCTCATCCCAGGAGCTAATCCCATGAATTGACAAATTCCCTCCACCAGGGGCCGAACCCTCGAAATCTGTCGCAGCGGTTTTCCAACCCGGACGGATTTCATGATTAGGCGTATATTGCTTTAACTCATCTTCGTTCGCCCACCGATTCACTGCTTCTTCATATAAATCCAAGTCCTCCTGTCTGGTCGCTCTATATCCCTTGATATCTCCCTTGTCTAGTCTGGGGTTGTCCTTACACTCTTCACAATAATATTCTAGTCCGACAAGCCGCTGGTTATATCCATTTTGCTCCTCAACGGCATCAGTTATTCCATATTTTTGACCGCATTTGCCGCAGCTATATTTCGTGCCATTAGAAGTGATGTTCCCTGTCTTTGGGGAGAATTCATTACCACAGTTGGTACAAGTACACTCACTCTGCCAATTGTCCACATATACGAATTCTTGACAATCTGGACACAAAACAATTTGTTGCCCCTTACGATCTCCGTATCTACCTTTTGCCACACGATAGTCATTAAACAACGAGACAGTGTTATCACAAGAAACACAATCTAACTCTTTTACCCAGAAGTAGCAGATGACTTCGGCATGATGATCACCGTGTGGACAAGGTGTTTTGTAGTATTGTCTCACCTCCTCTTCCATCTTAGAACTAAGCTCTTCATACGCATCCTCAATCTCATCAAGATCGGTACTGCCTGTTTCAAGTTCTTTCTTGCTAATGAACCAAGATACTGGATTCAAGTCACCACCAGTCACGCTAGCTCCAAATCTCGATGCTTCAACTAGAGATGTGCCACCTCCCATGAATGGATCCAATATTTTCTTATCTTGGATTCTAACATCTTTTGGATAAAGTTCCCACAAAGTATCTGGGTTAGACATATCTACTTGATTAATTAGGTTCGCTATCGTGTCTGTGTCTGTTGAAAAGTCATCCAGCGATGAATTTTCCCCAGGCTCAAACACCTCCACCTTTTCGGGTGAATCTAATAGTGTATAAAGAGAGATTGTTCTGAACACACAGCCAAGGCGGCGAGCCCACCATTTATGCATGGTATATATAGGGCGGTAATACCGCTTTGCGATACCTCTTGCCTCTTTTTCTGCTAACTGGTTTACTTGTTCAATAGGAAAACCTCGCTCAATCGGAAGTTCCTCCTGCTCGTTACTACTTGTAGAATTCTGTGATTCCTGAGACATTATTTCTGGAAACTAATTTCGATTTTTATGCTTGACGCCTCGTCTGGCATATGTTCGAACAGATCCTGTACCTTGGTGTAATCCTGTTCTGAACGCAATGTCAAACTCACCTGTGTTCGCTCGACATCAGCGGTCCCTTGTAATGCACTGGGAATGCCTTCTCTATCAGGTAACATGAAGGTGATGTCCCCGTATTCGACACTACCTGTTTGATGATTGTTCCTCCACTTACTCCGCATCGCGGCGACGTCGTCGCCGTTGAACTCGAAGCGCCACGTATCGGCCTCCGTGTCGGCCTTCCGGAACGGATAGCCGGGCACCCAGTCGGACGCTTTCTCCGAGCCGGTCGTGTTGACCACGTACTCTGGCTCCTCGTCTTTCCCGATGTTCTCCAGCAGGTACGTCCGCACCATGTACTCGGTGACGCTGCTGTCGAACCGGTCAGTGACCTTGTTGACCGTGAACTGGTCGCCCGGATCTAGGTCTTCAATGTACGACAGGATCTGATCGCCGATCCGGTCCGACACCGTCGGGACGATCTTCACCGTCGTCGGGTCGCGGTCGCCGAGCGATCCGAGGTACCGACCGCCGGCTTCCAATACGTAGTCGTCTACGAGGAACTCGTTGACCGCTTCACGAGCGACCGATTCGGTCTCGTCCGGCGGCAGGAACACTGCTTCATCCGACCGTACCTCCCCGATAATCGTGCCGAGATTCGCGTACCCGTCGTCGTCGATGTGCGCCTCGATACGGTCCACGAGGGACGATGCGCCGACGACCTCCGCCCCGCCGACATCGCGGAGCGTCGCGTCAGACTGCGGCTTGTCGAGGATCTCATTCCCTTTTACGATGACATACTGGTCCTCCCGGGCGAGCCGACCGATGGCCCGCATCACGACGTCGTGGCTGTCGCCGTCGATCCAGATCTCGCCGTCCTCAACGAGCTCCAGCTCGAAGTCACCGATATCAACTGCAGTCGTTCCGCTCCCGAAGCGCTGGCGGAGTTCCTGCTCGGCATCATCGACACCCCACACGTCCACGTCGTCCTGCTGAACGAGTACAGTGTCCAGCGAGCTTCCCGAAAGGTCGTCGCGGAACCCGCCGGTGTCACGGGCAAGCACCGGCTTGCCGTCGAGCGCTTCAACAGTCGCGTTCAACACGTCGTTCGCGCTGCCGGGAATCGGGAGCTCCGGGTCACGGAGGAACTGTTCATAGATGTCCTCGACCGATATCTCTCCACGTCGTTCCAGCAGGTCCTCGGCAATGTCCCAGACGTGCGACTGGAGGTCGAACGGGTCAGCTGCCGCAGAGTCCGCAATGTTCGAGGCGTCGAGTTCCGCCTCGTCGAGGACGAAGACATCGAGGTCCATCGGCTCCACTTTCGCCCACTCGTCGTCGTCCATCAGATTGTCCCCGTCGATCACATCGCCGTACAGGAGTTGGAGTTCCTCACGGAGTTCATTCTCCTCCTGCTCCTTCATACTGCGAATCGACGTGCGGATTTCGTCGTCGAGAGACTCGTCGGCGAGTACCTGCCGCGCGCCCTCAATGTATCGTGCTTTGTCGATGTACCGTGTACCCGACTCGATGGCCTTGTCTCCCGAGGGCTGGACGAACACGAGCGTGTTGCGCCACTCGCGGCCGCGACCGTCGTTCGTGATGACCTTCTTCACCTCTGCTTGGGTCCACTGGCCGTCCTTCACGACGACCTTCACCTCACGGTCGTCCGGAATGTCCCGCATATCGTTGGTCCTGAATCCGACTGGGTGCGCGTTCGATCCGAAGATGTCGGTGATGAAGTCCGCGATCTCGGCCTTCGCCGCCGTCTCCGACACGTCAACGGCTGCGTTCCGGATGAGCGCGTTGGGGTTCTGTCGGTCCCGGATGGCGTACTTCCCGTTCAGCTTGTGGAGGTGCCACGCGACGCCGTGCAATCGTTCGAGGTTGAGAACGACGTCAGAGACGAGGTCACCCGTCTGGTAAGCACCCATCACGATCTCCGAAACCTCTGCGCCCTCGCCTTCGCTCGGCTTCAGAGAGTAGAGTAGAATCGTGTTCAGAATGCGGCGACCGTGAGGCACTTCATCCGTGTCAACACGACTCTTGATATCTCCGGTGGCAGCGTTCAGGCGTTCATAGTTGATCTTCGCCAGTTCGTCTTCGAACTCGATGGCATCGATGTCGCCGTGAGTGATCAGGTCCGTCTGATCCTGCATCTGCAAGAGAACTTTAGAGAAGAGGTAGATCATCCCCCGCGTGTTCTGGTTCCCTTCATCGGCGTAGTAGCGTGTCTCAAGCGCGTCCAGAAGCACGGGGTGGAATGGGTAGAGGTCGTGCATCTCCGACAGCAGGTCGTCCGGAAGATCGACGTGCCCCTCTGCCTGATCGTACGCGTCGAAGTATCCATTGACGATTTCTCGGGCAGCGCTCTCGTCTACGGAGTCGATCAGGCGGTGGCGAAGGACTTCGCGCTTGTCCACCTGGTTGTTCATATTGACCTCGACCGCTTGTTCCCGATTCAGAATGTCGTGAACCTCGGACCCCTCACGGAGCACCGAGACGATGGTGTAGAGTTCGAGGTCAGAGAGTGCAGTCGATTCGAGCAGCGACTGAAGGAACGCCTTGTTCGCGCTCTTGCGGTCGCCCTGCAGCGTGTCGAACCAGTCCTCCAGCTCGTCCACAAAAAATGCGATCGCGTCGTCGCCGACGGCCTCCTGAATCGTCTGCATATCGGGATACCCGCCCGACTCGAACGTCCCGGGATCGTAATCGAGGGACTCGAAGAACGGTTCCCAGAGGTACTCGTACTGTTCGTTCTGCATCGCAACCGTGATCGGCGTCGCCGACTCTGGAAGTGCAGCGTCGAATCCTTCGACTGAATCACTCGCCCACGCACCTGCTGCCGTGGGATCGTCGAAACAGTGGTACAGCGCCACCATCTGGTGAGACTTCCCACTGCCGTACGGACCGTAGAGGATGTGCGTCCCACGTGGATCATCACCAGTCAACGAATCACGGAGGATCGAAAGGGCCTCTCGAAGGCCCTGCGTCATCAGTGTCCGCTCGAAGAAGAGTTCCGCGTCAGACTCGAACTCGTCGTCGTCGTCAACGTTGTAGAGTTTTACCTGCCCGTCGATCTGGCCCTCTTCCCGAAGCTCCCGGCTGAGGGTCACCGTGTCTTCGAGAGTATTCGATAAGGATCCCGTCTGTACCATCTTGATACTTAAACAAACCTCGGTGGCACCCAATAAACACTATGGTCCCGTTGAACACAGCCCGAGACGCGACAACAGTACAGCGTGAAGATCTGTGGCTCTCGGTCACCAAATGTATATCACGCACACCTGTCTCTACGAACGTATGAGCGGGTACGACCTCGTCGATATCGAGGTCACACACGAATCTGCTGACGATCTGTTTGATTCGTTGTCTGAGGACAGCAATAGAGGAGACCATCTACAGAGTATCCAAGCTGTCCGTCTCCAAGCCGGGCAACCTGACTCCGAACTGCGGTCGTTGAAAGAGTTGGACGAGAACTCCGTCAAGCTACTGGAACACCAGGTGGACGCGGCCTATCGGGCCCTCTTCGAGATGGACGGAAAGGCACTCCTCGCTGACGAGGTCGGGCTCGGAAAGACCATCGAGGTCGGGATGATCCTCAAGGAGATGCACTTCCGACAGACGGACGAATCCGTCCTTATTCTCACCCCTGCACAGTTGGCCAAACAGTGGCAGGCGGAACTCCGTGAGAAATTTGGACTTGACTTCGTCTGCAACTACGACGACGAGTTCGAGGACTTCGATGCGCACGACTACATCATCGCAAGCATCGACACTGCGAAGAGCGAGAGACACCGTGAAACGGTCCTCAAGCGCAACTGGGACGTTCTGGTGCTTGACGAGGCTCACTACGTCAAGAACGAAGAGACGGACCGCTACGACCTGATAGACCAGCTCTCGTACAATTACGCCTTCTTCCTGACAGCGACGCCCATTCAGAACGAGCTGACGGATCTGTACAACGTCGTCTCGTTACTCCGACCCGGACTGTTCGGCACACGCGACGTCTTTCACCACTACTTCGTGAACAGCAATCAGGAGACGCTGGTGAATCGGGACGAACTACAAGACAGACTGAATAAGGTGATGGTTCGGAATCGACGGGAAGACACGGACATCGATTTTACGGATCGGACTATCGACACACGGACGTTCGACCCCACGCCGAAGGAACGCGAGCTCTATCAAGCGGTCTCTAACTACGTGAAAGGGGCCTACAGCCAGGACCAGGGCCAGAAGCTGGTACTAATGCTCTTACAAAAGGAGGTCGTCAGCAGCCCAGTCGCTCTCAAGCAGACTATTGAGAAGCGACTCTACGAGCAGTCGGAGCTCACACACGCGGACGAACTGGAATCCATTCTGGATCTGATCGATGAGATTGATACGGTGACCAAACAGGAGCGACTTTTGGACATCGTTGAGGAAGCCCGTGATACCGTCGAAATGGGGAGGGTAATCGTCTTCACGCAGTTCCGAGCGACCCAACAGCAGATCCTCGACAGACTTGCCTCAGAGGGATACACGGTTCACGCGTTCCACGGTGGGCACTCAAGCAGCGAGAAGGAGCAAATTGTCGAGGACTTCGAAGAAGAGGGCGGAATCCTCGTTTCAACCGACGCAATGAGCGAAGGGCGTAATCTCCAGTTCTGTAACATATTGGTTAACTTAGACTTGCCGTGGAATCCGATGCGCGTTGAACAGCGTATCGGGCGTGTACACCGGATCGGGCAGAAACGAGACGTATTCATCTTCAATATGGCGTTGAATGATACGGTCGAAGAGTACGTACTGGAACGGTTGTACCACAAGATCGATCTGTTCCAGCAGAGCGTCGGGGAACTGAGCTCGATCCTGAGCCGCTTGGAAGAGTCGGGGACGAGCTTCGAAGACGAGATTTTCGAACGCCTAGTGAACGCTGGTTCCGAGGTCGATCTTGAGAACGACTTCGATGCGATGGCCGTTGATCTTCAGGAGCAGCGTGATCTCGCTAATAAACTTGAGGAGTTCAACAGCGGCGTGTTCGAAGGGTTTGATCTAGGGGAGAGCGATGACTGACGCCGCCGTTCCTGTTACCCAATCCGCAGTAGAGCAGTTCACGGAACGATATCTCCGCTCTCTCGGCTGTTCCATTGAGCACAGCGATGACTATTGGGTGGTGTCTGTACCCGATACAACCGACACCGAGATTCCCCACGGGAAACACACGCTCGTTCGTGGGGAAGGCGCTCCAGACGGCGACGATGATAGCACGAAACGGCTACACCCAGAGAGTGCGTTCTTTCAACGGCTCCTCCGTGAGGCAGCAGAACGGTCACCTACCGGCAAGCTATCGATAGAGAGTGAATCCGACATTGAGACTCCAAAGTGGATCCAACGCAGCGATGTTGAAGTACAAAACGCGCAATTCGTCCCGTACTACGACCGTACAGCCGCCGTGGTGCTCTTTCGTGTCGGCATCGAGACCGTCAGTGAATATCAAAAAGAGTTCCTCCGCGCCGTCGCCGTGGATTCCCGGTCAGAGGAGCACCTACCGAGATTGGCCGAATCCTTTCTCGAACTGACCTCGGTAGAGTCCAGCGAAGCCCCCAGTGGCAGCGCGGAATTGACACAGACAGAGGCGCGACCGCTTCTGGATACGGCTCGTGAGTTGGTAATCAACGAGATACAGGACCGACTCGACGAGATCCATCGAGAAGCCTCCCGTGCGGCAGATTCTGAAGTTGAAGAGTACCGCCAGCTGCAAGAGCACCGCATCACCGAACTACAGGAAGAACACTCGAACTTGTCGGCAAAGATTAACGACCTGAGCGAGCAAATCAACACCGGGGACGAGGACTCGCGCGTTCAGGCGCTGCGGGAACGGAAGGAACTCAAATCGGAGTATGAAGAACTCAACGAAACGCTCAACGAGCTACGGGAGCGTCGAGACGGTGGATTTCCCGAGCGCCAGCGAGAAATCCGAGAACGGCACTCACTCGATGTACAGGTCACGCCGCTCACTCTGACGGAGGTCGAATACGAGCGGGGGGAGGTCGATTTCGAGCTTACTAATGGGAGCAGAGGTCAAACCGTTACTCTCGGATACGGGAGCGGGATTGGGGTGACTGAGACCGTTCGATGTGCGTCATGTGATCAGGAGCTCTCTGAACAGGACCCAGTTCAAAAGATTTCGAACGGTCTCGAATGCCAGAGGTGTGCTAAAGAGCGCTAAGATGGCTGCTCTGACACGAACAATCAGAATCGAAGGGATTCAGACGGAGTCGAACGCGTGTTCGCGCCGTGGGAGTACGACGCTCCGCCGGCCGAGCTCGTTGTGGCAGCCCGATGCCGGGACACCTACCTCCGAGAGATGGATCTCCGAAGGCCCTGAGAAGCGGGGGTTTCCGACAAACGGTGGAGCTCAAGAGCGCCGGAGTCGACTGTCCGTACAAACTCTCCGGTCCAGCGGGTAAGCGGGACGAGATTTTTCGATGATTCAGCTCATCGGGAGGGCCCCCTAACTGTGAATGGTCACCCCCGTGCTCTGGTTTATATACCAAAATGAGGGAAGGGGTGCGTGTATAATCAAAATGACTGTACCTCCCAATGGGAACGAGTCTCCATTCGACACGACCCCAGACGCACCCTCCAGCGAACCGAAGTACTCGCCGATCTCTGTCTCTGCACTCCACGCTGCTGTCGGGCAGCGCGGCCTCCCACCCGAATACCTGCCACTCTCCGTCCGAGCCCTCGACGAGCTCCAACTCGCGCTCTTGGCCGAGTACAACGGGAACTTCCTCACACGCCAGCTCACCGAACAGGCAGACCGCTCGAAGTACCTCAATGTACAACGCTACAGCCCGAGTAATAGCGACGCTGATGAATCGGTCGGCTCCGAGCTCGACGCGGTGGACGACGTCGACGTGGGCAATCCATCAGCCGATCGTGGCCCTACCCACTTCGACGACATTCTCTTCCTGAGTGGACCGTACGTGCGAACGCTCTTGGAGGAGTCACTGGGATATGCCGTCCCCGAATTCGTCGGCCCAGTCGACCGCTTTACGCACACGCCGTGGGCCGAACCGTCGCACCCGCCCGAGGAAGACATCCGAATTGAGTTCGTCCCCGCCGGCTCCAAGCCCACGCCCGAGGAGGAACTCATCGCGGGAATCGACACCTATCCCGTTCGCGACGAACTCGTCAGGGTCGTCATCGACGCCTTCGCCATCTACAGCAGTGAACCCGGATTCATGGATGCGATTGGTTCGGTCTCCGGTCCGTCACTCGCCGTCCGTACAGCTCCCCACGACGAGCTTGTGATGGAAGAACCAGGGCCGTACTCAGCGCCGATCCCCGGCGCGGTGAGACACCGATAGGCCGGTCGGGTGTTGATCAACGAAGACAGGATGACTCCCGGCCGGACTTCGAGCTAGCAACCAGCGGTGACTACCTCCCGACCCTGATGTCGCTCCCGACCACACGGGTGGATATGAACACGACCGTCGACCCCAACCGTAGTGCCGGCGCCCTGCTCGGCCTGGCCGGCGGCAACGCGCGCGGCCGTCCGGTGGGGGGACTGCCCGTGCAGGCCATCAACGAGGCGCACGATCGACTCACCGAGATGGTTGGTGGTGGTGTCCACCACCAGCTGCCGGACACGCTGACAGACGATACCGACCTCGCGTGCTGTATCGCCCGGAGTCTTGTCGCACGGGGCGAATTCGCGCCGACGATGCCGGATCCCCGAAGTCGTCAGGGGTCCACGATCCACACGGTGTAGTTGTCGAAGTAGTCGTACTCGGCGAACCACTGTGCCTGGCTCCGTAGAATCCCCTCGTCTGCCGACTTGACCTCAACGAACTTCTCCGTCTCGGCCCTGGGGCACTCCTCGTTCCACACCAGCAGGTCGGGGACTCCCGTCATGTACGGTACCTTGGCGTAATCCGTCCAGTGAATATCAGTGGTGGAGTCCTCGTTCATCTTCGAGACCAGCCCGCGCTTGTACCACGGGGAGAGGTTACGCTCGACTCTCTTGGCGATCCGTTCTGCCACGGGGTTCGGGGGCTTCGAGACGTAATCGTTGTTATCGAGGAACTCGAAATCCTCGTGTCCCGGTGGCGGGTCCGGTTGGGAGCTGTTATTCTGCTGTGGATAGACGAACGACGCGTCGTCAGCCTTGTTGTCCGGCGTATTGAAGTGGTCGTACACCGCGTCACCCCATCGACCGTCGTGGTTGTCGTCGTCAAACCAGTGTTCGACGAACTTCTCGCTGGCACCCCTCCCCGTGAGCTTCTTGCCCGAATAGTCGTAGAGAAACACCTCGAGGTCGTTCCGGTTCTCGTCTCTGAGATGAATCTCGTACGTCCCAGAGTCGTATTCAGCCATGCCCTCAGTTGTGACGTCGAGTTGTTAACTGTGTTCACGGGAGGGGCCCGATGCCGTGCCTTTCTTATCTCACATCCGGGCGTCTCCGTTCCAATCAGATAATGATCGACTGGTGATGAGAAGAGCCAGTATTCGCTCTGTGAACTGAAGCGACGAGTCCACGCCCGCTTCGAAATCTCCTCACCTGCTCGCCGTCGGCCTTACCTCGCAAGGCGCCCATCGCCTCGCCTATGAGCACCGAAAACACACCCATACCCTCTTCCTCGGCTTGTTCGGCGTTGCGCTCAACAACTTCAGCGACCGTTTCCCGCACCTCGTCGTCGCCGACGCCAGCGAGTCCGGCCTCTCCGACCGCCTCCTCGGCGGTCAGGATGGGCTGTTCCGCCAGAACAGGAAGAACGTCGCCGATACCCTCCATCGCCAATTCGCCCGACTCGACGAGGAGCGGCACGTCCATGACTACCGGATTACCCATCTGAGACCGCGTACGACTGCCCGACCGACCACTCGAAGGACCCGTAAGGCATTATGTTCGCCGGCACCGTACTGGCTCCCAGTCGGGTGGCCGTGGATCCCGTCGTGACAGTACTGACAGACCGTCACGAGATTCCCCAAGTGGTTCCACCCACCGTCGCGGAGTGAGGTCAGGTGGTGCGCGTGGAGAATCGCCCCGCTGTCGCCAGCGTGGGGCCCACTCCGCAATCCACAATCCTGGCACGTGTAGTTGTCGCGTTCGTAGACGGCTTTCCGGCGGGCGTCCCAGTCCGGTGGGTACGTTCTGTCGTAGGTGCTGGGATCGTCATATTTCGAGTTGATTCCAGAACTACGCCCGAACATCGCTCGTTAGTCCTTTCCCGACGTGTCGGCGGTCGAGTCCTCGTTCGTGGAGGGACAGTCTCTCGACCCGGGCGTCATTTCGATTCCTGTTCAGGTTTTTTGCCGTCGACGTCGTAACCCTTGGCTTCGGCCTCCTCGAGGCGCTCCTCAATCGTCTCTTCGTCGAGGTTCGCCGCCGAGTCGTCACCATCGAGGAGGTTTTGGAGCGCAAACGCCGCGACATGCGCGAAGTACGACCCATCGTGGCCGTACTGTTCGCGAGCGAGTGCGGCCACCTTCGGTGAGGTCTCCCGTGCCGATCCGACGCGCTCGAGTGTTCGCCGCGCCGCCTCGAATACCCAGCTGTTGCGCGTCTTGACATCGACGATACCGACGTCCTCGGGAACGAGTGAAACGTTAATCGTTCCATCGTCGGTCTTGTACGTCCGGGGCTTGCCGATGACCGTGAGGAACTCGGGAGGCTGAATCTTCTTCAACTTCTTGAGCGCCTCATGCTGGTACTGCCCGGCGTACACCCAGAACGTCCCGGTTGGGTCGACGACACGCACTCGGAGGTACTCTTGATCGTCGGTTCCAACATCCTCGACGTCCGTGACCGTTCCCATAACACACACCCGATTCGCTCGCTCCCCGGTGGGGAGGGCAAGATAAACCGGGGCACGCTCGTCTTGCGAGGTCTTGAACGTGTAGGTCGCTTCGTTCAGCTCGGCGGCAAAGACGTGCTTCGCCACCTCGCGGTCTGGGACGGTCGCCCCCTGCCGTGTTTGAGAGTCGCTTGTTGCCATGCTTTCAGTCGCCTCCCACACCGCCCGCCTGTACATCGTACGAACGCGGGAGATCTTCGATGGACGCAGCCGTGAGCCCCGGCCCATCGTAGTTGTGTTCTGCGAGCAATTCCACGACGGCCTCCTGGTAGCCTTCCGAGAATGCTCTCTCCGGTGTCTCTCCGACCTCGTCGACGAGCAGATACCGCCCGAGCAGCGGGCCTTCAACAGTGAAACGCCGCCCGATCAGAAGGTCGGTGAAGCGGTCGGAGACGACAGTGAAATCCAGCGTGTCGGCCGCCATCTTCTTGGCCTCCTCCAGGTCGATCTCCGTGATCTCCTCGGTGACGCCGCGAGTGAACAGACACTCCTGGGCAGTACGCCCATCGTCGATGACCGCTTTGATACGCAGGTCGAACTCGCCGTCGGCGGCCCCGTGTTCGCTGCACTCACCGCCCGTGACGACGCGAGTGCAATCGGAAGCCGAACATCGCTTGATGAGTCCAGACTGCCCCTGGATCGCGACGAAGAATCCTTCTTGCGTCGTGGTCATCGTCCCGACATCTGTCACGGCTTCCTCGCTATCATGCGCGTGCTCAATAATCTCGCTACGCGAGTTGATTTTTACCGAGTAGGAACCTTCGTACTCCTCAACCACGACGTCTTTGAACGTGTATGTCGTGTCTTCCTCGATGTCTGGTGGGTCCGACTTTGCCCACGCGGTAAACTTGAGCCGTCCGCTCTCATCGCTGATGAGTCCGACTTGGTGAATAGACTCGTGCTGCGGTTCCCATAGTTCGACGACCTTCGCGCGGATTGTGACCCACTCGTTATCCGTGGTACACTCAGCAAGAGGGAGAGGATCGTCGGTCGTTCCCCGTTCGCCGTCGCGTTGAGCCGCCCAGAACGCGTCGGTGTCGATTCCCGCCTCTTTGAGAACGTGGCCTCGAACACTCTCGAACGCCTGGGTCCTCGGTACTCGGTACGTGTTGACGTAGGAGTCAAAGAGCGTCTCGAGCGCGTCGACGTCATACTCATCAGCGCAGTCATCCGGCAGATGGGGGACCAACTGCTCATGGAGTGACTGCGCGTCTTCTCGGAGGGTGCTCATGTGATCTACGGCCTGAACTACGCTTTCTGGTAGTATAAAGAAATCCAGCTAATTCGGTTTCAGCGTCGTTTTCTGGGCCGATACCCCCGAAATTCCGCCACTCTACAACAAGTCACATCACCGGCGTGTCGCCACCAACTGAAACAACGCCCAGACACAGATGGAGGTGTGAATGTAGATGCAGAATACACTTCGATAGCGGGGTGTCACACCCTCGACTATCGTCTCGAAGTCGAGAACAGACCGCCCCTCTACCGTAACCGCCCGAGGCACAGCACCGCGAGGGGATGGATGCGTCATTATTGTCCTACGTAACAATCTGAGCGGCTACAATACAAATCGTAACGTAGGAAAATTAGCGATGTCCCGTTCGCGCTGTGAGGTCCAGTCAGTACAGGATGGAATGGAGAGGACCGATGGGTGAGAAGCGCTTCTACTGGTAGCCGATCGGCGAGTCGTCGGACCCGCCGTCATCATCTGCCTTCGACCGGACGGCGACATCCGGATCTCGAGGGGGCTCCTCGTCATTTTCGGCGTCGTCGACGGGGAGGTCGTCCGTCTTGGGTTCCAGCCTTGTCGCTATTACCTGGAGGTCCTCGGTCGACGGGAAGTCCTCGCGCGTCAAGACGCGAGCATCTCGGTCTGCTGCGATCCGACGAGCCTCTGCGACGAGGTCGGCAAGATCCGCACCCGTCATTCCGGCTGTGTGTGTCGCGAGATTCGCAAACTCATCATCCGAGAGCGATGACGGCACATCGCTCAAATGCGTCCGGAGGATGGCAGCACGGGCCTCTTCGTCCGGGAGGCCGATCTCGAAGTGTGCAGCTAACCGTCCCGGTCGAAGGATTGCTGGGTCGATGTCCCCCGGGCGGTTCGTCGCCGCAACGATGATAGCCTCACGCCCCTCGTGAGTGAGCTGGGCAAGGAATTCGCTGGTCACCTTCCGGTCCTCAGCATGCGATCCCTTCCCCGAGTATTCTCGAGCCCCGAACAGATGCTCGGCCTCGTCGAGGAAGATGACGCACTGCCCGAGTTGTTTCGCCTCGTCGAACAGCGTCTTCACCCGGTCGCTGCTCTCGTTGATCCACATCGACGTCACGTCCGCCGGGGAGAGCTCGACGAACGGGACGGTGAGTTCGCCAGCGAGTGCCCGCGCAAACAGCGTTTTCCCCGTCCCCGGCGGGCCATACAGCATGATACCGCTCTCAGGTTCGACACTGAACCGCGAGAAGCGGTCATCCCCATCGCGATGCGCCAGGAGGGGCTCAAGGACACGGCGTTCGAGATCGGCCTTCACCTCATCGTAGCCGCCGATGTCGCTGAATCGCTGCGGTGAGTGCTGCCAGTCGTACGTCAAGTTCCGTAACTGTACCTCGGACGGGCTACTCCCGGTCAAGGAATGAGTTCCCGGCGTCCCGTCAGTGGACACATCCTCGGCGACGACAGCATCGTTCGCCTCATGACTGCTTGGACTGGGGTCCCTGTCCGTGTTTGTGTTCCGGGTCGAGGAGGGAGAAGTTGGACCGGAGGGGATTCGTGCTCGCTCACGCTCATTCTCCTGGTCGTTTCGCCGCTTGTCCGTCAGCGTGGTCGCAACGTACGTTCCGGCGATGACGGCGAGTAGATTCCCCGTAATAAGCGGAACCGTGAGCGCGTCCGAGTAGGCGTCGCCGGGCGTGCTCGGGAGGAAAGCGTTCACCCCAACGAGCAAGAGTGCTATGACAAAAAACAGCAGTCCACTCACTCCGAGCGGGAGGTATAGCGGTCGCTTGAGGAGCCAGAGAGCGGCGAAACCGGGGATGAACAGCAGGCCGTACACCGCAAGTCCCGCGACGCCCGTCCAAAAGGGATCAAGAACGAGTGGTGCGACCGCCCACGCCCAGCCCATTACCACAGCCGCGATGAGCGAGGCTTCGATGAGACGGCCACGCCGACCGTAAGTGGGGAATCCGTCACGCTTGCGGACGAGTCCGTAGACGACGTCGGCAGCGATGTAGGCTGTTGTGGCAGCGGATAGTGACATGTGTTGATCTCGGCGATGTCTTGCTTTGTTTGGGTGGGGTGGTCGATTCTTGATTCGTCGTTTTTCGAGTGAAGACACCTGTGAACCGCGTGAAATTCACAGTCGAACAGAGTGACTCACGTATTATATCCTGTGGTGGTATATAAGCCTGCGTGCGGTCAGCAGATCGTCAGCAGGCCGCTTACACGGGTCTGAGACCCCCGAACGATGCGAACACGAAGAGAGATTCGCTTACGTCCTACACGCCTATTCCAAAACAACCAGCGGTGGGCTAAAGCTAGAGCCCTCCACCGTCGTCGTTGTTGCCTTCATTACCCATTTCGTCGGGCGTGGACGCCTTCCCGCCAGATGCTCGGCCAAACTCCGAAGTGATCATCGGCTGGGATGACCGACGACCCATAGAGTGTGCGAGATACGAGTTCCCACCGACACCACCAGTCATTGCGGCCACGCCGGTCCTCGTCGTGAACGCCCCGGCTTTGACGCCAGCTTTGCCCACAGTCTTACCCCTGTCGACTCGACGCTTCCGGACCGACGTCGCGTCAACCTGCGACTGTGCTTCCTCGACACGCTGACCGGCATCGCGCTGCTCGGCCTTCGCAGACTTGTACTTCTGTGTGAGGTTGACGGCGCGAGGAGCCCCGTCCGTGCCCACGTAGCTCATCTTCACGTCATTCGTGTCGGGGTCGGTCTTGAATTTCGGCGTCTGTCCTTCGACGGGCTCGGCGTCGAGGAACCCCTGCTCATTCGCCTCGGCCATATCCATGTCGCGTGACGCCATCGAGTTCTGAATGAACTTGGCCTGCGAACCGGCGGCCTGTTCACCCTGTTGCGCCTCGTTCAGGGAGGACTTCGCCTTATTGAGCTTCTGGGTTGTCCCGGCATATCTGGAACGCTGGGCTGCTTGCTTGCCCGCGACGTTCTTCGCTTTTCCTACCGCACCCTTCGCCCGGGTCGTCATCCGACTTGCTAATCCCGACCCACCTGCACCCACGTTCGCACTTCCGGCGCCTCCGGCACCTGCACTCGAGGCAGACGCAGACGCGCTACCACTCGATGCACCACCAGCAGTTCCACCGGCCGCCGCGCCACTACCGCCGCTACCGCCTGCTGCACTGCCGGCCGCGGATGCACCACCGCCTGCTGCACCGACAACGGCGCCACCGACAGCCGCCGTGACAGCCAACGTCGCGACCGAAGCGGCTTCACCAGCCCCGATGGGCTGGCCGGCCCACGAAATGAGCTTCCAGATCGTCACGATCAGCAAGACTGGGAAGAGAAGCATTAGCGCAAGTTCGGCGAACACAAGGCCGATGTTCCCAATAATGCCACTCTTTGCGGTCTGGAGAATCGCGCCATGCTCAATGACCTGGAACGTCAGCACAATCACGGCGATTACCGGCCCGGCTAACAGGGAAAACACACCCATCCGCATGAACGTCGCGCCGACGCTGCCGACGGACTTCAGCGGGCCGCGCCCTGCGAACCAGACAACCGCGAAGAACGGAGTTCCGATGTAGGCCATCCAGATCATGAACCAGCGCAGAAGCAGGAAGAATATCGACAGTAACAGTGCCAGGATTGCGAGAATCGCGGCGACTATCGAGACGATGAACTTCAGCACCCACACACCGAATGTGGTGGAGGCTCCAACAAGCCCGTTCTCGTACCCGTAATTGACACCACTACCCGGGTCAAGGTTCAAGATGGCAACCGTTACAGCGTTTGTCGCATCAATCGCGAACCCCCATGCAGGCTGGGAGATGCCAATAAACAGCAAGATCATCACGACACGGACGACAAGATCCAACAACCCGGATTCACGATCTTCGCTGAACGGCCACGCGATGAGCGCGAGCGCGATCATTATCGGAAGCAAGACAAGTGATATCTCGAACATTCCGGTCCACGCGTTGCCCGCTGTCGCTGATTCATACGGGTTCGGGACCTTCAGCAGACCCTTGATGAGTTCGTCCGTCAGTGCCGTCGATAGTTCGGTCGCAATCGCGTCAGCCGTGTCCGCGATCCACCCAAAGAGCGCCTCCGCTATCGCCTCAGGAATGTCACCCAGCCCGAGTTGGAGGGGGACGAACGTCATTAGCAGGAGCGGTTCGACCGGTATCGCCATTAACGATCACCAGAGCCGGATGTCAAGGGGTTCGTCGTGTCGTCGTCAGCGATACTCTCGGACTGCTCCTGCGACGTTCTGTCTTCTGCGAGCTCACTCGACAGTTCCATGTCCAGCTCTCGAGTCGACACCGGAGGCATTTCCGACATCTCGAGATCGGGCTCCGTATTGGGATCAGCGTCATCGGGACGCATCGATCCCTCGATTTCCTCGATGTAGTCCCACGGGTCGAGGTCGTCGTCGATCATGTAGTGCTCGAAGTCACCGGAGTGGATCTCAAGACGGCGTCGCCCGTGCTTTGTCGTCGACAACAGACATCCGGAGTACCCGGAATCCTGTCCACGTGGAGCCGATTGGAGGTACTTCACCTCGGCCGGGGAAAGATCGAAGTACTCCTTTGTCGCGTCCGAAACAGACTGTGCGTAGAACAGGAGCTTGATGTCACAGTTCTCATAGATTTCGCGACGAGCGTCCGTCCGCATAAACTCGTGAGCCGTCTGACTCATCAGGGTGAGGCCCGCGTCGTAGTGGCGTGCGTGCCTGATGAAGAGGTTGATGAGATCCCGCGTCGATTCACGCCCCAGGAGGTAGTGGGCCTCATCAAAGGTCACGTCGAAGCGATCTGGCGACCGTTTGGCCTCGAGGTACGCCCACTGGAGCATCGCATGGAGGATCAGCGGCATCTCGCCTGTGTCGGCAAACGAACTCATGTCCATCACGACGAGACGCGAGTTCAGTTCGAGGTTCGTTTGGCCGTTCAGGTTCGCGTTGATACCACCTGGCTTGAACGACTCGAACTTCGGTTCCAGCGCCTTCGCAACCTCCTGGTGCTTCTTCGAGGGCGTGAACACTGCCATCGGCACAGAAATGTGCGTCTCCGTGACTGGGTTGCCGTCCTCGTCGAGGATGTCCAACTCCTGGAAGTGCTCGAACACCGCCTCGTCGACGAGGTCCGATTCGAGCGCCTCCATGAAACCACCTTCTGTGATGATTTTCACACCCTGGATGAGATCGTCGATGATGGGTGATTCATTCGCGTAGGTGTCGTACTCGCCAAGAATGATGCCCTTCGAGAGGTAGGCGTAGTGCGTCGCTTGGATGAGCATACCCTCTTCCGCAGCAGGGAGCCCGCCACGGTCTTCGTAGTGGGTGTTCAGCATCTCTACCACGGAACGCACCGTGAGCGGGTAGGTATCCTCGGACGCACCAATCTCGCCCGTGGGTGCTGAGATATCCATCGGATTTACTTTCTGCGACCCACCAAAGCGGATGACCTCGCCACCCAGTTTCTTTGCGAAGTGTGGATAGTCGTCACCCGCCGGGTCGAACAGGATGCACTGCACCGTGGGGTCGGTCAGCAGTCGGCGGTAGATTTCGAGTTTCCTAGCGTAGGACTTCCCAGAGCCAGTTTTCCCCGAGATGGTCATCCCGAATCCGGAGTGGGCATAGCGATCGAGGATTACTGGACGCGATGTGTCGTCGAAGCCCATCATGATGCCGTCTTCGTCGTAGATCGGCGGCTCGACGAGGTTGAACAGCGTCCCGAGCGCCTCGAGCTGGATGGGGTGGACGTTCTTGATCGTGTCCGTCGCGAGAGGGACAATAGTCCCATTACCCTCGATCTGTTGATGGTGCAGTACCGTCGTCTCGACATCCTGTTCTGCGAGAATGGTGTCAACGCGCTCGCGCATTTCATCAAGTTCCTCGTGCGAGTCCGCGACGAGTTCCATGTAGATGGCGATGTCAAAGACCTTCGTTGTCCCGCGAATCACGTCTTGAAGAATCCGTAGGAGGTCCTCGCGCTCCAATTCCTCCTGGTGGGTGTCCGTCCGACCCTTTCGGGACTTGAGCGTGAGTGCCGTCGTGGTCTGCGTGTAGCGGCGCTGGAGTTGTTTACGTGTCTTTGCTGGGTCTCGTGGCGTGATATGTAGCGAGAGGCGGAGGTTTACGTCCGCGATAGTAAGCGGTACGAGCCACCCAAGGTTGACTTTCCGAGGGAAGGCCGTGACGGTCATGATTTGCGTGACCTTCTCTTCACGGACTTGGAACTCAGGGTGGCGCTCCATTGCTCGCGGCGCGACCAGCTTCTTGTCAAGCGTCTCTCGCTCTTCGAGGGACTCGATAGGGGAGACGAGCGGGACTTCTTCCGCCTGAAGCTGGTAGGCCGCCCACTCGATGTTCTTCCGGGTGGCTTCCCGATCGAGGAGTTCCAGGTATTCGAGTGCGACCTGGGTTTCCTTGCCGGAGAGATCGTCGATCGGAATACGTTCAGGCTCGTCTTCCTCGGGTTCGTTCTTTCCGAGGAGTTTCTCGAGGGGGTTCATTTTGTAGCCTCAGATTCATTTTCAGTCGTCCCGGGGTCCGTGTCAGCGCCAGTATCGGCATCCAGGCCCTCTATATCGACACCGTCGGTGTCGACCTCGGCAACACCGATACCAGGGTCACGACACCTATCAAGGTCGACGCCGGCGTCTTCATCGTCAGTGTCGTCGACGGGGCTGAAGGGAACGCCTGCGCCCCCACCGTCGGTCGCCACATCAGACGCGTCGGGGTCAGGGGCGACTACTAGGTTCGAGAGGTCCACCTTTTGTCTCGAACGTACCGCGAGGACGACAGCGATGAGCAGCGCGAAGATACCCACCGCATACACCTCAAGCGTGAACGTTGTCACGGCGGGATTCGAGTCCCAGTCTTGGGGATACGCCCCAAGGAACAAAGTGAGCGCATAGCCTGCCGCCGCGAGGCCAGCCACTGCGAGTCCCTTCGTCCTTCGCTCCGAAGGGAACAATACGACAAGACTCAGCACGAATCCAGGCAGACTCGCCGCAGCCGTCGCGAACGACACGGTCCGAGCCAGCCAGTAGATGTCCGTACCGCGTTCGGCGATGTTCATCGACCAGATGAACGTGCCGAACGCCCCCACACTGAGCATGAGGCTTAGGAGGCCCAGAAAGACACCCGCGTAGACCGCTCGCGGGACGACCGGGAGTGACCCGTGTCCAATAGGCCCGATATTCCGAGCGTACCAGCTCAGGATACGCGATTCTGCGACGCGCTCGACGGAATCCGGGTGTGCGTACCCACCATCACCAACCGCCGCCAGCGGGTCGGAATCAAATTCGGGTTCGATTTCGGGATGTTCGTCGGAAGCGCGATTGAACTCGTAGTCACCATTCTCATTTGCCTCGGCCTGTGCCGCTTCTTCGGGGGTATAGGCTGCGTTGGCGACCTCCTGTGCCTTATCGGCCGGGAGTGAGAAGCTACCTTGCTCGAACGAGATAGGCGGCTTCTCTCCGTGATAGACTTGGTAGAGGACCTCAAGGACAGCCGGGCGGGTGTCCAGAATCTCGGCTTTCACCTGCGTCTGGGGAAGCTTCGACGCCACGCGCTGGGCGCGGGCCTTCACTTCCTCGATACACTCGGCTTCGTTGTCGGCCTCGACATCGTTCCCGCTAGGCATCAGCGACTGAATCTGGGCCTTGAGGCCATCGTCGGCCTCCTCGTCTTTAGCGACTGCGACCGCGAAATAGAAGTCGCGGTCACGAATCTCCGCGACATCGACGACGCCCCGGAGCCACTCCGTGTGGTATTTTCGGCCGTAGTCGAGCAACGGAGACTCGTCCAGCGGGTCACCATCTTCCTCATCATCGCCCGAATTGATGAGCATACTTTCCGCTTCCTCGAACTGCTTGAGGTAGGGTTCGGGATCGTATGCCGTCGTCATCGAGAGGATCTGTGTCGGGAACTGAACCCCGCGCAGGAACGTCAAGAACGATAGATAGAGGCTTTCTTTGTGTTCTTCAGAGAGAATTAGCCAGTCTCGGGGCTGTATCTGCATCACCATCGCATAGGTGGTAGGCGTTTCCACGACGCCGCCATCACGGACATTCTTGAAATCCATGAGGTCCAGCGTCGAACCGGCGTCTTCGTATTCAGTCATTTGTTTGTCCTCCATACGTCGCGTTCGGCCAATCCGCGTCAAGGCCGTCGTCCGAGTCCGTTGGTTCATCTGTCTCCGTCTCCGCGCCTGTCTCGTCACTGTCATCACGAGTTCCGTCAGCATCGGCGACGACTGGCTTTGGGCGTCCCGTGATCCACGCCTCGAAAGGTTCGTGATACGCGAGATCGTTCTTGTTAGGTTCCGGAGACTTCCAGACGTAATCCGTCCGCCCACGCAGATGCCGTGCCATTGCTGCTGCATATTGCAGGGGGCGCTGTCCCGGCGGGGTGCGGCTATAGATGAACAGTCCCACGAGGAATCCGACGAACACTAACGGGATCGTCACCAGTAGCGGGAGGCCAATAGTGTAGAGAATAAGCGGGATGACAAGTGGCGGCCCCATCGACTCGGCCAGTTTCCGAGCCGAGACACCGAACATCTTCGAGGCGAGAAGGTTAGATGCCACCGGAACGTCCTGGCTCATCTCGCCACCTCCTCAATCTCGGCGTCACCGTCACTCTCCGCCTCGGCTTTAGTATCGGCCTCAGTCTCGCGTCCCGCTTCGATATCGGCGTCCGATTGAGCAGGGGCCGAAACCACATGCTGGGATCGGAGTGCCGGCGGCCATGTTCGTTCAGCGGCGAGAAGTCGCTGTTCGGCTTTCAGCATCATCCCACGCCAGGTCAGCCCGAGACCTTTCCGAACGGAGTCTAACCATTCATACTCCTCTTGGGATCGGATATTGATTCGCGTATTGTAGTCCGAGGGACTCGACGATCGACTCATCGAAAATCACCGTCGTATTCGTCAGCGTAGCCCTCGTAATCATAGCGCGGGTCGACGACATCCCACTCGTCGTGGTCGCCGGGGTGTCGAAGCACATCTTCGACATCCTCGTGTGCGTCCGCGGGATGAACTGTTTCACCGCCTTCGGCGTGTGCCGCCTGAGCATCCCAACGTTGGTAATCTCTTTCCCGGGTATGTTCGGCCGCAACCGACCGCTGCACATGGTTGGGGGAGGGGTTGCGATTCTCCGGCACCTGAGCGACGGCAGCACTCACGTCAAAGTGCTCGGCCTCACCATCATCACGGTCGCCCTCGCTATCGACGTCACTACTGCCGTTCGCGTTAGCGTCCATATCAGTATCTGTGAAGCCAGACAGTGGGAGCTTGGTCGTTGAGCGGGCACTTTGCCGTTCGCGAATCTGCTCGTGCAGTTGCTCGGTGACACTTGTTCGCTCGGCAGAAACGCCAGCGTGGTCACCCGGTCGGGAGTGTGCGAGGTCTGGGTGTAACTCAACGAGGGCTTTGAGGAGGTCTATACTTTCTGCGTGTTTGGCTCCCTCAAGGAGGACGCCGCGCCATATCATCCCGTGCCGATCACGGAGATCGCGGAGGCGGTCAGCTTCTTCCCGAGAGTACCAGTCGACTTGAATTTCAGGCATGGGAGGGTGCTCACATTTCCAAGCTAGAGGACGGGCCCTGTTTGGAGCTCATCGGACAGATGCGGTTACTCCCGCACGTATCGTCACGTGCAGGCGACTCGCGCTCGTCCTGGAGGGGCGAGCCGTCACGCGACGTACCGGTGAGCGACTGGAGTTTAACAGGACTTGCCATCGGCCTTCATAAGCAGCAGCCAGTTAAGGACTTTTCAAATCTACAACAACTGTGACGAATGTAGCGCATGTAGAGGGTGTGGGTAAAGAGAATATTTAGTCGCAGATAGCCTCGGATTAGCCACTCCAAGCGTCGTCGGCACCGCTGGCGACGACAGAACACCATCTCATGAACCCCCTCCAACTAGAGGCCCTTGAACTGTTTATCCACTGGCTCATTCCCGTCGGTGGAGTACTGTCGGCAAGTACCGATGTTGCCCATCTTACAGGTCCATACATTCGAGCAATCACCGGCCCGCTCGTGCCGATCGAAGGGTATCGGACCATCTCCACGTTCACGCGTGTACTATCAGAACTCGTCGGGGACAGCCACGGTCCCCTCCTATATCCGGTCGTTGATACTGCGGCGAACGCACTCCTGCATACCAACACACAGCAGGCGTCGGTTATCCCACTCCAGAGCGGTCCCGACCTCAGCACCCTTATTTCCGATCTAAAGGCCGCAGTTACACTCCCTGGTTGGGTCGGGAGCGCAATCAAGTGGACGGGTCTTATCACGCTCGTCATCGGCATAATTGCGTACTTCATCAGCCCGTCCATCAACAACCGCCGTCGGGGGTTCGTGATGGCAACAACCGGGTTCGTCCTCACGATAATTGGGTTCGCCTTCCCGATCTTCATCAGCCTGATCCACTATGTCCTCTCAGGCTGATTCACGTCGGGATGGAGAGACTGAATCGGCACACAAGGACAGTTGGGCCGATAGGCTCAGAGGACGTATCTACGCCTTCTACGCCGGGTGTTCAGCGAAACTCACCACCACAGATAATGTAGGGATGAAGACCATCGCGAACGCTTTCCGGGGCTGGTCACACGGATTCCGCATCCTCGTGACTGTCCTCTTAGCGACCAGCCTCGTGATCGCACCCGTCACCGTTGTCTACGCCGCGGGTATCGGCCCAATCTATGACATTCCGAGTCCTGAGCCTGGCGTCGATAAGACCTACGACGAAACCTATCGTGTTCTCGCGAACAACGACGTGGATGTCGATCCCGCGGATGTCAGTTACACCGGCTACTTCGAGAACGACTACCCGGCCTACCCAGTCGACCTCGGGCGGGCTACACTGTCACCCTCGCAATCGCTTCGGTATTCCACAACAAGCGATGTCTACATCACGGACCTCTCCGATTACAACGCGATTCCCATCCAGGATGAGTGGAAACCCTACTCCAGCATGCCGTTCTACACAGAAACGCAATTCATCAACGTGCATGAGAAGAACACCTACGACGGGCCAAAAAGTAACGACGGAGAGTGGTTCGTGCGTGCTACTAACCAGTACGGTGAGTGGCGGCCCGTCTATAACGCCGACGTGAAATGGGATCCAGACGCGGAAGAACTCTACGTCTCAAACCCTGACGACGCCCTCGTTCACCAGGCCAAGCACGAGAGCATCATCTCACGGAACCTCCACGCGGCCGAACAATACACGAAGTACGCACAGGACTCAGATCGGATCGCCATCCCGAAAATGAACGGCAGGGAGCTTTACCCCACCTCGAGCGGCGCGAGTATGTCCCGAAAATGGGGGCAGAGTGACTTCAATACAGTCCGCGAGTCATGGGTCGGCATCAACGACCTCTTTGGCGGTGCCTGGTATCGTGACAGATACGTTTCCGGGTCGACCCCAACCCGGGGTGCGTACGTTCCCTATGATCACCGAGCCGTTGCCCCAGCGGATTTCAGTCGAAGTGCAACGTGTACGAGATCGCACACGCACGGAAACAGTACACACTCTCACACCTACCCGAAGACCGAGTGGGCCGAATACGATCTCCTCAATTCGACGGCGAACGTCACGTCCGTCCGACTCGATCGTCCCGGATTCACGGGCGAGTCCGAATGGAACCGATTCGGTAAGGTAACCTGGATCGCGATTGAATCTATATCGAGTAAGAATCTCGAATATCCTCGAGGGGAATACACCCTGACGGCGACCCTCGAAGTCACCAGCGAAGTCGAAACTCGGTGGGGTGTCACCAGCTCGAAATGCAGTGAATGGTCGCGAACGAGTGTGAGCACGAACACTCACACGACGAAATACAGCGTCCCAGTCACCATCACGGACTGGGATTCCCCGAATCTCGAGATCGATGTCGCTCACATCGACGGCGCTGGTCACGACCGCCTCGCCGTGAGGTGGAAGGGCAATCAAGACTTCCCGAGCGACCCCTGGAGAAGGATCAGTGTCAATATCGACAACAAAACCATCCACCTCACCTCTCCGTGGCGGTTCTACGGTATCTCCCGCAACGACGAGGTAGAAGTCCTCACCGGAGGCGGGTCAACCTCTCATAACGCGACGCACACCCACAACGACCGCTGGCCTGCCATCTACCGCTACGAGACAGGCGTCGCCAACGTCACCGCCGCTTTCCCACAGAAGGGTGAAGACAACCAAGTATGGGGATACACGAAAACCGTCGATAGCCAAGTTTCGACGACGCTCCCGGGAGCACCACTTCCTGCCAACGTCAACGATCCCGATAACGATCAGCCGACCGACCTCTACACACATCACGTCATCGACGTCAGATCGAGTGACCTCGACACAGGTGAAGCTGTCACCGTCGACGCCTCGAATCCGTTCGGTGCTCCACTCGACGGGAAGACAGTCTCCGGCGAAGACCAGCTCGAAGTCTATAGCCAACCATACGAGTCAACCGTCCTCCAGATGACAGATGTTAATGTCTCATCTACCGGCGCGGATCACGATGGCGTCCTCGTTCTCACGGACACTGACGGCAACTCCATCAAAAATAAGGAAATCACTGTCACCCAAGATGACGGAACGACATCGACGGTTACGACTGACAATAATGGCCGTGCCAAGATCGCGTGGGACGGATCGGTTCTCCGCGCTCGCTACGACGGCGACGTGTTTTGGTCACCCGGCGACCCCTACTACAAGAGTGACCGACTCCTCTATATCCTGCCGCCCTCACCCCTCGATTTCGAGGCCGTTGGCGCAGTCGGGGAATACATCTCGGCATCAATCAGCAATGTTCTCATCTTCGTCGAGTGGCTCGCCCTCGGGATCTTCGCCGTGTGGTGGGTGCGGATGCGTCGTCGCACCAGCAAGGGGAAATCAGGATGAGCAAGGTTAGTGAATTTACTGAGCCCGCAATCGAACTCCTCGAAATCGCGACCATTATCGGGCGCTACGGAACCCTCATTGCGCTCGTCATCGGTATCATCGGCTGGTGGGGTTACGCGAAAAGTCCTCGAGCGATGGCCCGCTTCCGGGGGATGGCCGTCGGTGGCGGAGCCGGCTACATAGCGATCGTCGCTATCGACGTCATCTACGAGGTTCTCGTGTTCATCCTCGGAAGCAAGTTCCTCCCGGATGGGTGGCCCTACGGCGCCGTGACCGGCGTTCACGAAAGCAACCTCTCCCAGCTCGCCACCGCTCTCAGCATCGTCCTCCACAGCCTTGGCCTCGTCTTATTCATCATCGGTGTGACGTGGTGGGCGTTCGGCAGCCGCGATTCGCGTGCCGAGTCTCGCGGCCGTCGTGGGATCGTAATGGGGCTTACTCTCATCGGTGGAAGCATCGGAGGCAACGTGTTCAGCGTTTTCGCGTGGATTTTGCTATGACCGGCAACGGCCAACGCCCGGACGCCGGAAGAGATTGTGATGGAAATCTCGACCGCAGGCAAGAACAGGGATTTGATCAGGAGCAAGAAGAGTACGGCCCCACGAACCAACCGTTGCTCCCTGAAGACACAATCGCTCGGCGAATTGTTGACCGTCTCAAGAACCCCTGGGTCATCGCTATCCTCATCGTCGTTTTCGTACCGATGGTCGTATGGGTCGGCTATACTGTTCACGCAGACCTGACTTCTCCCGATTACGGGACTGCGACCATCTACGATGAGAGCGGCGACTACCTCGCGTCCGTCGAGGGAAATGTCGCCGCCACATGGCGAGAACAATACACCGGCCTCTCGAATACTGACTCCCTCGAAGATGGTCACGGGATGATTTTTCTCCACGACACAGAACGAGAACGCACCTACGTGATGCGGGACATGGCCTTCCCCATCGATATCATCTTTATCGACAAGGAGGGGCGGATCACCGTGATCCACCACGCTGAACTCGAAAGCAGGGATCCCCTCACAGAGTACCGGGGCCAGTCGAAATACGTCCTCGAAGTCCCCTACTACTGGACCACCGATAACGGCATCGACGTCGGTGATACCGTCGAGTTCCGGTGGGGCCCCCCGCGCACCGAAACAGGTGGGATATCGATAGCCTCCAGTAGCGGCCCTCGCAACGATGTCCCGATCAATTCGAAACGCCGCCCGACGGCCAGCTCTCCGTAATACCGTGCTACGTCAGTGGGGAAAGGAAACCAGCGTGAAAAAGAACGTGTTGTAGGTGGGTCGTTCGTCTCAGTCTGAGTCGCTAGGATGTGCGTCGGACATTGACGGAAGGTACTTGTTCTCGATCATTTCAGCCTGTGGGAAGTCGATTTTTTCAAGAATTTCGTTGATCGCTTCGTCATACGACTTCTCTATCAGGGGGTTGTCGTTCTTGTAGGCGGTCAACCGCGTATGCGTATCCCGGTGGAGGCAGACGTTGATCGTCGTCTCGGGGTCGCGGTCGGTGTTATCACTCGAGGTGGGCTTGGAGCTGTTTGTTGGCACTGCAATCACCTATGGACAAGGAGGCACTGGAGGGTGTTCCAAGTCCAACAATTAGGTGTGCTATTGGTAACCACATAACTGTTCCGGTGAAAACCCCCGTAATCCCGCCCGTTGACACCCTAAAACCGCCGTTCTACATCTGCCACATTAGATGTAGTCTACTCTTCTTTATAATAGATTCTCACCTCTTCCCGGTGGGTAACATGAGCACCCTCCGAACAAAGAAACTCCTGAGAAAGCACAGCACATCCCTCGTCTTGGGAATCCTCGTCCTAGTCGTTTTCGTGGATCCAGTCGCCGCGCAGAGTGGGCCCCCAGCCGATTTCGAGGGTATCATGACCAATCTATACGACACCGTCCTGCTCGTTCTGAAGTACGCTGGCCTCGTGGCTCTCGCCTTTGGCGCGATCGTGTGGTTCACTGCCCGGAAAAACTCCGACCGCGCTGAGAACGGGATGTGGCTCATGATTGGTGGAATGAGCATGACGATTTTCTACTTCGGCGTCACGATCTTCGTGGCTGTCTTGGAGTGGATCGCCACCCCGTAAACCGTCTAGACGGGCTAGACGGTACGGACGCCTTCCCCGCTCGCCGCTCGTGTCCGAATTTCCAATTGTGGGTGGATTAGGTCACAATCCAGTAGCGGCTGAATCAAACGACACAACACAATCCAAAATGACAACAAACAGTCCAATAGTGTGCCTATCTAACCGAATCGCCCGATGGGTTGGGACGCACTCGACCGTTGTACAGTGTCGGCGGAGGGGTGTGTCTACTCGCAAGAAGATGGTGGGCCAATGACTCCCCCATCCACGGACCCCAATCGGGACGATCATGAACAGGACACCCTCCACGATCGCATCAACTCTTTGTCGTCAACGCGCGGAGAAGACTCGACCGAATCGGGACGGGACCACCCCACTCAGAATCAGGAAGAACCGACCAACTTTGACCGCGTCCCTCCGACCGAGAACGAGGTCGATCAGGAGAACGAAGAGCGTGAGGAACAACTCACTCCCTACGAGGTCAAGGGCACGACTGGGCCGGGAAAGAAACTCAGTGATCCGATCGAAGCCCGGCCGTATATCCACATCTCACCCGCCCGTGAGCAAGTCACGCCCGGGAACGTCATCGCGGGGCTTTTTGGCTTATACCGGGCGGGCGTGACGAGCACTTCGCGGTTCAATCTCAAAGCCAGCCTCGGCATCAAGGACTACAAGAAGACCTTTGAGTTTATCATCCACAAGCCGCGGAACACGAAGCGATTCGACTTCTATATCTCCGTGACGCCCTACGAGGCGACTGCGTTCAAGACGCTCGCCGCAAACGTCGCCGCGATGTATCCCGAGTCCTTCGAGTTCGAAATCGTCCCGTTCAACCCCGTCGCGGCGTTTGCCTCAGAAGACGGGAACGCCCGCGTTGGCGGGCGACGTATCGCTACGCTCGACGACATTATCGACCTCGAGAACCTCGCTGGCTTCGAGGACCCCGAGGTTTTTGTGGACCATAGTATTGGAAGCGGACATGATCTTTCTTCCGAGCAGGCTGAAGAACAGCTCGTCAGGGAAGGCGTTCCGCTCCGTCCCGAGGAAGTCCGTGAAGAGAAGCGTCCCTCGCTCGTCCGGTGGAAAGGCATTGCCTCAAAAAAAGACGACTGGATGACGCTGCTTCGGCCGTTCAGCGATTTGGCTATCGACAGCGACGACCAGTATCGCTCGCCGCTCAGTGTGCTCCTTGAGCAGGCCGTCCACACCGACGATCCGTTCATCTTCCAGGCCACCTTCAGGCCACGCTCTAACTGGACTAGTGAGGCTGAAACCCACAAGCGGAACCTCAAAATGGGCAACCACGGGACGCTCTCCGCGTTTAAAAACGAGTTTGCCCGGCAGATGTTTGGAACATCCGACCAGGAACGCCGAAACATCCACCGTGGAGACATCTCCGAGCAGGTCGGAGGGTCCGTCAGCGCCGGCGATGATGACAAGATCACGGGGTCGCGGATGGAACAGATCGACCGCAAACAACCCACCACAACGTTCGACCTCACACTCCGAGCTGCTTGCGACGAACAGACTGTCCAGAGTATCTCAAACGCGTTCACGTCGCTCTCGGGGCCATATTATGGCATCGAGGGGGAACTCCTCGGGTTCAACAACAAAGAGTTCGCCCGCCTGTGCCACGCCCGTCAGGCCAGCATCAGCGGTTTTACCGGGCGCTTCAGTAAAGGTGACCCACTCATCTGTGCCTCTCCCGACGAACTCGCGAACTTCGTCGTCGTCCCGCACACGGACGCCCTCCCGCGAGCCTCGCGTGGGTCATCGGGCGGGTCACCCGACGCTCGATCGCCACTCACGGCAACAGATGAAGACCTGCTCTCGCAGTACGATTACGGAATGCACATTGGGTACGCCGAGACCGCCGTCGACAACCGGCGAGACATTCCCATCCGTCTCAGTGCAGAGCAGCTGACGCACCACATTCTCCGCGCAGCGACGACGGGCGGCGGGAAGACAACCGCAATGGTCAACGATGCGCTGTCGGCCTATCAATCGTTCGACGGCCCCATCTTCGTCTTCGACCGGAAAGGTGGGACGATGGCCGACGAGTACAAGAAAGCACACTTCAAGCAATTCGGCAACCTCGATGACGTCCTCCACGTCCCCGTCCCGGGGCCGAACGACGAGGTGCTTGCTTTCCCGTACTTCGACATTCGACCGCAACTCGCTGCCGGCGTCTCACGCACGGTCGCCGTCCAAGAGAAAGTTGACCGCTACAACGAACTCCTCGTGTACGTGCTGGGCCGAGAAATGACCCAGCAGGCGTTCGTCGCCCAAGAGATCCTCAACAACCTCATCAAGGCGATGTTCGACCCCGTGTACGGCCGGGACGCATGGCCCATCCAAGACCTGTTCCAGGTTGCCTACGAGATGCAGCAGGGGCAACTCCCCGAAGTGAGCGACCGGACGCTTCGCCTCGCTCTCACGCGGCATCTCCACGCCGACGAGCAGCGGTTCCAAACGTCGATCGATGCTGTGATGAACCGCATCACGAAGCTCGCTGAGCGGAGCTTTGTCTGGCGTGTCCTCAATTTCGTTCCCGAGTGGAACGGCGAGAAGGGCTGCTACGCCAACCAATCGCCGATGTTCGACATCCAGGACGTCCTCGCCTCGAAGAAGGTCGTCCTCGTCGATACGGGTGACCTCCGGCCCGCCTCAAGCAATCTGTTTATCTTCATGCTGCTCGACTACATCTGGTCGGGCGCTCGTCTCCGTCATCGACTCAGGAACACCCCGCCGGTCGAGGATGGATACGTTATCAACCTCATCATCGACGAAGCTGCGGCGATGCTCCAGTCCGAACTGGTACGCGACGACATGATTCCTGACGGGCGTGAATTCGGTCTCTCCCTCGAAGTCATCGTCCACTTCGCAGAGCAGGTCAAGGCCGATGCCCTCGACGTCTCCTCGTACAAGGAAATTCTGCGGAACATTAATACGAAACTCATCGGGAAACTCGCCGTCGACGACGAGCTCGTGATGACGCTGTTCCACGAAGGCATCGAGGACGAGGAACTCGTCGACCGGATCACGTCGCTCCCGCGTGGAGAATGGGTCGCTCAACTCCCTGACACCGGGTTCATGACCGATATCCCCGAAATCGTGACGATGCTCCCCGTCGATATCCCCGACGGTCACAGCGATTCTGACAACCCCGTGATCAACAAGACCGTGTCGACGCAGGGTCATGTCTTCAGCGACATCAACGCAGAAATTACCCGTACAACGCGGCGTGACCACTGCCTGCTACCCGGAAGCAACACCGACGCTTCCGACGAGCAGCTCTCAGCCGAACACAGACGCGGCATCAACGGTAGTGAAAATAGCCAGAATCGTGACTTCGAGATTGGCGTGTCCGGCGAGAACCGAGACGCAAACGGCGAAGGCAAGAAGACTGGGTCCAACCCTCAGACGCAACTCGGCACGGGGAGTCCAAACACCCCCAGCACAGAGGGACAACCCCGATCAAACGAGCACGGCGAACACGCCGAATCAGGAGCTAGTCGAGTTCCCGCAGACGACCTCACAGACGATCTCGGTTCACGCCGCCCGCCGCGAGAGACGAACGATGAAAACGAGACCGATGGCGGGGTTCCACGATCAGCTGATGAAGGAGACAGTAATCTGGGAGATCGAGTTGACGGCTTTCTCTACGGTGGAGTTGACCCTAGCTCCGAGGATCCGTCCAAAACCGACGATGCAGACACCGACGAGGAGAGGGGAACAAGTGCCGACAATACAGACGATCAGAGTGCGTCTGATGCCCCCAACGAGAACGCCACTGAGAGTGCCGACAAAAAGGATAGAGAGACTCGAGAAGGTATAAATAAGAGTCTGACAGTTGAAGAACGCCATTTCCTGACCGCGATTGTCACCACAGTCAACGGCAACCACCCTGCCTACGACGTTGTGAACTCGATGGAGAGGATAAAGAATCAGTTTGATGAGGTAGACGAAGAGAAGCTCATCGAACTCGGCTACCTCGAGAAGCGGACCGAAAATCTGCGGGTCTACTACACTGTGACTCGCGACGGCCAGCGAGCGTGTGGAGCGAAGGTCGCTACCGGCGAAGATCAGGGCGATGTGAACGAGAAGACCTACCACAAGGTGATGGTAGAGGCGTTCGCTCGCTCACTCGCCCGTGACCCGAACAATCACTATTTTGTTAAAAAATATACGCCTCTTCACGGGACTGATGTGAAGCCAGACGTGGTCGGCTACGATGGCAAAGATCCCGTCATTATTGGAGAGGTCATCTCAAACGTCCATCCCTCGCTGATGGTCAAGCACTATGACGACTTCAACAGGTTCGACGTCGAGATGAAAATCTGGATTGTGCCCAATCTATCAGTCGCATGGGATATCACTCGAGCCCTCGCAAATGCTGGCCGGATCGACGAACTGCCCCCCAAGAGAAGTAAGCGGACCTACGAGAAGCTCACCGAAGCCATCTGGGGTGAAGATGGTAAGTGGACGTTCGTCGGCGCTCCAAATCTCCTCGATGATCTCGACTAGTCACATCCACGCATTCGCACAAAGTCCGCGCACGACGCGCACGAGCAGTACGGACGCTGTACCCCGCAAATCCGCCTTTTCTAACGCCCCTTCAGCGTCAGCACTTAGTGCGCGCGTTCAAGGCGTTTTAGAGGCTCTAAAACGGCATTTTGAGGTTCAAAGCGAAATCACCGGGTTTGCGGGGGTTTCGAGTGCTCGCAACTTCGCGCAAAATTCGCGTGTGACGCGCATCAGCAGTATGGGAGCTCTATCGTCAGAATCCGCCTTTTCTAACACCCCTTCAGCGTCAGCACTTAGCGCACGTGCGCAAAGCGCTTTAGACAGGCTATCAACCAACCAGATCGCTCCATTCGACACCTCCGGAGTGATTTTACATAGTATTGGATACGGGAGGGGGATCATTCCCTCACAATTCGTGTGCTGTCTGTTGGTTTTCGCCCTGAGTCGGGGAAAATCGACGAAATCGGTTTGTCTCGCCCGACGAAACGAGGCGACGAGGCGGACTGACAATAGGTAATATCCATGCCAAAAGTAGACGTAGCTAAAGACGGGATCCCGGACAAAATCCGCACTATCAGGAATTGGATTTGCTGGCGTGAAGGTATGCGTGACGGAAAATCTACCAAGATTCCGACTAAACCATATCGGACGAGTGGTGACATTAATGCCGACGTTACCAACCCCGAACATCGCCGAGACTTCGACACCGCCTGGGATTCACTCAACGACTCTCGCGTGAACGCCGATGGTCTGGGGTTCGTCTTCAGTGACGACGTCACCATCGCCGGTATCGACCTCGATAACTGTCGTGATTCTAATACTGGTGAAATCAAGGAATGGACGCAAACAATCATCGACAAGGTCGACTCATATACGGAGGTTTCCGCTTCCGGGACTGGTGTGCATATCCTCGCAAGTGGGAAACTTCCGCCCGGCGGAAACCGGAAGGGCCCTATTGAGATGTATGACTCCGGACGGTACTTCGCTACGACTGGTGCTCACGTCGAGGGAACCCCCACAGAAATCCGGAAGCGTCAGGATGAGATAGAGACCGTTCACCGCGAGTTCATCGAGGATGGCGTGAGACCAGATGGACAGACGACTCTCACCAGAGGGACAGAAGTTGAAGATTCAGAAAGCAGAGGTGACGCGGATGGTCGCCGCGGCATCGAGGCCCGGGCGCAGCAGAGTGCGAGTTCGCTCATTGAGCGTTATGGAGACGCCTTCAAGAGCATCCACGACCCCGCAATCAAGGAGGCCCTCGAGCGGGTCGCGACGAAGTACCTTCCCTCCAAGTGTCCGAGTACGTTCGCCGACCTCGCGGGACCCGGTGTGGACCTATCAGATCAAGAGATACTCACGCGGATGTTCGACTCTCAGGGAGGTGACCGCAGGCAGCGTCTCTACGAAGGCGACGCCTCGATGTGGGGGTCCCATGACGCCGATTATCCAAGCCAGTCCGAGGCAGATATGGCGCTCGCTCACAACCTCGCGTTCTGGACGGCGAAAGACCCCAAACGGATGAACGCACTGTTCGAGGAATCCGGCCTGCACCGTGATAAGTGGGAGCGACGTCACTACGCGAGTGGCGCAACCTACGGCGATGTCACGCTCGCCCGTGCACTCCTCCGGGTGGACGATTACTACGAAGTCCCGAGCAAAGATGGTGTGAAGTTCTCGAAGGCCGATTCCAACGGCTCGGATTCATCGTCATCCTCGGGTGCGGACGACCACGATCTCCCGCCGATGGATTTCAAGATTGGCTCCGATTCCGAGCCGTCCGAGACTGTCAACGCCGCTACGGACGAGACAAACCCACTGCACAGCGAAGGGGCGAACGGGGGATCCCCCGCCGTCAATACCGATGTCCATCCTAACCTCGAGGACGACGAAGAGTTCATTCCCGTCAACCCCGACGAAGATGGCGACCCGGCAGCAGTCGCTGACGCCTACGCAACTAGGCAGGAACCGGAACAGGGGAACAGCCACGCCCGGGCCCATAGTCATGACGCCGCTTCGTCGACGACCACACCCAAAGGTTCCACGACAGCTGGGACAAGTGCTGATGATAGTCCTGTCTCAGGGCAGAGAACGGCCGGGCCAGGGGCCGCGCCGCCGACGACGGATGGTCGCGAACCCGCTGACCCGCGTGGGGTGGACACCGATTCCGACCTCGACGAGAGCACCCAGCGAATGATGGAAGCGTCCGCTCGCGACGCCGGGCTGGGATGGGAACGCACCGACCCGACGCTCAATGATGACGAGAAGTACCCAGCGGATTGGACCATCGGTGAGATCCGGGGCTACTCCGCGACCGACCAGGCAATGCGTCTCGCTCGTGAAGACCAGCGAATTCTCGCTCGGAAACTCGACCGGCAATCAATGGAACTCGCCGAACTCAGCGAGCAGGGCGAGGAGAACGAACGCCTCCGGTTTGTCCTCAGGGTCTACCTCGAAACGATGGATGAGCTGATGGAGGAACGCGCTCAGTATCGTACGCAACTCAAGCACCTCGGGGAGCTCTCGAGAGACGCTGCCGAGCTCCCAGACGACCCCGTGAAGCGAGTCAAGCAGATTATGCGTCCGAAGATTCGGCGCGAAGACGCAAAGACGGCAAAAGAGACACTCACAGGAATCGACGCCGTCCTCCAGGAGTACGAAGAGGCGAACGAACGTATCAAGGCCGAAGAACGCGAACGACGCAAGAAACAGGGCTTCCTCTCGCGTCTCTTCAGGTAACGGCGCTGTTCCGAACTGTTCGGCCGGCGGGCTGATCGCGCCGTTCGTTCCGTGTGTACCCCCGCTCCTCGCAGCGTGAGTATTGGACCCCAAATGGGGGTGAGGGAAGTGAGATGTACGACAACATCAACCCCGATGAGCGGCGTATCGACAGCGATTTCAGCAGATCAGCGACCGAAGCCAAAATTGAGCCGCGAGAACCCGTGAGCGTTCAGTTCAAGACCGGCGATGGCCCCGAGTTCAGGAAGCCCGACCATGACCCACATGGCGAGACGTTCGCCGCGGTCAGACATTCCTGGGCGTCGTGTGACGGTGGGTGTGGGATGTCGGGCCTGGTCCCGACCACGCTCCTCGAAGATGCCGACGGACTGACCGGGTGGCCGCCATTCGACATCCTCTGCGAGGCGTGTGCCGAAGCTCGCGATCGCGACGACTACACCTTCTAGTCGTCGAGGATGTGAACGCGATTCTGTACGTACTGCTTTCCGACTAGACGGCTCGGACGGGCAAAGTGCCTCTATTCTCTCGGTTTCCCCAGCTCCTCGCAGCGTGAGTTTTGGTCCCCAAAGAGGGGTGAGGGAAGTCAGAGAAGGGCGCAGCGGTGACTGCGTTCATTCTCGCCGAGATCCGGGGTTCAACCTCGGAGCGAATCAGTCCATACGGCGGCGGTCGGGATGTCCCAATCGTCGCTTTCCGGTTATCCTGCTTGCGTCTCCCGTGAGTATTAGCCCCCAAAGGGGGTGAGGGAGAGCGGGTGGGGCGCGACGGTCGAGTGCCCAGTCCCGAAGCCGTTTCTCAGAAATCCCCTCAGAGAGTGACAAACATGTGTGCAAACATTACCACAGACGTAGCACAGCGCGCGGAAGACATCAGCGACGAGTTCGGCGAGATGGGCGTTGAGATCCCCGTGTCGAGCATTGAAGAGCGAATTGCGGCCATGCAGGAGTTCTCCGTTCCGATCGAGGCGGCGGTCGAGACGACAGTTCGTAACGTCATCAACGACTACGACCTCGAATCCAACGACCTCTCGGACGGGGTCAAGGCGGTTGCCGGCTTCGTCGGCACCGGTAACAGCAGTTCCCGGGGCTTCGACCGGATAGCTCTCGAGGATATCTCGAACCTCGGTGACGAGGAATGGGTGGACGTCCGGGCGCAGATCGTCGACCTCTGGGAGCCGCACTCCGATTCCATGCGGCAGGTCGGCCTCATCGCCGACGAAACGGCCCAAATGAAGTTCGTTGTCTGGGCGAAGAACACCGACTCGCTCCCGACCCTCGAGGAGGGCGTCACCTACGACATCACCTCGGCGGTCACGAACGAGTACGAGGGCAAGTACTCCATCTCGCTCAACAAGGCGAGCAGCGTCACGGAGTCCGAGGAGGCCGTCGAACCCACGGACGGGTCGATTCGCGCCACTGGGACGCTCGTCGGCCTCGATGAGGGTTCGGGCCTCATCAAGCGCTGCCCCAGCGAGGACTGCACGCGCGTCCTCCAGAACGGTCGCTGCTCCGAACACGGTGACGTCGATGGCGTGTTCGATCTTCGCCTGAAGGCCATCCTCGACGATGGCAACCGTGCTGTCCGCACGCTGTTCAACGCTGAGATGACTGAGGCAGTCTCCGAAGTGAGTCTCGATGACGCCATGGAGATGGCTTCCGAGGCCCTCGATCCCAGCGTCGTCGAAACGGAGCTCCGTGAGTTGCTCATCGGCAGGACGTATGATATCCGGGGCCCGGTCATCGGCGAGTACTTCCTCGTCGACGAGGTCGAGGAGATCTCCTACTCGGGAGAGAATGCCGGCCTCAGTAACGCATTCCTCGCAGACGCCGCCACGCAGCGCCAACCCGCCAAGCGCGTGTTCGCTGAAGAGCTGAACATGGCGACCCACTCGTTCACCCGCCCAGAGGACGAGGGCGACGATCGTGCGCCAAAGTTCACGCTACTCCCCTCGGGTGAGGCGGTCAACCGCGTGCTCGTGGTCGGTGCTCTCATCGAAACCTCGGATGTCGGCGATGACTCCGAGTTCTGGAAGGGGCGCGTCATGGCAGGTGGTGAAGTTGTGAACATCTACGCAGGGCAGTACCAGCAGGAGCCGATGGCTGTGCTCCGCTCGACCGAGACCCCGTCGTTCGTCGCAGTGGTCGGCAAGGTCCACCAGTACGAGACGGACGCCGGCGTGAACGTCTCCATCCAGCCCGAGCACATCTCGACGGTGGACGGGGAGATTCGCGACTCGTGGATGGTTGAAACCATCAACGCGACCCGGGCGCGACTAGGCGCGCTCGAGGGCGGTGAATCGGATGCAGCGGACGCCGTTCTCAGCGTCTACAATAGTGATATCTCGGCCATCGAAGCGGCAGTCCAGGCGGCAGCCGAGAACCTCGCGCCTGCCGGCAGCGACATCGAGTCGGAGCCAGCTCCCGCCCAGTAAGGGCGGCGCGGGATATTCCCGCCCGGCTATGGTGAACGTCGTCCTCCGGCACGCCGTCACTGTGCATCGAAAATCTGCCGAGTGCCCCCGGTACGACTGCGGTTTCGCTGGTCTCAAGCGGTATGCGGTTGCATCGCCTCTTGACCCTTGACTAGCTTCTACCCATTTCTGGTTCCCTCTGGCGCTTCTTTCCTCCAGTTTTTGCCCCCCGAAGGAGGTGAGGGGGCGATTCGACCATCGATTAATGCTCGCCTCATCGATGAGGTCGGCTTATCACTGCCTTCGTCGAAGATCGCGGGCCTCACGACGATCAATCGCTAGCCCTCACCGACCGTTCGACTCTGTTTCCATCGGTTCCGTTCCCGGAGTCTTGGCACGAGTCCTGCCCGTGTCCACTCATAGCAACACTGGAAAGCAATCTGGCAACGCCACCGAACTCATCGCAGAGTCCCCGTCGAGAGTCACAGCCGACCCGACCATACGCTTGAGAGCGTGGTCCTTGGACGTCGGCCAGTATTGCCAATGCCACGTCTGACGACGCACCTGGCTCTCGCATCGTCACTTTCTGTACCATTCGACCATCCGCCAGCAGTTTTCAGACGGATGCCAGTTCCGGTGCTCCGTTCTTTTCCTACGCAACAACAAACGGCATCTACGTTCGGACTGTAACGTAGGATTTGAGCCTTTCGTACGACTCCATCTCATCTGGAGATACCGTCAACGTCACCAATTGCGGTCAAAGCACCCCGCTGCACACCGTGAAATGTGGCGGCTACATTGAATGTGGTTCGCGAAGAGTTATGCCTACATTTCACTGCTAGTTTTGACTATGAACACCCACCAAGCTCCTTCCTCGGCATCGTGTGAGTATTGGGCCCTGAAGAGGAGTGATGGAGGTCGGAGAGGCGGCGTAACCGCTGTTCTCGGTCGATTTCGTTCATTCCAGTCATGAACTCCAATAATACCTCCGCGGACGCACAGCACTCGAACAGTACTCTCGGTCGCCGGTCATTCCTCAAGGAGGCCAGTGCGCTCGCTGGCGCTGGAGCAATCACGGCGATCGCCGGCTGCTCCAGCTCCAGCGCTAGTGGCGGGACGAATGATGGTGGGGAGAGTTCGAGCCCGAAGCCTGACTCGGATGAGCCTGTTTTCCCGCTCACCGCCTCGGTTTCCGACCCGTACCATTTCTACCGGATCATTAACGAATACGAGAATCACACCGAATATCACGGCCCTGTCTGGCTTGTCGACCTTACCTTCGATCTGGCCGTCGATATCGATGACTGGAAGAGTTCCGACGAGTACGTCGTTCCGACGATGTATCCCATCAGATTCTCGAAAAACGGTGGGAACCCAAAGTACGGCCGCATCTTCCATATCAATAAGCACGAGGGCTGGTACAGAGTCGAGAATAAGTGGTTTGTCGAGCGGTCTCACTTCGTCGTCGACGAGACGGAGACCGAGTATCTCATCCTCGGCTACGGCGAAGATGACGAACCCGACGCGGACACGGACTACAGCGTGTATCTTGAGGATCGGACGAATCAAGACTTCCACGAACTCGTCTCGTTCACGTACGACGGCGATCCCGCCGAGCGCAACCTCCTCGATGAGGAATTCCGAGAGTAATAGTGAAATGCTACTACACCGCTTTGTTTGTGTCCTCCAACAGCAGTGGGAGAGCTCAGAGTTTCCCGTCTTGGCGATAGAACAATATGCAACTTTATTTTTGGCTATGCCGTTCAGGACCCGGATGTTGAGGTTAGTGCTTGGCCTGACAGGGGAGTGCAGGTGATATCTCATACGGGGCCCGCTCTTCCATACGAACAGGTGAATCGGAACATCGGACATACCACGATCCAACGTGGGGAGAGAAAATTCAGAGAGGGGACACCCCTCCGGTTCCGTCGTAAGGAGAGATGGTCGGCCCCCACGGGTTCCGACGTTAACACAAAGAGACACCCCAAGACTTCCGTCGTAAATGAAGGATAGATCGTATTAGCTCACCAGAGATCAAGATGAGATACCGCACCATTTCCGACGTTAGCATGTGAATCTACTCTCTTAGTATTAGAGCGGAACAAATAAGATGAAAAGATGGGTGGAGACTACCTCAGAACTTTCGTTGAGAGTGAATAATTCGGCATCCCACAAATGGAATATGAAAGTTAGAGACGAGAGTTATACTCGGGAGACTCTACCAGCCCACGATGGTTGACCCACACCCCTTCGGTTCCGGCGTTAGATGAATTGGTGACCACCCAGATTGAGGATAGGGTGATCAGACACACCCCACCGGTTCCGACGTTAGCGGCAACGAAAGCAGGTAACTAGACTGAGAACATTAGAGGTGATTCGTATCCTATCTCACGATAAAAACATGTAAAATTTGAGTTAGTTCACCCATAGTTTTATACTAATACAGCTAGAACAACTCCGCAGGACGAAGTACCAGATATGAAGAAGCGAAGCGACTGATTTGTTCGAGACGAAATTCGGTAACAGATTGAAACGCACAGAAACGCCGTAGAGGCGCGTTCTATCCTCTGGACCGTGATCGTACCTATGCTTCCTGTGAGGGGTACACGTTCATCGGTAACGACGGAACCGAAGGGGTGTGTGTGTTGGGGGTCTGTGGTTGTTCGGAGATCGAGGTAGTCCTTCCACTACATTCTCTTCGGTGGTAGATTTACGTCGGAAGTCGAGGTGGGAATACATTTAAGTAATCAGGTTTCGTCGATGCCTCTATGTCAGACGGGACCTCGACTTCCGATGAAAGTCGAGATTTGGAATCTGCGTCTTCAGACGGTCAAGACGACCGATCTCGCGTCCAAACATCGGAACCGAAGGGGAGTCCAGACGAGAATGGAAAACCGCCATCAAGCGACGGGGACGGTACACAATTCAAAGTTGATGACCCGCTCTTTTCTCAACGGAAGGGAATTTTCCAAAATAAGGAGATGGTCCGTGTCGGTTGGGTACCTGATGGCGATCGAATTGTCGGACGTGACGATTATATTTCCACTATCAGCAGCTGTCTGAACGACGCTGTCTATGGTGGTGCCCCAAATCATATCTCAATTACCGGGAAAACAGGAACGGGAAAATCTCTTGTCTCCCGATACGTCACTCGTCGCGCTGTCAATGCATCTGTTGAGGATATCCGAATAGGTCATACGTATCTAGACTGTTCGAAATCCTCAACTGAAGTTCAAGTCATCTCGACAATCGGGCAACAGCTGAACGACGAGGATATCTATGACGAGGATGAAGACATCGTGAAAATGCCCGATACCGGGCTACCGAAAGACAAGTTCTACAAACGCCTCTGGCAGATTCTCGATCACTATGATTCGGCTATCATCATTCTCGACGAAGTCGACCTTCTCAAGAGCGACCACGTTTTGATGAGTCTCGCGAAGGCTGTCGAATCGAATGATACGTCGTGTCAAATTGGAATTATCGCAATAAGCAATCAAATCAATTTCTTCGACGAGCTAAACCCACGCACGAAGAGTGCCTTCCAGACCCAAGAACTCAATTTCGACCCATACAACGCAAATCAAATTCAAGAAATTCTTCGAGGCCGTGATGACGCCTTCCGTGATGGAGTCCTAACCGATGACGTTATTCCTCTTGTTGCGGCTTTCTCAGCACAGGAACACGGAGATGCGCGAAAGGCAATGCGATTATTCAGGACAGCGGGAGAGCTTGCTGATCGCGAGGGATCAGACGTTGTTGGAGAAGATCATGTCCGAAGCGCTCAGGACACACTTGAAAAGGATCGATTCCGCGACTTCCTCCAGGGAACCCCAACTCAAATGAAAGCCGCATGCCTCTCGATCTCTGCCAAGTCGCTCTACTCGCGCGACGATTATGTTATTACAGGTGAACTATATGATGCGTACCAGCAGATCACTAACGCAATAGATATGGACACGATCGGGATACGGCGGTTCCGGGATATCCTCGATGAGATGCAACTCAGTCAGGTAATTGAAACTAAAGAGGTAAATATGGGAAAAGGCGGCGGCCGCCACAACTCTCATCGGCTACTCCACAATCCTGAGACTATCCTTGATATTGTAATGGAGGATACTCGATTTAGAGAAATCTCTAAATCCTCGCTGAAACGGTTCGCCTGATTAGACCGCTTTGAGGTTGTGATAAAAGAATTTAGTGTAGTGGCTTGGAAGTATGATGAACCGGTAGGATCTATTTACAGTAAAAACCATATAGAATGTATTATTCACGCATACTGTTCTTCTCGGGAACATTTTATGCTAATCCTTCGGGTTGAACCCGCTTAAACTCACGTTTGCTTTGTTTCGTTTCTGGATTGGACGTCGCGGCCAAGATCCGCGAAGTTCATTTCTGGCTTTTCATCCGCTTCGTCAACCGGTCGCGTCTCCAACACCGTGAGCGGGATGTCCTTCATGCGGACGCCCAACTCGCGCTTCGCGACACGCTCGCTCTCCTCGTGAGACTCTGCCAACATCTCGACGATAACAGTCAGTACGACCAGCGCAAAATCCGTCGTACAGAGCGCCGCCTCCATTTCATACCCACAGGAGGGACAGACAACATCTTGGACGAGGATCTCCGACGACCGGGCTTCTGTTGACTTCGTTCGCGTACCGACTTCCGCAACTGCGATGTTGATTGCGTCTTGGACGCTCTTCGCGCCGGCGACGACCCACGGGACCGACAACTGAACTTCGTACCACTGCTCATCGATACTCATCTCGTCGTCGCTGCGCCACCTCGTCATCGCAATCGCCGACCAGTTACGCGGGCATCAACTGTGTATCGCCGTCTCCTATTCGCTGTCGATGGAGGTCTCGGTGTCATCGGTGGAGGGAGAATCCGCTCGATCCGCCCACGTCAATGACACAACGAGGGCCGAGCCGAGCCAATTCCGTGTTGTTGGAGGGTGTTACGACCGGTCGCGTCAGCAGGCGGGATGACTGAGCATCCCGGTTCGCAACCGTACCGCACCCAACGCTGTAACATTATAAATTGATTTGCCGTTCACATTCAATGTAGCGTCACATCCGTCACGTTCTCCACATTCCACGTCTTTCGATGTCGCCTCGAAATCCCGAGCATGGATGCTTGCGAGGTTGCGACCGGTAGCAAGACCTCTTGCTCTGTGGTTTTCGAAAAGGAAGATTTAGTATTCTGAGTTCGTCGGGGAACTCGGGTTGTTGTTAGGGTTCGTTACATTTCGGGGTGACAGTACGGAGACGGTATTCCGTCATCGAATCCACACCAAGGAGTACGGACTACACGTGTACTCATGTAGCATCACCAGTCTGGGCAATGCGGGTGAGCTCATCGGCGATAAAGTCAGCAGTCATCGCTGGCTCGGGCCAGGAGACACAAACTTCACCGTCGAAATTCGCAGCCTCACTCCGGGGAACTGGTTCACCATCATAAGACGGACTCGACGAACGACCAACATGTTGCGGTCTGACAGTCGTCGACGTCTGATCGGATGACTTGACAGGAGCGCGTTCGACAATCTCGATTTCAGATGCCCATCGTGAATCGAGCTTCGGTTGACCTTGATACGTCTGCTTGGATCTCTCGCGTGGAAGCTTGAAATCCACCAGACGCACAGTGTCGCCCTCGTTCGGTTCGATGAAGGTCTTCTTCGAGATTAGGACTTCGCCATCGACATCACCGGGGTCAGCCGTTGACGCAGTCTCTTCGTATTCGCTGGACTCCCAGACGGAAACGCGGACCTCATCCTCGCGGCGGTTACCATCCTTTAGAATCATAGCAAACTTCAGGCTAGGAACTGGTGGATAGTAGATTTTCTTCACGACGCCCTGTGTCGTGACATAGCCTTTCGAGGACGCGAGATTCGCCTTCAAAATCGCGTTGATCCTGATGACGTTTCTCGGGTCAGTCTGCTCCTCTTCGACAAGCGAAAGGAACGCGGTCGTGATGTCCGTCCCAGCCTGCACACGGCGTGCAAGTTGGGAAGCGACAGTGACCGGTGGTTTCCGAATTTCGTGCAGTGCATTCCCGTCAAGCAGTCTGCGTGTCTCGGCAAGAATTTCTTCACGAAGATCGGGATCTTCCTTACCCAGCTCGCGCAACGGAGCAGCTCGGTCGTAGATCTGCTGTTTGAACCGTTGTTCGAAGCTCCGCCGGTTTCGATCCCGTCGCTCAGGAAGCGTGCGATCGTGTTCCGTGCGGAAACGAGCAAGGATGTCTGTGTGTTGATTCAAGAGAGCAGCCACACCTGTCATGTGACCGTTTTCGTCGATACCATGAGAGCTCCGCTTGAGCTCTTCATCCAACGCTAGGCGGAATTCGATTCCGGTTATCGACGACCGAGAGTAGTCCTCGGGGTTCGGCACGACGCTCCGAAGGGAGGCAACTTCGCCATAGGGAAGCAGCACTTCTAATTCGGACGTCGTGACACCTTCTGATTCGCGAGGCGTCTGTTCATCGTTGGGGATGATCTTCAGCTCACGAAGCCGTTGAGTGTCTAGGTCGAGGGTTTCGACAGATTCGAGCTTCTGTCCCAACTGTACGGGGGCAGTAGACGAACTCGTGGGGATGTACTCTTCAAGACCAGACGCTGTGCCCGTCAACTGATCGCCAGTTGGGTCGGTCAGGCGGTCGTGGCCCATGTAGATGTACTCGCCAGTCGAGAGAGCGTCGGGTTCAGTGATCGCGTCAGCCGGACGGCCTCTCGCGTTCATCTCAGCCCTCCGCTCGTCACTACGGGATGGGACCATCGGTTGGTCGTTGTACCAGCCGTAGTAATCATCGGAACTCTCGCTCTCGAACTCGTGTTCGGAGCCAGACGTGAATTCAGAGATTGCGCCTTGCGACTCCACGTCGTCCGCATCGAGGCGACGCTCGGACTCATCGAGGCCAGCGTGCCAGCGGATAGTCGGCGACTCCACGTTACCGTCCAAGCGACGGCGTTCCTCGCGATCGAGGGAGCGGAGATCGTCGAACCACCCATCGTAGCGACGGGCAATGTGGGTCGGATTCTCATATTCGATTTCGGTTCTACCGTTCTTCTCGTGACCAGCCTCAGAGAGGTGGACACTGTCGGTGTTTCCACTCATAACAATGTGGGAAAGCGACCTTGCTTTCCATTCGCATAGACGCTCGAACCGTCTATAACTGTATCGCGCCTATCACCGCGCAGTAATGCGGTTTTCTGATGAAAACCCCCGAAATACCGCTCCCTTCTAACAGAGCCTCCGACTAGATCGCTCGCGCCAGCAACACTCATCGTCGCCCATAGCCTCTCAATTCGTCCTCACAGACCGTTATAGAACGTCCCAATCGCTCAAGAAGTGTGGAAGTGGAAAGACGAGAGTCGCCTTTCCCACATTGTTATGATGAGCCGTTCAAGGCTCACTATTAGCTACTCAGGATGTAGATATAATCGTATCGGCTACCGACCACCCAGTCCATAGCACAGTAGCCTGTCCTCGGACGTTACCCCTCATAATCCCGCCCGAACACGCTCATCGACTACCCCCAGCGAATGCGGGCGGGAACTGACCGGGGGACACCTGAAGACGTGACACGTTCCTAAAGACGCGATTGGCTAGCTTGCGCTCAGTTTTGGACCCCAAATGGGGCTGAGGGAGTGAGAGAGGGTCGACAGCAGCGCCGCTGTCGGTTCAGATCGCCTCAGACCTCACCCAGATGGAGTGACTACCAGATGACGTACTACCACAACGGAGACGACCAGCTCACGAACGGCGATGTCGAACAGGACGACCGGTTCGACGAACTCACCATGCGCGGCCTCTACGAGTCACCGCACCTCGAAAGCGACTGCCTCGGCATCCGCCTCGAGAACGCTGGCGAGCTCATGATGGCTGCCCGTCGTGAGCCCGAATACGACGAGTTCGGCCTCGAAATCGAAGGAAATGGAAACTACGAACTCGACGCATACTGGATCGGTGCGAGCCTTCGCACTACCGAAGGTCGCGACGTCGATCCTATCGACCTCGCCGACGAGGACCTCACTGGACTCCCACTCGAAGCCCAGGAACGCCTGCACGGACTCCGTGAGGAACGCAAACGCCAGCGCGAGAAGGCCTTGGCCGCCCACGTGGTCGGCATCGACCGCGAGACACGATGTCGTAAGGAGCTCGTCGAAGAGCGCGAGGAACGCCAGTCCAAGCGCAACGAGCGCGTCCTCGGGGAGGGAATCATCCGCAACAACGCATTCGAAGATATCGACGACAACGAGGCTGAGGCTGTCCGCGAGGCCGCTGCTCGAATCGAAGACCACCTTATCACCGGCCCCGGTGACGAAGTACTCCAACACCTGCTCGCACGCAAAGTCCGGAGCGGTCAGGACGTCTTCACCGCTCAGTCCAACACGTTGGACCAGCTCTATCAGGAGGCGAGCGTCATCCAACCTATCTCGTCCGTGCCGATTATCCCCTCGAAGTACAACGTCGAGGCTGACATCCAGGGCGAAGTCACGACCCTCTGGCAACCCAAATCAGGGAGCCAACAGCAGGTCGGCCTCATCAAAGACGACGCCGGCGATACCATCAAATTCACCGTGTGGACACGCTCTCAACAGGGTGTCATCCTCCACGAAGGCGATCTCGTTCGGATTCGTGCCGGGAAAGTCGGGAAGTACCAGGGACAGGCCACTCTCGCCGCTGACTCCGAGACGCATATCGAAGTTCTCGAGCGTGGCGACGGACCCGCTCCCAGAGGCGACATCCCGAACGTAGACTGGGAGAAATACGCCAAGCGTCACCGCGAACAGGGCATCGAACAGCCCTTCCAAGTGCACAGCGCGTGTACGATTCCCCCCTTGGGCGCTCCCGGCGTCGAAGAAGTCTCCCGTCCCGTGCATGCTCCCGTCGACAGACTCGACCAAGAGAAGGGCGAGAAGCTGGACGCCCTCGAATGGCTCAAAGCCACCGAGATATTCGACGAGGACGATAGCAAGATACCACTCCCAACTTGGTGGCGCGAACAAGCGAACGTGGTCTCCCTAATCGTCGACGTCGACGCCGAAGGGGACGAGATCGGCGCGGCCATCCGGGAGGTCGTCTCGACGGGCCGTCCCGAATCCACGCCTGTTCCCGTTACTCCCGTTCCCCAGGGTAAGCGTCGTCTCTGGGCGCTTATCCGTGACCTCGACCTTTTCGGAACCGCCCTTGATGACGACAAGGAGGGAGAGGTAGAGACGGAGACAGTGGACGACACGAACGAGAGCGTACTCACTGGCGTTGCAACCCCCGACACCTCGGAGACTACCGTGGCGAGCGACGACAAGCCGGGTCTTGGACTTCCAACGACCACGTGCCGGTGTCCAGAGTGTGATCACGATCGAGCGCAATATCGCCTCGTTCAACTCCGGTCCATCGACGAACCACCGACGAGACTCCTCTCCTGTGTGAATTGCGGCCAGCGATGGCGCGAAGACAGCTAGTCGACAGAAGCAGCACTTCACTCCGTGCATCCAGTCTCACTATTCCAATAGAACGATGTCAACCAACAACTCCGACCACGGTCCGACGAACAGTCACAGTCAACCACCCACGAACGAGGAACTCACCGGCGACGACGATGTCGACTTCCATCTTGACATCGTCGACGGCGAAGATCCCAGCCGGCCCGTCACCGACGACAAGAACGAGTTCAACCCGTACCCGTCGGGACCCGGTCCCCTTCCAAGAACGATGCGGTTCGTCAGGCTCATCGACGGCACCTGGGCGTTCATCGAGCGCGGGAACGTCGGCGGCTGGATCAGTGCCGAGGAAACCATCAACCTCGATGAAGTCTGGTGAATCGCGATCGGCCACCAATACCTGTGTTTTGGTTCCCCCAAGGGGGTGAGGGGAATCGGAGGAGGAGCAAACATCCTGGGTGCTGCTCCAGCAGCCGTCCTCTGGGCACTCCCACTCGAATCTCATCTTCTATCTAGTCTCGTTCACCCAGTCGAACCATTCCAGCCAGCGACAGCAATCGCGCCACTTCCAGAAAATGTCAAGCAACACAAAATCCGCAGAACTAGCCGTAACTGTCTCCGACACAGACCTCTCGGAGGCTGCAACCGGCATCCTCGAACAGTTCCCAGACGACCTTGATGGCGACCTTCCTAGCGAAAAGGAAATCGCGAGCCGTCTCGAGAAGATGACCAACCAGTACAAGGTTCCTCTTGACGAGGCCCGCCGCGCCGCGGTCAGCCACTATCGCGACGTGTTCGGCCTCGAATACGATGACCTCGAGTTCCCTGGCCAGAGCGCCGGCGACGTCACCCTCGCCTCAATCAACCAGCACGAGCAGTGGGTGGACGTGACCGTAAAAATCGTCGAACTCTGGGACCCCACCCACGACAGCATCGACCAGGTCGGGCTCATCGGCGACGAGAGCGGTCGCCTCAAGTTCACCAAATGGACGAAGGCCGAACTCCCCGCCCTCGAAGAGGGTAGCGTCTACAAGCTCTCGAACGTCATCACCAGCGAGTACCAGGGGCGATACAGCATCAACCTCAACTCGCGCTCGACCATCGAACCCGTCGACGGCGACATCGACGTTAGAGCCGATATCGAAGATGTTCAACTCTCTGTCCCGATGGTTGCAATCCAGTCCGGGTCGGGACTCATCAAGCGGTGTCCCGACGAGGACTGCACGCGCGTCCTCCAGAATGGTCGGTGTGCAGAACACGGCGACGTTGAAGGGGAATTCGACCTTCGCATCAAAGCGGTCTTCGACGACGGTGAGACCGTCCAGTACGCAATCTTCGACCGCGAAGCGACCGAGGCCATCGCGGGTATCACGCTCAATGAGGCGATCGAGCAGGCGATGGACGCTCTCGATACCAGCGTTGTCGAGGACGCCCTTATCGACGCGCTCGTGGGCCGATACTACCAGGTGGAAGGCTCTATCGTCGGTCGATATCTGCTCGTGAACGAGGCAGAACAACACGGGTAATCTCGAATCCGCACCAGAACGCTACCCGGGTAGCACGATTTCTGACTCCACAACCGTCACTCAGCACTTCATGAGCGAATCCAACTCAAAATCATCCAGCAGTAGCACCGATACCGAGAACAACGACAGCGGTTGGCACGGCCGCCAGGTAGCGAAGCGTGCCTTCGCCGCCGAAATCAACGACGCTACCCACGTCTTCAAACAGTCTGATGAGGAACGAGCCCCGAACTTCGCGCTGCTTCCGTCGGGCGAGGTCGCCAACCGATACTTCCTCGTCGGCACGATAACCGAAGTCAACGACGTCGGGAACGAGGACGAATACTTGCAGGCTCGCGTGGTCGACCCTACGGGCACGATGTTCGTCTACGCCGGGCAGTACCAGCCCCAGGCCGCTGCGCTCCTCTCCAGCCTCGAACCCCCGGCGTACGTCGCTGTGACCGCGAAGCCATCCGCGTTCGAGAGCGATGGCGAGACGTACGTCTCGCTCCGGCCCGAGACCACCACCCGCGTCGATAATGAAACCCGTGATCAGTGGGTTTCCGAGACCATCGAATGTACCGAAGCCCGACTCGACGCCTTCCCCGATAGTGACAGCGAGTTCGCCGCGATGAGCCGCGAGCAGTACGGCGACAGTCTCGACCTCGATAACTATCGGGAGGCCGTCAACGACGCTCGTGAGGACCTCGGAATGGACATGGACCACCGGTCGGACAGATCCAATAGTGAGACCACGACCGAGAACCAGAACGACGACGTCAGCGTAGATGAAGACGGCGTCACCAAGGAAGCGACGGTTGAGGAGGCAGAAATCGCCGCTGCCGTCGCAAACGCCAGGTTTGAGGAGTAAGCCCAAGTAGGAACACCTCCGTTCACTCCCGGCCACACTTTCTAACGTGGTCGCACAACTCTCTCGGGAGGGCTTTCACCCCGCCCCACTCCGTCGTTCGTTCCTCCCCGCCGAAATCCACCTTCCCTGAGCTGTAAGTGCAGTTTGACTCTACGGACAACCTATTCGTACAATAACTGCGAGTGTCTGTTCGTCCTCTTCTCGCACCGAAAATCGAGGAATTACTCGTAGTAACTCAACCGTTCGACGACCTCGGCGAAAGCGACGTTTTGCCGTACATCGGTAATCTCAATTTTGACTCGCTCACTCTCTTTCGTATCCGGGACGATCACGACGAAACCACGTTCGACCCGAGTGATGCCATCACCCTGTTCGCCGATGTCCTCAATCTCGACTTCTCGAGTCTCACTTTCCTCAACTGGTGGTTCCTGTGGCTCACGCTGGGACTGTGATCCCGTTTCAGCCTGTTCGCTCTGTTCTGGCTCGCTCTGTGTCGGGGAAGACACGAGTGCGACGCGATATGTTTCTCCTTGCTGTAGATCACCCAGTTGTAGCTCGCGCTCTGGAACGTCGATCACGTACGACCCGTCCTGTTCCTCAATCGAAGCTGAAAACAGACATTGGAGTTCTTCAGAAATCTTCATTAGTCGGCCTCCTGGCAGCGTAATAGTGCAGAACACTTGACTCTGCTGTCGTGTCGTTGCTCAGAATTCACTCGGGACTCACGACATCGTCGCAGATGGGACACTCTGCCCAGATACCAGTCGTTCCGTTGTTTTACTCATATTCAGAGGGTGTCATAGAAGAGTTCTCACACCGTGATCACGGTACTTCCCGGATTGTCTCCGCGTTCGTAGTTGGTGATAGCGACGACGAGACGCAAACACAGCGCGAGGAATACCTGCGCTCGTGCGTGGACGCGGCCTCGGGCGAACGCACGCCCGAGGCCGCAGTCCTTTACTGATTCGTTGGTTCGTTCGACTCCTGTCCGGCGGTTGTACGTCTCGTCTAGCGTCGATTGCTTCAGCTGAACGTCCTCGCTGTGTTCGTCGATGCGGTCTTCGACCCTGTACTCGATGTCTTTTGGATCGTCGGTGTTTCGCGCGTTGTACGGGGCGACTGGCACGACCCCTGCGGCCAGCAGGTGGTCGTGCCAGTCGAGCGTGTCGTAGGCGCTGTCACCGACCATCCACATCGGTTTGGCGACGGCGAGCGCGTCACGCGTGACGCGCATCGCCGTCTCTTCTGGCGCTTGTTTGCTCTCGGTGAACTCGGCTGCAATCGGGATCTTTTGCCCGGTCGAAATGATCGTGCAGCCGTATCCGTGGTAGTACTCTTCGGCCGTTGGATCGTAGCACTTCGAGGCGTCTTGATCGGCAGGCATCGCCCTCACATCCGTTGAATCGATGCAATACGTCAAGTCGAGCAGGCCGCGGCAGGCGGCCTGCTCGACGAGGTGGTCGAAAACATCGTCAACAACGTGTTCGAGGTCGGTGAGGAACCGATCGACCGCGTCTCTCGACGGCGGTCGATCGAATCCACAGCCAAGCCAGACGAACGTGTTCTGTAGCTCTCGTTCGATCGGACGAATGCCGTAGGTGTCGTGGTAATAGCAATGGAGGAATCCACGCATCAGTTCTGGTGGCTCATGCTCTCGTGTTCGCCCCGTCTCCGCCGGGGCGAACACGTCGAACTCTGCGAGAAACTCGAAGGAGAGATGCTCAAACAACGCTAACGTCTCGGTCTCCGCGACATTGAAGAACGACTCTACCGAAGGATCATCTTGCAGGGTCGCTGAGCTCATACCACCTCAGCATAGACCCTGCTCTTTGGTGTGGTAACCGTTCTATGACACCCTCCATATTCAACCAAGACGTGTGCAGCAGAAATGTTCTCATCACACTCCGGACATTGCCCGTGTTTCGGAGTATCGTAGGTTATCAGGAGAAGGAAGGGAGCGTGTGACAATTCCCCTCCAACTGGCTGTAGAGTTATGTTTCGGTGTAAGCTTTGTGTGGAATCGTACCTGAGACGAGCGTAGTCGCAAAAAATCATTCGCAACCCGATCTCCGGTGATGAGCAGTATTTATGCGAACTCTGCGCCGAGAACTCCCTCTCTGTCGAACAAGTCGCCGAAAAGCGGATGGGCTGTGCGCAGAACACGGCACTCTCCTGGTTGAGACGGCATAGAATCGAACCCCGGTCTCACGACTACTCTGAGGCCCCGTGACGCAATCCGAATCTCCTGTACGAACTACACTGGGAGAAATCTCTCTCCGGAGAGGCAATCGGTGAACACCGCGGCTGCGGTGCGACCATCGTCGCGCGGTGGATAGATCGGTTCGATATCGACGCGAGGCAAGCCGATAGTCAAAAAATTAGTGACGGCTAAGGGTACTGTGACAGAACTATTGACCCCCCCGTTTGTGCTCCCCTGAAATGGTGGAGGGTTCAACACGAAATGGCTACACTCCAGCTCAGCACCGTCTCGAACGCACCGACTATCGACCCCACTCAGGTCGATGAACTCCGCGAGTTTCTCGACGAATGGCTCATCGGCACGGGCTCATTCGACGACATCACGGTGAAGATTGCGGTTCCCGAACGCGATCCCGATACCGGTGAGGCAGACCCGCCGCACCTCACGCTCTACGGATATGCCTCGTTCTCCCCGACGCATCGGCCGACCGTTCGCGAGGCCGTTCTCGAGGGCCTCGACGACAATCTCGATGAAGACGAACGCGAGGTCGTCATCAACGACGAAACCGAGGAACTCCTCTGGGACTACGCCGGTGAGCACACCGAGGACTTCCTTCGCGAACTCTCGCCGTTCCTCACCGAGCCCTTTGTCATCCAGACCGTCGGCTACGAGAAATGTCGATTCCCCCACGTCGGCTACCAGTACCGCGTCGATCCCGATGGAGAAATTGACCATATCCAGTTGGGATGAGCAGTCGGCTCGAATCTTTCGCCACGACGCTCGCCGCAACTCGCCTCCATCTCCTATCCCCCATCCAGCATGAGCTTCTACGCGCGAATCTCCGGCTACCTCCAGTACCGCACGCACGACCACCTTGACGCCGCCATCGAACGCCTCAGGCGAGGCGCTTGGCTCAACGACGACGAGCAGTGGCTCGTCCGAGGTCACCCCCGGGAGATCCGCACTGACGCTACCATCGACCACGATCGCAACCTCCTCGCAATTCCCGCTGGTGTGTACCAGAATCTCGGTCGAATCACCACCGAACTCTTCGCTGGGGCGACCGACGGTGTCGTAGTCACGTCCTCGAACGACGCGTGTTTCGACGCTTGGATCGAGACCCCGCTTCCCGAAGCCGCCAACGTTCCGCCTGGTGAGGGTGGTGATGTCTCTTCTATCCGTTGTATCGACCTCGAACACTTCGCCCGTACGCAGGGCCTCGGCGTCAACCAATTCGGCGATCCTGGTCACTTCCAGTGGCAGTGGGATGTCCTCGATGCCTTCCACGACAAGCACGACCCAGACATCCTCGGGATTCTCGAATCCGCGCACGGGCCACCCGGATGACCAAGAGCCGAAACTATGCAATCTCCCGAACCCATGACCCAGAACACTGACCCAGACGCAAATACAGACTCAAGTGCGAACAAAACGAATACTGACACAGGCACTGCTCCCGATACGTTCGCTGATTTTCGCGATCAATTCGACGACGAGTGCGTTCTCCAGACGCTCTCGAAAGCCCACGATATCGACCGCGAGAACCCGCCGACTGTGTACTTCCTTGACGAGGACACCGGCCGTGTCTATCGTGTTCTCGAAGCCACGCGAGGCTCACCCGACTCGGGGTGGTTCGTCCTCGCCCTCGCCGGCCCCCACGTTGACGATGGCTACGAACGCCAGTTGCGCGTCCACGACTCGGACACCCACCGTATCCTGCTCGGCAACGAGATCGAGCACTACCCTCGCGATGAGCCGACCCCCGCCGACGACGTCATCACTACTAGTGAGGGGATGTTCATCCTTCGGATAGACGAGCCACTAATCCCGATCGGTGAGCACCGCCAGACACGCTCCTCCGGGGATGACGTCGATGAGTGAACACGAACACAGCGAACTCGAAGGACCGTGAATCGTGCTCTTCGGTTGCTTACGACCAGATTCCTCGCCTTCAGTTTGTCTTCCCCCGGAGGAACTGGGGGGTCTACACCCCCGTTCCATATGTCTCAAGATGCCCTCGAGAACACTGACACTACGACCCATAGTACCGGCTCGTCTTCCGCCGGGTCGGGGTCTCCCACTCCCGTCTCGACGCGCCTCAGGCAGAACCAGCAGCAGACTCAGTCATTTTCCAGCGAGACTGCCTCCGAAGACGAGCAGTCGAAAGCCACGGACTCGGAATCGACCGATGAAATACAGTGTCCTGAGTGCGCAACCGACGAGTACCTCGTCATTGACGAGGAGGAAACCTACTGTGGGGAATGTGGCCTCGTACTCTTCCGTGACATCCTCGATCGGCGCCTTCGCTGGGTCGATACTGGGGACGGCCGTGAACCCGAACGTGGCGGCGCTCCCACCACACATCGCCTCCATCATAAGGGGCTCCCGACGGAGATCGGATATAACAGTGACGGGTACGACCGCCCGCTGTCGCGTCAGACCAAACGGCGTTTCCGTCGACTCCGTAAGTGGGATAGTCGATCGAAAACCGGCTCGAGTCGCGACCGCTCGCTCCGCACCGGCCTCGGCGAAATCGCTCGCCTCGTCAGTGCGCTCGAACTCTCCGGCTCTATCCACGACCGCGCCGCTGACCTCTACCGCGAGGTTAGCGCAGAAGGGATGCTCGCCGGCAACTCCGTCGAAGGTATGGCGAGTGCCTGTGTGTACGCTGCTTGCCGTCTCGAACGCCTGCCACGCACGCTCAAAGAGATTGGTGAAGTCGCTCGTGTCGATATTAAAGAAATCAATCAGGACTACAAGTGCCTAAATCAAGATCTTGAGCTCGCAACGCCTCCACCACTCCCGCAGGACTACATCCCACGACTCGCGAGTGCCGTTGATGCCTCCCCTCGTCTCGAACGCCGTGCCTACCAGCTCTCCAGATCGAACGCTGTGGGTGTCCTCGCGAACGGCCGGCAACCGAACGGCGTCGCCGTTGCCTGTCTCTATCACGCCTTCAAAGAGAGTGGGCAAAGCAACCTCCGACTTACCCAACAAACTCTTGCCGAGGAAGGCTACACGACCCCGACAACGATTCGCAAGCTCTGGAGGGAGCTCCAAGGCCTTGCCGATGACGGAGAACTTCCCGATCCGGACGGCAACCTCGACCATTTCTCGTTAGCCTGTGGAACGGTGGTAGGCGACGAGACGGATTGGATGACACCCCCATATCCTACGTAACAGTCCTAATCACACCATCGAATCGTTACGTAGGACTAGCACTCGGGACGCGGCACCTGCGACCCCCCGTGTTTGTCGCACCCCGAGACGGTGGGGGAACTCGAAATGGGCTCACTCGCACGCCACCGTGCAGCGAATCGCTTCCAGACCGCACTCCAGCAGCGCCTCGACGCTGCCTCGAATCAGAGTGAAGTACAGCAAGCCTACGACGATGCACTCGAGGCGCTCATCAAAATCACTCTCGACGATGTCGAACTCGACCGCGTCGCCAGGGAGCTTTCGACCAACCCCGACGTTATCGACTTCCCCGAGTGACCGAGGTCACGACCATCATGCTCGGTTTTGCCCTCCCCACGGGGATGGGGGGAGGTAGAAGAGTTCATGACGGTTACCGTTCATAACGGTATTACCGTTATTATTACTATTATTGGTTCGATTTTCTCCCTTCGTGAGCAGCTCGATCACCGACAGTATCGCGACCACGACTCCACTCAAACATGAGTACCAACACCGAATCCGAAAGCGCGGACGCACAGCCAGCGACCACACCCGACGACGGATCCTCAGACGTAGAATCTGAGATGGACGTCGACGACGCGACCACCGCAGAAACCGCTGAAAATACCCAACCCAAAGGCGAGCCCGAACCAGATCTGGAATCGGAACCAGATTCTGAACCGGAGCAAGAATCCAACACCGACGGTGAAGCCGACGAGGACGTCGAGGAAGACGCAGAAGAAGAGGCCGATGTCAGCACCGGACCGCCGAGCCAGTTCCAGGCCGCCATCATGGGCGGTGACATCAAGGAGTTCGTCGGTACGCTTCGCGCCATCGTCGACGAGGCGAAGTTCAATGTTGAGCCTGATGGCATTCAGGTCCGTGCGGTCGATCCCGCAAACGTCGCGATGGACGACGGTGTGCTGTCCGCAGGGGCTTTCGAGTCCTACGACGCCTCCGAGGGTGTTCTGGGCCTCAATCTCGAACGTCTCGAGGGGGTCCTAAAACTCGCGAAGAAGAATGATCTCGTCGAACTCTCGTTCGACACGAATACGTTCAAACTCGTCATCTACATCGATGGCGTCGAGTTCACGATGGCGTGTATCGACCCCGACAGCATCAGGTCGGAACCCGAAATTCCGGACATGGATCTCCCCGCGTCGTTCACTGTCGATGAATCGCAGATCAGGCGGGGGGTGAAAGCAGCTGATATGGTCTCCGACCACATCCAAATCCGTTGTGACGAGACCGAGCAGGCCGTCTTCATCGAAGCCCAAGGCGACACCGACGACGTGTCCCTGGAACTTACGGAGGAGGAGTATACCGAGCTGACCGCCGTCGACGCGGAGGCGCTGTTTTCGCTTGACTACGTTAAGGACATCTCCCGGAAATTCCCGAAGAACGCTGCAATCAGCATCACCTTCGGGACTGACTTTCCAATGATGATCGAATACGAGTTTGCAGACGGCGAGTGCGAGATTCTCTCGATGATTGCCCCACGAATCCGGTCCAACTAATGACTTCGCTAACCTCCCTCAGCGACGGCGATACCTATGCAGATATACGGCTTGGCGAGACGTTCATCGTTTCTGTCGATCGTTCCGAGGATGCACTCACTATCCGGGTATTCCACCCGGACGAACCGGAGACCGCCATCGGCGAACACTGCCTCGATCTCAGTCCTGACGGAGCAAACGACGAGACCACCGTTGGGGCACATACCGGGACTGACCCGACCACGAGCAGCGATTTGGCTCTTGGGTAGTTACTCGATCGATGGCTCCTGGACGCTACGCGGCTCCTCTCTCGATTATCGATACGAGAACTGAAACCCAGCGGAAGTGTCCGTACTGTCGCTGGGAGACGAACTCACTCTATAGACTCGACAGCTGGCTAGACGACTACGCGGGCTGTGCGTCCTGCGTTCTCGAGGAACTTGCCGATGACGACGAGTACCTCATCTACAGAAATCAAGGGAGAGTGCCTCGGGGCTTGACGAGGGTGAATCCCGACTATAGCCAACCAACCGACGATGAGTTTCGCCCGGCCCACAGGCCCACCGAATCGGCGTCATTAATTGGATTGGGTACGATTAAATCAGTATGGATCAGACAGAGATGGAATGTTACCCCACCGTCCGCGACCGGGGGCAAGTCACCATCCCCGAAGAAGTCCGAGAAACACTCGGCATCGAATCCGGGGATAGAGTCAAACTCACCGTCGAACGGCTGGAGTAACACCTATGAACGTCACGCTTCGCTGTCGCGCCTGCCCTGATGAGGAAACCGCCAGCGAAGCGTGGCGTCACATAGAACTTCACCGGCAGATCCGCAACCACGCCGTCCGCGACTACTACTCCCACGAACCGGGCAACCGTCCGAGTTCTTTCGATCAGCACAACAAACTCACCGACTGGAAACAGCGGTGGCCCGTGTTCAAGGACGTGTCCGCACATGCCGCCCAACAAACCATCTCTGAAGTTCACAAGAACATCAAGATCCTCCGAGAAAAGCGGTACAAGGGCTGTAAAACTGGACGGCTCAAATGGCAGGGGAGCGGAGAGCGGCGATCGGTCGCGTATCAGTCCGAAGGCTACGACGTGAATCACACCACGGGCCGCGACGGATACGTGTCACTCCGACTCTCCAAAATCGGCACTATTCAGATTCGCGCACACCGCGACCTGCCGCCGACCGAGAGCATCAAGCGCGTCGTTCTCAAAAAGGAGGTGACGGGCGAATGGTTCGCCTGTCTCGTCACCGAACGCCCGGACGACAGCCTCCCCGAGAAACCGAATCCCGACGACCTGTCTCCAGCCGACTGGGTAGGCGTGGACCTCGGCATCCAGTCGTATATCCACACCAGCGACAACCTCGCTGTGGACACGCTCGACCTCTCCGACGAGTACGATCGCTACGCACGCGAACAGCGGAAACTCGACCGGAAAGAGTATGGGTCGAACAACTGGGAGAAACAGCGTCAGAAGGTCGCCAAGGCGAAGCGTCGTATCAAGCGGGTGGTGCTGGACTTCCAGCACAAGTTGACGACGTGGCTGGTTCGGGAGTACGACATGGTGGCTGTCGAAGACCTCGACGTGAAGCCGATGATGGAAACGTCTCAATCGGCCAAGAACAAACAGGATGCGTCGTGGTCGCGGTTCTTGACGCTCTTAGAGTACAAAGGAGAGTTGCACGGCACGCACGTCGTGAAGGTAGACTCGGCAGGGACGACCAAGGAATGCTCGCGGTGTGGTGTCAAAACGGACAAGCCGATTTGGGTTCGGCAGCACTCGTGTCCGGCGTGTGGTCACGAGGAGGACCGGGATCTAAATGCGGCGAAGAACATCCTTTCACGCGGTTGCAAGCAGTTAGGGGCGGGACGCTCCGAATCAACGCCTGTGGAGACTGCGCTCCCTACGTTCACTCCTTCGCGGGTGAATGCAAAGCGCGTCGTAGAAGCAGGAAGCCCCGAGGCTTGACCTCGGGGCAGGTTCACCATTCGTCTCCGACCAACCTAGCACTACTTCTGGGGTTTAGACCGGAGACGAGGAAACCTGGAGTTGAGTATCGACGAGTGACGCCCAACTCGTCGGAATCTGTTACGGTTTAGCGAGATTCCATCTGAGATTTGACGTTCTGACTCTCGTTTGAGAGAGACGTATGCTCGAAGCGATCAAAATCCGAGGGAACACTTCACAGTGGCTCTCTGTGAGCAGTGCTGCCGCTCGCAAGCGGCAGTCACTGCGTTGGCTGCCAGCTTACAGATCAGGGATGCGCCAGTCAGTGAATCCCTGCAACATCTCCTCAGCGGCGTCGGTCGCCGTCTCTCGGTCGAAGTTCAGATTCTCCATCAGTTGCTGGATCGCCGCTTCGCGGACGATCCGCTGCATTACCACCTCGAACGACGAGAGATCTTGACCAGCCTCCAGGCGGTGTGTTGCAATGAACGCGTGAGCTAACATCACAACCGCAAGATGGCGATGGAATCCGTCCCAGGATCGTCCCTGAAATTCATCAGCTCCAAGATGCTGTTTGATGTCTTCGTGGAAGCGTTCAATGGACCACCGGAGGTGTGTCCATTGAACCAATTCTTCGAGCGAGGACTCATCGAGATTCCAGCAGATCCATGCCTTGACACTCACCGTTGAGTCGTCCTCATCGTCATCGGTTGTTTTCTCGATCAGCAACCAGCCAGTTTCTTCGCCAACTTCACGATTTGCCCTATCGGTGACAACACGTACACGCGTGCGGTAGAACTCCCCGCTCAGCGTTTCTTTGGTTCCTTCTGCCCAGTGGATGTGTTCCCATTCCCGCTCAGTGTCGGTGTCTTCGACCTCTTGGGCGAGATCTTCTGGTGAGAAGATCTCTTCGTCCTCTGAGATCTCCCAGCGAGTCTCATCGGGGTCATCTGACCCCGATTCAGACTCTTCTTGCAGTGGTGTCTCTTCGTCAATGACCGGAAACTTCGATGGCACAAGCTCCAGCGCGTAGGGAATCGCTTCGGCCCGGAGTCTGCGGCGGAGTTGGGTAGATTTCCCGAAGTTACTGTCACCGAGAACACAGCCAAAGTCAAGGCCGCTGTCAGCGGCCTCTTCGACCAGATCACCGCCGATTTTGTGTTTGGGCTGGTACTCTATATCGTTAGGAATCCCGGCTTCTTTCCGCCGTTTAGCGTACTGCTGCTGTTCTTGGATGCTATCGTAGATGGACGAGTTGTCGCCGATCCACTTCTTGGGCGTGTACAGCCGCATCCCGAGTGGCCAACTGATCTGGTCTGCGTTGCGGTGCTGTCCCGGTGAGGCGAGGGTGAGATTGACCGTCACCTGGCAGTTGTCCATTTTGCCAGTTGCACCGCACCATTGACGGCCTACACCGACGCTGTCGTGTCCCTTTTTGGGAATTCCCATCCCATCGAGGATGAGCGCAGAGGCGGCTCCCTGAGCCGCCTCGGGCGCTGTCTGTCGGAGGTGTTCCTCGACATTTTTGTACTTCCAGGCGCTCTCTCGGACGAATCGTTCGAGTTTCTCCTGTTTGATGTCTACCATGCTTGCAATCCCTGCGATAGATTTGTTGCTCCCGGGTCGGATGAGTCCGCGAAAATACTGCGTCCCACGGCGCCATGTCGTCTCCCAGTTTGGCCACGAAGAGCCGTCGGCTCTCGTGGCGAAACACGCCTGGTACTGTCTGAGAAAGCCTGCCGCGTCCCCGTGATCGTGTGCAAGTTCGTTCATCGCACTACTTCTTCAGCTGCCACAATCAGCCTGCCGAATTAACCCCCAGAAGTAGTGCTAGAGCAATCACAACCGAGTCCCACACCATCGACCGAGGCACGACCCGCCTCGGACCCGTCGCAGTCCCACCAATCCGCTGATGGATAACCCACCTTCAGACTTACTCTCATGCCAAAAAAAACCGATTACTCGCGAAAAACGAAATGGAAGAACGAACCGTACCAAGGCGAACGAGGCGTTGGCGGAAACTTCGTCCACGCTGGCGATAACCTGCTCGACAAGCATCTGTTCGTCCACCGACTCGCTCCCGGCGGATTCGACTGGGGACCTGACGCCTCTGACGAGAAGGCCAGTCAACTCGCTATCGCACTCCTCGCCCCGCTCAAAGGCGTGGACTACGCTGTCGAACACTACCACCTATTCGCGGAGAACTTCGTCCGGCGTGAACTAACCGACGATACCTGGGAAATCAAACGTCAAGACTACCGCTCAGATGAGTACGTCGAGGCCATCGACGGTCGCGACTACCCCGAAAACACCGCCCCCGGCCCCGAAGACGTTCCCGATCTCGAGGATGCCGACCTCGAGTCCATCACGTACGCCGCGGAGATCGCTCTCGCCGAGAAGTACGCGGAGGTTCTGTGGCAGTCGGGGAACCGTCGCGAGAACCTTCGACGGCTGAAAGCCATCTGGAGCGGTGAGGAAGATCCCGCCAGCGACGCCGTCGCTTCGGGGACACTTTATCGAATTCAAGGCCTCGACATTCCCTCGAACGCCCGCAGTACGGTCGTCAAGCAGTTCGACTCGATGGGCGAACTCGCAGCCTGGGTCTGCTATGGGCGCAATCACTCCCAGCTCGCGGGCATCAGCGACGCATCCGCGAAGAAAATCCGTAACGCTCGCCCCGGCTTCGTCCAGTACTTCGGCGGTACAGAGCACATCCCCGAGCACGACAGCCGTGAAATGTCGCTCTCGGAGATGTCCAACACTCGGGGCGACACCGCCCAGCAGACGTTCACAAGTACTCTTAGTGAGGCAGACGAGTAACCCACAGCAGCCCGACCGACTCGGCTTCCCTCTCACCTGTTTGTTCCCCCCTGTTCGGTAGGGGGATCGGATGTCCAAACAGAACACTCCAAGCGTTCCGCGCGTCGATTGACGACCACCGGGACGGATTCTGTTCGGGCTCTCCACCACCCCCCCATCTTTCTCCTCTCGGCTCTAGCGGTTCTCCACGCTCCACTCCCCTTCGTAGCTGTAGTACTGTGCGGCAAACTCCCATGATACGGGATCGGCCGTCGAGTCTCTGCGTGTTCTCCGTTCACTCCCAGCCGTGTGCGTACTCCCGCGGCATTTTCGATACCGAGGACTCACCCATGTCAACAGAATCCAAATCCAGTTCCAGCCAGCCTCGCTCCCCCGGCTCCGACTCGAACGAGAACGAGACCGAGAACACCAGTGGGGACGAGAACGATACTAGCGCCAGTCGCACCGATACCGACCGCCCGCCCCTTCCGCTTGCCGATCTCCTAACCCGAGAGACAGACCGAAAATTCGTCGGCCTCACTGAGAACGACTCCCGGGAATATCCCGATGAAGTTCCACCGGAAACCCGGTGTTCGGCAGCGAACTCCCGCTCGTTTAAGGAAGCAATCCAAGCCCTCCCGAAGGCGAGCTCCGGTGAACTCTGGGCGAACAACGATTTCGTCGAGACATCCGGGCGTGTCGACACTGCCGCCATCCGCCGTGTGCATGGTCTCGACGTCGACGCACTCGAATCCTATACCGGAAGTTCGATCGCAGACCTTGCCGCCTCGAGCGATGCGGACGCAGTCGTGCGTGTCCATGACCACCAGGACATCGTCGACGACCGCCGAAAGGCGTTGAACGCGCTCGGCTACGATGTAAAATTCCGGTGGCAGATCGCTTCGGATTCGTACTCCATCATCAACCCACAGGAGGCGTATCTCCCGATCATCAGTGCGCTCCAGCAGCGTGGTGAAACCAATCCCTTCGGGTGGGTGTCCTACCGTGACTGGGGCGGTTTGCTCAAGATGGTCGTCATCTGCCCGAGCCTTCGCAACGTCGTGTCCGGCGACAAGGAGGACCTCGAGAACACAATCGACGAAGACGGCATTACCAGCGCCGTCAGTAACGACAGCGACTCCGATGGAGAAGACAACGAAAACAACCCGGAGACCGTCATTTACGGCGGCTTCCAGACCGGCTACGACTTCCGTGGCACGCAAACGCTCTGGGCGCGACCCATCCTCTTCTTCCCCGACAGCGGAACCGTTCTCCCGGATATGGGTGAGCGGTACACACGACGGCACTATGGGAAAGCCACGAATGCCGATCACGAACGTAGTCAGGGGCGTGTTCCGATCAGCGAGTGGTGGCGCTCCATCTACGACGATATCGATACTCGGATGATCGAGGTCGATACCGCCATCCGTCGGACGCGGGCCATCGCTTACGACTTCGAGGACCTCCCATTCTCCGTCGAAGACTGCTACACCTACTGGGGGATTGCGTTCAAATACGCAGAGCGGGCCGCTGACAGGGCGACCTCGATCGCCAACCCCTCCACACGACCAACCGTGTTCAACCTCCAGCTCTCATTGCTCATCTCCGTGTTGGAGGAATACGAGGGGTCGATGGCCTCGGACACGTACCAGGAGTACCTCGAGGTCGCTGGTGAGTTGTTCAGAACGCCGGCGATGATGATCCAACTCGCGATGCAAGAGCACGACCACCGGACGGACGATGACTCCCAACGCGTCCTCCCCGAGAACCAGCAGACGCTCAGTGACTCCCTCGAGGACATCGTCGATATCCCGGGCATCAGCGTCGATACCGAGGCCGACCTCTCGGATCAGCAAGCACACCGGGTGCAGGATCGGGTTCAAAGACGACTCGGTGACATCTTCTGATTCGCCGTGAACAAAACTCACCGACATAACTTTATGCATTCCGCGAAAATTAAAATACATGGCCAAATCTGCTCTCTCGAATTCGCACCCGCTGGATACGATGCTGGCCGTCTCTGACGTGATCCAGAACGACCGATTGGCCCGTTTGTACGCTCGGGTACTCGACCTCGACACTCCCACTGTAGAGGAACTCGCAAGCCGTTCTGCGAGTTCCAAAACCACGGTCTATGAGGATGTCAAGCACCTCGTCGAGATTGGCGTCCTCGAGCGCGTGACGGACTCTCAGCCACATCGTTACCGCGCTCGATGGGTCGATATGACCATTCAGACGGGGAAGGAGACGTTTCAAATCACCCCGACACTCCTCGTCGCCTTGGCTCAACACGACTCGAACGACAATATCGAACTCTACATCGAACGCCACGGAGTCAGTGGTCTGGCGACGGCAATCGAATACGCTCGGGCCTACACGAAATCGGAGATGACTGCCCGGATCATGGCTCGAGAGCAGGAGATCCCCGTCCTCGAAGCCGAAACAATCCTCCAGGAACTCCAGGAAATCCTCCTTGATGTAGAGGACGAGATTTCGACGGAAATCGATATCGAGGCGTTGGATGCAGACGTAGACGAGCAAATCGGCGAGTAGTAACCGTGCCGGAACACCTCTTTCCCGATGTCGAGAGCCACCTCATTGACACGAATCTCTTCATTCGCTTCGAGCGCCACGAGACGATTGACCTGCTTGAGCGAGCAGTGACCGAACACGATATCGTTCTCTTGGCCCCGCAGCGAGTATACGAAGAACTCACGCCAGAGTCCTATCCCTACGACCAACCTCCAATTGACGATGCGATAGAATCCGGCTGGGTGCAGGTCTTGGATGAAGTTGATTACTCGAACCCCGTCGTTTCAGCCACGATGGATATGGTTCGACACTATATCTCCGCCGCAACCGAGCGTCCCGAGCATACGATAGAGCAAGCCGATGCAGAAGTAGGTGGGGCGGCTGCTACGCTCTTGGAAGACGGACTCACAAACTCGATAGCGATCTACACGAACGACAGAGCCGCATTCCGTGGGATTGAGCGAGCACTCTCTCAACACAGCTACGAGAATCACGTTCAGTTAGTCAAGGCGTTCGATTTCGCGGATACCGTCGAGAACAGATATCAATTCTCTAAATAACCACTCTTTCAACAATTAGACGAATGGAGTAATAATCGAGAGCCGTGCCTCGTCTCTCTATTCGGAATTCGATTCTAGAAACCGACCGTTGCACGCTCTCTGACGGTGGAACGCCATTTTTGTCGCCCCCCGACAGGTGAAGGGGCTGGAAAGACCCAGATAGAACGCCTCGATTGCCAGAAAATCATGTCCTCAGCATCCACCGCAAGTGGCGACACCATTCCCGAAGGCCAGGTTGTCCTCTCACATCTCGTAAATCGACTCCTCCAGCGTGAAGGAGGCAACGTCCCCGTTGAGCGGGTGGCACTGCGGGTGTCCGACTATGCCGACCTTTCCGATCAAGATGCCGCAGATCTTATCGATGAAGGGGCTGACGCCGGCATCTACACGCTAGATCGCTCCTCGGGCGGGAACGCCACCATTACCGGCGTCTCACCACAGGGGACGGAACCGAAGGTAATCACCGACGCCTTCGGCGAACTCCAGCAAGACACTGACGTCGACTTCCGCGTGATCAGCGTCGTCACCGATTCGATTAATGACGCGCTCTATGACGCCGGCTACGACGACTTCGCATCGCTCGCGGACGCCAGCATCGACGACATCGCCAGCCTCACCAGTACGCTCACCGAGAGCCGTGCCGAGAACCTCCTCAAAGAGGCCCGCACGCACGTCCCCGTTGGACTCCGCCTCGCAAAGACCGCTGCCACCTACTACGGCCAACGGATCGATCCCGACACCGAACGGGCCGCCGCTCGCGTCACCGACCTCTCGCTTGTCACGGATTCCGTCGGAGAACCCCTGTACCGTTCCGAGGGGTGGGAGCCCGACGACGAGCGAGGGATGTACGTTTCCGATATCGGCCGCAACGCCGGGAGTCCTGTCACCACAGGCCTGCACCTCCTCGACGATCCCGACTACCCGAGCGTCCCGAAGACCGCGACTCACCCCGACGCAGCCTATGACGCGCTCCCGGTCGACGACAACGGCGAGGTCGTCCCACCAGCCGTCCCCATCGACCCACGCTTCCAGGTCCCCCTCGATGAACTCATCGCGAAGAAACTCGCTCGTGGCCTCGTCCCGATTCGGGTGGTCGGGCCGCGTGGGTCGGGGAAGAACTATCTCATCAAGTATTTGTGCCACAAGACGAACCGGGGGTACCAGTCCATCGATGTCGACCGAGCGACCGAACCCGAGGATCTTTTCGGCCCGCTCGTTCCCGATGGCGACGTCATCGTTCCCCGAAACGGCGCCGTGAAACAGGGTCTTCTGAACGGCGATACGATCGTCATCAACGAGTTTCCCGTCATGCAGGCCGGCGCTGCCATCGCATTACACCGGCTCTTGAACGAGGGGACACTCCTGGTGAAGAGCCACGGTGAACTCGTCGAGCCGCACCCGTCGGCTCGAATGGTCATCACTATGAACCCGCCGACACGCGAGTACCGGGATTCGGAGCCGATGAACTCGGCAACGAGAGGCCGCTTCCGTTCGTTCGAGCAGCCCTACATTCAGGAGATCGAGGAAGAAGTGGAGACACTCGATAGGCAGGCGAACAGCAACGACCCCGTCGTGGACCGACCGACGCTCAAGAAAATCGTCCAGTTCGCCCACCAGACCCGAGAGAACGAGTCCTGGCCCACGCTCTCGACGCGGAATCTCACGATCCTCTGTGAACACATCGAAGACGGAGTGTACCCGAAGGCCGCCGTCAAGGGGGTGCTCTGGGGAGTTGCCGAACCAAACCAGTACCCCGAGGACGCCTACGAAACGCTGAATGACTACCTCTAGAGGAACCAGCAGCGCTCGTTTGTGCGCCCCCGTGACGACGAGGGGCTGCACACTCTGTCCATTACTCGCCCGTCCCGGCCTCCGTCCTGTTCCAACCATGTCAATTCAACACCACCAGATCGTCGACGATCTCAAACCCAACGCCGCTGTGATATCGCGAATTTCTCCGCAGCGGGCCGACCGTCTCCGAGAGTTCATCCTCGGTCACCTGCCAAGGGGTCTGACCGTCGACGTCGTCATTTCCTCCAGCGTCCAGACCGCTGCCGTTCTCCCCGTCGATGTCGATGCCATCGTCTCTTCAGATGCGACCGAAATCGAACGCGCTCAGGCCGAACAGTTGCTCGCCGGCGTCGACGCCGATTACCTGGTGATGGTGACTGGGACCGAGGCCGACCTCACCCGCATCCCGCTCAACGACCAGCTCACCGCCGACCACGCCCACCAGTTCGGCCTTGCCTTTCACGAACTGCTCCACATACTCAAGACAGCCATCACAGCGATATCAGAACTCCTCGAGACCGAGGTCGATGTCAAATACCATGCCCAGGTTCACGACCTCATCAACATCGTCGAGGATGGCGCTATCGAGTCCGAAGCCATCCACGGCGAGAATTTCAGCGATAACGCCGGAATTCGGCTCGAACTCACTCGACGGCTCCACTCGCAGACGCCCGAGGACATCCCAGACGGTGAGGAAATTCGCTACTCGTTCTGGGACGCTGTGACGAGTTGTCTGTACGACGAAGCCATCTATCCGACGGGAACGACCGATGTTCTTCTCGACGAAAACGATTCTCGCATACAATTCAAGAGTGATGCGGATCGGGATGCGTTCGAGGCGATCCACACAGAACTGTGTACGCTGTCTGACGACGTACACGCGATTCGGAGCGCCGACCGATCAGACATCACTCACAACCACGACAAGACCGCCTCGATCCGTCGAGCGCGACGAGTCATCCAGACATGGACCGACCACATTCAGCCCGTCCTCGAGGCCGACAAAGAGGACGAAGAAGAGCAGGAACAGGACGTCCAGGTCAACCAACAGGTCGGTGGTGAGAACGAAGGCGGGTATCAAGACCAGTCCAGCGGGGATGGGAGTGACGAGGCCGCAGAACTGCCGGAAACGCCATCAAACTCTGGTGCAGGCGACGACAGTTCCAGTAGAAACGAAGGGCTACAGGACGCTGAAGAGGGCGCTAGTACAGATGGGGATTCACAGCGGCTGTCACAGACCCAGCCCCCAACACAACTCCCCGAAGACTTCGATCCGACCGACGTCTCGCTATCGCGGGAAGCAACGAGTGACCCCCATCAAAACGTCTTCGAACAACCGCCGGTCACGGACGATCCCAGCCCCACCGACGTCGGCGAGATCGACAATCATGGGGAAGAGGACGAACAGAACGACGAGCAGGCCCCCAGCACTGGCGAGGGCGCACAGCGGCACCACCGCGATGGTAAAGACGTAGGTGACGCAGAAGCCGACGAGGAGAGAACTGACGCCGCTCAGGACACGGGAGGCGACAGTGATGGTGAGGGAGATGTCAAAGACAAGGCGGGGGGAGAGAATGATGGACAGGCCGAGTCAGAATCCGAACCGTTGAGTCGGGCTCAAGCCATCGCGCAGGCCGCTGACCGTGCCCGACAACGCGAGCAGGAACAACAGAGTGGGAATCCAGGCCAGAAGACGAACACCGAGACAGAAGCGCCGTCGAAGTCACCATCACCCGAGGAGGACATGGGTGACGTCCCGAGGTCCGCCGCTTCGAGTTCCATCGACACTCAGCAACAGAACCAGAACCAGCTCACTCTCGGGAAATTCGGCGGCGATTCCCAGGATAATCACGAGGGCACAAATCCCGATACGAGCGAAGGCGAGACCGACGACGAGCACTCCTCGGACGGATTAGATGAGGCATGCCAGTCGGACCAAGCGGATACCCCGACGCTCGAGACGGCGAGCAGCAGCGCGCCGGGAGACACCGACACCGACGTACGTTCGGAATCGGAGTCCGGTTCAGAACCCGAAGCAGAATCAGACTCTGAATCGGGGCAAGACATCCTGGAAGGACCTGCCCATGCCGAGAGTTCGACGAGGTCGCCCGACGAAGACGAAGCCACCTACGAGAATGCCCTTGCCGGAGACGAACGCGCTGCCCACGGTGAATCCGAGCGCGAAGGTATCGACGAACAGGCCCTCGAGGAAGAACTCTCCGCGCTTGCTGACCAGCTTGAACGCTCCGCTCGCCAGCAAGCACAGAACGGGGAAGATCAGAACAACGGAGAGGGTGGGCAGCAGGGCGCTCTTGGAACTCTTGAGGATCTCGATATCCTTCCCATCAGCGACGATCTCGCCCTCAATCGCGAGTGGGGCGCTATCGAAGACGGGGCGGATCGGGTCGCAGACACCCTCGAAATGTACCTTCGACTCGACCGCCGCAAAAACGTGAGACGTGGACTTTCTTCCGGGGCGTACGATTCCCGAGCCGGCCACCGTCTCGTAATCGGCGACCCCCGCGTGTGCAAATCCCGAACCCTTGGGGACGAAAAGCAGTACGCGCTCGTCCTCATCCTCGATCGTTCTGGATCGATGCGGCGGGGGTCACCGCCGAAGATCGAGATCGCAACGCAAGCCCTTGCCCGGTTCGCACTCGCCGCCGAGAACCTCGGGATTCGCGTCGCCATCACTGACTTCTACCGTGGCGAGGCACGTCTCGTGAAGCCATTCAGCATAGAAACGCGCCACGTCCAGGCGAATCTTCTTGACACGACGTGTGGTGGCGGGACGCCCCTCGCGGATGCGGTTAGCCTCGCCCGTGAACTCGTCGAAGCACAACGCGACGAGCCGCTGATAATCACTGTGACGGATGACAACCCCTCCTCGACGGACGATGTCATCGACCAGATCCGGCGGTCGCACGCCCCCGTGTGTTCGCTCACTATCGCGACCGATTGCCAGCCCGGGTCGCTCTCTGACAGCGCCTCCGAACTCTCGCAGTACTACGAACGTCAGGAAGCCGTTTACACACCCGAGCGTCTCGACGACAGACTCGACCAGTTCGCGAGCCTGCTAGCCGGGTTGTGATAATGGTTAGCAGAAGATTTCATAATATCACTGTTATTATCGCTCTGTGACTAATAGATCCAGCTTGCCGAATACCACTACAAATATATCGTGCGTATCTTGCACACGCCGATAGTAGTGTAGCATATGAAGGAACATTTAACAGGTTGATAATCGCTACTGGAAATAATGGCCGAGCTGCTAGTTTTCACCCTTCTTGCCGCTCTCGCTGCGATCTACCCAATACTTCCGAAGCATCGACAGCTACGAGTTCGATACAGTTTGTGGACGAAGGGCAGACTCGGTTTTATCGGACTAATGTTTATATTGATTATCACAACTTATTGGGTCTCTGTCCTCGTTCAGAGTAAGGAACAGAACACTCTTGATGTCAGTTTCCTTGACTGGTCAACTACGATTACGCTGCTCTACGTTGAATCTGTCCAGCTGATTGCTGTACTCCTAATTGTCATCCCGATTGCGATATTGTTCATCAAGCCAAATGTTCGGATTCGTAACGAAGATAACCTACTGGAAATTCTACGTGATCTTTACAATCGAGAAGAGTACACGACATTAGTTAATCTTCTTCAAGACAATTATCGACCGTTAATAAATCATTCTTCCAGTCCTGTTCATCCAGAATCGCTGATGACGGTATCTTCGCTCTTCGTTGAAGTAGACGAGGATCACAAGGAGGATCTTGAACAGGAGGAAGACGAAGGTGAGGACGAAGAGGAAGAAAAAGAGGAACTACCTAAGGCGCGGAGACGACTGGTTCGGGAGACGAGACGAACCCTCCGGTTTCGTTGGACGAACTTACGAGACAGGGTGAGCAGCACGGTAGAAGATTGGAGTGAACGAATCCAGCAGAAATCACGCTTGCTCAGGTACTATGTGGCGAGGTTGCGATACCGAGTGGATAACACGGCGGAAAACGCGTCAGAGTATAGTGAAACCCTTCTGCTTGATCCAGATTTTAGCGAGTTGTATTCCGATCTTGCTTCGGAATTGGGACTCAAAATACTTTGTGATGACTCACTAGAAAACGTCCCCCGACAGGATGTTGTGCATCGGTATTTACAAGCACAACTTGAGACAGAGAACACTCTTCTATACCGCGATCTCGAACAGAATACAGAGATGGAGGATTTGTACCGGTACAATCTTAAAGAAAATAACAGACTCATTTATGCTTTGTTCTCAGATTTCGAACGGGCGGAGGACCTGAACGTGTATAAACCGATAGGAGATCGAACTCAAGAGATTATTCGGGAACAGCGAAGGGGGGAGTTCGACAAGTATCATGATCGGCGTCTCACAGATACTCGTATCCGGGACGACTATATCTTCCAAGATCCAGTATATGTCGGGATCCAGTTTTTCGACGTGATGGTGAGAGAAGCTTTTGATCAAGAAGTTGATTGGCATGTGTGGCTGTCTTATTATGAGTCGTTCACTCGTGAAATCTGCCGAAATTACGAAATAACAGAGTACAGTGATCCGGATGCAGAGTGGCCGAATGATTACTCTCGTTTCCTATATGAGATTGTCCGAAACATGCGGGAGTGGATCAAGATGCTGGAGGAAGAACTCAAGCCGGATACTAAGAGTGATCTGAATGGACCGCCTTTTGTCCTTGAAGTTAGTTCGGTTACCGATAGCTCGGAAACTGAACCCCCGTCAGATGAAGAAGAAGACTCGGATGATGAGTCTGGTGAGAATAAAGAACAGGTAGAAACGGAAAATGAATCAGATGCTGAAGAAAAACAACGAGAACCCGCTGAGGTGGGGGATCACATTCGGTTAGGAAATATTAGCACGATGAGAATGGAGAGAAACATTCCGGAAATGACGGTGATTATTCTCATCTCATGTCATGAGGAGATCCTCACGACCGAGGAAATCCCCCTTCAGTTCATGGATTATATCACCGAAACCATTTTTCTATGTTTGCTTGACCTACGGGAATACGACAAAGGATCGCTCCAATGGATGTATAGCAAGTTGATGCTGCACTGTTTGAGTGAGAATCTCACTGGAAAACGGACAGACCCGTTATACCGGGAGAATCTGAAGCGTGTCTATTACGGTGATTACGGTGGCCCCCACGACTACGGTGTTCGTCACGAAGTGTCTGTCAAGGATAGGCAAAGGGTAGGCCTTGTTGAGGACTTGGACGAAATAATCGGTTCTTGATTAGTCTTACTTCCGCGGTTTAATCTGAACGAGTAGCACGATCTCCAGAGAGGCGGTGCTGTCTGTCGGTTTTGATTGACTACCTGGGAATACATCACGGATTGGAGCGTTTCACTGTGGAGCCGGCGTGGGAGCCTACCACCGCTCAAACGACACAGACGCTACAGAGAGACCCTCTCTATACTACGCGAAACCGGCCCAAAACGGCGACCTGCTAAACCGCGGAAGTAGGATTAGCGTGTAACTCTTATTCCGAGGATGTCATCTGAGCCAATTTGTCGCCCCCCGCGTCGGTAGCGGGGCGTCCAGCAGACGACCTGCGTCCGCACTCCGTCCTTCGTCAATCATGTCCTGTCGAACCATCCACTCAGCCGACGGCAGTGTGCCCCACCTAGCGTTGCCACCAGGCGCACTCGCCCACATGGACCGTGACTACGACTACGAAGTTGATCGCGATCCACCGAACGTCGAACCCATCGAACACCAGATTCGCCTTGATTTCATGTTCGGTGGGGCTATTCGTCGCGACCAGCTCCTCGGAGACTACAATCCCTGGTCGTACAAGGCCGAGACTCCCGCAACCCATCCCTGGCGAGGGGTAAAACAGAAGCCGAGGGGCCTCGATTACGCCGAAGCATCGTGTGATGTATGGATTCGCGAAGAGGAGATGTTCTACGAACACGCCGACGATGACACTGTTCTGGTCGACGCACCTGCCTACCTTGCCGCACGTATCCGTGAAGCTAGTGAGCAATCCGACCCTCACGAAGCCGTCCGTAAGGTGCGTAAGGACCGGGAGAAGTGGTATCAGGAACTCATCCCCGGCGCGAATCTCCGCCAGATCCTCAAGGAGTCGTCCTATGGGTCGCTGATCGAGAAGTGCATTGGACCCACCCCCGACGCCAACCACCTCCTCGAGCACAACACCTTCGTAGGGATGGTCCTCGTCGACGACGACACCAACTCCGACGCAATCGCCCGAGAACATGACCTCGACTCGGTGTACGTCCTCCACGAATCTGCGCTCTCACACGCGAACACCGACGAACCAGTGGCTCTCGCTGACTACGGTATCGAACTCCCCGCACCCGTCCTTGTCGGAGAATACGACAGCGGGAGCCAGTACCCATTCATCCCGTGGGGGGACGCCCTCACCTGTTCGTGCCCGTACAAGCAATCCGCTCCCTTCCGCGTGATGTGTAAACACGAACTTCTCGCGAGCATCGTCTGCGGCGACCACGACTCAATATTCATCCCTCTCACCCGGGGTATCCACGTCCCTCACCGCGCTCGTCGATTCGTTAGTCCCGAAATTGCCGTTTCTCACCAGCCGCAAACAGCGAGAGGTCACCCGTCGCCATGACGACACTCTTTGACCCCGAACACCGCGAACACGTCACTGACCCGCTTGACGACATCAGTCAGCAGACGGGCGAATCTCCCTATCAAGTCTTCTCAGATTGGATCAGTATGGCGGTCGCCAGCTTCTCCGGCGACGAAGACGCTTATCAGAAACCTCTTGATCGATATCGAGATGATGGTCGCAACGAGGAGACGATTCGAGAAATCGCGACGCTGCACGCCAACGCCCTCGGGGGTCTCGTCCTTGCGATGGAGGAAACACGAGAAGATGTCCTCGGCGGCGTCTACGAGCACTACGGTCTGACAAGCGAGCATTTCGCCCAGTACTTCACGCCCGGAGCAGTGAGCCGAGCGATGGCCCAGATGAACCTCCCTGATGCCAACAGTATCCGTGAGGCAACGCCGGAGGGGCCGCTCGTTATCGGTGATGTCTCTGGGTGCGGGAGCGGTCGACTCATCGTCGACAGTGCCCATCGATTCCGGGACCTCGCACCAAAGGCTCCAGCCGTCTATCTCGGATACGACAAAGATCCTCTCTGCGCGAAGATGGCCGTTCTCAACTTCGTGCTCAACGATATGACCGGGTACGTCCTCCTCGGTGACGCCTTGAAACTCGACGCCCACCGGGTGTGGTTCATCAGTACTGCCCAACTCATAGGGGGCGACCATCCTGTACGAGAACTCGACACGAGCGAGCGTGACCGCGTCCTCGCCCGATTCTTCGGTGTATCCCTCGTCGACGACGACACCGACGCCGGCGCCGCACAAGAGGAACCGGACACCGAATCTGAGCTGGACGTCGACCCGGAACCGACACCCGAAGAATCAACACCCGCACCGAACCTCGATGTCACGCTCGACCCGAGTGATACCTCCCAGGCTGGTTTCGACGAGTTCGCATGACCATCTCCTGCAATCGCGACGGCTGTGATCGAACGTGGCTCCGCGATCCCGTGCTTGAGGTAGGGTGCCCATCGTGTAGCGCTCCTATCGGCACGAAGTGCAAGCGCCCGTCGGGGCACGCCGGTAATTTCGTTCATCCGCACGGAAAGCGTGACCGCCTCGCTGTCGACGAAGGCCACTACGGAACGTGTCCACTCGATATCTGCGCTGAAGCACTCGAAGACATAGATCGACCGGATACGCCCACCGAGGAAGATGGAGATACTATCGAACAGGTCTCGATCGGAACATTTTGAATTGTTCCTCCGGCGTTCAGCGTCCTACGTTACAGTACGGACGCGAGCGTAGAGTAGGACCAGTTTTGTCGCCCCCCGTGCCGGTGAGGGACGTACAAACATGACCTATGAAGTCGCAGGAGACGCGCCTGAACGCACCCGTAGTGAAGTAGAACAGCTCCACGAACTCGCGGTCAACACGTTTGGCTACGCCACCGACCACGTCCTCTTCACCGCACACGGCGACGGGACAATCTCCGGTCGAATCGCCCTCCCTACCGGTCGTCCGTACGATGACACGGACGACGATCGGGAGCGCACAACACTCCACGACCGAATCGCCCGTCGCTTTCAGAACAACAACGACACCGATCCCGACCCACCCGCCGTCTGCGCACCCATCACCCCAGACGCACCGAGCGCGAATATCCCGGACGAAGCGCAAGCCAGTGCATGACCGGTGACTCTACGCCCAATAACGTGCCTCGGTGGGAGGAGATCGACCTCGATGCTATCGACTACGAGGCGCGTGATGGTCTCTCATCCGGTCACGAGCGCACGCTTCGAGCACTGCGGTCGAAAATCGGCTCTACGGAGGCGCTGCTCCGACGCTATCTTAGAGAACTCGGTGTCTCATCCGGGGGTGACCTCGCCAAAGTCAGTATCCCGACGCATCTGCAGTATCGTGACCCGTTCGCGTTCGACCGAGCTCGCCGAGCCCGGAGCTCCCAGATGACCCTCGAGAGTCAGCGAAATCGCTTTTCTCGGGTGTATGCCGACCACTGTGCCGAGAAAGCTCGCCTCCGTGAGAAAGCCGAGGCCAAAGGTGACGGTGGCACTAATGATGGGGAGGCAGTCTCCGAATGACTCAGACCTTCATTCCAACACCGGTCCCCGAACCGCTACCGCTCGTCGAATCTCTCGTCGACGATGTCCTCGGTGAACTCGACGAGATGAAAACCTCGCTCGAAATAGTGAATTCCGACCAACTGCTCGAGGCTCGCTACTCGGCGTTTGACGATCTCCTCCATACTGACCGCGACCCCTTTGGAAGCGATCTCGTCGTCATCGCCTATACGCTCCAGACCCTTGCTCGGGTGTACGATCTCCACGACGTCCAAGAGCCTGCTCAATTCCCTGATTGCGCAACAACCCTTACTGAGACGTTTCGGTCTGGTCTACTGTGGCATCATCTTGAGGCGGCCGTCACCATCGAACTCCTGGACGAACCAAATAGCTGAGATTTCGACTCCGATTCAATCCGCGACAAACTGTGCATCTCGTTAACCCCGAATTGCTCGGCCGCCAAGCCACCCGACTGCCTCCGTTTGTCGCTCGCTGGAGGGTGCGCGAGATCAGAGACGATGTCCTCAGAAGCACCCGCCAGTCCCGGTCAGCGATCGCCTTCTCACGGTGAATCGCTATCGCCCGGAGTACAGGAGAGTGAGCGGTTCAAGTTCCACTACACGGTCGGGTCCGGATCATCGCGAAAAGCCATCGGGACGGCTGCACTTGCCGCCACAAATCCCGACGTACTCGATCTCGACGACCTGGAAGCGCTTCTCACTGCTGGTGTCGACCTCAACGCCATCCCACACCCTGGATATGCGATGATATCCTACGCTCGCCGGGACAATCGCCCTTTCGAGGGGCCGAACTGGTTCATCGATTCCGGCGGGTACAGCGTTCAGAAGAAGTTCAACCATTACCCGACGAGCATTGACGACTATGTTGCCTACTTGAGCGAGTACGACGATCAAATCGAAAAGTACACCCTCCGGGATTGGGCGTGTGCCCACGATCTTCTTCGCGACGCCGACCGGGATGTCCGCACCCACCAGGAGTGGTCAATACGCGACCACGTCTACTGCCTGGAAGCTGCGGAGGGAGCCGGTCTCACCGCCGAACCCGTTGCCGTCTTGCAGGGGCACGACATCGAAGAGTATCTGTGGTCGTTCGACTACCTCAAAGAGCACGGCCTCGCCTCACCAACGCTTGGCATCGGGTCAATTCTTCGCCCGAACAAAACCAATGAAGTTCGTGCGATCATTCAGGAGTTGCGCGACGCTATCCCCTCGAAGTATGCGCTCCACGGCTTCGGGATCTCGAAGACCGTTCTCGAGGACGCCGAGACCCTCCGGGCACTCGATTCGGCCGATACGACGTCGTGGCAGTCGAAGGCCGCTCACGCTCGTGTGACTGACCCTGAGTGGGCTGACCGCGTCCCCGCCTGGATTCGCACTCTCCAAGCGTACATGGACTACGGCGATGCCGTCGACGCACTCATCGCGGCTGCCTACGCCGATGAGCCGGCAGACGCAGCAACCGCATCCGGGCGCTTGCGAGTCGTCCCCCTCAGCGCGTTCGCTGCCGGGAAGCCGAGCCGTCCTGACGTTGCCGACCCGTTGGTTGAGTGTATCTGTGGGAACCTAATCGACCCGAATCGGCATCCATACGAGGAAAATACCGCCTGGTGTCGATTCTGCGAGCAACTCCAGTTCAACCTATGGAACAGGCAGTTCTGTCTGGACGACACCGACGGCGCTGAGACAGAAGAGCCATGTCCTTCGAAAGAACTGTAGCCGCCACATTTGATGTGATTCAGTCTCACTTATGAGCAGACCAGTCCTACTGTACCTGTGAATATTACCTCCAAATATCCGACCCTCAGCCTCGAATCAGAGTTCGAGGCGGACTCCTTCACCATGATTACCATCATGGATGGTCCAGGGGTGAACGGCCTCGAGCGATACTTTCTCGGGTACTATGATGAGGATCTTCGCGACGATGATGGCTCCTTCCTCGCCCGTCCCGTCGGGCATCACGAACTCCCTCACCCGATGACGCTTCCTGAGATCGAAGAGTGGGCGCTCGATTATCTCAGCGTCCCAGAAGAAGCCCTCACCGAATGTGAGGCTCGACAACTCCGAGAGAAACGAGCACGAGAAGGAGAACAGTCCGCCGACGAACGCGAACAGGTGTAGAAGCGGGACCGCCCTCTATGATGATTCCTCAAGATCCGCTCTCCCAATCGAAAGCAGTCACTCCCGGCAGCACTCGACGAGTAACCCGTCGGACTGTTCTCGGCGGTATTGGGACAGTTGGCCTCGCCAGCCTCGCCGGATGTCTCGGCGTCTTCGGCGCAGAACCCGTCAACAGCGAGCAGAACGCGACTGACGAAGACGGACCCGGGAGCGGTGGTGGGCAGACTCCTGCTCGAACGTTCACGACGACGAACCAACCCGACACCAGCGACGGAACCCCCGAACCAACGCCCGAGCCTGACCCTGACGACGATAGACCTGGTGGACTGCCGAACGGTCCCGGCGTGATGCCTGGCGACCTCCCCCCTTCGTACACCAGATATCCTGAACGCTTCGACCCAATTGACCGCGTCTATGTCGGGCCGATCACCTCGCCCGCCACGAACGACTGGAATCCGCATTACGATGATCCCGAGCCTGGGAAGAAACTCGCCGACGTTGCCGTCCACAATTCGACCATCGAGGACTGGGTCGTGAGCCCGCCCCACACGATGCACCGGGTGGATGGGCTAGAGCTCACCGTCGACGGCGACGGTGCGTTCACGGCAGAGGGCGGCTTCCACTACAGAAACAAGTGCGGATACTTTGGCGTCAATCATCTCTATGTTAGGGGGCCCACCGCGACGATCTACCTCGCGTACAGCCACGACCCTGCCTGCTCCGAGAGTGAGGTTCGCGACGAAGAGGGGTATTGGTACGGGCCTGTTACGGTGACGGGGAGCCTCGATGGAGACTTCGATACGCTTCGTATCATCCTCCTCAACGGGAACGAGAACCTCGGCGAGTTTAATTCTACAGACACAATTGAATTTGGGATATAGTGGTCCGTCATGGCTAAACTCATCAATAGAAATCCAAGACCGGCCTGCCCACGGCCTACTCGTTTGTCGCCCCCGGACGCGGTGCGGGGATCGCCTGCCTCATCAACCCCACTAATCCGCACGACGTGAGAATCATATCAGGCGAATCACCCGTTCCTACAGGAACTACGATCTATGAGTACTGATACCGACACCAGCGCCAGCGTACCGAACCGACACCGCTCGTTCACTGTGCATCACCAGTCTGTTTTCGTGACAACTGAACACGAAGACGAAGCTCAAGATGACCCCGAAAATACCGAGACGAAGACCATCGACGGGGCCGGTTTGCTTGCCCTCGATGACGAACCCTTCGAGACCACGCTCTTTCACCACGGAGTCAACGTTGATACCCGGGAGCGAGCCTCACGAATCGAGACCGGCGGCTCCGACGAGTTCGTCGACAACCGTTCTCTCTCCGCTATCCGTGCTCAGAACGGTGAGAAGACGGTTCCCGAGGACGCGTTCGGACGCCAGAGGACGCTGTTTGCAGATACCGCCGTCGATCAGCGCACCCTCGATGGGGACAAAGCCAGCGCTCGCTTCATGTTCGAGGCCGACCAGCGCCGCCAACAAGCGGACTCTCGCGAACAGGACGCGTCTCGCGTACCCTATCAGTGAACCCCCTTTTGCTTCAAGCTCGCCGCTAGTGCTTGCGCTCGTTTATATTAGAGAACAATCTATGAAGGAGGGAGGAATCCCTCCATGACCGCCGAAAGCCCTTGGGACGACGACCGGAGATTCTACGGCAAGGACGACTTCGGAGACACATCTTTTGAAGACGAGCATTACGGCCCCAATGACGCCGGCGAATTCTTCGTCGACGAAGCCCCGCGATGTACCCAGTGTTATCGCCCCGTCGATCCCGATCGGGCCCTCTGCAAGGAATGTGAGCGCGACACGGAACTCGAATCGGAGAATCCCTATGGACCTATTCACGACGACGTCTCCGTGACCTACGAGAAACGAATTGACGCACTCGCGTTCGCCGTCGTGCCGGCGAAATCTCGCTTTGAGGCGATCGTCAAGGCCACCCTTGCATTCGATGCTCGAGAGAACGCCCCCAAGAAGCTCGCCGGCTTCGACGGGATGACCTTTGAGCTCCTCCACGAAGCCGACGACCCCGATATCCGTCCTTTCACTATCGGCTGGGGCGCACTCCCTGAAGCCGTGCCCGTCGCGAGCGAACGCGGCCTCGAACTATTTAATAAAGCCCACAACCGCACCAACTGGGGTGATCACCTCTCTGAAGGCCCTGAAGTTGACTTCGAACCCGAACCTGACATCTACCTCTACGACGAGGACGGAACCGCAATCTGCCGCGCCGGGCAGTTCATAGACCTCATCGACAGCTACACCGTCCCTGATGATCCCAGCGACTACACTCAGCCCGAGTACGGCAGTACTGACGAGGAGCTATGGATCGTCCCGGCATTCACCCTGAGTGTCCATCCTACTACTGACGGTTGATTACGAGAGAGCCTGTCATAGAAAGCTCCGCGCTCTCTGTCTATCCAAGTCTTGTCAAGACTCGCGTGCAAGATACAGCGCGCATATCTCGTGGCCACCAATGAGTGAATCCACCAATACAGGGACTTGATTCAGGACCCCAACTTTTCGGAGGGGTGGCGGACTCTGCACTGTTTCGTGGATTACTGGATAAATGACCCCAAACTCGGCTCAGAGGATTTTAAGCAATTGCTGAATGGCGTGGCGCAGAATAGATAACCAACCGCGAAAGACACATCACACCGCTCTCGCCTCAAAGACGTGACGGGGCGAGCCAGGACCCTCGTACAAATGCTTAAGCCCGACCCAGTGGTACCGCCTCATAAGCAACTGGTCTCCGTGCCCGACGACACCGTCGAGTGCCCTATTTGCGGCACGCCGGTCACGCCCAACGGGCTCTGGAGCCACGCGAGTAACGCCCACTCCGACGACGATGTCCACGCTGCGATGCTCGAAGTCCTCGCCGCGGTCGCCGACGATCTCGGACACACTCCCACCACCGAGGACCTGGACGCATACCCGCGGGCCCCCAGTCACGCCAGCTACGGCAACTGGTTCGGATCCTATAACGACGCGCTGCGCGCCGCCAACCTCGAGGTCACCCGCACGTCCCACGGTCGGGATGCAACCGACGCCGAACTGCTAGAGCACCTGCAGGCGCTCACCGGCGAGCTTGGACACCCGCCGTCGAGCCAGTACATGGACCAGCACGGCCGGTACTCCGCGACCCTCTACAAGACCCGGTGGGGGAGCTGGTCGGACGCCCTCGCGGCCGCCGACGTCCCGACGCCGGGTTACAGCCGCGCGGAGCTGCGCGAGCACCTGCGCGACCTCGGCGATACCCTGTGCCGGCCGCCCTCGGCGCCGGAAGTGAACGCCGCCGACGGTCCGTACCATCGGGTGTACCAACAAGAGTTCGGTAGCTGGATTGAGGCGCTGCTGGCCGCCGGGTTCGACGTCGAGGACACCCGCGCGAACCACGGCGTCACAGACACGATCCACTCGCCTGGGGCGGGCGGTGGCGACGCCCAGGACACCATCGACTACGGGCCGGGGTTCGACGATGCAAAGAAGCGCGCGGTCCGCGAGCGTGACGGCCGGGAATGCCAGCGGTGCGGGCTTGACGAGGACACTCACCTAGCGGCGTTCGACCGGCGGCTGCCCGTTCACCACATCGAGCCGGCGCGCACCGTCGAGGACCCGCGGGAGCGCAACGATATGCCGAATCTCGTCACCGTCTGTGTGGCGTGCCATACGAAAATTGATACGGGGCACGCACCGAATCCAGACCCTGGCGGCGGGCAGACGGCTCAAACGCGACTGGACGGATTCGGCGATGAGGAGTCACAGTAGACGCCTACCGCGGGCGGCGAAATCTGCATAGATCATCGGCTGCTGAATATAAGCTCTGTATCTTGCATCGGCTTCTGTATGCATATAATTCAACATTTTCTACCGCTTGCACCGCAGTAAATCGGCTGTGAACGATTCTATGACTCCTTTCACATACGAGATCGATTTTACCCTGTTTGTGGCCCCCGAGACGGTGGAGGAGTCCAAACAAGATGGCAACCACCAGCCGCAGTACAAACCGGCGAATATACGAGGTCGTTAGATGAACTCCGAATCGGAGTTGCTTGTCTGTCCAGATTGTGGAAACGGACGGTTCTCGTGGATCATCCGTCAAGTACAGTTCGGAGCTGTGCATCGCTTTGCGAACGGACATATCGATGTCGAAGTGACAAAGAATGGCCCCATCACCGACTCCGATATCGGTGAGAACGGAGTCTTCTGTGTCGATTGCCAGGAATTCCGAACCTATGAGGAACTTGTTCCAGACGACGCCGAGGCGGTTCACCTCAGTGAAGACGAATTAGAGGGAGACCGCTGATGGGCGCTCACACGTTTTTCACCCGAGCGAACGGCGAGGACGCCAAGAGCGCGTTTAGCGACGCCGTCGAGGACGCCCAGTACCACTACGGCCAGGGTGGATACACCGGGACCATCGCGGAGAAAACCTCGTTCACCCGTATTCCCGACGACGAAGTAGGCGACACCGACCCCGCCGAGTACGCCAGCCAGCTTATCGACGAACAGGACTCTCGAATCGACAGCAAGTGGGGCCCTGCTGGATGTATTCACGTCGAAGAAGACACGTACCTGTTCTTTGGCTGGGCATCCGCCTAACGCCTCTCCTTTCCCGTGAGTACTCGTCACCACCCCTCGTCCAGAGTGATACGGCCGCTTCGCGCCGGCGACATCATCGCGTTCCCCTACCTCAACGCTATCGGGCGATGCACTGGGGACGACTCCATCGGATCCTTCAACTGGTACGTCCCGCCAGGGGGCCCACTTAGTATCGGTCGCCTCCCCAATCAAGACGAGACTGATGCGATGATCGACTCCGGGGAGATCGTCATACTCGAGACGGAATTCGACTCCCTTGCCGCCTACCACGCCTATCGGACATACCGCGACTGTGACCCCCGTCTCGTCTCGCCCGGTGGTGCGTCGTCAACGGGGCACCTATCGCTCCGCGCTGAGCGTGGGTCCAGAGTCCGTGAGCGTGTCAACGGCTTCCTGAAGCACCCCGACGTCGCGTATCAGCACGACCCAGTGACCACGCCCTTCCGAATCGCACTCACTGCCACCTACCAGGACCGAGAGGTTGCGATGGCGGTCCTCGGACGCCCGCGGGGGCGACACAACGCCGACGGTCGGACGGTCGAACTGTATCGCTTCGCTGCCCACCCTGACCGGCCCGTGAATACCGGCTCGTGGCTCCTCTCACGCTGTTGTGCGTGGAGTCGCCTGGAAGGATACGATCGCCTGCTTACGTACGCCGGTGTCCAGAACAACAACGTGGGGACGATGTACCAGGCCGCTGGGTTCGAGCTTCTCGGGACGACGATAGCCGACCGGAGTGACTGGCACTCTCGTGAGGGCCGTGCTGGGGGTGGACGGTACCGGAAATGGCGCTACAGATACGTCCTCGCCAGTCATTCGATCGAGGCTCGACGGCCCGCCGGTCGCGTCAGTCCCGATCAGGCCCGCCTCACCGACAAGAACACACCAGCCGGACCTGCGTGTGCCTCTGCCCGCACGCTTGCTCAGGGGGAACTCGTCCAGACCCGGGAGGAGCGTCTGGCTCGTCGAGAAACCACCCTCACCCCCGACGCCCGGGCGTTCCTCGATGAGTACGACTGTGGCGAATCTGACGACACCGCACCGCTCGTCGCGTGCTTCGCCTACCGGACGCCAGAAGACTCCCTGGTTGCCGTACTCTGCCTTCGAGACCACTCCGGGGAGCAGAACACCCGGGACAACACCGAAGCCGTCACGCTGTCCACTGCGAGCGTCCAGACCGACGCCCTCGCTTACCCGGTGAACGTGCTTCGGGGACTCATCGCCGACGCCTGTGAGTGGGCTCGGCTCCACGGCTACGCGACTGTCGAGAACTGCCTCACCGGGAACGTCGCGACCGCCGCAGTCGAGGGAATCGCTGGCCTCGAGATCGACTACGACCATCTTCGTGACCCATCCGTGGAGCCATCCGAACGAGCATCCTCGTCGTCGAGCTCCCCTTCTGTGTCTTCCGCGTAGGCGAGGTTTCGTCCGCCAGTTTTTGTCGGCGGCGGAGCCGTGCGCCGCCAGCTGACCATCCTGACGGCCACTTCCTATGGTGAGTTCCAATACCAGTTCAGTCGAGAGCATCGGCCACGGCCAACTCGACCTCTCCACGTACCTCTCGCCGGCGACTCTTGACACACTCGAGGACAGACACCGGGCCTCGGGAGGCGAGCATTCCGACCACCGGTCCGAGATCGAGGCCGACAGCAACACCGAACGAGAACGCGAAGAGGACGCGCTTCCTATCGAAGTCGCTCGTCGTGCCGAGTACATCGGGTTCCTTCATCGAGCCCCGTTTGCGACTGAGGCATACGCCCTCGGATTCGTTACCGGCGCTCGCGAGGACTGTCGGATTCAGGATAGCCATCTCCGCAACGTTGACGTCCCGATCCTCATGCTCGACAACGACTTCAATCGGCCCGACCTCGATCGGTATCTCACCCGCTTCCGTGAGGTTGAGCCCGAAATCGGTGTCGTTGGCGATGCCCGCACTCCTGAGGAAGCACACACGTTTGTCGACGCCGCCCGCGAACTCAAATCCGACTACCCAGACGCGACCATCATCATCGTCCCGAAGTGTCGCGAGGCCATCGATATCGTCGCCAACGCTGATATCCCCGGGGAATCGCTCGTCCTCGGATACGCGATGGGGCGTTCAAATATCAAAGCGTGGCACTTCTCGGATATCGCCAACTGGCGCGGTCACCGTGTGCATCTCCTTGGAGCCAGCCCGACGAAGCAATGGCGCGTCATCCAGGAGCTCACCCAACCGAATCTCACAGGGGACCCGCCTGCGGACATCATCGGTCTCGATTGGAACGGCCCGCAGGGTATCGCCTACAAAGGCGAATCCTGGTCACGCGACGGGTGGCAAGACGCTGACTTCCTCAGCATCCGTGGGACTGTCCGTCGAAGCCTCCGTGAGATGCGAGCATTCTGGGAGGAACGTGGAGTGTGGCCGGCCGAGGGGAAGACGCCAATCGAACGCCTCGAGCCCGCCGTCAAAGAACCGGACGACCCGATCTGGGCTGCCAACGGAGGGGATCTCAGCGATCCCGATCCGCTTGGGTCACCCGATGAGTGGGCAGAACTTGTCGACTACGCGGACGAAGACGGGCCCTTTCCCATCGAGCAGGCCATCGTCGTCACCTACGAAGGCGGGCGCACACTTGCATATCGAACTCAGACAGAGCGCGACTACGTCGAATATTATGAAGGACTCAAGGGCAAGATCGCGGATAAACGGACGTGACGGCCGCCCCTGTCCTACGTTACAGTACGAATTGTTGGTATCCGAATGTAGCGTAGGACTTGATTTGTCTGGCCCCCGCGCGGTGGAGGCCCACTCAAAATGGAATCCACCACAGACGACAATATCGCCGGACAGCGCATCGCCGACGTTCGTGAAATGACCAGCGAAGAACTTGAACGCGAAGGCTGGCAAGCCCATGATTGGCAATCGACGGTCGTTCTCGAACTCGAATCCGGGACGATCCTCTACCCGTCGGCTGATCCCGAAGGGAACGCTTTTGGCGCCATATTCGGCATCGACGCCGACGATACCGCGTTCGCCCTCTACCCCTGACCAAATTCATTATGCACATGCTCATCAGAGTCGTCTCCGAAGCCTACGACGCCGAAGACGCGACCGGCATCGCCCACGGCCTCTTTGAGGGCGTTGACGCGCCGCTCTACCCGACGTTCGACTACGGCACACTCATGACCGATGGTGGTCGCTGGAGCGAGTCACTCCCTGACATCTTCCGTGAAGAGGGCTCCGCTCGTGCCGACTCCGAGATCGGGAACGATCTCCTCAAGGGCGCCTGGGTATCAACCACTCGCGAACTTGCTCGACGAATGGCTGTCATCCGCAAGGGATTCGAAGAGTACACCGACAAGGAACTCCTCGAAAGCCCCCGTATTGAAGCCGACGTCGAACCGTGGAACCCTCTCGGCCCCACCCGAAGCGAAGAGGAGTTCATCGACTCCTACTCAACCGACGTCCGGTATGCGATGTACTCTGTCGGTGAATACGCCGGCCCGGTCTACTACCTCTACAACGAATACGGAACCGCAATTCGGAGCCAAGCCGAATACGAACAACTTCTTGACGAGATTGCGACCGATGATACAGGGAACGACGAGTCCTCGTTTTACCTGACGCCCGTCGACGTCCACTACTAATCCTCACTCCCTTGTCAAACGAATCATGGTTATTATCACAGTCACCCGATTATCTATGACGTTGAGTGGCCCGCGGAGGCCGATTCATCCCTAACGGGTGTCAAAATCTCACCGACTGATACACACAGGTCCCGGCGGGGGTGACTCACGCCGCTCCGAGACGACAGATGCCAACGAGACAGACCACAATCGAGACGATTCAGACTGACGGTGGAGGCCGCGAGGATAGTACTCGAAGTGGTCTCCTCGTTCGCCGAACTGCCCTCGTCGGGTGTGGCGACGCGAAACACGACGGCTTGCTCCCTGCTCGCGAAAAATACCGTTCGACATACTTTGGCCTCAAGCGCGATTTCGCTGAGATACTCTGTGCTCGCTGGTGGATCCTTTCTGCGAAATTCGGACTGCTCTATCCCGATCGCGTCATCGACGATTACGACGTCGCCATCACCGACGACGATGTGGACACCGCTCAGTGGGTCGAGGACGTCCGCACGGCGCTCTCTGATGTGGAGTGGCCCGAGACGGCCAAGGACGGTCGGGACATCGTCTGGGAACTTTACGCACTCGCTGGGAGTGGCTACCTCGAGGCCGCCGACCAGGACGGCAACGCGCTCCGTGTGCAACTTCCCGACGTCACTCCTGAGCACGTGACGATCCGGTTTCCATTCGACGACCTTGCGGGGATCGGCTACCAGAATGGGTGGCTCGCCGCGTGTCGTGATTCCGAGTGCGTCGTCGAGACTGCAAACCACAGGTGACTCTATAGGATTCTCGTCTTCCGTGGGTTCCGTACGGTGATCGTGCTACCCCCCATCAGCCTTCCCCGCATACTTCGAGGTCACCTTCCCTCGGCTATCTCGATAGACGATGTACCTATAGGGTCCATGGGGGCAACCATCGCATCCTGGCCCACACGGGAGTTTCCGTATCTGGACGTGTCCATATCGGGTCAGTTCATCCTCTGAGAGTTCCTTCATCTCGTCCGTACTCATTTCTTCGAGCTCTTCTTTCGCTACACGCTGCTCCTCACGAGAGAGGTTCTGCGGTGGTTTCTTGTCTGCGACTTCACCCTCTCCGGCCGTCTCACTCGGAGACACCGGCCGTTCCTTGTGCTCGATAAGTTCCTCGCAGTAGTCGATGACTCGCTCTAGATCGTACACAGTCTGTGCCTGCAGGGGCTCCCATACGCGCTTTGCCAGCCCTTCCGGGGGTGCAGGCATCTCTGCGCCCCTTTCTTCAGGGCTGGTGGGAGCGCCAGCGTCAGGGTCAGGTTCGGGCATGCGTTATCCTACGCTACCTTCGTACTAATAATGTAACGTAGGGCCGGCTCACCACTCCCCGTTTGTCGTCCCCCGCTTCGGTGGAGGGACTCATTCCGATGAACACTATCACGACCGCACAGCGCATCTCCACCAGCAGCGACATCGACGCCAGTATCGCCGCCACCCGCCGTATGCAACACCTCACTGCTGTCGCCCGAGACGCTATCGACGACCCCCAAACGCTTGATATGGATGCACTTGCGAAGGCCGTCGTTAAAGCACTCTACGACGCCCACCCCCTCATCCAATTCGAGGACGGCCTGGAACTCGCTGTAATCGTCGAGACGCCTCCCGTCGATTCGTCGACGACGGAAGCGATCGAATACGTCGTTGCAGACATTTGTTCCCATCTCGATGCGTGGAACCGCTTCGAGCCACCTGCACTCCCTGGTCAAGCATGAGTTACGATGAATCGCTCCTCAAACAGCTCCCGCCCGAGAAACTCCTCGATACGCGGAATGTCCGGGTCATCACGCCCGCAATTACGATGATCGAAGAGGCTGCGACCGTTGAACGATACCTCGAGCACGAGCGGGCGAACCGTGACAGAGCGGGTATCATCCGCCATCTCACTGACCGAATCGACGGTATCTACGAGGAGAACGGCGAGATCCTGCCCGGAGAACAGAGTCAAGAACAGGAGATGGAAGGCGAACATGAAGGAGACATCGTGCCCGTTGATGAAGCCGAGACGGTCTCAGCGATGTCGCCACCGGAAGAGTTGCTTGCGTATATCCATGACCTCGGGAGTGAGTCAGACAAGGAGATTGCTTCATCATTTGACTCACCTATGTGGGATGAGCTCTAATTCCCGTTTGCAAACCGTGAATCGCCTCGGGGTCAAGCCCCGAGGCTTCCTGTTTCTACGACGCGCTTTGCAGACACCGTAGTGGTGTCCGTAGGGAGCGCAGTCTCCACAGGCGTGTCTTCGGGCCATTCCAGCCCTAGCTCAGAAAAGCCACGTTGGAGAACATTCATCGCCGCATTCGCGTCACGGTCACACTCGAACCCACAACTCGGACAGGAATGTTCCCTGACCCAGATTGGCTTCACCGTCTTCACACCACACGACGCACACTCTTTGGTCGTCCCTTCGGGTTCAACCTGCGTGACGTGACAGCCGTACAGGTCGGCCTTGTATTCGAGGAGGCTAATGAACTGTCGCCACGCCGCATCCTGCTTGTTGCGGGCGTTGTGCGACTGTTCGAGCATCCCCTTCACGTTCAAGTCCTCGACGAACACGGCGTCGTATTCACGGATGAGCCACGTCGTGATCTTGTGCTGGTAGTCCAGCACCTTCCGCTTGATGTGGTGTTTCACCTTCGCCACTTCCCGACGTTGCTTCTCGTAGTTGTTCGACCCCTTCTCCTTGCGAGACAACTTGCGTTGCTCGCGCTGGAGTCGTTCGTACTCGTCTTCAAACTCAAGCCAGTCCACGGTCTTGCCATCCGAAGTGTGGATGTAGTTGAGAATACCGAGGTCGATTCCAACGCTGTTGCTCGCGTCAAGCGAGTCCACGTCGGGCTTCTCGGGCAGGCCAGCGTCGTCAGTTTCGAGGCCGAAGGAGACGAACCACCCGCCGGTCGTCTCCTTTTTGACTGTGACTTGTTTGATGTCCGCTTCGTTCGGGATGTCGCGGTGATAGCGGATTTTGATGTCCCCGATCTTGGAGAGCCAGAGTGTCGCGTGTCGGCCACTCGTGTTTTTGAGTTCGAAGCCGGACTGCGAGTACGTCATACTCTGGAAATTCCGAGGTGACTTCCACTTGAGTTTCCCAACTTTCCGTCCGTTCTCCTTTTGCTCGGCGAGTCCGCCGAGGTTCTGGTAGAACCGTGTGACTGTTCGTTGCAGAGCCTTCGAGTTGACTTCTGAGAAGATGGGGAACTCGTCTTTCCAGTCGGGGAGTCGGTAGTGGTGTTTGTACGCGGACCCGATGTTGTCGGAGTCCACGTTCTCGTACTCGTACCGGGTGTAGTTGTACGCTTGGCGATGAACGTCGACGTGATGTTCCAGTTCAGCCGCTACCTCTTGTGTCGGATATGCGGGGTAGCGGTGACTGTACTCCATCGCTGTCCTTTGATTATAGATGTGTTTGCTTAATCGTTTGTATCACGAGTTGTCGGATTCAACCCCGGGGTCAAGCCCCGGGGCATTCTCCTCGACCACTTGTAAAACCGCTCGTTCGTCGCAGATGCCAGTAGTCCTACGCAATAGTCACAATGACACAATGAGGTTGTAACGTAGGATATACCCTCCGCCAATCAAACGTACAGTTCTACTTGGCCGATTTTATTTCCCCCCGAGAGCGTAGAGGGGCGACACCAGAGGCACCTGCCAGTCGTGTACAGCATCACGACGTGTCGTCGTCCCATGGAGACAGATATCCCGATGGCAACAGCAGCATCCGATTCCAACCCAGTAGAAGAATCGACACCGTCTATTGAGAACGCCGCAATCCGACGTGAGGGCCGGGCTCAGACTCAGGAGATGGACGTCTCGTTGCTCCGACAGGGTGGCATCTACGAGGTTCGATCGGCGTCCGGGGGTATCTACGAGGTCGACGCACTCCAACGAACCTGTACGTGCCCCGATGAGCCACCGGAAAATGACTGTAAACACTACAGGCGCGTTCGTACTGACATTCAAGCCGGCCTCGTCCCCAGACCTGATGGGAAGCTTCCCAATACCACTCAATCAGCGTTGACCGACGAAGAAATTCACGCGGTTCGGTCAGCAGAGGCCACTATTCTCAAACAGTACCTTCTCGATGCCCTCCTCGCTCGCGAACTCGAGCGCACACGGCTTGACCAAGAGATTCATGACATCGAGTTCCTTGTCGAGGTTCTCCTGGAGGTCGGCATTTCAGAGGCATACAATCTTGACGAGGGTAGTATACTATTGCCAGACCTCGGTTAAACCATGTTACACGGTTCAAAACTACGACACTTACCGGAGACGTCTGCTGCGTAGTGGCCCGTACTCCTCCAAAAGCACCGGCCACAGGGGAACACCCTCCAAGAAGTGCCTGAGTGACGATGGCCATTCCCATTCTAACGGGAGCGAACCTGTCACTCATCCGCGCAGACGTTCCTGACCGGGTGTCGTAGTCCTGTCGGAGTTGAATATACTGACTCACATGGTATATCCTTTGGCCCAATCGACAGCCGATAGGCTGTTCCAGGGGAGGATCGACGAGACTCGGTTGATGATCGTGGGACTCACTTAGAATGCCTATCGCCACCTCTACAACCCGAGATCTCGATATCGATTCGCGAAGTCTCTAACTCACTGGCCGCCTAGTTGTTTGCGGTATCTACGGTATTAATCATACTAACGTTACTACCACTGTTACCAATATGAGTGTTCACACCTATATACCGAACATATAAACAAGTGATATTATTGGCCAGGAGAGAACGCTGAGATTACTCCTCAGTGTCCATACCAAGTTCGTCACGGATGAGATTGGGATTGTCTAAGATGACCCGGAAGCAGGCCATGTAGAAGTCCCAGTTCTTGTTGAGTTCCGTGTCGTGAGATTTCTTCCATTCATACTCGATGTCATCCCAGAGGCCCTCAACGGCGTCGACGACCTCGGGTGAGAGGAATACGTTATTATTTGCATAGACATCAGCAAGCGCTCCCAGCTCCCTATCTGGGTTCGGGTATTCGTGGGTATCAGGTCCTCCAGTCGTGCGTGACTCTTGTTCAACTGCCTGCTGAGCAGCCGATGGATCATCAGAATCCACTTCGGCTATCTCCTCAGTGTCACCCGTGGTATTTTCGGGCAACGATTCAGCGCCCGAACTCGAGCTTGGGTCCGAACCGGAGACTCCGAGCTTCTGTGCCCGCTCTGAAACATCGCTCATCTGTGCCTCAAAGTCGTCTTCAGAGGGATCGTCACTCATGCTTCCACCTCTTGGTCGGCCGCCGCAGCGCGAATATCTTCGACGGTCATCGCCTTTGCCGCTTCAACATCCAATCCGAGCGTCGGTGGTGATGTCTGCTTAAGAATCAATTGAAGGAGTTCGTCGTATCGTTCGACTTCGTCGTTCCGGAGCGATTCTGGGTGAGCGTAGATTGACTGCTGGCTCTTTTTGGCCCTCGCGAACGCCGCTCGATGGTCAGTAATAACGCCCTTCTCGTCGAAAGTTTCATTGAACCACTCGACCATTCGCTTGTTCTCGTTGGTCATCTTCGTCGAGTTAACCGTCATCAGGAATGCGAGATACTGAATCTCGAGATCGTGCATCATTCCAAGGACCTCATATTGGTCGAACAACAGATCTGTCGAATGCGGCATCTCCGTCTCCGGCTCCATCGGCACGACGATCTTCTCGCCGGCCGTGACCGCGTTTTTCGCGTATGGTGAGAAATCCGGTGGGCAATCACAGACAACGTAGTGATAGTCGTCTTCAAGTCGTTCTAAGAGTCGCCCCAATCGGTTCTCGCCGGCATCAGCCGAGTCTAGGGGTGTTTTATTTCCATTATAACTCTGGTTGCTGGGAATAAGATCGAACTCTTCGTGATCGGTGTGGATGAGGTCGTTCACATTATCCCAACTTTTCGGATCTAAAAGGATTTCATCTAGTGAGAGCGCGTCCAGGTCTTTGTAGAGGTCTCGCTTCCCAAGGTTTGCGGTGAGAGTGCCCTGTGGGTCAAGGTCGATGGCAAGCACGTTGAAGCCGCGAGCTGCAAGACCGCCCGCAATGTTCAACGAGGTGAATGTCTTGCCAGTGCCACCCTTCTGAAACGAGATGGCGAGTACTTCTGGGTAGGTGTCGGTCATAACTACCCTCAAATTGAATTCATACCGTTATAATTGTTCGTCAGACGATTACCGTTCAGAACGGTACTACCGTTAATAATGCTATTATTGATCTGCTTCTATTCCTCCAATTCGGCATTTTAACCTATGTAGGGCCTATTCTGATGCGACAATAATAACGGTAATACCGATTTCAACAGTATATGCGATATTACCATTATTACTACTATGATCAGTAGTACCGTTATCATCGATATTACCGTTAAAAAGGCTATTGCTGTTAGTACTATTTGTTACACTATTTCCATTATTCACGGTAACTACATTTTTGAACATTCAACATGTTAGCACTACTATGACGGACATTAAGACCGCTACCGACTGGGGCACAGTGGATAGATGAGTGTTACCCGTCGGAGTCCTGGTCGGGCACATCTTTCTGGCTAGGTCGCTGGTTCTGAAACGCCGTCTCAGCCATCTGAGCGCGTTCACTCGCCTCGATATGTGAGTAGTGCTCGCGAACCACCTCCTCGGAGTTATCTAGGTGTCGTGCAGCCTCCGTGTACCCGAACTCCCGAACCATGACTTCGCCGGCTCCCCGACGAGCGCCGTGCGGGGCAAGATAGCCGTGTTTGTCGTCATCCAATTCGGTGTCTGCTTCCTCTGTGAGTCGCTGCAAAATCCGCCGTGCGCTGTGGGTCGTCAACGCCGGAGGGTCGACATCATACTCGACACAGACTTCGATAATCGAGACGTCCCCATCGTTCACCCGCTCGCGATGCAGACTCTCAGCCTCTTTGCGCGTATAGTCCCGCTCAACGAGTTCGTCTTTGAACGTCTCGACGAGGGTTGGATACGACAGCGTCGTGAACACGGGCCAGTCGTCACTCGATGGGTTCAGTACTGACCGGAGGCGTTCGAGTGACGGGATCGCAGACGGTGGGACAGCCCTATCGCTCCATTCACCCTTCTTCCCGAGGACGGTGATTGTGTTGTCCTCGAGGGAGACGTCCGACCAGCGAAGCCCATCACGACCTCGTCGGGCGTCGGCGACATCGGACAGGACTTCCGCGCCGCGAACACCCGAGAAGCACAGGAGATAGACGAGCGCTCGGTCGCGACACGCTTTGATCGCCTCGTAGCGGTTCTCACCTACTTTGTCGATGGCTTCGTGTGCCTGTTCGTCGACGTACTCCAGGAGTGCCGTTCGCTGCTCGGGTGACCACGCCTGTTGGCGCTCGGTCTTCCGTCCGTCGTCTTCTGGAAGTGGCTCTTTCGCCCGTGATTTTAACGCCGGATTCTCGTCGAGATATCCCTCGCGTACTGCCCATCCGCAGAACGCCGAAATGTGGGCGTAATAGTTCTGCTTCGTGTTTTCAGTCCAATCCTGTGTCGCGAGATGGCGAGCGTATTGGCGGATATCTCGGATAGTCAGCTCCTCGAATGTCGTGGGCGAACGCGGGCGCTCATCTTCGAGGAAAGTGAGAAAGCGGTCGAGTTCGCGTTTTGCATCCCTCCTGTACGTCCCGCTCTTTCCTTCCGCTCCTTTGCCCTTGTCCGTGAGGTAATCCTCAACGACGTCCGCGATCTCGACCGGCCGACCATCTTGGCCGTCCGTGTGGTCCTGGCCGTTCCCAGAAGAACTCATCTCACTCACCGCCTCTGTGGAACCGTGCTTCGAGGGCTATCTGGGCGGGAATACCCGGGATGTCGGGTGGAGTCATGGGATTCGCTTTGGTAGACGGCGGCCACCTGCTTGAAAGTACGTACTCTTATCGCACTAAGAGTACGCACTCGAAACTGGAAACCGTGGCGTGGCATACGCACGATACAGAGCCTCTAACCGATAAATACCGCATCTTAGGCTCACCAATTCATTTTATAAACTGTATGCTGCTATATCAATTCGATCTGCTTTGGATGTTGAGACTACACCGGAGATAGCGAGCCTGTGATGCGTGGTTTCAACCGAATCCGCGATCAGAAACTGCTTCGGATCGCCTCTCAAGCGACACATCATATCATACTTTCAACTATATCAGTGGATTTCTGGGAATGCTGACAGCGTTGTCACTCAGAGAATCTGCGTTGGCCCAGACTGAGCGGCTATCTACCCGATTCCGGTCTCCTTCTTTAGCAGCGTGAGCGTATTGTCGGCCGTCACGATCGGAGAATGCTCGTACTCGCCGGTCAATGCGACCTGGACGAGCAAATCAACCGCTCGCCAGATTGAGTACAGCAGACAGGCGAACGCGAAGTAGAAAAACCGGAGTCCGAAATGCTTCGAGGTTGTCGCGGCCATGAACCGCTTGATGCTCTTGTAGCCGCTCTCAATCTCCCACCGGTAACCGTACTCAGTGAGGTGCCCGCTCCCCCGATTCGTCATGAACACCGAGTATTGCCGGTGGTCCTCGTGTTCAGAGTCCTCTTTCCGTCGGTAGATTAGCGTTGTCTCGTGCCACTCGTTCTTCCCGAGGTGGAGCTTCCGGTCAGTCTCATATCGATCTTGATCACGGTGGAGCAATCGCTTCGCCTGCGCTTTCTCGCTGGTCTGCATCCGTTTCGGAACGACGTAGGAAAGCCCGCGCTGGCTGAGCATCTCCAGAACGTGTTGGCTATCGAACTCCCGGTCCATCAGGACGTTATCGACATGAACGAGGTCCTCAGCCGAATCCAGCAGGTCCTCGACGATATCCTTTCGTGACTCTCCTTTCCGTACCGGGCGCGCGTCCAGCACGATTGGGATGGCGTTCCCGACCAACTGGACCGTCGCCCACTGATAGGCGTACTCGTCGGTCTGCTCTTTCGTCCCGATGATCTCGTCTTCGTGGCCCGTTCGGTCGCCCGTGAACGGATCGGCTTCGGTGATGTCGATCGCAACGATTCCAGCTCGAAAGAACTCCTCAGTCTCTGCAACCTCTTCCAGCAGCCGACCGACGGCCTCTCGGTACATCTCCCGAACCGCTGGTATCGAAAGACCGCGAATTTGGTCACGGTGAGCGTGTCCGAGTGGTGTCCGCTCTCTCGTTGACTCGTAAATGAAGCTCCGAGCACCCTCGTTGGCAGCCAAGTTTTCACGGAGCCCGAGATAGGTCTGCAAGCCCCAGTAGGCGTTCTCGTGGATCTCACATCCCTCACCGCGATTCAGTGAGAATGCAGGGAAGACGATACGACTGAAGTGGTTGGTGATTTTCTTGGCCCGCTTCAGAACGGTCTGATCGTCCGGTGCTGAGTCATCTTGATCATCGTTTCGATAGCTGAGCTTTCGGTCTGGTTCTCGTGGAACTATGAGACTCGCATCCTGGGCCTTGATCAGGATCGTTCGAGCTGCCGTTTCGACTGTCTCGCGGAGTTCGGTCGTGAAACGCTGGTGCCAACTGCGCCATAGAGTCGATTGATCCGGCATACGCTCGAAACCGAGATCGCAACGGAGTTCCGGTCGCTGTCGAAGGAACGTCAAGAGTGCCGTTTCGTGGTCCCAACCGTGGATCTCTTTGAGCAAGAACAACCGCACCAACTGCGGCATCTGGTACCGCGTGGAGCCAGAATACTCGTCATGCGACCCGAAATCGACGTATTCCAGCGGGTACTGAGAAACGAACTCTCCAATCGAGTCGTGGATGTCGTGTTCGAACCAGACTCTGGCGACGGTTCGAATGTCTGATTGGAGAGCAGATACCGAACTGCGGTCGTACAGCGGTGTCGACCCGTATACAGGCCAATCGACGTGCTGTAACTGTGCAATGGTTCGAAAGACGTCCCGTCGCGATTGCTCTGTTGATGTCATTAGTCGAAAATAATTCGTGCGAGAGACGCTGTAAGGTCTCCTCAGTCAGGAGATACAGCTATGCTCCGAAGACAGCTAGGGGACCACGTTGCTATGCGGAACGCGGTCGGATGCTGCCAGTCGAGGCTACTCCTGCTCTGGTATTCGGTAGCCTGCATCTCGAAGGGATTCTCTTGCTTGTTCAGGTTGACTTACTCGGACATCCACGGGAACGGATTGTCAGTCCCGTACTGTTCCGGTAAGTCGAGTTGTCCAAGACGCCGGTCGGCGATGGGTTCGACGTACTCGGCGAACTGCTCGGTACTCATGCCAAGCATTTCGTCAGGACACGCCTCGTAGGTGTGATTTTCTCTAACTAGACCGCTTCGGTGATCAGGTCGACTACCTCGTCGCCGAGCTCTTCGGTCCACACCCTGGGATTCTCCGACCAAATCTGTTTGATGAAATCCACGCCGAAGCCGTCAAGAACCGAGGCACGCATACGCCGAGGGGTAGGGTGGCGTAGTTTACATGGACCACTCTATCATACCGGCCGATGGGAGATCAGCTCTCACAGGCCTTGCATTCGAGGATGTCTCGGCTGAACTTCTGTGCGGCGTTCACGCTGTGTTGGTAGTAGAGACTCTTCACCCCTTTCTTCCAAGCCTCGATGTAGAGCTGGTTGATCTCCTTGACGCTCACTTCGCTCGGATCGATCGAGACGTTCAGGCTCTGTGCCTGATCGATGTGTTTCTGCCGCTGCGCTGCCTGGTTGATGATCGCCATCTGTGGAATCTCGGCGAAGGTCTTGAACACCTCCTTCTCCTCGTCAGTCAGGCAGTCGAGGTGTTGCACGCTCCCGTCGTTCTGTGCGATGCTGTCCCAGACCTCGCGCTCGTCTCTGCCTCGCTGTTTCAGTATTGCCTCGAGAAACCGGTTCTTCTGTGTCGATTTCAGCTTCGCACCGTCGCGGACGAAGTAGTTCGATTTCAGCGGTTCGATGCTCGGACTGACCTGCCCCAGGATGACACTGCTGGATTTCGTCGGGGCCACGCTCATCGTCGTCGCGTTCCGGCGACCGTAGCCCTCGAGCATCTCCGGCTCGCCGAACTCGTCGGCGAGTCGACGACTCTCCTCGTAACTTCGCTCCTTGATGGTGCGGAAGATTGCCTCGTTTTTCTCCATCGCCTCCATGCTGTCGAACGGAATCATCTCGCTCTGGAGGTAGCTGTGCCAGCCGAGGACGCCGATGCCGATCGCCCTGTGCCGTTTCGCAAACCGCACCGGGCGATCCATGAACTGCGTCCCCTCCGCCTCTTGAATAAACTCCTCCATGACGGCATCAAGGAACCGCGTCAGCGTTTCCACTGCGTCGGTATCCTTCCACTCGTCATAGTGGAGCGCGTTCATCGATGAGAGACAACAGACGAAGCTCTCATCTAGCGTGGCTGGCAGTGCAATCTCGGTACACAGGTTGGAGGCATTGATTTCGTAGCCCTTGTCCTTGTAGACCTGTGGCTTCCCTTCGTTCATGTTGTCCCGGAAGATGATGTACGGGACACCGATGTTGATCCGCGCCTCAATGATTTCTGCCCACGTCTCTCGCTTCTCCTCGTCGCCGTCGACCATCGCCCGGAACCAGTCGTCACCGATGATGACGCCGTAGTAGATGTCCTGTACGGGATCGCCCTCGGTCTTGATGTTGAGCCACTCGTCCAGGTCGTCGTGTTCAACGTCTATGTACCCCGCGAACTGGCCGCGCCGCGTCTCGCCCTGGCTGACGACGTTGATGATCGTGTCGAACAACTCCGTGAAGCTGTAGCTCCCGTTGCTCTTGCCGTTGTTCGTGATCGGGCTGCCTCGGGACCGGATCTCGCCGAAGTACCCGCTGGTCCCGCCGCCCAGCTTGGTCATCTCGCCCACTTCGGCCTGCGTGTAGAGGATGCTCTCCATGTTGTCCTCCATGTAGCTACCGAAGCAGCTGATGGGCAGGCCTCGGTCCAGACCGAAGTTCGACCACACCGGACTCGCGAGGCTGTAGAAGCCCCGACTCATGTAGTCGTAGAACTTGTCCGCGAAGCCGTCGTCGTCCAGGATCTCCTCGGCCCGCTCCGCGATCTCCCTGACCCGCTCCTCGGCGGTGACGCCCTCGATCAGGTACCCCTCGTCGAGGAACGCCCGGCTGTCCTCGTTCAGCCAGTAGAACGGTTCCTCGTGCTGCTGGTTGACTTCGTCGAGTGCTGGTTCTGTTTGTGCCATCGTTAGAACATGTCCTCCGCGGTGACGCTCTGTGCGTGTTTGTTGTACGTGGTCGACCGCTTGCTGAAGAAGTCGTTATCCTTCGTCATCATGATGTCCTCGTCGAACCACCGTGTCTCCTCGAGCAGGTCATCGTCCGGGTCGAATATCGGCTCGGCACCGGCGTTCTCGAGGCTCTGGTTGAACCGGTCCCGGAGGAACGCGTCGACGTGCGCCCGGGGAAGGAACTCCAGTTCGCCCTCACCGAAGATCCAGTCCAGTATCTTCATCTCTGCCTCGAACGCCTGCTGACAGGCCGCTTGGACCTCTTCTTCGAAGTCCTCGTCGAAGAGGTCCGGATTCTCCTCGCGAATCATTTCCAAGAGTTCGACACCGAACAGTCCGTGAATCTGCTCCTCCTTGCTGGTCGCTTCGACGGCGTTCGCGATTCCCTTGAATTTCTTTTCGTGTTTGTCGAAGCTCGTCATGATGAGGAACTGCGAGAACAGCGAGACGTGCTCGACGAACGTGGAGAACAGCAGGAGACTCATCACGTACTCCTGTTTGTCGTCGCTCTCGCTCTTCTCGAGGTACTCGTCGAGGTAGTCGATCCGCTCCTCGATTGCGGGGACGTCAGTCACCTCCTCGAAGTCCTCCGTGATCCCCAAGATGTCGAGGAGGTGGCTGTACGCGTCCATGTGTCTGACCTCGCTCTCCGCGAAGGTCATGCCGACGTTTCCGATCTCCGCTTTGGGCATCTCGTCGTAGATTTCTGCCCAGAAGGTCTTGACCTGGACCTCGATCTGCGCGATGGCCAGCATCGTCCGCTTGATGACGGTTTTCTCGGCCGGAGTCGTGTTGACCTTGAAGTCTTGAACGTCTCCTGAGAAGTTGAACTCCGTGTGAACCCAGTAGCTGTTCCGTATCGCGTCTTTGTACTCGAGGACGTCGGGGTACTCGTACGGTTTGAGCTGCGTTCGTTCGGAGAAGATGTCTGTCTCCGGATCTCCGCCTTTGGTTTTGTTTTCAGTCATTGGCACGTACCCCGGAGGAATCGTCCTCTGTTGGTTGGTTTCTGTTTCCGTTGTTCTCTGTACGTCTGGACGTGGGTCATGCTCGCCCGGTCAAGGATTGACCGAACATTCGTTTGAGCTGCGTATGTTTGTGTCATAGTGAGCTGTTCGAGGCTTCGAAGTCATCGAGTTCTGCATCCAAGACTGCGTCAAGTTCTCTCAGGAATTCCTGCGGCTCAGAGAATGCTTTGTAAACGGAGACAAATCGAATGTAGGCTACCTTATCGAGCGTACGGAGGTTCTCAGAGACGAGTTCGCCGATAAGACTCGAAGAGACGATACGTGCCTCTCGATCTTGCAGTTCGCTCTCGATATCGTCGACGAGAGCGGTCACTGTTGCCTCGGTCACATCTCGCTTCTCAACGGCTCGCTCGATCCCTGCGCGGAGTTTCTGTCGGTCGAACGATTCGATGGTACCGTCGCGTTTTTTCACCTGGAGTGACTCCCACTCCGGACGTTCGTAGGTCGTAAAGCGGAACGAACAGCGTTGACACTCGCGGCGCCGTCGGACGGAGGTTCCGTCGGCACTGGTCCCTGTATCGATGACGCGTGTTCGCTCGTTCCCGCAGTCCGGGCAGTTCATAGTTGTCACTACTTAATCCTCCAGGGTCTTAACCCCAGATGTGGGGTCTCTCGATTTCGACCGCAATATCTGGTGGTGAGGACTGTCACATAAAGCTTACCCAATTGAATTGATGTAGTACAACTAAACTTGATTAGTGGGCGTGGATAATTGGGATCATATGCATTGAGTGACCCAGTCTCAACTACTGGATCTGCTTGGAAGTTGAGACTACAGTGGGTTTAGCGGGGCTGTGATGCGTGGTTTCGGCCGCTCCAGTGATCAGAACCCGACTTAGAGTACTCTCCAGACGGCCAATCCTATTGGACTCCCAACCATATGCGCGAATTTCGATGACTCTCGATAGCGTAGCCACTCAGACGACGCGCTATCACGGAGAGAGCCCCTTCACTATCCGACCCCAGTCTCCTTCTTCAGCAGCGTTAGCGTATTATCGGCCGTCACAATCGGCGAATGCTCGTACTCACCGGTCAACTCGACCTGCACGAGTAGATCCACCGCTCGCCAAATTGAGTACAGGAGACACGCGAACGCGAAGTAGAAGAACCGGAGTCCGAAGTCCTTGGACGTCGTCGTAGCCATGAACCGTTTGATTGACCGATAGCCACTCTCGATCTCCCACCGGTAGCCATACTCAGTGAGAAGGCCACTCCCTCGGTTCGTCATGAACACTGAGTATTGCCGATGATCGTTATGCTCTGAATTCTCTTTCCGCCGATAGATCAGCGTCGTCTCGTGCCATTCGTTCTTCCCGAGGTGGAGCTTCCGGTCGGTCTCGTACCGGTCTTGGTCGCGCTGGAGTAACCGCTTGGCCTGGGCTTTCTCGCTGGTCTGCATCCGCTTGGGCACGACGTAGGAAAGGCCGCGCTGGCTGAGCATCTCAAGGACGTGCTGACTGTCGAACTCTCGATCCATCAGCACGTTATCGACGTGAACCATCTCCTCAGCCGAATCCAAGAGATCCTCAACGATTTCTGCGCGGGACTCGCCCTTCTGAACTGGTCTCGCGTCCAGCACGATCGGGACGGCATTCCCTACTAATTGGACGGTCGCCCACTGATAGGCGTACTCGTTGGTCTTTTCTTTCGTCCCGATAATCTCGTCCTCGTGCCCAGTCCTGTCGCCGGTGAAGGGATCGGCTTCGGTGATGTCGATGGCGACGATGCCAGCTCGGAAGAACTGCTCTGTCTTCGCGATCTCGTTCAGGAGCCTATTAACGGCCTGTCGGTACATCTCACGAATCTCCACGATTGAGAGATCGCGAACCTGCTCGCGATGGGCGTGACCTAACGGTGTCCGATCTCTAGTCGTCTCATAGGTGAAACTCCGAGCACCCTCATTAGCGGCTAAATTCTCACGGAGCCCCAGATACGTCTGTAATCCCCAGTAGGCGTTCTCGTGAATCTCACAGCTCTCACCTCGGTCCAAGGAGAATCCGGGGAAGACGACGCGGCTGACGTGATCCGTAATCGGTGCCGCTTCGTCGAGGATTGTCTGATCGTCTGGGTCTGATTCGTCCACGTCGTCATCGTGAGATGGTAGTTGCCGTTCTGGTTCGCACGGGACCGAGACACCTGCGTTCTGGGCTTTGATCAAGATGGTCCGCGCAACTGTCTCGACTGTACTGCGAAGCTCGGCGCTGAACCGTTTGTGCCAGGTGCGCCACAGCGTCGACTGGTTCGGGACACTTTCTAAGCCCAACTGTTCCCAGAGTGCTGGGAGGCATTCGAGATACTCGATCAGCGCTGTTTCGTGGTCCCACCCGTGGAGCTCTTTCAAAATAAAGACGCGAAAGAGCGTGTCCATCTCGTAGCGAGTCGACCCTGCGTAGCGGTCGTGCGTGTCGAATTCGAAATACGCCAGCGGAAGTGCACAGACGAAGTTCTCGACCGACTCGTGG
>NZ_QMDW01000059.1 GCF_003605635.1 Halonotius pteroides
ACTTAACACAATTTTGGGACCTTAGCTGACGATCTGGGTTGTTTCCCTCGCGAGCGTGGACGTTATCACCCACGTTCCGACTGCATAGCTTAATTTTAATGGTATTCGGAGTTTGATTATAGTCAGTACAGCTAGATGCCGCCATTCCACATTCAGTGCTCTACCCCCATTAAACAATACTATACGCTAGCCCTAAAGCTATTTCGAAGAGAACCAGCTATCTCCAGGTTCGATTGGAATTTCACCGCTATCCACAAGTCATCCGGGCACTTTTTAGCGTACTACGGTTCGGTCCTCCACTTAGTTTTACCTAAGCTTCAACCTGCTCATGGATAGATCACCTGGTTTCGGGTATATGCCCCGCCTATTGGTGTTCTTCCTAATATCTACGCATTCCACCGCTTCACTAGGAATTCCGCTAACCTCTTTATAATTCTATTTTGCCAGTATCCAAAGCGGACTGAAGTTGAGCTTCAGCATTTAACTCCAGACTTAGCAAAAAACCTACGGACGCTTTACGCCCAATAATTCCGGATAACGCTTGCGACCTATGTATTACCGCGGCTGCTGGCACATAGTTTGCCGTCGCTTTCTAATAAGGTACCGTCAAGATAAAATCATTTCCTATTCTATTTTTTCTTCCCTTATAACAGCAGTTTACATTCCGAAGAACTTCATCCTGCACGCTGTGTCGCTCCATCAAGCTTTCGCTCATTGTGGAAAATTCCTTACTGCTGCCTCCCGTAGGAGTCTGGGCCGTATCTCAGTCCCAGTGTGGCCGTACAGCCTCTCGGCCCGGCTAAACATCATCGTCTTGGTAGGCCATTACCCTACCAACTAACTAACCCCTTCTCGCGAACTTACGGGGTTATTTTGCAGAGTTCCTTAACATTGGTTTTCTCGCTCGCCTTAGAATACTCATCTTGGGAACGTGTGTTCGTTCTCGGTACAGGTTGATAAAAAATTAACACTAGAAGCTTTTCTTGGAAACATGAAATCATTCAATTCGTTACTCGACCGAAGTCTTCACTATGCATCACAACTCAAGATTATGCTATACGGATTTGCCTATATAACTCTCTTGTTGCTTACCCCACAATCCAGTAAGTGGTAGAACTATCCTTTTTCGTCACTCCATCATTCTTTTACCAAGTACAGGAATATTAACCTGTTGTCCATCGACTATGCATTTCTGCCTCATCTTAGGCCCTGACTAACCCTGGGTGGACGAACCTTGCCCAGGAAACCTTTCCCAATAGGCGTCGAAGATTCTCACTTCGAATCGTTACTCATGCCGGCATTCTCACTTTTAATCTCTCCACCAGTCCTCACGGTCTGACTTCAACGAAATTAAAACGCTCTCCTAACGCACATAATGTGCCCGTAGCTTCGGTATTGTGTTTGAGTCCCGTTACATTATTGGCGCAAGATCTCTTGACTAGTGAGCAATTACGCACTCTTTAAAAGGTGGCTGCTTCTAAGCCAACTTCCTAGTTGTTTATGAAATCTCACAACCTTTCTCACTTAACACAATTTTGGGACCTTAGCTGACGATCTGGGTTGTTTCCCTCGCGAGC
>NZ_QMDW01000060.1 GCF_003605635.1 Halonotius pteroides
CGTTATCGCCTAAGCTCCAGACAGCCCATTAGCTCGGTAGCAGAGACAAATATGCTACCTGCTGGATCGACAGATACCGCTCACTGGTGGCTGACGATGCTCTACTTCTGCCAATTTTCTGCCTCTGACTGGAGAAAAGCACCTGATGCTGGGAGCAATCCGCAGTGTTGCCACTCTACGCGAGGCTTCCTGGCCCGGCTGAGGCAGTCAGCCGGGCCGGAGTGTCGCCAGTTCACCGGCCTCGGTGAACCGTGAACTGACTACGCCGTACGCTACCCGCTCTGTGAGGTCATGACGATCCAAATTCCGATCAATAGCTCCTTCGATGATCACTTTCCCAGGCTCCCAAACGTACCCAAGCTGATTTGCTAACATCTCCAGAATATCCGTTCCAAACCATTGGAGACGCTTTGAGAACGACAGAGGTTGCGTCTCAGTTGCTTCTTCAAGCGGGCCGGGGCGGGCAGATCCGAACGCAGTTCGAATCTGCCCCAACACATACCGACTGAGGAGTATCATCACTACTGCCGCAAGCATGAAGCACTCTATCGCATCCTTCCGGCGTACTGGAATCTCCTCCAGGCCAAACACAGATTTCCCTTCTTGAACGAGTGTCTCTATGCTCCATCTCACCGAGTACAATGCTGCAATCTCACGCGCCGAGAACCACTCTTTCGGGAGGTTAGTCACGTATAGGTGGTAGTCGTGGTCGGCGTCTGGTGCATCTTTCTCGGGTGCCGCCTCGTCGTGACGCAGTCCGACGAGGCGGAACTCACGCGGCAGGAGTTCGCTCTCTGAACTGGGTGTATTGAACCGCGCGTGGGCATCGATTTCGCTTCGATGGAGCTCTGGAAGCACATCTTGCAACTCCTTGCCCTCCAGAGAGATGGCACCCGTGGGCCATCTCTCTAATTCCTCCGTAATCGGCGCGTTTGAGTCAATCTTCAGCCGATTCACGAACCAGCCGCTTTCCTCGTCAATGCGTGCAATCTTCCCATAGTCATGGTAACCTAGGTCGTCTAACAACAGTGAATCAGTGACCCAGTTCTCGATCTGCAATTCGTCCAACTCATCAGTTCGGACATCAGTGATTGAAGCCGAAATCGGTGCCCGTGAGCCAAGGGACTCGATCATGTGGAGCTGCGCTCCAGCATGATCGTCGCTGTAGCCGGGAAAGTCGTCGAAGGACACAGGCGAGAGCGTGCAGTCGGTCGTATCCGCGATGAGGACATCGCGGAATCGATCAAATCGCCCGCCGAGGTCATGGTCGGTCACACCAACTTCGGCACTGAGGTGAGCGACTGTTTGGCGAAGCAGTTGCTTGAGCTCAGGCGTAATCCACTGCTGAATGGACGAATAGGCGGCATTGTGATTGGTGAAGGTTTCGTAGAGATCATTTACTTTGGTCACAGAGCCATCTGGTTGCGTAGCTCCAATGAGGAAGTTCCAGAAAAACGGTACTGAATCAATAGCACCACTCCGCTCAACGAGGCCAGTGGCGCGAGCAGTTCGCGCCACGGCCTCTTCTGGGAGGGCTGTTCGAAGTGACTG
>NZ_QMDW01000061.1 GCF_003605635.1 Halonotius pteroides
TCGTCGTCGGTCGTGTCGACGACGGCCGCGCCCGCGACGTTGAACGCGGCACCGGCGTCGCCGGAGGTGAAAGCGGTCGCGAGCGAGGCCTCCGGATTGCCGTCGAGGACGCGCTGGATGTAGTAGTGGTTCGCGAACGCGGCGTCGATCTCGCCGTCGGCGATCGCCTGGCAGGCGGCGAACTCGTCGGGGTAGCCGGTGATCCCAGCATCGAGGACGGCCTCGAGCCACTCGCGGGTCGCCTCCTCGCCCTCGATGAGCCGCATGGCGGTGACGAACGCCTGACAGGAGCCGTAGGCTGGGGCCCACCCGAGGTCCCCGTCGAACGCCTCGGGGTAGGCCATGACGTCATCGGGCATGTCGGCGGCGGCGAAGGAGTCGGTGTTGTACGGCACCGTCCGGGCGCGTCCGGACGTCCCGATCCACTCGTCCGTGCGGAACTCCTCGCGGACCAGCCCGGCGACGCCGTCGTCGAGAGTCCCGGCCCGACCCTCGTCTGCGAGCGCGCCGAGCGAACCGGCGTTCACCGAGTAGAACACGTCGGCGGGCGAGCCGTCGCCCTCGTTGACGATCTGGTTGACGAGGTCGGTCGAACTGCCGTAGCGGACGGTCAACTCGAGGTCGTCGTAGCGGTCGTCGATGAAGCTGATGAGGTCGCCGACGAGGAACTCGCCGCGCCCGGAGTAGACGGTGAGTTCGCCCGACAGCTCCGGCATCTCGCTCATCGGCGTCCCGCCGGGGGCGTCGCGGCCCTCGCGGCCGGATCCGATCTGGCCGACGGGCGAGTCGGTGGTGTCGCCGTTGCCCGAGCCGTTGCCGCCGAGCGAGTCCGAACAGCCGGCGAGACCGGCCACGCCGAGGTAGTCCAGGTCGCGTTCGCCCCCGAGACGATCGCCTTCCGGGATCTGCTCGAAGTGTTCTTTACGATCCACACGCCGACGACGCTGAACCGCGAAGGCCCGGACGTCGGCAGCCAGTACCGGTCGGCGGTGTATTACCACAACGACGAGCAACGCCGGGTCGTCGAATCGGTCATCGGAGAACTCGAACCGCTGTACGACGACGACATCGTGACCGAAGTCGAACCGCTCGAGACGTTCTACCCCGCCGAGGAGTACCACCAGGACTACTTCGATAAGAACCCCTCTGACACCTACTGTACGGTCAACGTCAACCCGAAGCTCTCGAAACTCCGGGAGAAACACGCCGAGTTGCTCGCGTGAACGGGGGCGCGTAGCGACGGGGCGGCCGTGTCCCAGCGGCTGCGACGATGCGGTCGGCCGTGTCCCAGCGGCTGCGACGATGCGATCGGCCGTGTCCCAGCGGCTGCGACGACGGGGGTAGTTCTTTGTACCGCTGGGGGAATTTCCCGTGTATGCACGACCGAATCCTGCTGCCGACGGACGGAAGCCGGGGGAACAGCCGTGCGGTCGAACAGGCCATCGGGTTGGCCGCCCAGTCCGACGCCCGACTGCACGTCCTCTTCGTCGTCGAGGACATCCCCTACGCCCCGGAGATGATGGACGGGCAGGTCGAGGCC